>CAVVKB010000005.1:0-271516 GCA_963748685.1 uncultured Pseudomonadota bacterium | reverse complement strand
CCGAGCTTCCAGTTCCCGTCGGTCATCACCTTGGGCGTGTCGGCGATCGCGGCGACGTTCAGGCCGGACACGTCGGTGCCGTCGATCTCACCGTCCTTGATCGAGAACACGAGCACGACGCGGCAGTAGTCGTACGTCGCGCCGTGGTCGAAGGTCGCATTGCCGGGGCAGATCGAGATAGAGCGAGCAGGTCTCGACGTAGCTGCCCTTGCAGGCTCCAGGCCATCACTCCCTCCTCTCGACAACGGCCTCAAGTATCGCTGTAGGAGTACTGCGGATGCCAGTCGGTGCCGCGTCCCGCCGGGATCAGGTCGAGCACCTTCCAGAGCGGCCAGGGAAGTAGTCGACGTGGCGCGGGTGCTCGCCCGGCCTTCGACTCGGCCCCAGAGGAGCTCGGAGCTCCAGCGGTGGCGCACCGTCTCGCCCTCGCGGGTGAAGACGTGGGCGACCGGGAGCTGCCCGCGTTCGTCCGACTCGGCGTGGTAGTCGTGGTTCCAGGTCGTGCCGGCCGACGAGTAGAGCGGCGCGAACCGCCAGCCACGCTCCGTCCCCCACGCGCGCGAACCGGTCGAGCGGCGCCTTGGCGACGATCGCGACGTCGACGCGGTCGAGGAGGTGGCGGAACGCGCCGTCCATCGCGTCGATGATCGAGGTGCACGCCGGGCACGGGCGACCCGATCGGAGTTCCCGTCGTCGAGTCGGGAGGAACATGAAGTTGTAGAGGTAGAGCGTGTCCTTGCCGGTGGCGAAGAGCTCCGCGATCCGCTTCGGCCCGGTCGGCGAGTCGAAGACATAGTCGCCGGTCACCTCGCCGCCCCGCCGGCAGCGCGCGGCGCTGCGCCGCCACCGACTCCTCGAGGCGGCGGAGCTCGACTTCCGCTTGCAGCAGCTTCTCGCGTGCTTCGCGGTACTTCGCGGACTCGTTCGGCCAGTTCATGCTGCCGCCGCCTTCGCGAGCACGGGCAGGAACTGGCCCCAGCCCTCTCCGTGCTTGCCGCCCCTTCGTCGGTCAGCCCGGTGTGGAGCAGGCGGACGCGCGTCCCGCCGTCGCCGGCTCGAGGTCCACTCGACGGTCGTCGTTCCGGGCGCGTGGACCTGGTCGGCCCCTTCCCAGCCCCACGTGTAGACGACGCGGCGGCCCGGCTCGACCTCCACGAACTCGCCGCGCACGAGATCGCCGCGCACTTTCACACGGTACACCCCACCCGTGCGGCTCGTTCCACGACTCGTCGCCCACCAGCGCGCCGTCAGCTCGCGCTCGACGAGGTACCGGTACACCGTCTCCGGCGGCGCGTCGATCCAGATCTCCTGACCACCTCACCCACGTTCGACCTCCCGCTTCAGCCTTTCGAGCTTCTCGTCCCAGAACCCGTCGAGGAACTCACGCACGCCGGCGAGGCCTTGGGGCGCGCGCGGTAGTAGCGCCCGTGCCCGCGCGGCGCTCGGCGATCAGCCCGGCGCCCTTCAGCACACGCAGGTGCTGCGAGACGGCCGGCCACTGACGTCAACTCGGCCGCGATCTGGCCGGCCGTGCGCTCGTCGCTCTGCACGAGCGTCAGGATGCGCCGCCGGCTCGGATCGGCCATCGCCCGCAGCGCCTCGTCGACCGACTCGATCTTCGGCATCTGCTTAATTTAGCGAATGCTGCAGTACGGTGCGTCAGAGCGTCGTCTGACGCTTGCGTCCGACGTTCGTCTGACGTTCGTCCGACATTCGTCCGACGCTTTTTGCGCCGATTGTGTGAAACCGGCGCTAGCCGGCTTGCAGGACGGCGTGGCCGTTGATAGTCGCCGCGTAGATCAGGCAGCGGCCGAACAGCGAGCGCCGGTGGTGCTGCAGCGTTCCGTCGAACGTGCCGTCGGCGAGCTGGACGTGGACGGCATAGACCTGGGTCGTGCAGTGCGAGCCCCGGCTCGTGACCGAGACCGAGCCGCCGGTCACCGACGAGCGGAGCGCTGTGCCGGTTCGCAGGCCGATCAGGAGCGAGCCGCCCGTGACCGCGACCGTCGGGCCGGTGCTCAGCGCCGCGTGCCGGATCGAGATCCGCCACGCGCCGACCGGGCCCTGCGATGCGCCGACGAACGTGCCGCGCGTCGACGAGATCGGCGGCACCTCCGTCCCGACGACCCGCAGGTCGACCTTCGCGCCGCCGAACGCGGTGCCCCACGACACCGAGAGCCCCGACCGCGACGAGCACCGCCAGCCTCATGCCGCGCAAGGCTACGAAACGCTTGTTAGGGAACGACGAGGTGGTTCCAGAGATTCTTGAACAGCACCGCCGCGAGCGGGTTGTCCGAACCCCCGAACCCCAGCGTCCCCGCGGCGAACACCTTGGCGCCGTTCAGCTCGTAGTAGGTCATCTGCCCGATCACCGCACCGCCCTTGAGCCCCGGATCGACGCTCGCGAGCACCTCGGTGCCCGGCGGCGACTCGGGCGCGGTCTTGTCGAACTCGATCCCGTACTTCACCGTCCCGAGCGTCGCGCCGTCCGGGATGTCGAGCCCGTTGAAGAGCCACGACGCCGTCTCGCGGTTCTGGATCACGTACGGCTGCGCGTGCCCACCGCGGTCGTTGCCGCTGTACTGCACGCCGATCAACGCGGCCTCCGGACGTCCGAGGTCGCGCCACAGCTTCACGCGCCAGATGCGATCGAGCCGGTCGCGATCGACACGCCAGAAGAAGTTGTCGGCCGACAGGAACGCGAGGTTCCCGCCGAGGTCGCGGTAGCGCTGCGTGACGTCGTAGATGTGCTGCGTCACGTACTCCTCGTGCCCCGAGAAGATGATCAGGTCGTAGCGCTGCGCGAGGTCGTCGCCGTCGCGACCTTCTCGAGATCCTCGTCGCTGATGTAGTCGGCCTGGTGGCCCGCGTGCACGAGGAAGCGAAGGAAACCGCGCTGCTGTGTGCGGTAGTGCGGCGGCTTCCCCTGCGTCGAGGAACGGGCGCCCGAGCTGGACGCTGCTGCCGGCGAGTGGTCGACGTACCACGAGTCAACCGTGCCCGTCCTTCGCACCTCGTCGAAGAAGTTGTAGGCCTGCCAGCTGTACGTCGGAAGCACGACGGCCACGCGGCTTCTCCCCCACACGTCGGGACGCAGGATGAACGGCGCGAACGTCGCCTCGTCACCGGTTGTGGTCGTGAGACGCGCGAAGTACAGGCCGCTGGTCCACGCGCCGAGCCGAACACGGACGAGGTTCGCGCCGGTGTGCCGGAAACGGATGTGCTGCACCGGCCCCCACGGCTTGCCGACGCTCGACCACGCGCGCTCGGCGCCGGCGCGCAGCACCTGCAGGTCGAGGTCGTGCACCGGCGTGATCACCTTGAGGATCGCGACGGTCCCGGGCGAGTACGACGTCGTCGAGAACACCGCCGTGAAGTACGGATGGAGCGGCGTCTCCTTCGGCTTCGCCGCCGACGACGAACCCACGCTGACCAGCGCCACCGCGACGGCGGTTGCGACGACGCGGATCACGGGACGACCGGCTCGAGCGTCGGCAACTGCTTCGCCTTCACGTCTGCCGAGCCGAACGCGAATGCAGTGCTGAACCGCGTCTCCGCCGTCCCGGGCTTGCCGCACTTGAACGCGCGTAACGCGTACTCGTACTGCCCTGGCGAGAGATCCACGACCGGGATCTTCACGGTCGTCAGGCCGACCGCGTTGCCGCTCGCGCTCGCGACCGGGTCGCTATATCGCCGACATAATCGATGACTTCAGGACAAGAATCCGGATCCGCGCCGTTCTTTGTGGCACGCGAACGAAGTTCGCCTGCATCGAAAACGTCGAGATAAGATGCGTGAGACCCGCGCAAAATCGGCGCCCAGGACGGCCCAATTTCGAGAGCCTCTCCTTCCGCACGCCCGACTACCTGCTTCAGGAATTCTTCTCGGAGGGCGAGCGGCGAGCCTTCGAGGCCCGCAGCTGCGCCATGGTCACGAAAGTGTGCCTCGGCTTCGAGGTCGCTTGTTAGGGCGAGTTCAGGGTAACGAGCTCTGTTTAATACCCGGGATCGAATTCGGGCTGAAAGCTGCTTTTCACAACACACCTGTCATTAATTGGAGAGGATCTAGGCCTAGTGGATCAACACGTTCTGACTTTCAGAGCTTCGGGAGGTCGGGCGGTCGTTTTCCAAACAGTTCGAAGCCGGCAGCGATAATTTCCTGCTTTTCCTGAGAAAGCCGCTCGAAATCAGTCCAAAGGGGCGTGTCTCGCGTGGCTGGATCGCGCCAGATCTCCACGAGCTGCGCAATGGGTGTTGACAAGAAATCTTCGGCCGCCTTGTCCGAGACATCCGTGCGCAGCGACGCCTCGGCTTCGGACGCTACCCACGCGAGGGTGTGGTTAGGACAGAAATTGGTCGAGACATGCATCACTTCGGTTTCGAACGCTTCGAACCAGCGCTCCATGCCGTAGCGAGTGCAGTTGTAGAAGTGATAGGGCTTCTCATGAAGCGGCTGCAGGAATGCGGTGCGGATATGAATGCGCCCGCCTGGCTTGAGCACGCGGAATAACTCATCTGCGACCCGCCTTGGGTCGTGATAATGTTCAAACGCGTTCATCACCACGACCGAATCGAAGCAATTGTCGTCGAACGGCAGGTGATGGGCGTCCCCGACGATATCGGTGTGCCGAAACACCGCATATTCCATTTCGACGACATGATCGAATTTTTGTCGTGAACCGCCGGCGCTGAGGTTAAGCACCCAGCCCGTCGTTTCGCGAATCACTTCCAATGCCTCTTCCGGAAGTTCGTTGCTGATATGGCCTTCCGGCATGACCTGCGGATCGGACAGGTCCTGTGAGAGGCAAGGGCGCCCCTCCTTCAGCGGCCAGCGCGCCAAACCGTCCTGGCTGACCAATCCGGTTCGCGCTTCGTCGTACGCCAGCTTCTGCCCGGTGACCGGGCAGCGCAGGATTGGAAGCAGATCGTCGAGCCGCGTCCGATCGCCTGGATCGGTGAGACGCGGGTCGCCGTTGATCGGATAACGTCGCGTCTCAACGTCAACCAGCGCAACCCACGGGTGTCGCGAGGAGAAGTCGCGGTGCAGTTCGCGATAGTTCGTATCCACTAAAGTCTGACTCTTCATCATCGACGTCGCGTGCACGCGATATTCCGCCAATGTTTCGGGCAGCCATTCACCAGCGAGCCCAATTTCCGCCAGTCGCGCCCAAAGATCATAGTCTTCCCAGCCGTGACGCACATGGTGGTAGCCACCAACCATCGTCCACGCTTCCTTGGAGACCATTGCCATAGCGTCGACATAGTTTCCCGCAGCGAAACGTTGCGGTCGGTATGGCGTATTGGAGATTTGTCTTGTTGACGCACCGAACTGCTGGATTGTCGGATAGACGAAGGCCGCGCCGCGTTCCTTGATTGCAGCAAGCAGCTTCTCGCAGCACTCGGGAAGAAGATGATTATCGGCATCGAGCTGCATGATGTAGGGAGCGTCGGCCGCATCGAACCCCGAATTGCGGCAAAGTCCGAGCTTGTAGTTGGCCCGATTTTTCAAGACGGCGATGCGGTTGAAGCGATCTGCGTTACGCTTTGCCCAACTAAGCGCTACCTTGAGCGAATTGTCCGGCGAACAGTCATCGACGATGATCAGATCCAGGCTAACGAGCGTTTGATCGCGGACGGAATCGAGAGCTTCCACGACGACCGAGCCATAGTTGTAAAGAGGAATTACAACGGCCACTTCCGCCTGGCCGCCCTTGTTAGCCTCAAACACCGTGTCGTACGGGTAAACGGCCGGAAGCGCAGGGTGCATGCGCGGTAGGTTGGTGCTTAGTGCGAAGCCGCGAGCAGCCGCTGATCCTCCCCGAAGCTGGTCGAGCACGCAGCCGAACTGGAGCGCGCGTCGCCTTGGACCGAAATATGCGAGCGCAGAGACATAGGCATTGCGCCCGACCCGGTTCCGGAGATCGGCATTGGTTACGAGCTCCTTCAGGCAGGAATACCAGTCATCGCCGCTGGCCGCGAGGAAACCGGTCTTGCCGTGCGAAATGCAATCGCGGAATGGGCCCGTGGGCGAGGCAACGGTCGGGCAATCGACCAGTGCTGCCTCGAAAAACTTGAGCTGGCTCTTGGCCTCGCAAAATGGGTTTCCGACTTCGAGCGGCGCCAGGTTGATGTCGAAGCGCGCCTTTTCGGTCGGAAGATTCTTGAGCGGCTGGAGCGGCCGCCATTCGATCTGGTCGTGGAGCCCATCGAGGTCCGGGAATTCTTCGACATCGACGAGCGGTTCCTGGTCGACAGGTGAGCGGAACAGGACGAGCCGGCATTCGGGATGCTCCCTCAAAATGCGACTTATCCCGCCGATCGCAACGGCGAGGTCCTTCTGGTGCGTTCGAGAACCTCCAGCATAGCCGATCCGCACTAGCCCATCGCGCTGGTTTGCCCACTCCCGCGCCGAACGGCGTGAAAGATCGTGCGTGAACTGCGTGAACCCGTTGGGGTTCACGAAGGTCGCCTTGTCGCTCCACCGCATGTGGAAGGCCAGTTGGTCTGTCGTGGTGAAGCACACGTCGGCGGCAAGCATCGTTTGCCTGATGAGCGAGAAATGGTCGTGCACCATCTGTTCAGTCAGACGGTTTGAGCGAATGCCGTCGATGAAGTGAAATGTCGCGAGCCGCGGCTCCGTCATAAGGTCGTCGCAATCGAACGCAACCGTTCGCCCGTATGACCGCATGATCGCGACCGCCTCTTGAAGGTGCGCGTTCCACGGCATTCGCCAAATGACAAGCACGTCGAAATCGCTGACCTCCGCGATGCGATCGGCCAATTGATCTCCGCGAACCCAATCGGCGCGCCAGCCATTGGCTTTGGCTGCATCCACGTAGTTGATCACGCGGTAAAAATTGCCCGGTGTATCGGGCTCTCCAGATACAAACAGAATGCTTGGCGAACCGGTGACGATCGGAGTCGTGATCGTCTCCGCCGGACCCGAAGCAGCTGTGGTCGACAGAGGCGTGCTGGCCGGCCGCCGTGCTGGAGTCGCAGGCACTTGGCGGCGCATCTCGCTCACCGGCACTGCATAGGCGATGCGACCCTCCTGCTTCCCGTGAAGAACGTAGTGAATCAGCGGGTCGATGTCCTCCTTGGCGACATCCGGATACGCCGCGAGATAGCGACGGTTCGAGAACGACGGGCCTGGGTCGAATCCCCGGGCGATCCCAGTGGTGAGGTAGTGGACGATCGCATCGGCGGGGCTAACGCCTTCCAGGTGAGTGTCGACATACCAGGTTTCGTCGAAAAGCTTCGAATTCCGGACTAGCTCCGCCTGCTCGCGAAGTCCCTTCCGGCCCAATTTGCGGGAGGGAGCGGGTGACGACTGAACGGCCGGCGCTTGCATTGATGCGCGGCCCGGCGACTGCGTTGCTGTGGAGGCGGCGGGTGTCCTGTGTGTGGCCGCCGGCTGAGAACCTCTCCGGATATCCTTGCCGGTAATCACTCGGTTCTCATAGCGACCGTAGCGAAGATAATGGACGAGCGGATCCATGTCGTGGGCAGCGACATCGGGATATCGTTCAAGGTATCGTTGACCGGAAAAGCGCGGACCCGGCTCGAAGCCGTAACGACGGCCATAGCGAACATAGTGAAGCGCTGCGTCTCCGACGACCTTCAATCCGCCGGCATTTTGGGTGACATACCAATCGGGGTCGAAAAATTCCGACGTGCGAACGATTTCAGCGGCGGCCTGAAGGTTCCGCATCGGGTTATGTTTCCGGAGGAGGGGCATATCGATCAACGCTTTCGAAGGTGAGGGCCCGTGCGGGCAAATTAGAGGGGAATCCAGACTGTCGGTATCGCAGCAGCGTCAGGCGCGCTCTCGGCCCTCGCACATCCCGTGAGCAACATAATGGTCAAGCGGATCCATTTGTTCGGCTACCACGTCGGGATAGCGTGCAAGATAGGATTGATCATCGAAGAGACCGACACCACGCAGCATCTGATACTCCCGAGCGTGCCGGGATTGCGTCGGCAGCAGTGACCACCACACCGGTCTGCCGGCCATCGTGATATGGAGCGCGCGCAGCCACTCCATTCCTTTACGGTCACGGTCGTGCTGGGCACTTTCACTCTTGAGCGCCGCATCGAGTGCCATCTCGCGGTTTCGCAACTGCGCAAGCTCAGCGGATGTCTGTTCAACGTGCCGCGCATGATCGGCGCGAAGTCTGGCCAGATCGGCTTCCAACGTTTTGATCGCTCCCAAGTCGCGCTCCTGGATCCGGGCGAAGGCGTGCGTCTGGGCCTGAAGCGAGCTCGAAAGGGCCTGAACCTGTTGCTCGAGACTGGCAGATGCCGAGCGCAGTTGAGCGGCTTCGGCTTGCGAAATCCGAAGTTCGTCAGTCAGCTTAACCTTGATTCTTTCTGCTTCAGCGCGCTCTCTTTCCAATCGGGCAAAGGTATCCGCTTGAGCTTGCATGGCGTTTGATAGTGCCTGAACTTGTTGCTCAAGGCTCGCGGATGCGCTTCGAAGCGTCTCGACCGTGCCATGTTGCTCGGCAACCTGTTGCCGTAGATCCCTTCCAAGCTGCATATCTTCAGTAATCGATGTCTCGAAATCCATACCGGACGAGTTCCATGTTCTAGCGTTGTACGAAGGATATTTCTTGTAAACGAAGTTCTTATTGAGGGGAGCCTTGCTTGGGCCCCGTCTGAAAATCGCTACAAAATCGTTCCAGCCATCCCATGAATCTGTGTATCTTTTGCCTACGAAACTTTCAACGAGTTCGACCTGTACTTGGCGGTCTCCAGCATATTCCACCAGAGCTAGGCCGGCGTCGGGGTAGAAACGCCAACAATCCAATGGATAGCGATGGACTCCGCCATTAGACGGCGCATTCACGTAAACATGACCCCCAGGGCGTGCGACCCGGCACATTTCGATGAACGTGTCCCAGAACCGAGCATCATGCTCGAACGCGGATGATGCCATGATAAGATCAAAGCTGAGAGTCATCGAACGGAAGTTTCTCGCCCGCTTTGACGACGACATCGACCGCAGGACCCTCCTCGAGGTCCACGCCGACGTAATGCGTCGTAGGCTCGGCGAAATCGCGGAGGCTGCCGTTTACATCCATCGAGCCTATCTCAAGGATCCGCGCCTTTGGCACGTCGCAGTAGGTCTGAATAACCAGCTCGCCAATGCGCATTGCGGAATCATGCATGGCTTATCTTACCTCTCCGCTCATTCGCATTGCCAACATCGCGCCGTAAGTATCGATGCTGGACCCTTGTGTGGGGACCGCACATTATGGACCGGCCCCACATATGCAACATTGCATCAGGGGCCTTTCGGCCCTGTGGGTAGCGGGTCAGCAGGCGATTCTTCAAGTCCCTAAGTCGTTGACATCTGGGCTCAACGACGGCTTACAGCAATGATCTTGACCTGGGCTACATAGGGCAGATTGAGGCTCGCCGACAGGCGCAGTCTATTTCCACGGGGACGCACTCGAACGTGACAATGCAGCGCCTTTCACAGGCGCATGACGAATGTTTCATTGGAGCGATCGAGATTGGGGTTGTGTAGGGGATCGGCGTAGGTCTTCGTGCCCCATCGCTCCTGCAGAACCTTGAGTTCGCGCCGATAACGCTCAATGTTTAGCGGCGAGGCATCATTTCCCCGCGACTTTAACTCGTGATGCACGAGGACGGCATGCGGAACGTACACGTTTCGCCATCCGGCCTTCTCTAGCTTTAAGCAGAAATCGACGTCGTTGAAGGCAATTGCGAGCTCGGCCTCATCGAGGCCACCTACGGTTTCAAACTTCCTTTTCTCGACCACCAGACAGGCCGCAGTCACCGCGCTGACATATTGGGCGACGTGAGGCTGGCGGAAATAACCCGGTTCGGTGGCGGGCAGGAAACGATGTGCATGTCCGGCCGCCTCGCCAATCCCCACGACAACGCCTGCGTGTTGAATGGTCCCGTCCTCGTAGAGCAGCTTGGCGCCCGCTGCGCCGATCTCCTCTCTGACAGCGTAGCGCATCAGTTCGGTCAGCCATTCGGGGTTCAGGACTTCGGTGTCGTTGTTCAGCAGGCAGAGATAATCGCCACGCGCTGCACGGGCAGCACTATTGTTGATTGCCGAGAAGTTGTATGTGCCCGGATAGGAAAGCACGCGGACTTTTGGATTGCTCCTTAGGTCTCCGAGGTAATCTGCCGTTCGCTTCTCGACGCTGGCATTGTCCACAATCAAAATCTCGAACGCTTCATAGTCCGTTCGAGTGAGCACGCTGTCTACGCAAGGCCTCAGCAGGTCGACCTTATCCTTAGTCGGCAAGATAATGGATACCAACGGCAGCTTCGCCGGAAGCGGCCATTCGACCTTGATAGTCCCGAATGGTCCTTCGACGCACGTCGCGCCGAGCGACTGCAGCTTCCTGATGATGACCGGAACCCGGGATTTTTGCTCTTCGCCCGCGCCAGCCACGTGGCACAGAATATGCGGCAAGTGGATGATCTGCCGGCTCGTCCAACTCGCCTCAATGGCGAGCTCCTCGACATTTCGCGCTGGCGGGACGGCATCCCGCACCATTGCCATGTCGATCGCCATCGCCGACGACAGGTAATCCTGCGCGATGAACATCTCCCGGTTCCAGCGCGGCTTGAACCAGGGCCGGGAACGCTGGCCCGATTGGTCGAGCGCGTCCTGATCACCATAGAGGATCACTGCATTTGGGTTCGTTCGAGCTGCTTCGGCCAGTCGGAAAAGCGCGCTGCACGACAGCGCGTCGCCTATCCGCAGCGGCACCAGATAGTCGCTATCACTCGCGGCGGCTTTGACTATCGGATCGACGGGGTCCTCGATTAAATTCCAACATGGATAAATCTGCTCGACGACAGAACGCGATGAGCGGTCGACGTCCTCCGTGGTGTCGCTGGCAACACCATGGAGCACGACCGTGAAGCGAGGTCGCCAGTCCCAGCCAGCAGTAAGTCGGCGCGCTTTTTCGGCCAGCCGCCGATCGTCTTCGTTGTTCCGGATCCAAAGCTCGTAGGCGAATGGAAGATCAGCGCTCGCCACGCGAAGGCAATTGGCCGCGCGGACCCTGCGCCTCGTAACGTGCCAATAGGCCGCGGTCAGCGCCTTAACGGGCCTGTCATAGACTACGTGAAAGAACAGTTCCCAAAAGGTCACGGCTTGAACAATCAACTGGCTCGCGCGCCAAAAGCCCGCATAAAACATTAGGGTTAGGTTCAGACGGGGCCTACAATAGCATTCCGGCCCGCGCCACCCACGCTGGTTGGCGGCGCGTTGCTTTCTGTTCCGCAGGAATGATAAGGCGCCGGGGGTTTAACTGACCGTCTCCAAGGTTCTCAATTGATGTCGATTTCTCGCGTTCCGTTGCGGAACCGCTCGTTTCGCGGCGCCGTTTGCATGCTTTTTCCCGCATTGTCGCTGGCCGGCTGTTCCACTTTGCCGTCGAGTGGCCCCACGGGCGTTGAAATCCGCCAAGCATCGGACGGAAAGAACGGCCAATATCCGTTCACCCTGGTTGAAGTCGCCGAAGCCGCGGCATTGCCGGGAGCGCCTGCCACGCCTGCTTCGGGACTGACGAACTCTGCCGCCGCGGCCGACCGATCTTCTCGGGCCCGGGGACGTCGTCAACATCAGCATTTACGAAGCCGGGGTTTCGCTGTTCGGCACCGCGCTTAGAACGGCAGCCGCGGCCGGAAGCTCGGGGATCGATACCAGTTCGAGCGCGGAACGACTGCCGTCGGTGCGGGTCGACGACTATGGCTATATCAAGGTACCGTTTGTCGGGCGGCTGCGCGCGGCGGGCCATACGGCTGCCGAGCTTCAAACCATGATCCAGAATGGCCTGCGCGGCATGTCGCAGGACCCGCAGGTCATTGTCTCGATCGAGCAATCCATCAGCAACAGCATTATCCTGGCCGGTGAAATCACCAGGCCGGGACGCCTGGTCTTGTCGACCAACCGCGAATCCTTGATTGATGCGATCGCACTTGCGGGTGGTTATCGGGGCGAGGCCAAGGACGCCGTCGCTCGCGTCCAGCGCGACGGCCAGAGCTTCGAAATCCGGCTGAGCGACCTGCTGGATTCACCGCAGCAGGACTTCGTCATCGCGCCGGGCGACCGGATTACGCTCGTCCGCCGGCCGCAGAGTTTCTCCGTCCTGGGGGCGCCCAATAAGGCCGAAGAGATCAGCTTCCCGCGGTCGCACCTGACGCTTGCTGAGGCCGTTGCCTTGGCGGGGGGCGCCAACCCCAACGCCGGGGACGCCGGTGCGATTTTCGTCTTCCGTTACGTGGCCAAACCGGACGGCAGCGAGGAGCCGGTCGTCTATCATCTCAACATGATGCGGCCTGGTACTTACCTTCTGTCGCAGCGCTTCCTGATGCGCGATCGCGACGTTCTCTATGTCGGCAACGCCCGTGCGAACCAGCTTACCAAGTTTGTCTCCTTGTTGAGCCAGCTGTTCGTCCCGGTCGCCACCGCCCGTGCAGTCACTCAATAATCCAGCTGTTGTAAGTCGCGGCCAAAACTCTAAGCGGCCAGAACAATCTGGATCAGGGGTATAAATGCAGTTTCGCACGTTCGAGGTTGATGGACCGCTGGAAATAATTCCGCGGAAAATCGAAGATGAGCGAGGTTATTTTTCCGAGATTTTCCGGGAGAATCTTTTCCAGGAACATGCTCCTGGCATTGAATTCGTCCAAGGCAACCAATCGCTCAGCATACGGGCGGGGACAATTCGCGGGCTTCATTTCCAAACCCACCCGCAGGCGCAGGGCAAGCTCGTCCGCTGCCTCGCTGGAAGCCTGTTCGACGTGGCGGTCGACCTGCGATCTGATTCTTCGACCTACGGCCGGTGGATTTCGATTGTCCTGGCACCAGGTCAAAACAACCAATTGTGGGTGCCGGCGGGGTTCGCTCACGGCTTCTGCTCGCTCGAGCCGGACACGATCATCGCGTACCGCGTAACCAGCTATTACAGCGCGGAGCATGACAAGGGCGTGGCCTGGGATGATCCCGATATTGCGGTCGATTGGCCCGAGATAGCGGACGCCGACACGCTTTCGGCAAAGGATCGTGCCCAGCCGCGTCTGGCCGATTTGCCCGCCTATTTTTCCGTGAAAGATAGCCAATGCGCGTAATCGTCACCGGTGGTGCCGGATTCATCGGTTCGGCGCTGGTCCGGCATCTCGTGCTCGACAAGGGCTACGAGGTCCTCAACCTCGATGCGCTGACCTATGCCGGCTATCTTCCGTCGCTTCGCGATGTGGAGAGCAACGCGAATTACCGCTTTGTTCAGGCCAATATCTGCGATCGCCAGGCCGTTGCGGAAGCGGTTGCGAGCTTCCGGCCACAGCGGATCATGCACCTTGCGGCCGAAAGCCATGTCGATCGCTCGATCACCGGCGCCGCGGACTTCATCCAGACCAACGTGGTCGGCACCTTTACCTTGCTCGAGGCGGCCCGGGATTATTGGTCGGGCCTCGATGCGGCTGACAAGCAGGCCTTCCGCTTTCTCCATGTGTCGACCGACGAAGTCTATGGGTCGCTTGGCGATGAAGGTTTGTTCACCGAGGACACGCCCTATGATCCGAGCTCGCCTTATTCCGCGTCAAAGGCCTCGTCCGACCACCTCGCCAAGGCGTGGGAGCGTACCTATCGCTTGCCCATCGTCGTTTCGAACTGTTCCAACAACTACGGCCCCTATCATTTTCCCGAAAAGCTGATCCCGCTCACCATTCTCAATGCGCTCGCCGGGGAACGGCTCCCGGTTTACGGAAAAGGGGAGAATGTCCGCGACTGGCTCTACGTCGAAGATCACGCCCGTGCGCTCGACCTCATCGCTGAGCGGGGCCGGGTTGGCGAGACCTACAATGTCGGTGGTCGCAATGAACGGCGCAACATCGATGTCGTGCGTCGGATCTGCCAGGTGCTGGACCGGGTTACGCCCGCAAACCGCCCGCGCGAGGAGCTGATCGATTTCGTGACCGACCGCCCCGGTCATGACGCGCGCTATGCAATCGATGCCACCAAGCTGGAAAACGAGCTCGGCTGGCGAGCTCGGGAAGATTTCGACAGCGGGATTGAGAAGACCGTGAACTGGTATCTCGACAACGAATGGTGGTGGCGGCCACTTCGCGAGCGTTACGCCGGTCAGCGATTGGGGCTGCTGAAGACTGCCGAGGGCTAAGCCGATGCGCATGCTCGTCACGGGTCGGGAAGGTCAGGTGGTCCGCTCGTTGATGGAGCGCGGACCGTACGCCGGCGTCGAAATCGCGGCGCTCGGCCGCCCCGATGTCGATCTCGGCGGGAATCAGGATTCGATCGCTTCGGCGATCCGTGCGGCGGCGCCGGAGATCATCGTCTCGGCCGCCGCCTACACCTTTGTCGACAAGGCCGAGAGCGAACCGGACCTCGCCTACGCGGTCAATGAACGCGGACCAGCATCGATTGCCCGCACCGCACGGAAGTTGGGCATTCCGCTGATTCATCTTTCGACCGACTATGTGTTCGATGGAACCAAGTCTTTGCCTTATGTCGAGGAGGACTCTACCAATCCGGAGACCGTCTACGGGTTGTCAAAGCTTGCGGGGGAGCGCGCCGTGCTTGCCGGGCACGCTGACAGCGTCGTCCTGCGCACCGCCTGGGTCTATAGTCCGTTCGGGTCGAACTTCGTGAAGACCATGCTGCGGCTGGCCGCCGACCGGGACGAGATCGGGATCGTCAGCGATCAACGCGGCAATCCGACCAGCGCGCTCGACATCGCCGACGGAATCCTCGCCATCGCTCGAAACCTGCTCGCTGATCGTCGTTCCGAGCTGCGCGGTATCTTCCACATGACCGGGTCCCGAGACGCCAGCTGGGCTGAGTTTGCAGAGGCCATTTTTTTGCGATCCGCCGAATTTGGGGGAGCGACAGCGAAGGTCCGGCAGATCCGAACCGAAGATTATCCGACGATCGCCCGCCGTCCGCTGAACTCACGGTTGAACTCGGACAAGCTTGCGCAGGTGCACGGCGTGCGCTTGCCCGAATGGCAATCTTCCTTGAAGGCGGTCGTCGAGCGCCTTCAGCAGGAGCGGTAGAAATGAAGGGCATTATCCTCGCCGGCGGAAGCGGCACCCGGCTGTTCCCGATGACGCTCGCCGTATCGAAGCAATTGCTCCCGGTTTATGACAAGCCCCTCATCTATTACCCCCTGACGACGCTCATGCTGGCCGGCATCCGTGAGGTGCTGATCATTACGACGCCGCATGAATTCCGCGCTGTTTCGCCAGTTGCTGGGGGACGGTTCCCAGTGGGGGATGAGCATCTCCTACGCCGTGCAGCCGGAACCCAAGGGTCTGGCCCAGGCATTCACGATCGGCGCGGACTTCGTCCACGGCGGGCCATCGTGCCTTGTTCTGGGCGATAATATCTTCTTCGGCCATGGCTTGTCGGAAGTGCTCACTCGGGCCCGGCAGCGTTCGACCGGGGCGACGGTGTTCGCCTATCATGTGGCCGATCCCGAGCGGTATGGCGTCGTTGATTTCAATGAGCAGATGCAAGCGCTGAGCATTGAGGAGAAGCCCGCCCAGCCGAAGTCGAACTGGGCCGTGACCGGCCTTTATTTCTACGATGAGCAGGTGGTCGACATCGCCGCCAACATCCGGCCTTCCGCTCGCGGCGAGCTCGAGATCACCGACGTCAACCAGGCCTACCTCGATCGCGGTCAATTGAAAGTCGAAGTCATGGGCCGTGGCTACGCCTGGCTCGACACCGGCACCCCGGACAGTCTTTTGGAAGCTGCTGAATTCGTCGGAACGCTGGAACGCCGGCAGGGGACCAAGATCGCCTGCCCGGAGGAGATCGCATTCCGCATGGGCTTCATCGATGAGGACCAGCTCAACGCGGCGATCAGCAAGCTCGGCAAGTCGGATTATGCGACCTACCTTCGGGCGGTCGCGAAAGAGCCGGCTTGATCGCAAGCGCGGATAGGCCGGCCCTCCCCGACGTTACCCTGGTCGCCGTCACCAGCGTGGCGCTCGGCCCGACCTTGACCGCCCTTCAACAATCGATGCTGCAGGCCAAGTTCGCCAAGGTCCTATTCCTCAGCGACCGGCGGCCGGCAGCCGACACGCATCCGTCAATTGAGTGGCGGCACATTGCGCCGCCTTCGTTCACGACTGGATTATTCGAGGTTCATGCTCCGCGACCTCGCCAGCCATGTCGAAACCAGCCATGCCTTGTGCATTCAATGGGATGGCTATGTTCTGAGGGGCCAGGCATGGGATCCGGCCTTCCTGACCTATGATTACATCGGTGCGCCGTGGCCACATTTCTCGGACGGGCATAATGTCGGAAATGGCGGCTTTTCGCTGCGATCTAGGCGCCTGCTCGAGGCGTGCCGGCAGCTGCCGTTCGATGGGCAGACCGCGGAAGACGTTGTGATTGGAGGCCATGTCGCGATCAGCTTGAAGGCCAAGGACTGAAATTCGCCCCTGAGCCCGTCGCTCGGCGCTTCGCCTATGAAAGAACGTCGCCAACGGGCGACGAGTTCGGATTTCACGGAGCCTTTAACCTTGTCCATTATATCGCGCCGGAGACGGCTGATCGATTATTTGCCAAACTGGAACATGGCATGCTCGCTCGTAATGAGCGCTGGCAATTATTGCGGTGGGCGATGGCCCACGGACGCTTCGCGCTCGCCGGAAGATGCTTTCGAGACTATTGTAAGTTCGAAATCGCAACCCGCCACTATCGCCTCCGTAACGAACTGTTGCTCCAATAGTCGGAATAGATGTGGCGCTCGGGCAACAATTTGCGTTTACTTTTCGATAACTGGTTCTGCACTCCCGGAAGCATGGCCGTGCGGACCACAACTAACCTTGACTGTCGCTTGCTCAGCGATAGGGAAAGAGCGGCTCGGCTGGGGGTCCATGTGGTTTCGAGCGCGGATTTATCGTTTTGGTGAACAAGGGGAATTCCGCTGATTCCCGGGCACACGCTGACATCCGCTTCAACGCGATCGAGACTTCCTTGCATCGACGGCCTTTCCTTCGGGTTCCACCATTTCCCGGCGCGAAGGTTGGGCAACTAGCCAAGCGGCGCACCGCTGGGGTGTCGGCGCCCGACCTCGCTTCAAGCATCGCGCGGTGCCGCGTAGGTGGCACTTATTGGGCGGCGCAGCCGACCTTGCCGGAACGCTATGTCCTCGCCCGCTCCATCGAATCGCTGAGCGCCGCTGCGCGGCTCGGTTCGACGTTGCTCCTCTGGACGGATCGTCCCGTACCCGAGAATCTCGATTCGGCGATCATAACGATCTCGGGCGATTGCGACCCCTGGCATATGCTCGGGCAAGCCTCGGCGCTGGTCGCGGACCCGGACGACGATCTCAACCTCATCGCCGGCCTGCTCGATATCCCGGCTTACAGCATTGATCCATCGACCGGCTTGCCGGTCGCGGAGCGCGTCGACGCCCCGCGATCGCTCGCTGACGAGCTTTCCGGCTGGGCCTATGAAAATCCGTTCACGGGCCAGTCCATGAGCGCGGCCGAAGCGGTCGAATTGTGCGGCTTCTGGCGGCATCTGGTTGATTCCAACCGGGATATCGCTGGCGGCCTCGGCTTTGCCTTCTGGAAGCAGCAGCATGTCGGGCCCCTGTTATGGAATGGTGCCGGGCCATTCGCTTTCCAGCACAACGCGCAAGTGCCCGAGGCGGGCAAATCGATCGCCGTGTGGCGGTCCAAGGCACCGGCGCAAGCGCTCGCGCAACTGGAGCGCGCGGGCGTCCCGCTGGTCGAGGTCGAAGACGGGTTCCTTCGGTCGCGCGGGCTGGGCGCCGATTGCATCCCTCCGCTGTCAATCACGGTCGATAGCAAGTCCGCCTATTTCGACCCATCCGAGCCGAGCGAGCTCGAGTGTCTCCTTCAGAACGGCAAGTTCGACGCCGAAATGATCGAGCGCGCCACCGAGCTTCGACAACTGATCGTCGACGAAGGGATCGGCAAATATGAGCAAGGGTCCGAGGTCATTCCTCGTCCCGCCGGAGACCGTCGCACCATTCTTGTCGCCGGCCAGGTCGAAGATGACCGCGCGGTGACGCTCGGCGGATGCGGTCTGGCATCCAATCTCGAGTTGCTGGCGAAGGTTCGCGAGCGCGCGTCCGATGCGTACATCCTCTATAAGCCGCATCCCGACGTGCTGGCCGGACATCGGCGGGGCTCGGTTTCGGACGAAGCCTCCCTGCAGCATGCTGACGAGGTCGTCAGCAAGGGCTCAATTGGATCGCTAATCGCGATGGTCGACCAAGTACACGTCAACACCTCGCTTGCCGGGTTCGAGGCATTGCTGCGGGGCACGAAGGTATCGACCTATGGCGTTCCGTTCTACGCGGGTTGGGGCCTGACGGAGGACCACGGCCCGATCCCCGTTCGCCGGACGGCGAGGCGCTCGCTGGACGAACTGGTCGCCGCAACATTGTTAATTTATCCCCGCTATCTCGACCCGCTTTCAGGGCTGCCTTGCCCCGCCGAGGTCGTGGTATCGCGCCTTGTTCAGGGCCGTGGTCATGATGCGTCGCTGCTGGTCGGCGTACGGCGCTTGCAGGGTAAGTTGATGCGTCGCTTGAGGAGCCTGGTCCAGTGAACCGTTCGGCCGGAAATCTCAGTCTTTTGTTCCCAACCACCGGGCTTGCGCCGGCACGGCAGCCGGTCCGTCCGCGCTTGCCGATTCAGAAACCGGCCCGCCGCGCGTTCCTGTTCCTTCAGGGCCCGCCGGGCCCAATGCTGTACGAGCTCGCGACCGCCATGCGCGAGCGTGGCATGAAGGTGGAGAGGATCAACATCTGCGGCGGGGACCGCACCGACTGGCCAGAGGCGGCGACGGATTTCCGCGGGCGTTTCCGTGACTGGCCGGTGTTCTTCGACAATTTCCTGCGGGAGCATCAGATCACCGATATCCTCTTGTTCGGTGATTGCCGGCCGTACCATGTGTCGGCGCGCGGGGTTGCGGCGCTGCGTGGTGTCCGAACCTATGTCCTTGAGGAGGGGTATCTCCGGCCGCATTGGATGACGCTGGAACTCGACGGCGTGAATGGTCACTCGCGTCTCGCGCGGAACAAGGACTGGTTGATCGAGCAGGCGCGGGGACTTGCACCTGAACCCTATCTGCCGCCGATCACTGCCACATTCCAACGCCGGGTCCGCGATACCGCGCGGCATTACATTGCTGTGCATCGCGGGAAGCTCGCCTATCCCTTCTATCGCACGCACCGGCCGGGTTCGGCGCTGATGGAAGCGGCGGGCTGGGGCTGGAAATATCTGACCAGCGGCGCCCGCTCGAGGCAAGCTGAAGAGGTGATCAGCGACCTGCGGGGGAAACCGTTCTTCCTGTTCCCGCTTCAGCTGTCGGGGGATTACCAGATCCGGAGCCACTCGCCATTCCCTGACATGAGGGCGGCCGCGCGCTACGTGATCGAAAGTTTCGCCCGCCACGCGCCGGACGACACGCACCTGCTGATCAAAGCGCACCCGTTCGACACGTCTTTGTTCAACTGGCGGTCTTATATCGGGCGCCATGCAGATCGGCTCGGAATCCGCGAGCGCGTCCATTTCATCGATGGTGGTAATCTCGAGGAATTGGCGACCGGAACCACCGGAATGGTATGCGTCAACAGCACGTCGGCGACGCTTGCTCTTGCCGCGAGCAGGCCGGTCTGCACGCTGGGCGAGGCCATTTACAAGGTTCCGGGCTTGACCTTCCCGAGGCATCTTGACGAGTTTTGGTCGGAGCCGATGCCCCCCGAGCCGGGATTGTACGGAGCCTTTCGCCGAGTGCTGGTCGACCGCTGCCTGGTCCGCGGTGGAATCGCGAGTGAAACTGCGGTGCAAACTCTCATCAAGTCGATGCTGGAGCGCCTCGGCTGCTGACATCGAGCCCCGCGAGCCATTGCTCGACGCGGTCGAAGTGCGATTTCCAGTCGGGCGCGCGATAGCCGTTCATTCTGGCAATTTGCGTCCGTCTGGAATCGCTGTCGGGCATTGAGAAATCGAGGATTGCTCGCTCCCAGGCGGCGGCATCGGTGGGCTCCAAATAGAGCGGGATATCACCACCGATCTCGTGGAAAACGGGAAGGTTGCTGGCGATGACGGGCGATGCCGCTGCCAGCGCCTCTACCAATGGCAGACCATAGCCTTCCGCCAGGCTGGGGAAGAGCAGGGCTCGGGCATTGCTTAGATGTTGCGCAATTTCTTCATCGGAACAGCGGCGAAGCTCGGTTACCTTGCCGCGGAACCGCTCAGGCCGGTCGAGGAGCTCGAAGACGTCGTCGGCTTCCCAGCCGCGCTGGCCAATGATCACCAGATTGGGCGCCTCGTCCCCCAGGCGGTCGACCATGCGCGACCAGGTATCGAGAAGCATTCGATAATTCTTGCGGGCCTCGATTGTGCCGAGCGCGACAAAGGTCGGCGTTGGGATCGTCGTCGTACTTCGGGCGATGGGTAGCGGTTCGCTACCGAGCCATGCTGCTAGCGTCGGCGGAGACGGAAGGCCCTCCTTCGAGGCGAATTGAGCGAGTTCGTCCAGCGTGGCCTGGCTGTTGCCGATCACGCCTGCGGCGGTTGCGAGGACGGCCCGGATCCGTGCGCGATGGCGGTCGGCCTCGCCGGCGCGACAATATTGGGGATGCGTGATCGGGATGAGGTCATGGACGAAATAGATCGGTCGGACTGCGCTTTTGCTGACCCATTGGGTGAACCCGGCTGAATTGAGCCCGGTGTGGCCGATATTGAGGTAGAACCGGCCGTCACCTGGACAATCCAGCCCGCGCAAATGCCGCAAGGCCTTCAATGTAAACCTGGTCCGAAATTGTGTCGGTGGACTGTCGAGTAGAGCGAACAATTCCCGCGATGTCTCGCGGTCGAGGATGCGGCGGAAACGATCATGCTGGACCACCGCCTGCGCTCGATTACCGAAATGCCGGAGGTATGCCAGGCACACCCGGTCGATGCCGGTTGGATATCGACCTTTCCAGCGTCTCCAGATGAGGCGCGTCGCATCAAGAAGGATTGGCGCGTCGTTCTTCACCCGCCGTTGGCCTGAATGCGAAGTTGCGAGCTGGAAGCGGGTTCAAGCATCATCCGCCATCCCAATAAGCGCGATGGGCGTCAACGCCGATTGGGAGCCGCGCTAATCCATTGGTGATTAGTTAGTGTCGGCCCCCTGATCGGCCTCTTCGAGGTAGACCGCCAACTCTTCGCTTCCGCCGATTTGCTCACCATCGACGAAGATCAACGGGGTCGTGGCAACCCGATGCTCGGCCTTGAACGCGTCGATGTCGTCGCGGCTTGTCAGCAAGCGGTCCTCCACCTCAAAGCCGGCATCTTCCAGCATTCGCCTGGCCAGCAGCCCATAGGGACATTCGTGGGTCGGGAGCTTCATTCGATACAGCGTCGCGCTACGCATACGATCATCCTTTGAGTGGGAGAGCAGGCAATGCGCGGGAAGGCGCAAAGGTTGCCGCCCTCGCGGTGAGCCGTTTGCCGCGCTATGCGAGCGGCCATGAACCCGCTCTACGAGAACATGCCGACCAGCGTCTTCGAACGCATGTCGCTCGCAGCCGCTAGTCACGCTGCCGTGAACTTGGGGCAGGGCTTCCCCGATTTTGGCTGGCCCGAGGCGATCCTGGAGTCTGCTGCCCGCGCGCTCAAGGAAGGATCGAACCAATATGCGCCGTCGCGCGGCTTGCCCGTTCTACGCGAAGCCGTGGCTACCCACTACAATCGCTGGTTCGGGCAGGACCTCTCAGCCGACCATGTGTGCGTTACCAGCGGCGCGACGGAAGCGTTGGCGGCGGCGATCCTGGCGACGGTCGTGCCCGGCGACGAAGTGATCATCTTCACGCCCGCCTACGACAGCTATGCGCCGACGATCCGGCGCGGTGGCGGCACGCCCGTCGAGGTGGCGCTCGTGCCGCCCCGGTGGCGGATCGATCCCAGCAGCATCGAGAAAGCGATCGGCCCGAAAACTCGCGCCATCATTTTGAACAATCCCCATAATCCCGGCGGGCGGCTGTTTGATTCGACTGAGCTGGAGGCGGTCGCGGCCGTTGCTCGCGCCCATGACCTGATCGTGATCAGCGACGAGGTGTGGGAACATGTGTTGCTCGATGGCGGAAAATTCACGCCGTTTGCGACGCTGCCCGGCATGGCGGAACGCACGATCAAGGTCGGCTCTGCCGGCAAGATTTTTTCGCTCACCGGGTGGAAGGTGGGCTGGCTGGTGGCTAGTTCTCCGCTCGCGAACGTCGTTGCTCGGGCGCATCAGTTCCTGACCTTTGCCACGGCACCGAACTTGCAGTCGGCCGTCGCCTTCGGCCTGAATGAGGGCGATGACTGGATTGAGCCGATGCGCGATCGTTTCCAGCGCGCGCGGGACAAGATGGCGGAGGGACTTCGGACCGTCGGGTTCAACGTGCTCGATGCGGCCTCGACCTATTTCCTGTGCGTCGACCTCGCGGCATCGGGCATCGAGGCTGATGACGAGCGCTTTGCGACAGTGGCGGTCGAGCAGGCCGGCGTTGCGGTCGTCCCGCTGTCGGCCTTTGCGGAGCGCAACGCGCCGCGAGGCTTCGTCCGGCTCTGTTTCGGAAAGAAGGACGAGACGGTCGAGGCCGGCGTCGCCGCGATGGCCAAAGCCAAGGGCCTGCTCGCATGAAAGTCGCGGATGAAGCCGAGCAGCTGCTGGGCCTGTTCGGAATCCACAGTTCCGGGAGGATAGTGAGCCACTCGCCGATCGATGGGAGCGTCATTGGCCGGGTGACTGTCGGCGATCCCGACCTCGCTTGCGCCCGGGCCGAGGCGGCTTTTCTCAGGTGGCGAAGCGTTCCCGCCCCGCGCCGCGGCGAATTGATCCGGGTCCTGGCCAATCTGCTTCGTGAAGCAAAGCCCGTGCTGGCCAAGCTCATCACCCTCGAATGCGGCAAGATCCTGCAGGAAAGCCTCGGTGAAGTGCAGGAGATGATCGACATCTGCGACTTCGCCGTCGGCCTCTCGCGCCAGCTTTACGGCCTGACCATTGCCAGCGAGCGGCCTGACCATCGGATGATGGAGCAATGGCATCCGCTCGGGCCGGTGCTCGTGATCAGCGCCTTCAACTTCCCGGTCGCGGTTTGGGCCTGGAATGCGGCGCTGGCGGTCGTCTGCGGCAATCCGGTGATCTGGAAGCCGAGCGAGAAGACGCCGTTGTGCGCGGAAGCGGTGATGGTGATCGTTCGCCGGGCGATCGACCGCGTCAGCGATGTCCCGGAGGGCTCCTCCAGCTCGTCCAGGGAGAGCGCGATGTCGGTGAGGCGCTGGTCGACGATCCGCGCGTCGCGCTGGTTTCCGCGACCGGATCGACCGCGATGGGCCGTGCGGTCGGGCCGCGAGTGGCGCAGCGCTTTGGGCGGGTCCTTCTGGAGCTTGGCGGCAACAATGCGAGCATCGTCACGCCGAGCGCGGACCTCGAGCTTGCCGCGCGCGCCATCCTCTTCTCTGCTGCCGGGACAGCCGGCCAGCGCTGCACTACGCTCAGGCGATTGCTCGTTCAGGAGCGCGTGGCGGAGCCGCTCCTCGACCGAATTCGCGCGCTTTTCAGCCAGGTTTCGGTCGGCGACCCGCGGCAGCCATACTCTTGTCGGGCCGTTGATCGACGAGAGCGGCCTTCGATGCGATGAAGCGGGTGGTGGGTGACGATCGAGCGCGTCGATGCGGTCCCCGGCGGCTTCTATGTCCGCCCGGCAATCGTGGAGGTCGAGCGCAGGAAGGGACGCGTCCTGAAGGAGACCTTCGCGCCGATCCTTTATGTCCTGCGCTACCGTGACCTCGACGAGGCGATCGCGCTCAACAATGCGGTGCCGCAGGGCCTCTCCTCCTCGATCTTCACCAACGACCTGCGCGAGGCCGAGCATTCTGTCGGCGGCGGGCTCCGATTGCGGCATCGCCAACGTCAACATCGGCCCATCGGGCGCCGAGATCGGCGGCGCGTTCGGCGGCGAGAAGGAAACCGGCGGCGGCCGCGAGAGCGGTTCGGACAGCTGGCGCGCCTACATGCGGCGGCAGACCAACACCATCAATTACGGCTCAGACCTGCCGCTCGCCCAGGGCATCCGCTTCGACGTCGCCCCATAAAGCCAGTTTTTCCTCGGCGATCATCGCCGGCCAGGCGCGGCGGAACTTCTGGATGAATTGCTTGAGTCCTGGGTCCAGTGGCGGCGACAGCAGATAGCCCTGGACGTAATCGCAGCCGAGCTCGCGAACGATGCGAAGCTGGTCGATCGTTTCTACTCCTTCGGCCGTCGCGGTGAGCCCCAGTCCGTGGGCAAGCTCGGTCACGGCCTGAATGATCAGGCGGGAATCCCGTGAATGCGGCACGTCGGCGACGAACGCCTGGTCGATCTTCACTTCGGTGAACGGCAGCTGCCGAAGCTGCATCAGCGAGGAATAGCCGGTGCCGAAATCGTCGATCGCAAGACCGATGCCCTTGATCCGGAAGCGGGTAAGGGCGTCCATCAGCTTAACGAGCGGCTGGGTCGCGCCCTCGGTCAGCTCGAGTACCAAGCGCTCCTGCGGGACGCCGAGCGCCGCGGCACATCCGCTCGACGAGGTCGGGGAAATCGAGATGCTGGAGGCTGAGCGCCGAGATGTTGAAGGCGATCCTGGTGTCGAGGTCTTGCTCGCGCCAATCGAGCCACTGGCGCAAAATTGTCACGAAGGCCCCATTGGGTCAGCTCGTGGATCAGTCCGTGCTCTTCGGCGAGCGGCACGAAATCCGATGGCTTGACCGCCCCGAGAACCGGATCGTCCCAGCGAACCAGCGCCTCGACCTGCCGGAGGCCGCCGTCACGAAGCGAGATCTTGGGCTGGTACACCATATGCAGCCGCTGCTGGTCGAGTGCCCGTTGCAGACCGCGAACGATCTCCAGCTCGGCCTGCGGGCTCATTGGACCAGGGTCGCTTTCAGCTTGGTCAGCATGTCCTCGAGTTCTTCGAGCCGCACGGGCTTTTCGATCGGGCCTGCCATGTTCAGGCCGAGCGCCTCGCCAAGTCGAAAAGCCGATTCGAGGACTCGGCGGTCGAAGCCGCTGACAATCAGTACCGGCCCCCGATACTCTTGGTCGGCGAGAAATCGGACCAGTTCAATGCCGTCGACCGGCATGCCCAGGTCGAGCGCGACCATTTCGGGCCGAGTTCGCGATGAACGTCTCGCGAAACTCGTCGTCCCGCGCGGTTACGATAGGGTCGAAGCCGCAGCTTCGCGCGGCGTTGGCGAGATATTCGGCCAAGACCGGCTCATCGTCGATCAGCAGCAGGCGCGGCTGCGGCATGAACTATGCTCTCCCCTTTGCGGGCGTAAGCAGCATCAACGTTCGAAACAAGCTTTCTAAACGCCTTTTTAACCGCGTCCGCCATAAAGTCCCAATCTGGCGCGATGACGCGATCTAGAAATGGATTTGGCATGTTTTCGGACCTCATCCGGAGGCGACTTTCAGGTCAGGCGTTTGCAGTCGAGCGACGCGGCGTTCGAATCGACGACGGTGTCCTTGTCCACGGCTGTTCCCCGACCCGCAGATCGGCGCGGGGACGAGCGCCTGTCGGCGATGCTTCGCGTCGGCAAGCTCACGGATTCGTCGGGCTACGAGCAACTCGTCAAGATCACGAACCTCTCGGCCGGCGGTGTCATGGCGTTGTCGGTCGCCCGCCGAGCGCGGGCGAGGCGGTGAGCATCGAGCTGTCGTCGGAGCGCATCCCTGCTTCTGTGGTCTGGATTCGCGAGGCGACGGTCGGCCTGAAGTTCGACCAGAATATCGACCTCGGCGAGCTGTTCGCCGGCCGCAAGCAACGCCACGGCTTCCGGCCCCGCCCGCCGCGTCTCGAAATCCCGTGCAAGGCGTCGGTACGCGTCGGGAAGACCTATTATACGGTCGACGTGCACGACATCTCGCTCGGGGGGATCAAGGTCGAGCCGATCGAGGAATATTGCGTCGGCAAGCCGGTCACGGTGGTCGTCGAGAGCCTGCGCCCGATCAAGGGCGAGGTGCGCTGGTACAGCGAGCGCAAGGCGGGCATCGTGTTCGACAAGCCGCTCGACTTCGACGAGCTTTCGGAATGGGTCGGCAAACGGCTCGAGCTTGCCAGCCTGAAGGCGTCTTACAAAGAGCAGCTGACGCTGCCTATCTTCGCTCCAGCAAAGCAGGAGCGGATAGAATGGCCGATCAAGTCGCAGTCCTCGCCGGCGGGTGCTTCTGGTGCACCGAGGCCGTGTTCCTCGACGTCGTCGGCGTGCAAGTCCGTCGAGAGCGGCTACACCGGCGGCCAGGCCGCCAACCCGACCTACAAGCAGGTTTGCGGCGGCGACACCGGCCATGCCGAGGCGATCCGGATCACCTTCGATCCCGACCAGATCAGCTACGGCGATCTGCTCGACATCTTCTTCGCGACCCACGACCGACCCAGCTCAACCGCCAGGGCAATGACGTCGGCACGCAATATCGCTCGGCGATCTTCCCCCAGGACGCCGAGCAGGAGCGCGAAGGCGCGCGAGGCCATTGCGCGCGCAACGCCGACCAGGCGGTCGCATCGTGACTACGATCGAGCCGATGGGCACTGGTATCCCGCCGAGGATTATCACCAGGACTATTGGTCCGGCGAGGGCCAGCGCAACCCCTATTGCCTCGCGGCGATCCCGCCCAAGCTGCAGAAGCTCCGCAAGAGCTTCCAGGCGCGGCTCAAGAGCGCGAAGGGGCCGAGGCGGCCCGCCTGAGGCGATCGTTGATCGCCGCGCCCAGGCCCTCTTGTCCGGCATCGGGCGCGACCGCGATCTTCGCCTTGTCAGACGCGTCGGCCTCGTGCAGCAAGTCGAACAGCCGCGCCGCGGCTTCGACCAGATCGCCGGAGGCGCTGAGGTTCGCTTCGCCGACGACACGGCCCGAAGCCGATCAGAATATTCGCCAGGCTCGGCGTCGGTCGCGTTCGAGCCGCAGCGGCTTTGCCGGCGCGTAATGGCTGGCGAGTTGGCCCGGGCGCCTCGATTCCGCTCCGGCATCGGCGACGCGCTCGCAGTCGACTGTCGATCGGCCCGGGCCGAAGCAACCGCAGCGGTCCACCGGTTGCCGCGACGATGGTCGATTCGAGCCCCGCTCCGTCGGGCCGCCGTCGAGGATCAGCGCGATTCGGCCGCCGAGGCTCTTGCAGCACATGCTCGGCGCGGGTCGGGCTGATCGAGCCGCTGGCATTGGCCGACGGCGCGGCGAGCGGCCGCCCGACGGCGCGCAAGCAGCGCCTGCATCGCCGGATGCGCCGGCACGCGAAGGCCGATGGTCGGCAGACCCGCGGTGACGAGGGAGGCGATGCCGCGTCGTCGCGCAGCGGCACCACGAGCGTCAGCGGGCCCGGCCAATGCTCGCTGGCCAGCTCCGCGCGTCTCATCGAACTCGCCGATCCGTTCGGCGGCCGCGAGGTCCGGCACATGGACGATCAACGGGTTGAAGCTCGGCCGGCCCTTGGCTTCGTAGATCCGCGCACGGCCTCGGCATTGGTGGCGTCGGCGGCGAGCCCGTAGACCGTCTCCGTGGGACGGCGACGGGCTGTCCGCCGAGGATCAGCCGCGCGGCTTGCGCGATCGCTTCATCGTTGAACGGGAGACGACGCGTCTGCATCGGGCGCGGCTAGAGCATTCCGCGGCGCCGGAAATGTCAGGCGCGTTCGCGGTCCAGCAGTTCGGCGGGATCGATCCCCAGCCGCCGCATCCGGGCGCGGATTTCGGGCCATTCCTCCTTGAGGAAGCGGTTGCGCTCGGAATCGCCGAGGCGGGCACTGGCGCCCGGGCGACGAACATGCCGACGCCGCGCTTCACGACGATCAACCCTTCGTCCTGGAACCCCTGATAGGCCTTGGCGACCGTCAGCGGATTGGCCTGCTCTTCGGCGGCAAGCGCGCGCACCGACGGCAAGGGATCGCCGTCGCCATATTTTCCGGCGAGAATCGCATCGGCGATGGTCTCGCGCAGCCGGACGTAAACGGGTTTCTCATGCTGGGTGCGAAGCGTCATGCTGTAGTAATACAGCGGATCGCAGAATGTTTCAACTGCTGAAGAATTTAGCGGGCTGGAGGCTCCACGCGCTTATGCACGATCTCCAGCGGCGGTCGCTCGCGCTCTTCCAGGTCGCGGCCCGGATGTCCGATGAAGATGAACCCGGCGATCCGTTCGCCCGGCTGGCAAAAGGCTTCCCGGACGAGCTTGGAATAGGTGTGCCAGCCGGTCACCCAGCCCGCGACAAAGCCGAGGGCATGGGCGCCGAGCAGCAAGTTCATTGCCGCCGCGCCGCAAGACAGCTCCTGCTCCCACACGGGAATCTTGTGGTCCGCCACCGGCGAGGAAATCAGGACGACCAGCTGGCCCGCGTAATGGGCGAACTCGTCCTCCTTTTCATGCTTGGCGGCGGGCGCGCCGTCGATCTTCCTCGGCCAGCGCCTGGCGGAACAGCAGCGCAAGCGCATCGCGCTGATCCTCGCCGACGGTCACGAACCGCCACGGGGCGAGTTTGCCGTGATCGGGCGTGCGGGCAGCGATGGTGAGGATGCGCTGATTTCCGCTGGTCGGGCCCGGGCCCGACCAGCTCGCGGGGTTTTCCGGAGCGCCGCGTCTCGAGGAGCGAGAGGATCGATGAGCGGTCATTGAGCATCGCCGCGCCGATAGGGTGCGGGCGACTGGCAACAATCGACTTCACAAGCCAGATTTGATTGTTACGGTCACGGATGCGCGCCTTCACGCGCGTCAGGGGAGAGAATTGAATGGTCGACACGCCGGGCGCCGAAGCGCCGTCCTCGCCCGATATCACGCATGTGCAACCCCGCCGCCGAGCAGACCTGGCTCGGCCACCCGCGACAATTGGCTCGGTTGTTTTCGATCGAGATGTGGGAGCGCTTCGGCTTCTACGGAATGCGGGCGCTGCTGGTCCTCTATCTCGTCAAGCACTTCCTCTTGGCGGACCACCAGGCCAACGGCATCGTCGGCGGCTATCTCAGCCTTGTCTATTTGACGCCGGTCATCGGCGGCTTCCTTGCCGATCACTACCTCGGCTCCAAACGTCCGTGAAATGGGGCGCGTTGGTCATGGCAGTGGGCTACTTGCTCCTCTGTTTCGGGGGCGATCAGGCCAAGCCCTATGCAATCGTCGACGGGCAACGCTACGAGGTCCAGCAGGAGCATTCCGGATCGGTTCTCGACAGCAGCGACAAACAATGGCTTGTCGCCGACGAACGGCCCGACGCTCGACGATCCACGGACTTCCCGACGGATCGGTTGAGCTGCTCGCGGAGAATGGCCAGGTCGCGCAAGACCGTCGCCAAGGACGCGTTCGAGCCCGGCGCCGAGCGTTCGCCCTTCTATCTCGCGCTGATGCTCATCGCGCTCAGCCTGATCGTCATCGGCAACGGTTTCTTCAAGCCCAATATCTCAACCATCGTCGGCAGCTTTACGACCAGGGCGACCGCCGCCGCGATGCCGGTTTCACGATATTTTACTGGGGCATCAACATCGGCTCGATCGGCGGGCAGATATTATGCCCGTTCTTCGTCGGATGGTTTGGCTGGTGGGCCGGCTTTGCCGTCGTCGTCGTCGGCATGTTGATCGGATATGCGCTCATCCAGTTCGATGGCGGGCGCCTGGCCGGTTACGGCGAACCGCCCGAGCGCACCGGACCTGACCGCACGTGGCTGATCTATGCGCTGTCGATCATCTCCGCGCCGCTCTTCTGGCTGATTTTCAGGAACGTGATGAACACGCCCGAAGCGGCTGCGGGCTCCGGCCTGTGGGGCTACATCCTCGCCACCCCGTTCCTCGGCAAGGTCCTGTTCGTGACGTTCCTCGCGGCCGTGATCGGCATTCCGGTCTGGTCATGGCGGGTTGGCACCAAGACCGAGTTTCAGATGATGCTGGCGGCCATCATCCTGGTCGTGTTCAACGTCACCTTCTGGACCCTCTTCGAACAGGCGGCGTCGTCCCTGACCCTGTTCGCCGATCGCAACACGACGCTCGAGCTTTTCGGCATCGGCATTTCGGCGCCGCAGACGCAGAACTTCAACCCCATCACCATCGTGATCTTCGCGCCGATCCTGAGCTGGCTGTGGATCAAGCTGGCGAAGAAGGGGCTGGAGCCGTCGATCCAGGTGAAATTCGGCATCGCTCTGCTGCTGGTCGGCCTTGGTTTCGTGGTCCTCGCCTGGAGCAGCGCTACGGCCAACGCCGATTTCCGGGTCGCGCTGTGGTGGCTGGTCCTGACCTACTTCCTTCACTCGATCGCCGAGCTGTGCATCTCCCCGGTCGGCCTCAGCATGATCACCAAACTGTCGATTGCCCGGGTCGTGGGCATGATGATGGGGGTGTGGTTCCTGTCGATTTCGATCGGCGAATATCTTGCCGGGGCCGCGGCCCAGGCCGCTTCGGTTCAAACCGTCGGGGGAGAGGTCACCAACCCCCAGCTCGCGCTGCAGACTTACAGCCATACATTCCTGGTGGGCGGCGAGACGACAATGGTCGCGGGCGCGATCCTGCTTGCGATTTCCCCGTGGCTCAAGAGGCTGATGCACGGTGTCAAATAAGACGGTCCCTGGCGGCGCCTCGCCGCCGTCCTGAGCCTGTCCGGTTGCGCGGGGTTCGAAGACAAGCCGAAGGGCCCGCCGCCGGTCTTCGTTAACGAGGATCCCTATCCCTCGACCTACGTCCGTTACTCGGGGGTGCCTACCGTCATCCGGCACGCGACCGTGTTCGATGGGGAGGGGCGCCAGGTCGACGACGGCACCGTCGTGATTTCGGACGAAGTCATTCGCGCAGTCGGCGGTCCCGACCTCGCTTCGCCAACCGGCGCACGGGAGATCGATGGCCGCGGCAAGTTCGTGACTCCCGGCATCATCGACGTCCACAGCCACCTCGGCGATTATCCGTCGCCGGGCGTGTCGTCGCTGTCCGACGGCAATGAAGCGACTTCGCCGGTCCGGCCGGAAGTCTGGGCCGAGCACAGCGTATGGCCGCAGGACCCCGGCTTCAGCCGCGCGCTGGTCAATGGCGGTGTCACCTCGATGCAGATCCTGCCGGGCTCCGCCAATCTGTTCGGCGGCCGCTCGGTCGTCGTCAAAAACGTGCCGGCACGCACCGTGCAGGGGATGAAGTTCCCCGGCGCGCCCTATGGCCTCAAAATGGCCTGCGGCGAGAACCCGAAGCGGGTCTATGGCTCGAAAGGGCACCATGCCGCAGACCCGGATGGGCAATATCGCGCTCACCCGTCAGACCTGGGCCAAGGCGCAGGCCTACAAGGTCAAGTGGGACAAATATTACAAGGACGGCGGCGACATGCCTGAGCGCGACCTTGCCATGGACACGCTGAAAGGCGTGCTCGAAGGCAAGATCCTCGTCCACAACCACTGCTACCGCGCCGACGAGATGGCCATCATGATCGATATGGCCAAGGAGTTCGGCTACAAGGTCACGGCCTTCCACCACGCCGTCGAAGCCTACAAGATCGCCGACCTGCTGCGTGACAACGACGTCTGCGCGGTGATGTGGGCCGATTGGTACGGCTTCAAGATGGAAAGCTATGACGCGATCAAGGAGAACATCCCGCTCGTCCACAATGCGGGCGCCTGCGCGATCGTTCACTCCGATGACCCCAACTACATCCAGCGCCTGAACCAGGAAGCGGCCAAGGCGCTGGCCGACGGAATCCGCGCCGGCATTCCCAACCTGTCCGAAGGCGTGGCGTGGGAGTGGCTCAGCCGCAATCCGGCCAAGGCGCTCGGCGTCCTCGACAAGACCGGCACGCTAACTCCGGGCAAGATGGCCGATGTCGTGATGTGGAACGGCGACCCCTTCAGCGATTATTCGCGGCCGCAGCTGGTGTGGATCGACGGCGCGCTGATGTACGACGCCAATGATCCCAAGCGGCGCCCGGTGAGCGACTTCGAGCTTGGCCAGCCGGGTGAGGGAGACACGAAATGACGGCTCTTTTAACCCGTCATCCCGGACTTGATCCGGGATCCAGCTTCCTTTCCGCACTAAGGAAGGGCTGGATTCCCGCTTTTGCGGGAATGACGCTGATTTGTGCAGTCCCTTGGCCGCCGAGACCTTCGTCATCACCGGCGGCACGGTTGCGCTTGGGGATGGATCCCACCCCATTCCCAACGGCACGGTGGTCGTCCGCGACGGCCGCATCGTCGCGGCCGGCGACATTCGGATGAAGCTCCCGGCAGGGACTCAGGTCATCGACGCAACGGGCAAATGGGTCACGCCGGGAATCGTCGCCGGCTTCTCGCGGCTCGGCCTTGCCGAGGTCGACCTGACGGCGAGCAAAGAAGACGGCGGCGGCCGTTCCGACACGTCGGGTGCTGCCGATGACACGACGTCCGATGGGCCCTTCAACGCGGCGATTGATGTCGTCCCCGCGCTCAACCCGCTGGATACGACGATCGCCGTCAACCGGGCCGATGGCGTGACCCGGGCGATCGTGGCACCGAGCGCGGGAAAGAACATCTTCGCGGGGCAGGGCGCGGTGATCGACACCGGCGCCGACATGGAACCGGTCACGGCAGCGCGGAAGTTCCAGTTCGTCGAGCTGGGTGAGGCTGGCGCCGGCAATGCCGGCGGGTCCCGAGCGTCCGCGCACGTCATGTTCCGCAATGCGCTGCGGGAGGCCGCCGAGCTTCGCCGTTTTGCGCCGTCGGTATCGGCTTCGTCAGGCCAGGCGCCCGACGAGCGCGATCGTCCGGTCGTTCGCAATCCGAACGAGTCGCGAGTTTATGGTGCGGATGCGCGGCGCAGCCAGGACGTGCTTCTCACGCGCTTTGATGCGGCCGCGCTCGTGCCCGTGCTGCAGGGCCGTCAATATCTCCTGGTCCACGTCGAGCGTGCCAGCGATATCCTGCAAGTGCTTGGGCTCCGGCGCGATTTCCCATCGCTCAAGATCGTGCTGGTGGGCGCGAGCGAAGGCTGGATGGTCGCGGACCGCATTGCCCAGGCGGGCATCCCGGTGATCGCTTCGGCGGTGAACGATCTGCCCGCGTCGTTCGAGCAGATCGCGGCAACCCAGTCGAACGTCGGCCGGATGCGCGCCAAGGGCGTCAAGGTCGCGATCGGCATGATCGACGACAACGATACCCGCAACCTGTTCATGGAACGCCAGTATGCCGGCAATCTCGTCGGGCTTCAGAGAATCCCGGGCGCCACGGGGGTCGACTGGGGCGACGCGCTGGCGATGATCACCTCGCGGCCGGCGGAAGCCATCGGCATGGGGGCGGAAATCGGCAGCCTCGCGCCCGGCCGCCGCGCCGACCTCGTCATCTGGTCCGGCGATCCGCTCGAAGGCACCAGCGCCGCTGAGCAGGTCTATATTGACGGTATCCGCCAGCCCCTGCAAACCCACCAGACCCGGCTGCTCGACCGTTACCGCTATCTGTCGCGCCGCGACTTGCCCGAGGCCTACCGGCATTGACCCCGCAAGCCGGCCTTTTCCTGTCCTCGATCGCGTTCGTCGGGACTCATTTCCTGATGTCGCATCCGCTGCGCCGACCGCTTGTGGCGAGCCTTGGCGAAAAGGCTTTCCACGGCGTCTATTCGCTGGTCTCTCTCGTGCTGTTCGGGCTGATGATCTATTTCTACCGGGTGATCGGCCGCGAGCCGCCGCTCTGGGATGCCGGCGACGCGGGCTGGATCGCTGGGACGATCCTGATGTGGCTCGGCTCCATCCTGTTCGCCGGTTCCTTCATCGGCAATCCGGCGCTGCCGGGCGCGCGTGGGCCGAGCGGCGGTCCGAAAGGCGTATTCGTCATCACTCGCCATCCGATGATGTGGGGGTTTGCGCTGTGGGCGATCGTTCACCTGATGGTGATTGGCATGCCCAAGGCGCTTGTGTTCGATGTCGCCATTATCGTCCTGGCGCTGGCCGGCGCGCTGCTTCAGGATCGCAAGAAGGCGAATTTGATGGGGGAGGCATGGCACGAATGGACGGCGCAAACCGCGTTCGTGCCATTCACGGGTGGCGTCGCTTATCCGGGGACGGTGGCGTTCGTGGGCGGAACGCTGTTGTTCCTGATTGCGACGTGGCTTCATCCGATGCCCGCCGGAATCTGGCGCTGGATCGGCTAACCGCGCTAAAGCGGCGCCATGACACGTAAATTCTTCGGCACCGACGGCATTCGCGGGACCACCAACATCGAGCCGATGACGGCCGAGACGGCGCTTCGCGTCGGCCAGGCGGCCGGAACCCATTTCCTGCGCGGTGACCACCGCCATCGGGTGGTGATTGGCAAGGACACCCGCCTGTCCGGCTACATGATGGAATCGGCGATGGTCGCCGGCTTCACCAGCGTCGGCATGGATGTCGTGCTGCTGGGGCCGATGCCAACCCCGGCGGTGGCGATGCTGACCCGCTCCATGCGCGCCGATCTCGGCGTGATGATCTCCGCCTCGCACAACCCGTTCGCGGACAACGGCATCAAGCTCTTCGGCCCGGATGGCTACAAGCTTAGCGATGATGCCGAGCGGGCGATCGAGAAGCGGCTCGAACAGGAGCCGAAACTTGCAAAATCGGAGATGATCGGCCGCGCGCGGCGCATCGACGACGCCCGGGGACGCTATGTCCAGTTCGCCAAAGACACCTTTCCGGAACATCTGCGCCTCGACGGGCTCAAGGTCGTGCTCGATTGCGCCAATGGCGCCGCCTATCACGTCGCGCCCGATGCCCTGTGGGAACTGGGCGCCGAGGTCATTGCGCTCGGCGTCACTCCGGACGGAACCAATATCAACAAGGACTGCGGATCGACCCATCCGGCGCTGCTTCAGCAGACCGTCGTCGCGAGCGGCGCCGACATCGGGTTGGCGCTGGACGGGGATGCCGATCGCCTGATCGTCGCCGACGAAAAAGGCGAAATCGTCGATGGCGACCAGCTGATGGCGCTGATTGCCCTTGGCCTGCAGTCGCGCGGCGAGCTGCGCGGCGAGGGAATCGTCGCCACGGTCATGTCCAATCTTGGCCTCGAGCGAAAGCTTGGCGAAGTCGGGCCTGAAACTTGTCCGCACCAGCGTGGGCGACCGCTACGTGCTGGAGGAGATGCGCCGGAGCGGCTGTAATGTCGGCGGTGAGCAGTCGGGCCATATCATCCTGGCCGATCATGCGACCACCGGCGACGGCCTCGTTGCCGGCCTTCAGGTGCTCGCCGCGCTCGTGGCCGCCAAGGCGCCGGCAAGCACGCTGCTCCGCCAGTTCGAACCCTTGCCGCAGCTCCTCAAGAACGTCCGCTTCAATGGCGGTGCGGAGCCGCTTGAGACCGACAGCGTGCGCAAGCGCATCGCGGCGGCGGAGGCGGAACTCGAGGGCAAGGGCCGGCTCGTCATCCGCAAGTCCGGCACCGAGCCGCTGATCCGGGTCATGGCCGAGGGCGACGACCCAGCGATGGTCGAGCGGCTGGTCGACGATATTTGCGAGGCGGTGCGGGCGGCCGCGTGAACCTTTTCTTCGTATTTGCCGGCCTAACCATCCCATCGTGCACATGGATAACTTCGCCCCAGCGAGCGGGTCGAAGACTCAGGCTATGACGTCGACCGCTCGGATCCTGATCGTCGCCGGCTCCGATTTGGGGGGCGGCGCGGGGATTCAGGCCGACATCAAGACGATCGCCATGCTTGGCGGCCATCCGATGACGGCGATCACGGCGATCACCGCGCAGAACACGACCGGCGTCAGCGCGGTCCACCCAGTCCCCGCGGAGATGGTGCTCGCGCAGATCGATGCGGTGGTTGCGGACATCGGCGTGGATGCCGTCAAGATCGGCATGATCGGCGGCGCTTTCGCTGCCGAGCAGGTCGCCAGGCGGCTCGAACGGCTCAAGAGTGACCAGCCCGGCATCCCGATCGTCTTCGACCCGGTGATGGTCGCAACGAGCGGTGCGCCGTTGGCGGACGAAGCGACGATCGCGGCGTTTGGCCGGCTGATGGACGTCGCGACGATCGCGACTCCGAATTTGCCGGAACTTAAACAGCTTACCTCCGAAGAGGACCCTGTGGCGGCCGCCCTCCATTTGGTGGGCGCGCATGGGTGCGCCATCCTGATCAAGGGCGGGCACGACGAGGGTGACGCGCTTGCCGACGCCCTCATCGAAGAAGACAATATGACCAGCTGGCAGGGCCAGCGCATCGCGACGACGAGCACCCACGGGACGGGTTGCACGCTGGCCAGCGCCATCGCCTTGTTCCTCGCCGAAGGAGCCAGCCTCGCCGACGCGGTCGCCCGCGCCCGCGAATTCGTTCGGGTTGCCCTGCACGAGGCGCCCGGGCTTGGGCAGGGGTCCGGGCCGATGGGGCAGGGGCGGGTGCGGCTCGACGTCGGCGCCGGACCGCGGCTCAACCAGGTGACGGTCACCGGCACGAACTACGGTCGCTCGGTCGATTTCTACCGGCGGCTGGGCCTGCCCCAGATCGTTGATAGCCCGGATACCGGCTATGCCCGTTTCGAAACTGCGGGCGGGGTCACGCTATCGGTGCAGATCGACCCCGACGAGAAGATTGTCGCGACGACCGCCATTTATCTCGAATGTGACGATCTCGACGAGCGGGTCGAGCTGCTCGCGCGGAGCGGAATCGCCTTTGAGCATGGACCCCGCAATCAGCCGTGGATGTGGCGCGAGGCGCGGCTTCGGGACCCCGACGGCAACATCATCTTCTTCTACAAAGCCGGCGAAAACCGCCGCTTTCCGCCGTGGCGGATGGACAAATAGTCGTCACCCCGGACTTGATCCGGGGTCCATCTGTTCTTTCCTTACAGATCGATATCCACAGGAAATGAAGGTGGATTCCAGCTTTCGCTGGAATGACGAAAGGGGGCTGGTCTACGTCCCACTCCATGCCGCGCCGCTGTTCCTTCAAGCTCGAGCTCGAGTTCCCGCAGCCGCTCGCCGGCGTCGATGAAGCGGGTTGCGCGCCGCTGGCGGGCCCGGTGGTGGCCGCAGCCTGCATCCTCAATCGCGATAAATTCCCGCGCGGGATCGACGACAGCAAGAATTTGCCGATCGAAAAACGCGAAGCCCTCTACGCGAAGCTGGTCAAATGCGCGTCGTGGGGAGTCGGCATCGCTTCGGTCGAAGAGATCGACCAGATCAACATCTATTGGGCGCGGATGTTGGCGATGACGCGGGCGGTCGAAGCGCTCGGGATCGAGCCCGCCTGGATTCTGGTCGACGGAAATGCTTGCCCGAAGTGGCAACGGCCATCGAAGGCGATCGTCGGCGGCGACGCGAAGTGCCGCTCGATTGCCGCTGCTTCGATTATCGCCAAGGTGACCCGCGACCGGATGATGGCAGACTATGCGACACGGTATCCCGGTTACGGCTGGGAGCGGAACCGTGGCTATCCGACCCCCGACCACCGGCTCGCCTTGCGCGAATTGGGACCAACGCCGATCCATCGGCGCAGTTTCGGATTGGTGCGATCCATGCTCGAACAAGCGGCCCAGCCCGGCCTCGTCTTCGAAATATTGGACGGCGAGTCCTCCGCGCCACACCCACCAGCAGTTGAGTCGCCGCCCCCCGGCCAGGCTCAACATATTGTGGAAATCGTCCGTCCGGCCGCTTGATCGGGGCGTGCCAGGCTGGGCCGTTAACCTCTTCGTTGTTGACCATGAGTCGGCGCTGACTCACCTTTCGTCCCCGTAACGGAGGGGGCAATATTTCATGAACCTGATCGCCCGCATTGCGGAGCATCCGGCCGCGCTTCGCCCGGCGAAGCGCGCCCCGCGCGAGCTGCCGCTCGACACAATCCTGCAGGGCGACTGCATCGCCGAGATGGCGCGCCTGCCGGACAAGAGCGTCGACATGATCTTTGCCGATCCGCCCTACAATCTTCAACTTGGCGGAGACCTGTTCCGGCCTGAAGGCGGACGGGTCGATGCCGTCGATGACGAATGGGACAAGTTCGACAGCCTTGCCGCGTACGATGGCTTCACCCGCGACTGGCTGGAGCAGGCGCGGCGCATCATGAAGGACGACGGCACCATCTGGGTGATCGGCAGCTATCACAACATCTTCCGCGTCGGAGCGCTTCTGCAGGATGCCGAATTCTGGATCCTGAACGACATTGTTTGGCGCAAGGCCAATCCGATGCCGAATTTCCGCGGTACTCGCTTCACCAACGCCCACGAGACGCTGATCTGGTGCGCCAAGGACGAAAAGGCGCGCTACACCTTCAACTATCGGGCGATGAAAGCGCTCAACGACGATCTCCAGATGCGTTCGGATTGGCTGCTTCCGATCTGCGCCGGCGGCGAACGGGAGAAGGGCGAGAATGGGTTGAAGGCGCATCCCACGCAAAAGCCCGAAGCGCTGCTGTACCGGATCCTGCTCGCCTGCACGAAGCCCGGCGACGTGGTGCTCGACCCCTTCTTCGGCACCGGCACGACCGGCGCGGTCGCCCGTCGCCTCGGTCGGCGCTGGATCGGCATCGAGCGCGAGTCCGCTTATGTTAGCGTCGCGCGCAACCGGATCGCCTCGACCCTGCCGCTCGACGAAAGCGCGATGACCGTCATGGCCGAGCAGCGCAGCCAGCCCCGCGTCGCGTTCGGTCTGCTCGTCGAAGGTGGACTGGTGCCGCCTGGCTCCAGATTGACGGATGCGAAGCGACGCTGGTCGGCCAAGGTCAATGCCGACGGCTCGGTTGTGTGCGAGGGTCATGCGGGCTCCATCCACAAGGTCGGCGCAGCGCTTCAGGGCGCACCCTCGTGCAATGGCTGGACGTTCTGGAACCTGGCGCAGGGCAACACCCTGACGCTCATCGACTCGCTTCGGCAGCAGCATCTTTCGTCATTGCGAGCGTAGCAAAGCAATTCAGAATCGCGCTGCTGGATTGCTTCGTCACTCCGCTCCTCGCAATGACGACTAATGAAGCGCACCCTTATTCACCCGACGGGATTCGTCGATTCGCCTTTCGGTTACGACGGTAAGGTCGCTCGCCTCGTTGGCGGAATGAACTGGTTCGCGTCGGTTGAGCTCATCCACGTCGATGGTCATCGCCGCACTTCGACCGAGCTTCTGCCTGTCGAGGGGATCGAGAATCGGTTCGACGATGATCTGAATCGGCAGTGGGCCGCGCTTGTGGCTGACCGACACCCACTCAAGCTTGCCGCCCGAACCATCCGCCTCGACCAGCCGCAGGTGATGGCGGTGGTCAATGCGACGCCGGACAGCTTTTCGGATGGCGGTCAGTACGCCGATGCTGCGGCAGCCGCCGATGCCGGCGCAGCGATGGCCGCAGAAGGCGCGGCAATAGTCGATGTCGGAGGCGAATCGACACGGCCCGGGGCGCGCTCGATCTGGGAAGGGGACGAGATCGAGCGGGTTGTGCCGGTGATCCGTCAGCTTGCCGGCGGCGGAGTGGCAATCTCGGTCGACACCCGCAAGGCCGACGTGATGACCGCGGCCGCCGAGGCCGGCGCACGCATGATCAACGACGTCTCGGCGCTTACCTACGACAAGAGATCGGCCGAAGTGGCGGCATCGCTCAATCTTCCGGTGGTGCTGATGCACCATCGCGGCGCACCCGAGGTGATGCAGGACGATCCTCGCTACGACGATGTCCTGGTCGAGGTTTACCAGTGGCTGGACCTGCGGATCGCCGCCGCTCTCGACGCGGGCGTGTCGCGCGAGAATATTCTGGTCGATCCAGGCTTCGGGTTCGGCAAGAACGTCGGCCACAACCTCGAGCTGATGAACGGCCTCGCATTGTTTCATTCGCTTGGCTGCCCGCTTGTCGTCGGGGCGAGCCGCAAGCGGACGATCGGCGCGCTGTCGGGCGAAGCGCCGGCCGACAAGCGAATCGCCGGCAGTATCGCTTTTGCACTCAAAGCTGTTGAGCAGGGCGTCCAGATCGTTCGCGCGCACGACGTGTTTGAAACGGTGCAGGCCTTGCGCGTCTGGCGCGGGATGCGCGACCAGGCACTGACTCCGCGCGCTTAGGCGGCGGTGTCGATCCCGAGCTCGCCGAGCTTGCGATACAGCGTCGAACGACCGATCCCGAGCCGGCGCGCGACCTCCGTCATCCGTCCGCGATAATGGCCGATGGCCAGGCGGATGATGTCGGCCTCGATCTCTTCCAGCGGGCGGAGATGCCCGTCCCCAGTGTAGAGAGTGACGCCCGGCGAGCCGGCGATCATTTCTTCGCTGCGCGCTTCGCTGACCGTCGGCGCGAAGTCGGTCTGGCGCGCGGTGTAGCGCGACTGAATCGCGATGTGCGGGAAATGCTGGGCGGTCAGCGAGCTGTCCGTCGCACTGCAGCGCCGCGCGGAACAGCACGCCGGCAAGCTGGCGGACGTTGCCCGGCCAGCCGTAGCGCATCAGCACCGCGAGCGCGTCATTGCCGATCGACAATTCCTTGAGGCCGGTCTGCTCCGACATCGGCTGCAACAGATGACGGGCGAGCGCCGGAATATCGCCGCTGCGGTCGCGGAGCGCCGGCAAGGTGACCGAGGTCGATCCGATCCGTTCGGCAAGACCGGCATGGAAATCGTCGGGCAGCGGTCGGCTGCTGGTCGCGACGACCCGGACGTCGATGGAATAGCTGCCGTTGAGCCCGACCGGGCGGACCTCGCCGGTCGCAAGCATGCGGTCGAGCAGCTCCTGCGTCTCCGGCGGAAGGAGGGACACTTCATCCAGAACCAGCGTGCCGCCGTCGGCCTGGACAAGCTTGCCGATCTTGGCTGTGAAGGCGCCCGGGAAGGCGCCCTTTTCGTGGCCGAACAATTCGCTGTCGATGATGTTCGCTGCGACCGCCTTGCAGTCGAGCGAGATCAGCGGCCCCTTCGCGCGAAGGCTGGCGCTGTGGATTGCGCGGGCGACGGTTTCCTTGCCCGATCCGGGCTCGCCGATGATCAAGACCGGCAGGCGATTGCGCGCCGACTTGGCGGCGACCGCCAGGGCGGCGCGGAATTCGGGGGCGGCGCCGATCAGTTGCTCCAGCGCCAGTTCGGGCGCCAGTTTCTCGGAAACGGGCGCGAGCTCGCCTGCCGCGCGGCGGCGATCCGCGTTGGCGGCAAGCGCTTCGAGCAGCCGCTCCGGCGCGACCGGCCGAACCAGGAAGTCGGATGGCGCCGGCGCGCATCGCTTCGACAGCGGCGCGACACCGTGTCGCCGTGCGACAGGACGATGATCGGCAGGTTCGGGCGATCCCTTCGCAGGGTCGCGATGAGTTGCGCGCCATGCTCGCGCATCCCAGCTCCCGAGCAGGACTGACTGCACTTCCCGGCCATGCGGGCCCTGCAGGAGCGCGAGCGCCGTTTCCTCGTCGGCGGCGCCGACCACGCTCCACCCGGCCCGGCCAGCAATGGCCGAGATCAGGCGCCGCTCTTCCGGATCGCCATCCAGCAGCAGCAGCGAACGGATCGGTTCTTCACGCATCGCACGGGAGCCTAGGCGAACAGGAGTAAAGGTCAGCTTAACTGCTCGATGTGCGCCGTTCAGGGGTTGGGCAGCGCCGAACGCCTTGTTATGGACACTCCAAGCTCAGCAATCACGAGGGGATCAAAATGGCCGAAGAAGAGCCGCTGCTGGCAAGTCCGCCGACGCAGGAAATCGCGCATCACGTCGCCGATTATTCGAACTTCACCAAGTTGCTGAAGTGGGGCGCGATCGTCTGCCTCATCATCGGCTTGCTGTGGGTTCTGATCGTGAAGTCCTATTGGTAAGCCGCAACCCATGAGGATCGCGGTGCTGAAGGAGGAGGATGGCGAGGCCCGCTGTGCCGCTATTCCGGAGACCGTCAGGAAATTCATTGCGCTGGGCGCCGACGTTGCGGTGGAAGCGGGGGCCGGGGAAGGCGCTTCGATCCCGGATTCCGATTTTGCGGCGGCAGGTGCCAAGGTCGGCAGCCGTTCGGACGTGCTGAAAGGCGCCGGCATCCTGCTTGCCGTCAATGGCCCGTCCGCGCCGACCCTCAAGGGCGTCGAGCCTGGGACGCACCCTGGTCGGTGCTCTTGATCCACTGCGCCGCGGCGCGAGGAAATCGAAGCTTACGCCTCGGCCGGAATCGAGGCGCTGGCGATGGAGTGGATGCCGCGGATCACCCGCGCCCAGTCGATGGACATCCTGTCATCGCAATCCAATCTCGCCGGCTACAAGGCTGTGATCGAGGCGGCGGCGGCCTACGGGCGCGCCTTCCCGATGATGATGACCGCCGCCGGGCACGGTGAGCCCGGCCAAAGCCTTCGTCATGGGCGTCGGGGTCGCCGGCCTCCAGGCGATCGCCACCGCGAAGCGGCTTGGTGCGCAGGTCAGCGCCACGGATGTCCGTTCCGCAACGCGCGAACAAATCCAGTCGCTCGGCGCCAAGCCCATCTTCGTCGAGAATGTCGCCGGGATCGAGGGCGAAGGTTCGGGCGGCTACGCCACCGAAATGTCGCCCGAATATCAGAAGGCCCAGGCCGAGCTGGTATCGGCCACATCGCCAAGCAGGACATCGTCATTACTACCGCGTTGATTCCCGGGACGGCCGGCGCCGAGGCTCATCAGCGATGCGCAGGTGGCGTCGATGCGGCCGGGAAGCGTGATCGTCGACCTCGCCGCCGACGCCGGCGGCAATGTCGAAGGAACGGTCAGCGACGACGGCTCTCGTGCGTCATGGCGTCACCATCATCGGCGCCTCGAACCTGTCGCGAAGCCTGGCCGCCGATGCCTCGGCCTTGTTTGCGCGCAATCTCTACAATTTCCTCTCGGCCTTTTGGGATAAGGAGCAGGGTCGCCCGGTGCTTCCCGACGATGACGAGATCGTCAAAGCCATCCGCCTGACCAGGGACGGCAAGGTCGTGAATGAGCGGCTCACCGCCGCCTGAGCTCGTGGATAGCGCAGATATCCTGGTGATCGGCGGCGGCATTGCGGGCCTGTCCGCTGCCGCCGCTTTGTCGAACCACGCGCGAGTCATCGTTCTCGAAGCCGAGGGGCAGGTCGGCTTTCATTCGTCGGGCCGAAGCGCGACCATGGTTCATTATGCGCTCGGCGATCCGCCTCGTTCGCGAGCTGACCCGCGCCAGCCGTCCCTTCTTCGACAACCCGCCCGGCGAGTTCACGGATGTGCCGCTCGGCCACGCGCATGGCCGTTCTCATTCACGCGCGGCACGACGAACTTGAGGCACTGGACAGTCTTGACGCCGAGCTGAGTCCGTTCGCGACGCTCGCTCGGCTCGATGCCACCGGCGTCCGGCAGCTTTGCCCGCTCCTGAAGCGTGGATGCCGTCGCCGGACTTGCGGATTACCACGGCATGCGGCTCGATCCTCATGCTCTCTTGCAGGCCAATTTACGCCAGCTGCGCCGCAGTGGCGGCGGACTAAAGACCGGATTTTCGGATTTGCTCGATCACTCGCCGTTCCGGCGCCTGGCGGTCGGCAGCGACAAAGGCGAGACGCTGCGAAGCGCCCATCATCGTCAACGCGGCAGGTGCCTGGGCGGACGAAATCGCAACGCTCGCCGGTGTTCGGCCAATCGCCCTTCAGCCCATGCGCCGGACGATCATCACCTTCGACGCTCCGCCCGGACACGCGACTGGAAGGCCTGCCCTTCGCCAAGACGATCGGCGACGAGCTCTATTTCGCGCCGGAAAGCGGGCGGTTGTTCGCTTCGCCGATGGACGAAGTGCCGAGCGTGCCTTGCGATGCCCAGCCGGGCGAAGAGGAAATCGCACTCGCAGCCTACCGGATGGAGGAGCGCACAACCGTCAAGGTCGACCGCATCCCCAGCCGCTGGGCGGGTCTCCGGACTTTCGCGCCGGACCGTCATCCGGTTGCGGGCTTCGCGGACGACGCAAACGGATTTTTCTGGCTCGCGGGGCAGGGGGGCTTCGGCCTTCAGACTTCTCCGGCCATGGCATCGATCGCCGAATCGCTGATTACCGGGATGCCCTGGCCGATCGCGGAAGTTTCCGCGGCCTCGCTAAGCCCCGGCCGCTTTCTCCGGCAGCCGGCATAGATCGACCCATCGCTCGGCTACCAGCTCGAACAAGCGAGCCGTCGCGACTTCCACCGACGTGTTGAGCGATCCGCCGGCAGGATAGACCACATCAAAAGCTCGCAGCGAGATATCGAGATAGACGGGCAGCGGTTGTTTCAATCCGAACGGGCAGACACCGCCCACCGGATGGCTAGTGACTTCTAGCGTTTCCTCCGCGCCAAGCATTCGCGGCCGTGCTCCAAGCTCATCCTTGCATTTGCGATTGTCGAGCCGGGCGTCGCCGCGCGTGCAGAGCAGGAACAGCTGGTCTCCGGCGCGCACTGCGAGCGTCTTGGCAATCCGCCCGGGCTCGACACCCAAAGCGAGTGCCGCTGTTTCGACGGTCGCCGTGCTGCCCGCGGCCTCGATCAGGTGCAGGTCGGGAGCGTAAGCGGCGAGCCACGCCCGGACCGACTCGAGGCTCATTCGCCAACCAGATGAAGGACGATTTCGCGCTCGGGCATGGCGCGGCGATGTTCGAACAGGAAAATCCCTTGCCAGTGGCCGAGCGCAAGCTCGCCCTTGATGACGGGCACCGACAGCTGGGTCGCCGTAAGCGCGCTCCGTAGATGCGCCGGCATGTCGTCAGGCCCTTCGTCGTCATGTTCATAGCCGCCGCCCTCCGGCGCAATCTTCTCGAAATAGGCTTCGAGGTCACGGCGCGCGGCTGGTGCGGCATTCTCCTGGATGATCAGCGACGCTGACGTATGCCGACAGAAAATGGTCAAGAGACCTTCGCGAATGGCACATTCGGCCACAAAATCACGCACGTTCCGCGTGAATTCCGTCAGTCCCGGGCGCGTAGCGCGAATCGGCAGGGGAGCACTGAACTGACGCAGCATGGCGCTTGCCTAACGCTGAGCGCGGCGGCGCGCCAGTTGCGGGCTAGAGCCAGTCACGGGCAAAGAAAAGCGCCCGCCGCGAGGCGAGCGCTTATTAATTCTTTGAATTCAGGCCCGATTTTCAATCGGACGGGAATCAATCTAGCCGTTGCTTCCGCCGCCCCAGCCTTCGCCGAGCAGCCAACCCCAGAAGCCACGGACAGCTTTTGTCTTTTTCATTTCGTCACCCCGTTATTCAACTGCGATTCGGCAGCTTTGGGGATATTAACCTTAATCGTTATGGTTAGCAAACGAGTAACCATGAAATCGGCGCAAGCCGCCCTGCGCGAAATGCTCAGTAATTTCGAGGAGCTGTTAGGCGGCGTTTCTTTTCTGGTCGGAAGCAAGCCGCTTCGTGAGCGTTTCGAGGCTCATCGGGCGACCAATCGCGAACCCTTGAGCAATATCGCAGTTCATCTCGACCAGCAGCTCGAGGATATCGCGATGCTCGACGCCTTCGGCGACGACCTTACGGCCGAGCGAGTGGGCGAGGCCGATCGTCGACTGAACCATCAGACGATCGCTGCGGTTGTCGGCGATGCCTTTCACGAAGCTCTGGTCGATCTTGATCTCGTTCGCCGGGATTTTCTTCAAATAATCCAGTGTCGACAGTCCGGTGCCGTAATCGTCGATGGAAATCTTAACCCCGAGCGCGCGAAGCCGGGCGATCATGTCGAGGCCATCGCCGCTTCCTGCCAAAGCCGCCGTCTCCGTAAGCTCGAGCGTGAGGTGTTCCGGTGCCAGCCCGTGGCGCGCGAGCAGCGCGGTTAGACGCAGGGTGAAACCCTTATCTTCGAGGAGCCGCGCCGAGAGATTCACCGCAATGTCGAATCCGCCCGAGCGCTTGTTTAACTGCACGGCAGCGGCCACGGCTTTCTCGAGGACGAAGTCGGTCAGCTTCCCGATGCGGTTGTGCTGCTCGGCGGCAGCCACGAACTCGGACGCGGCAATCGGCCCCTTATCCGGGTGGGTCCAGCGCGCCAGGGCTTCCGCCCCGACGATTTTGCGAGAAGCGAGATCGAGTTTCGGCTGGTAGGCGACCCAGACTTCGCCGCGATCGATCGCCTCATCGAGCTGGCTCAGAATGGATAGCTTCCACGACGCATTTTCGAGGCTCTCCGGATCGTGATATTTCCATTTGAGTCCGTCGTGTGCGGCCTCATCGGCAGCTACGAGCGCGCTGGCAAGACGATTGGCTATCGAGCGGCCGCTGCCAACTTCGACTCCGAACGAGATTGAGAGGTCCATCGACAGACCCGCGACCCGCGCGGGGTTGCGGAACAAGCTGTAGAGCGCCTCCAGATGATTGCCGAACGGCTGCTGAGGGTCTTCGAGCCAGGCGAAGATTCCGCCATCACCTTGGTAAAGAACACGATCGGAAGATCCGACCTTCAACCGGGAGACAATCTGCTCGACAAGCTGGCGCTCGCTGCTCTGTGGCAATGCGGCAAGGATTTCTTCGTAGTTGTGCACGCGAGCGGCGACGAGTGCCTGTTTCCGACCATTCGGGTTCATCCGCAGCGCGGTCAGGTTTGGCAAGTTCGTGACTTGGTTCACGAGCCCTCGCTGGCGGTAGAGACGCCAGGTGAAGATCGAGCTTACCGTAACAATCACAAATAGCGCTGGAGTTACGTCCAGATAGACATGATAGGCATCCGGAAGCGCTGGTCCAAAGAGTAGCAAGACTGCAGTCAGTGCAAAAATCGATCCCTGACGAGCTGAAGTTCGTCGAGAGAGAGCGAGGCCACTCATCGTCACTGCAACTAGGAAAAGCGGGAACCAGCCGAGGGAAGCGGGAACGCCCGATTTCAATGTCTCCGCACCAAGAATGTGCACATAAGCGCCACCCATCGGTCCGCTGCCGGGAATGAAAACAATATCGCTACCCGCGGCCGATGTAACGGCGGCAATCACGTCTTTGCCCGCGATCTGGCGTGGATCGAAATGGCCGCTGAATATCGCTGCAGCTGGGATGCGCGGGACCGATGCCGGATCAACCGAATAATCGATCATGAAATCGCCGCGCCGGACCGGGTAATTGGCGAGTAGCGACGCGTAGGATCGTGCCGGCCTCCCCTGGATCTGTTCAGAGTAAGGCAATCTCCAGACTGCGTTCTGAAAATTGTAATGGATTGTTACAGAGCCGACCTGAGCCCGTTCCGAGAACGCCGGGAACGGAAATCGGTCGATCGCAAACCCATGGCCGGGACCAAACCGGGTGAGGGCTGGCAGTACCACGCGCCCGGATTGGGTGAGCGCATTCGCGAAGATGGCGTCTTCTCGTTGCTCGCTTCGACCATCCTGCATGATGTCAACGAAGATCCGCTTGGCACCGGCTTTCGTAAGCGCATTGATCAGATCGGCGTGTTTGCTCCGGGGCCATGGCAGCCGTCCGAGTTGCCGAATTGAATTGTCGTCGATGTCTACGAGGACGATGTCTCCGCTTGCTTTGTGCCAGTGAAGGCTGTTGCGAGAAATGCGTAGCATGTCCTCGAGGGGTTCGCCAAAGCCGATCAGGCCGAAGATCAATCCGGCGACAGCAGTCCACAGCAGCAGCTTCCACTGCCGGCGGTCGAGCATCGCGTTGCCGAACCTCGTCACCGAGCTGCCGATCCTTCGCCAATCATTGCGCGTGGATGCGCGCGCAAAGGTTATGAAATTGCTAACCTTGATCGAATTAACGGCGGCATCCCGCTCTCTTCTTTTCCTCTGTCCTACCCGGCGGGACCTGTGCCAAGGTGGCGTCCGCGAGCCGGCGAGTTCCTAAAGTCACGACAAAAGCGCCGTTGTCCGTGACCTTAGTGACGCTTAGCGGAGCGAGCGCTCGTTTCCCGGTTGGCGGGGCAGTTGGCGGGGAGGCCCGATGGACTTCATCTCTATCCTTTCGATCTTCGTTCTGGCCTGTTTTGTCGGCTATTACGTCGTCTGGTCGGTGACCCCGGCGCTCCACACGCCGCTGATGAGCGTCACCAACGCCATTTCCTCGGTGATCGTGGTTGGCGCTTTGATCGCCGCGGCCGCGGCGGGAAGCCCAAGCTCGAAATGGCTTGGGTTAGCAGCAGTCGCCTTGGCGAGCGTGAACATCTTCGGCGGCTTCGCGGTCACCGCGCGAATGCTCGCGATGTACAAGAAGCGGGAGCGCTAGGCTGATGCACACCGACCATCGCGCGTGCCGGCCTGGGTCTTGCTGGCTTATCTGATCGCCGGCATTTGCTTCATCCTCGCGCTTCGGGGGTTGTCGGCCCGGAAAGCAGCCGGCGCGGCAACCGCCTTGGCATGATCGGAATGGCGATCGCGGTCGGGACGACGCTACACGATGCGCCCAGATGACGCCTCGCTTACGCGAGAAACTTCGGATCTGACCGCAGAATTGGCGATCGGAGGCGGGATCGGCCTCGTCACCGCGCGCAAGATCCAGATGACAGCAATGCCGCAGCTGGTTGCCGCATTTCATAGCCTCGTCGGCATGGCGGCCGTGCTGGTCGGCGCCGCAGCCTACCTCAACCCCGAAGCGTTTGGGATCGCCGTGCGGATCACCCCGATCGCCAGCCCGTCGATCATCAGCATCTTCCCGCAGAGCCGCATCGAGATGGGCTTGGGTGTCGCCATCGGCGCGATCACCTTCTCGGGCTCGGTGATCGCCTTCCTCAAGCTCAACGGCAACATGTCCGGCAAGCCGATCCTGCTGCCGCTGCGGCATGTGATCAATTTAGGCACTTTGGTCGCGATCCTCGGGTTGATCGCATACTTCACGCAGGACCAGGCACCATGGGTGTTCTTCACGGTCGTGGGCCTCAGCTTCGCCATCGGCTTCCTGCTCATCATTCCGATCGGCGGCGCCGACATGCCGGTCGTGATCTCGATGCTCAACAGCTATTCCGGCTGGGCCGCCGCGGCGATGGGCTTCACGCTCCACAACAGCGCGATGATCATCACTGGTGCCCTCGTCGGCAGCTCGGGCGCGATCCTCAGCTACATCATGTGCCGGGCGATGAACCGCAGCTTCATCAGTGTGATCGCGGGCGGCTTTGGCGCGGTTTCGAGCCGCGGCGATGCCGCGGCGATCGACCGGCCCTACAAGCGCGGCTCGGCGGAGGATGCGGCGTTCCTGATGAAGCAGGCCGACCAGGTCATCATCGTCCCGGGCTACGGCATGGCGGTCAGCCAGGCGCAGCATGCGCTCAAGGAAATGGCCGATCGGCTCAAGGCGGAAGGCGTGCGCGTCAAATATGCGATCCACCCGGTCGCCGGCCGCATGCCGGGACACATGAACGTCCTGTTGGCCGAGGCCAACGTGCCCTACGACGAGGTATTCGAGCTTGAGGACATCAACAGCGAGTTCGCCCAGACCGACGTCGCCTTCGTCATCGGTGCGAATGACGTCACCAACCCGGCTGCCAAGACGGACAAGAGCTCGCCTATCTACGGGATGCCCGTACTCGACGTGGAGAAGGCGCGGACCGTGCTGTTCGTGAAGCGGTCGATGGGCGGGGTCGGCTATGCCGGCGTCGACAACGAATTGTTCTACCGGGACAACACGATGATGCTGCTCGCCGACGCCAAGAAGATGGTCGAGGAGATTGTGAAGGCGCTCGGCTAACCGCTCGCCGCAAAAGTGATTCACTTCGCGGCAAACCGGCGGTTACCGGCTTGTGACGCCGCTTTTCTTTGCCGAAGAGCGGAGTTCGAAAATCAGGGGGTATCGTGCGCAAGCTGGGCATTATCGGCGGGACGAGCTGGTTATCGACCGCGCTTTATTACGAGCATATCAACCGCGGCATCGCCCGGCGGCTCGGTGGCCTGCACAGCGCCAGGCTGGTGATCGAAAGCCTCGACCTCGCCCCGTTCGCGGAAATGGAGCTGTCGGGCGATTGGGATGGCGTCGCGCAAGTGACGCTCGACGCTGCCAATCGGCTCGAGGCTGCTGGCGCCGACGGGGTGATCATCACCTCGAACACCGGCCACAAGGTTTATGATGCCGTTGCGCCCAAGGTCGGAGTTCCGATGCTCCACATCGGCGACGCGACCGCTGACCAGCTGGTCAGCGACGGCCGCAAGCGTATCGCGCTGCTCGGCACGCGCTTCACGATGCTGGAGCCGCATGTCCGGAGCCGGCTCGAGTTCCAGCGGCATCAAACTCGTTTCGATCGACGATGCCTCGATCGCCGAGGTGGACCGGATCATCTTCGAGGAACTGGCGGCCGGCCGGGTCGTCCGCAACAGCCAGCGCAAGCTCAAGACGCTGATCACCGAACTGGCGAAGCAGCGGGTGAACGCCGTCGTACTCGGCTGCACCGAGCTGGTGCTTGCCGTCGATGTCCGGGCCAATGTCCTGCCGGTTTACGACACGACCGAAATCCACGCCCGCGCCTGCGTCGAATGGATGCTCGCCGATCGTGAAGAGTCCCGCGCCGCAGCCTAGCGTGGCGTTCCCGCCGTTGAAATGGTAACGTCGGCGGGCGCCTTCCGGCGCAATGGGGGGCGACATGGCGACGGCCGAGTTCGCGGTGCAACCGCTCGGCCCGCGGCACCGACCACGCCCAGTCCGTAAATTCTTCATCGGGATGACCGGCTTCGCGGTCGTCATCGTGATGTTCGGCTTCGTGCCGGAAATTGTCCGGTTCGCCGCCGGGACATTCCCGATTCCGTGGGTTCTCCACGTCCACGCCGCGTTCATGACGATCTGGGTCGCGAGCTTCGGGATGCAGGCGTGGCTCGGGGCAACCGGCCGGACCAGTTTGCACCGGCGAACCGGCCCTTATGCGGTGGGCGCCGGGTGGCTGGCATGCGCCTCGATGGTGTTTGTCGAGATGCGCACATACATCGCCCACCCGCAATGGATCACGTCCAAGGATCTGGACTGGAAGCTGCCCGGCTTCTTTATCTACCTGACCTTCGCGGCATTCCTCACGTGGGCGACGATCGAGCGAAAGCGGCCGCAATGGCACAAGCGGCTGATGACCTTTGCCCTGTTCCTGTCACTTGACGCCGCGATCCAGCGCTACCTGTGGATCCCGATGGACTATGGGTTCGGTCCGTTCATGGCAGCCATCGACCTGTTCCTGCTGGTGCCGCTCGTGGCGTACGACTGGCGAACGCTCGGCGGCCGGGTTCATCCGGCCACGGTGCGCGGCATGGGGTTGCTGTTTGCGGCCGAAGCGACCGTTCTTGCCATGTGGGGGACGGCTGCCTGGCATTCCGCCGCGCTTGCGATCGGCGGTGTGGTGCGATGGATTTACTGAGCGGCAAGCTGAAGCAAATGCAACCGATGCCCAAGATGGCGATCGGGCAGCGCTTCGCGCCTCGCCATCGCTGGGATGCGTTTGCGTTCCCCGCTTTCGTGCTGGCCATCTGGATCGTCATTCTCATGGGTTTCGTGCCCGAGATCGTTGAACAGGTTCGAACCCACAGCTTCGACTATCCGATCCTCACGCATTTCCATGCATTGGTCTTCTTTGGCTGGCTTGTGCTGCTCACGGTCCAGACGGCGCTGATCCGCGGGCACAAGGTCCGGCTTCACCGTCGGCTGGGGATGGCTGCAGCCGTCATGATTCCCTTGGTGGTTGTGCTCGGATTAGCCGCTTCGCTCTCGATGTTTCGCCGACTCTATGCTCCTGATTTTTTACCGCTGACTTCTGAGCATGCGCATCGCGGACATGGTCAGCTTCGGGGGAGCGGCAGCAGCCGGGCTGGCGCTTCGCAAAAATCCGCCGGCTCATAAGCGGCTGATGCTTCTGGCGACGTTCTGCCTCACCGCCGCCGGCTTCGGACGGTGGTGGGGAGATTGGATGATGGCACGCTTCGGCACTGGATTGATCGGAAGATGGAGCTTCGATTATCCCGGCGTGGCGCTGTTGATCTTGTTGCTTGCCGGCTACGACCTGGCAACGCGGGGTCGCTTCAATCGGCCCTACATGATCGCGGCGACAGCCGTTATGACAACCCAGTTTGCCGGTGTGTTCGTCCGCGGTTTGCCGGAATGGAAACCAATTGCGATGATGCTCATCGGACGTTGAGCCGGTAGCGGCCTCTCGCAACGGGACGCCCAGTTCCCTAACATCCCTGGTGAGCAAGGTCGACCGTCCTGACCAGCCGAGCGCTTCAACGAGGATCGGCGACCTATGCCGTGCGCGCCTCGGACCAGCCCGGGCCGCGGCCTAGGCAAGGATGCCCTAAAGAGAGTTGAATGGCGGCGTCGTGACGCACGCGCCGCGGTAGTTGCGCTGCTGATCGATTTCTTGACGAATTCTCTCCGCATCCGGGCGAATTCCCGCCTTGCGCGCTTCGTCAACGAGCAGGCGCGCCAAGTACAGGATCCGGGCATCTAGGTTGTCGAGCCTTGCCACCGTTTTGAGATTCGCACGCTGATCGGTCGGGCTGATCGGTCCGGCAAAAGCGAGGTCGCCTAGCGTGGCAGCCGCTTGAACTTCCTCGGCTTGAGTTTGATCGAGCATTTCAATCGTATCGTGCACTGTTGAGAATTGCTGGACCCGCGCGGCATTGAAATGACTTAGCGTTTCCCCACTCAAGGCGGCGCGCCAGGACGCCTGAGTCCAAGGCCTGTTGGGGGTTCGATAGACGCTCGGGAAACCCGAATGATAGACGTCGTTCGCGAACTGCGCCTGGCTTCCGGGCCACTCAGACCCAGTCTTCAGTAGCTCATCTCGTAACTCTGCAAGTCGGGGCCGCAGGCACGCGTCAATGGCCAACCGTTCGTAGGCGTTTGACAGACTATAGCCCACTTCTTCGCGCAGGCGCTCATCGGTCTCCCGCACCTCACTGCGCCAACGCCAATTTTCGACAAGTTGTTGGGCACCGAGCGCGATCAGCACGCCAATCACAATAATGCCCACTTCACCGGCAAACTCGACGCCAGCCGTGCAGCGGCTTGGGAAGACGAAAATGCATGAATTCCTCCGACATAATCAGCCTATCAGACCGTCTGCAGTCGCGACAGCTGCGCTTGTATCTCGCAAGCTGACCTTGAAGCTCTTAAGTCATCCGCGTGAGCAAGGCTGACCGTCCCGATCAACCTGGCGCTGCCGAGCGCTTCAACGAGGATCAGGCGACCTATGCCGTGCGCGGCTCGGACCAGCCCGATCTAGAGATCGGCGTCGCCGCGATCCGCGAGGTGCTGCGAACGCTTCCGGTTCGTCCGGGCGTGTATCGCATGCAGGATGCGCGCGGTGATGTCCTCTATGTCGGGAAAGCCCGCGCGCTCAAGAACCGGGTGACGAATTACACCCAGGTCACCAAGCTTCCGAAGCGGCTGCAGCGGATGGTGTCGCAAACGAGGTCGATGACCATCGTCACCACCCGCACCGAGGCCGAGGCGCTGCTCCTCGAGGCGCAGCTGATCAAGCGCTTCCGGCCGCCCTACAACGTGCTGCTGCGCGACGACAAAAGCTTCCCCTTCATCCTGTTGCGAGAAGATCATGAGTTCCCGCGGATCCAGAAGCATCGCGGCGCGCGGCGGATCAAGGGGCAGTATTACGGGCCGTTCGCGAGCGCTGGCTCGGTCACCCGGACGCTTAATGCGCTGCAGAAGCTGTTCCTCTTAAGAAGCTGTTCGGACAGCTTTTTCGCCAATCGATCGCGGCCTTGCCTGCTCTACCAGATCAAGCGCTGCTCGGCGCCTTGCGTCGGCCGGATCGACGACGATCACTATGGCGAACTGGTCGGCGAGGCGAAGGAGTTCCTCGCCGGCAAGTCGACCGGCGTCCAGTCGCGCCTGTCGCGATCGATGGCGGAAGCGGCCGACAAGCAGGACTACGAACTCGCGGCCGTTTATCGCGACCGCCTGCGGGCGCTCACCTACATCCAGGGCAGCCAGACGGTCCACGCGGAGGGTCTGGGCGATGCCGATGTCTTCGCGCTGGCCTGCAAGGCGGGGACTGTCTCGATCCAGGCCTTTTTCATCCGCGGCGGTCAGAATTGGGGGCATCGCGCCTTCTTCCCTGCCCATACCAATGACGTTCCGGAAGCCGAGGTATTGTCTAGCTTTCTTGTTCAATTTTACGAAGACATGCCACCGCCCAAGCGAATCCTCGTGGATCGCGAGGTCAGCGACCATGCGGTGCTGGAAGAAGCGTTGTCCGCGCGCGCCGAACGCAAGGTGGTCATCGAAATCCCGCAACGCGGCGCGCGGCGGAAGCTGCTCGAACAAGCGAAGCGCAATGCCGAGGAGGCGCTCGACCGCCTGCTCGCCGAAACCGCGACGCAGGGCAAGGTTTTGCGCGAATTGGCGGACACGTTCGAGTTGGCCGAGGTGCCGAAGCGGATCGAGGTCTACGACAACAGCCACATCATGGGCACCAACGCGACCGGTGCGATGATCGTCGCGGGGCCCGAGGGCTTTCGGAAGAACAATTATCGCAAGTTCAACATCAAGCGGCCCGAGACCCAGCCGGGCGACGATTTCGCGATGATGCGCGAGGTGCTGGAGCGGCGCTTCGGGCGGTTGGAAAAGGAAGACCCCGACCGTCAGAGCGGCGAGTGGCCGGACCTCGTCCTGATCGACGGCGGCAAGGGCCAGCTGTCGGCGGTCTGTGAAGTGATGGAGGATATGGGCGTCCATGATGTTCCGGTCATCGGCGTCGCCAAGGGCCCGCATCACGGCCGCGAGGGGCGCGAAGTCTTCCACCTTCCCGGTGGCCGGGAAGTGACCTTCCCGCCCAATTCCGCCATCCTGTTCTATCTCCAGCGGCTGCGCGACGAGGCGCACCGCTTCGCCATCGGCACCCATCGGGCCAAGCGGGCCAAGAGCCTGACGACCTCGACGCTGGACGAGGTTCCCGGCATCGGCCCGAATCGCAAGCGGGCGTTGCTCATGCACTTCGGCACGGCCAGGGCGGTGAAAGGGGCCGCGCTCGACGATCTCGAGAAAGCGCCAGGCATCAGCAAGGCGACGGCGCGACAGCTTTATGACTATTTCCATCCGCGCGGATGAGGATTCGACACGCCGGCCATCGTCTGCGCGCTTCGCAGCCATGGCGAGCATGGCGCGATCGTTCGCCTGATGACGCCGGGCAGGGCCTGCGTCGCCGCCTATGTCAGGGGCGCGCGGGGCCGGCGGATGCGGCCGGTGCTGATCGCCGGCAATGTCGGTCCAGGCGCAGCTGTCGCGCGCGCACGGAAATGCAATTGCCGCAGGCGGCGATCGAGCTGGTGCACAGCCGGGCGCCGCTTCTGTCCGAGCCCTTGCCGGCCGCGGCGATCGAATGGGCGACGGTGCTGACCGCTACGGCTTTGCCGGAGGGCCAGCCCCATCCGCGCCTGTACGAGGCGCTCGAGGGGCTGCTCGATGCGATCGAAGCCGCGCCGTCCGCGAGCGGATGGGGCGCGGCCTCGTCCGCTACGAATTGCTGCTGCTCGCCGAGCTCGGCTTCGGCCTCGACCTCGACCGTTGCGCGGTTACCGGGGCGAACGACGATCTGATCGCGGTCAGCCCCAAGTCCGGCCGGGCGGTGAGCGCGGCCGAGGCCGAGCCCTATGCGGGCAAGCTCCTGCCGCTGCCCCCCTTCGTCCGGAAGGCGGCCGGCGCTCTGGGAAGAGATCGCTCAGGGCCTCGACCTTACCGGCCATTTTCTCGCTCCGCGACGTGCTGACCGACCGGTCGCGGCCGCTCGCCGAGGCCCGCGCCCGCCTCGTCGACCGGTTGCGCCGCGCCGGTGGTCTTGCCTAGGTTGGCATCGCCGGTGACGATCGACACGCTCGCCATGCTGTTTCCCAACGTCGCGGTGACCCGCGACATCGCGGTCCGGGTGGCCGTCAGCTTTCTTGCCGAGCAATCCGATCCCTCGTCGAACCGCTGGTTCTGGTCGTATCATGTGCGGATCGAGAACGGCTCCGAAGTCGCCGTGCAGCTGCTGTCGCGCAGCTGGACGATCGTCGACGGCCGCGGCACCATGCACGATGTCGTCGGGGAAGGCGTAGTGGGCGAAATGCCGCTGATCGCGCCGGGCGCGAGCTTCGACTATGTCTCGGGCTGCCCGCTGGATACGCCCAGCGGCGCGATGAGCGGAAGCTACCGCATGGTCGACGAGGACGGCACCGCCTTCGATGTGGACATTCCGCGCTTCCAGTTGCTTGAGCGCCTGAAGCCGTATTTTCGGGATAGATCAGAATGACTAGCGCCGACTCTGCGAACGAAGATGGCGACGTCCCCGACGGCGCGCCCGGACCTCGCGCCTATGTGGTCGGCGACGTCCACGGACGGCTCGACTTGCTCGAGGAGTTGCTCGCGAAAATCCACGCCGAGCTACAGCACCATCCCGCCCGACGAGTCCTGCTCGTGTTCGTCGGCGACCTGATCGACCGCGGGCCAAGTTCAGCCCAGGTGATCGAGCGGCTGCGTACCTACCAGCGGCCGGGAATCCGCCCCGTCTTCCTGCTTGGCAATCATGAGGAGGTGATGCTGCGCATCATCGGTGGCGACGCCCAGCTCCTCGCCAGATGGCGGTGGTTCGGCGGGACCGAATGTCTCCAGAGCTACGGCGTCGATACCTCGCGATTCTCAAGCCTTGGCAATGACGAGGCCCTTGCCGTCGTGCGCGACGCCATTCCGCGGGAGCATGTCGCCTTCCTGAAGAGCTTTGCCGACACCTGCCGGTTTGGCGATTATCTCTTCGTCCATGCCGGCATCAGGCCCGGGGTGCCGATCGAGGACCAGGCCCAGTCCGATCTTCGCTGGATCCGCGAGCCGTTCCTGCTCGACGATACCGATCATGGCCTCGTCGTCGTCCACGGGCACACCATCTCGGAGGCCGTTGATCAGCGTCCGAACCGGATCGGCATCGATACCGGGCGTATCGGACGGGCGTCCTCACCGCGCTGGCCATTGAGGGGCAGGAGCGTTGGCTGCTTGAGGCTGGCCGGGTGCAAGGCTCGGCTTAGCGAATTGCTTTCGCTGGGGCAGCGGAATAGTCCTTGCCGTTCCGTCATGTCCATTTCGGACTGTCGCACGTTCAGTACGGGAGCGATCGTGTTTCTAGCCCATGTATCCGGCCGGTTGCTTCCAGTCTTGGCATTGATGTGTGCGGCGGCGTTTATTTCGGGCTGCGCGGACACCCGCGGGGGCACCATTCCCTACAACAAGACGCTCGCCGCCCCGGACGAGGTCAAATTCCAGACGCTGGAGACCAATTACAAGATCGCGCCGATGGACAAGCTCGCCATCAAGGTTTTCAAGATGGAGGATCTATCGGGCGAATATGATGTCGACCTGGCCGGGAATATCTCTCTGCCCCTGATCGGCCAGCTGTCGGCGGCCAACCTCACCACCGCCGAGCTCGACGACCAGCTGACTAGAAGCTCGGCGCCAAGTATCTTGAGCATCCGGATGTGAGCGTCGCGATCAAGGCGTCGACCGCGCACGTGGTGACGGTGGACGGAGCGGTTCGCGAGGGCGGATCTTTCTCCGTCGGCGGCCCGATTTCGTTGATCCAGGCGGTCGCGATGGCCAAGGGAACGAGCGAAGATGCCAACGCGAGGCGCGTCGCCGTTTTCCGGACCATTGGTGGCCAGCGGCAGGCGGCCGCATTCGACCTGACCTCTATTCGTCGCGGCCAGGCGCCGGATCCGCAAATTTATCCCGGCGATATCGTCGTCGTTGACGGATCGTCGGTTAAGGCGACACAGAAGCAGCTCCTGCAGAGCATTCCGCTCCTGTCGATTTTCGGCCCGCTGTAGCTGGCAGGGCAAAGCAACGGAGCACGCCCCTGGTGAACAAGGACATCGCAGTCAGGAATGACGGCCAATGGCCGATCGCGCCGATTCCCTCGGACCATGGGCCGGGAGCGGGCCAGCGGAGCTATTCGGCGGCTGCGATCCTCGATGTTCCGACGCTGTTGCGGATTATCCACCATTGGCGCTGGCTGGTCCTTGGCGCTGTCGGAGTGGGTCTGGCTGGCGCGATCCTCTTCTCGCTCCTGACGAGGCCGATCTACCGCTCCTGGGTGACGCTGGAAGGCAACCCGCCGTCGGTTGCGGTCAGCGACGAGCAGTCCCGGCAGCAGGATGTTCAAGCGAACAATGCCTATGACTTCGTCGCCACACAGGTGGGGCTATTGGGAAGCCGAGCGGTATCCGAGCGTACCGCCCAGGATCTCAACCTGGCCAATAACCCGGATATCGTTGCCCAAGATGCCGATGCTTCACAGCGACTCCGGGCGGCTACCAGTGTCGTCCAGGGTGGGCTTAAGGTGGTGGCGCCGGAACAGGGCCAGCTGATCAGGTTCAGCTTCGATTCGACTTCTCCGCAGCTGGCGGCGCTGGTCGCCAACGGTATCGCCGACAGCTTCATCAATACCTCGCTCCAGCGGCGCTACGAAGCCTCCGCTTACGCGCGCAATTTCCTCGAACGCCAGATCAGCAAGACCCGGAGCGATCTCGAGCGGTCCGAGCGGGCGGTCGTGGCTTATGCGCAGCAACAGGGCATTATCACCACTGGCACGACCTCGGACGGACGACCGTCGAGCGGAGACACCAATTCGCTGCAGGGTGAATCGCTCGTCCAGCTGAACGCCGCTTTAGGCGCTGCCACTGCCCGCCGGGTTGGAGCGGAGGGCGCCTATCGCGAAGCCTTGGGAGCGGGGCCGAATACGGACGTCAACAACAGCGTCATCCCGCTCCGCCAGGAGCTTGCGAAGCTGCAGAGCGATTATCAGCAGAAGCGCGAGTTCATGAAGCCGGAGCATCCCGAAATGCTCAGCCTCCAGTCACAGATCGCCGAGCTGCAGAAACAGATCAACACCCAGGTTTCGCAGGCCACGTCGGGCAGAATCAACGGGCTGCTCGCCGATTATAAGGGTGCTCTTGCCGCCGAGCGAGCGCTTCAGGCGCGTGTCTCCGGGCTCAAGGGCGACGTGCTCAACCTTCGCGGACGCAGCATCCAATATACCATCCTGCAGCGTGAGGTGGACACCAACCGCAGCCTCTATGATGCGCTGTTGCAGCGCTACAAGCAGATCGGCGTGGCGGGCGGCGTCGGCATGGCGCCCGTTTCCATTGTCGACCGCGCCGAGGCGCCGACCTTCCCGTTCAAACCGAACCTCCTCATGAACCTGCTGGTTGGCCTGGGCCTGGGCCTGGTCGGCGGCGTGACTGGCGCGATCGGCCTCGAATTTGCCAACGACACGATCAAGAGCCGCGAAGATATCCGGCGCAAGCTGATGCTGGCCTGTCTTGGGACTGTGCCGAGGACGCCAGGCCGGGATTCGTTCGTTGATGATCTCAGGAACCCGACATCGCTCATTTCAGAGGCCTATTCGGCCATCGTCGCGGCTCTCCGCTTCAGCACCGAGGAGGGCATGCCGGGCGTCCTGCTGGTCACCAGCACCCGTTCCGGCGAGGGCAAATCGTCATCGGCCCTGGCCATCGCGCAGAATGCGGCGCGCCGTGACAAGCGCGTTCTGCTGATCGACAGCGACCTTCGAAAGCCTGCTTTCAAATCCGCCAACGAGCGGGTGGGCCTCAGCAAGCTCCTGACGACCGACGATCCGCTGAAGGCGCACGTCGTCGAGACCCAGCACCAGAATTTGTGGTTGTTGCCGAGCGGGCCGCTTCCGCCAAACCCCGCGGACCTGTTGTCGACGGGACGAATCCGCAAGATCGTCGCCGAGGCGAAAGAGGACTTCGACCTCGTGATCATCGATGGCCCGCCGTCGCTCGGCCTCGCCGACGCTCCGCTGCTTGCCGCTGCAGCGGGCAGCGCATTGTTCGTCGTCGAAAGCGGTAAGACCCGAACGCGGGCCGCGATCGAGGCGCTCAATCGCCTCGAAGTGACGGGAGCCCGCATCCTCGGTGCGGCGCTTACGAAGTCGAGCGATAATGCGGGTGGCTATGGCCGGTACGGCTACGGTTACGGCTATGGCTACGGACCCCGGGGCCGGATCAAGAAGACCGAGATTCTCATGATCCCGCATGAAGAGGAAACGGCGCGCGTGGCCGCGGATGCCGACGCCTGATCGTTCCAAATCCGAAGGTCCAGGCGAGATGATCAGACGGGTTAGCGTGATTCTCGTCGCGCTGATTCTGGCAGCGCAGATCATCCGGAGCGCCGTCGTGTCCGGGCTGGCCGCGACCAGCCCCGATGTTGCGGTCCCGGTCTGGAGTTCGCATCCGGCGGTCGAAATCGCCGAGGCCATGACCGAGATCGCGCGCGTAACCCGAGCCGGAAGACCGGTGCCGCAGTCGGTCCTGGCGCTCACCGCCGAGGCGGCCCCGCGTGCGCCTTTGGCCCCTGAACCCTTCCTCGTTCGTGGCGTGCAGGCGCAGCTCGCCGGCAACCAGGCCTTGGCGCAGCGCGCTTTTGAAGCCGCGCAATGGCGCGATCCAAGGTCCCTTCCGGCGGCCTATTTCCTCGCCGATCGCTATCTGCGCCAGGGCGACGTCGATCGCGGCCTCAGCGAGACCGCAGCGCTCGCACGGCTGTCTCCCAACGGCGTGTCTCTCGTTGGGCCCTATCTTGCCGCTTACGCGTCCGATCGTGAAAACTGGCCTCGGCTCAAGAGGTTGCTCCGCGAAAACCCGCGCTTGGCGGATCCGGTTCTGAATGCCCTGGCCGCCAAGCCCGAAACGGTACCGGCCGCGCTGGCCCTGGCGGCTGACCGCAACGTGGGCACGAGCGACTGGTTCGCGAGGCTGCTCGATACGCTTACCGTCGCCCGGGAATATGCAAAAGCGCGGGAAATCTGGCTTCGGGCCACCGGATCGGATCGCGACGAGCTCATCCACGATGCGTCATTCAAGGACCAGACAAGTCCGCCGCCGTTCAACTGGAGCCTGACATCGTCGGCGGTCGGACTTGCCGAACGGCAGCCCGGCGGTCGGCTGCATCTTCTCTTCTATGGCCAGCAAGACGGCATCCTCGCCAGCCAACTGCTCGTCCTCCCCGCGGGCGCGTACCGATTGTCGATGCGGCTGATTGGCGACCGGGCGCGCGCAACGAGCCTCGCCTGGTCATTGTGGTGCGACCAGGCCACGTCCCCGATCGCCTCGGTTACGCTCGACAAGGCAGCCGCGGGCTGGAGCTTCGAGGTTCCGGCCAACTGTCCGGCTCAATGGCTCAAACTCTCGGGCTCGTCCGGCGATATTTCACAACAGATCGACGTGACCATCGGCGCGCTTAGGCTTCAAAGGCACGCGCCGCATGCCTAGCGCGTCGAGAAGCGCAATTGCGCCAGCTTATCTTCTGGCCTGTCTGCTGTTGGGAGGAAGCGCGCAGGGCGTGTGGCAGAATGCGCTGCTGCAGCTGGCCGGGCTCGCGATCATCGCGTGGAGCGCCATGGCAACAGGCGAAGAAGAGCTGTGCGGCACCGCGCGAGTCCCGCTCATCCTCGCGATCGCCCTCATTGCCTGGGCTGCCCTGCAATCCGTGCCGCTGCCAACGGCCTGGTTGCATCATCACGGGGTGCGGGGCCGGATCGCTGACGGCCTCGCCCTGCTTGGGCAATCCGTCCCATCACTGTCAATCTCCGTTGCGCCTTATTCCTCGCTGACCGCACTGTTTTGCCTGGTCCCTCCACTCGCGATTTACTGCGCGATCGTTCGCTTAAGGGCCTATCGTCCGAGCTGGCTTGCCATCGCGCTGGTGGCGGGGAGCATGGCGGGAGTCGTGCTTGGAACCATGCAGGTCACGAGCGGCAGCCCGTCCGGGCGCTGGTATCTCTACGGGGAGACGAACATCGGGCTGGCCGTCGGCTTCTTCGCGAACGCCAATCACATGGCGATGCTCCTGGTCGTCAGCCTTCCGTTTCTCGCAGCGCTCGGCACGTATGGGCGGGGCCGTGAACGGCAGCGATATTGGGGGTCGCTCGCGATGCTCGGGGGCATCGCGACGGTCTTGATCGCGGGGATCCTGCTCAATGGCTCGCTTGCCGGCTTTGCACTGACGTCGCCGGTGCTGCTCGGCAGCGCGGCGATCGATTCTGCCGGCATCCGGCCGGCTGCGGCGGGGGCTGCTTCTTGCGGCAGGAGCGCTCTTGGTGCTGTCGATCGGGTTCGTTGCAAACAGCTCGATCGGCCCGGCCAAGATCGATCTCGACGCGCGGACGTCGGTTGCGTCCCGGGCCGAAATCCTGGGCAGGACCGAAATTGCGATCGTTGATTTCATGCCCTTCGGATCGGGAATGGGAACGTTTGCCAAGGTCTACCCTCTTTACGAAAGCCCGGACTCAGTCACGAGCGAGTATGTGGTTCACGCGCACAATGACTATGCCGAAGTGGCGCTGGAGCTCGGCATTCCCGGAATCCTGCTCTTGCTTGCTTTACTTGGTTGGTGGCTGACTTTGATCGGCCCCGCGTGGGTCAGTGGCAGTGCCTATGCGCGTGCTGCGTCCATCGCTTGCGCGGCCATCCTGTTTCACAGCCTGGTCGATTTTCCGCTGCGAACGGCCGCGATGAGCGCTGTTTTTGCCATGTGCCTGGGCTTGCTGGTTGATCGACCGCGCCGACCATTACCATCGACGGTTTCGGACCTGCGACCGGCCCGGCACCTGGTGATCGGCTAAGCGACCCGCGCCATGCTTCACGATCTGTGGATGATCCTCACCACCGCGATGCGGTCCTGGCACCAGGGCAAGCTGTTCGTCGAGCATTCGCTGACGATCAGCCACGACACGCTTCACCTGCTGGTAGGCGTCCTGCTGTGGATCGCGCTCGGAGTCGCATTCCGTCGGCCGCTCACCTCGGCGCGGCCATGGCTAGGCTTGTTCGCAATCATCCTGTGGAATGAGGCGGTCGACCTCCGCGTCGAGCAATGGCCCGATCCTGGCAAGCAATATGGCGAGGGCGCCAAGGATATCCTGTTGACGATGGCGGTGCCCACCGTCCTGATGATCGTCGCTCGAATGCGACCCGATCTGTTTCGGTCAGCGGCTACCAAGCGACGCCGCTAGAATCGGTTGCGAAGGACCCGCCAACTCGCCTGGCGCGCGAATTCCGAGCCGGTGTAGCGAGCGCCTGGCAGCAACAGCAATTGAGACGAGTGGATGAGGAAGGTGCCGAACGGCGTTTCAGTCGGTTCCACGGGCCCGCGAAGAAGCATTCGGACGGCGGTCCGGAAGAGTAGCTTCGTGATGGCGTCGCCTCGGAGCCGCTCCGCCAGCGCCAAATTGTGCTTCAAGGCTCCAAAGAGCAGATCGGCAAGCAACAAGCTCTGTCCGGCGGAGCGGCCAGCACCTAGCTCTTGCGAACGATCGTACAAGCGCTCGATTTCCTCCGGGCTGCAGCCATCGAGGAGCGCGGCGATGTCCGAAATCCATTTGAGCCGGAACCAGGCGCTGGAAGCGCCGTGAACGGCAAGATAGGCCAAGAGTTCATCCCCCGCGAGCGTCGGGAGTCGAAGTTGATCGCCGATGTCGACCCATTGGCGAGGGGAGCGGACGTCGAGGTGCGGGATCAAGCGGCGGTTGTCGGACGGCCGCGTATGAAGATCGACCTGAAGTGGGGGCATATGCTTGACCCACACCGATTCCTTGGAACCGCCGTGCCAGCGGCGAAGATCGGCTTCGCTCGAGGTCGAGCGGGGAACGCCAAGCTCATAGCCCATTTCGCGCAGGACACTGGCCGCGGCCGTCAGATCGCGCAAATCGATCAGCAGGTCGATGTCGACCCCTGACTTCAGCAACGGGTCGCCATAAGCGAGGGCGCTGAGGGACAAGCCTTTGAGAAAGATGACGTCGATCCCGGCTGCCCGGAAACCGTCGAGCAGGCGACGGGTTTCGACTTTCGAGCGCAGGTTCGCCGCCACGACTTTGGCGGCTTCGGCATGCAGCGTGTCCCGAATCCCTGGGGGTACGGGGTCGGTAGAGGTCAGTGCTTTATTGGCGAGGCCCTGGATGCGGTGAAAAGCTATCAGTGCGAGAAATTTCGACCAGTCGACGTTCTCCGGAGTGGGCCCGGTCTCGTCGCTCCCGCGAAAACAGCGGCGGCAACAGTCGATGGCGAGCCTGAATTCCGGAGAAATTTGCCCGCCCCCCATGGCTCGCCATTTGCCTCAAGCCGCTGACAAAGCGAATAGGCTCGTTATGGTCGAAGCTTAGTGGCAAAGGTGAATGCTCGGCTGATCGATCGGTGGCGCCGTTTGGAAGGATCGCGCCGGACCTTGCTAATCCGCGCCGGCTGGTGGCTGTCGATTGCATCGACCGCCGTCGTCCTGCTGCCGTTCAATCGGGCAATTCGGCTTGGGTGTGTTGACCTGCGTACTCCGCGTGCCTCGACGTCGGCCGACGACGTCGTGTGGGCGATCGAAGCCGCCTCTCGGTATCTCCCGTGGCGAACGATGTGCATCGAACAGGGACTTGCCGCGCAACGGATGCTGAGGACCGGCGGGATCGCAGCGACCCTTCATTACGGCGCCCGCCAGCACTCGGACATTGCAACGATCGAAGCGCATGTCTGGGTCTGTACGTCGGGCCGGATCGTGCTTGGGGCTGAGCAGGCCGCCAATTTCGCGGAACTCGCGGTCTATCCATGAACTATCTGGTATTTGGTCTGCGCGTCCGCAGTGAGCTGCCCTTGCCCGAACTTGTCGCGGCCGATGACCCGGGTTTGCCGGACGTTACGATCCGGTTGGCTTCCCTCGGCCGTCCGGGCGCTCCGGCGGGCCTCCACGCGGATCATGATGATGACGGACTTCTGCTGACCATCCCCGGGGTCGCGCAATTCCGGATCCGGGGCGGCAACGAGATCATTGTCGAATTCTGTCCGCCACGTTCCTGAGCGCAACGTCCGCTTATACCTCCTTGGCTCCGTATTCGGCGTGCTGCTGCATCAACGCGGCCTGCTTCCACTCCATGCCAACGCCATCGAAATCAATGGCCGTGCGGTGGCTTTCATGGGCGAGTTCAGGGCGGGCAAATCGACGCTCGCGGCCTGGTTCCATAATCGGGGATACAAGGTCATCGCTGACGATGTCTGTGTCGTTGACTTTGGCGAGCAGCAGCATCCCAAGGTCCTGCCGGGATTACCGCGGTTGCGGCTATGGGAAGAGGCGCTCCAGGCGTTTGGGCATGATCCTTCATACCTCAGCCGAGCCTATGTCGGGGATAGCGATTGGAACAAATATGATCTGCCGCTGAGCCTGGAACTGGATCGCCCTGAGTTGGACCTCGCCGCTGTTTACGTCCTCGAGCGAGCCACCACATTTGGAGTAGAGACGCTGACGGGCATCGAGGCTGCCGACGCGGTTTTCGCGCACACCTACCGTGGTGAGTTTGTTTCGGCTGCCAAGAACGAACGCCGTCACTGGAGCACGGTGACTCGCCTGGTTCAGCATATCGGGGTTCATCGGCTGTCCCGCGTTTGGGGACTGGGCCGGATGGATGATCAGGGCGGGCTCATGCTCCGCCATATTGAGACAATTGGTCCCGCCCCGAACGCGATTGCAACTGGTCGCTGAACGTTTTGATAAAGACCGCGGTCGCGAGGGCAGCGGGCAGTACCCTGCTGTAGAGTTCCCACTTGGCGAGGACATCCCTGTCAGTTTCCGGCCAATCTGAAACAGCGGCCCGAAGCGCCGGAATGTCGAGCAGTTCGGCAACGTTCGAACAATCCTCCACCGCATCCAGGATGCGCGAAGCTTCGCTCTGCGGAAACCGGGCCGGCCAATCGGCCGCTTGCAGGCCGCGAAGGCGGGCATCGAGAATTTCCGCCGGCAATCGGTCGGACAGGGCAGATCGAGCGAGAGGCCTGAAAATGCCATCCTTCAGAAACTGATCGGGAGGGAGACGCAGGCTGAATTCGATGAGCCGGCGGTCAGCGAAGGGGTCGCGTTCGTCGATCCCCGCTTCGCCCAAGGCGCCCTTGGTCACCAACCCATGATCGAGGGATGCGATCATCCGCATCCGATCGCGGGCAGGAGATCCGCTGGGCTGGATGCCCGCGATTCTCGATTTCCAGCGCTCGCGCAGCTGCGGGTGAAGGAAAATGGCTGGGTGTTTGGGTTGGCCGAGCACCGTTCGCTGAAAGACTTCCCACAGACTGGCAGGAAGTGAAGAGCCGAAGCTGTTCCAGAGGATGCTTCGCCAACGCACGCGCTGACGCCTCGAGACATAATATGCCTGCTTCGCCCAATCGCCCAATCGCCCTCCGCTTAACCACTGTGGCAAGACCGACAAGCCGCCATAGTTGAGCGAAAGATTGCCGAGGGCACCAGTCAAAAGGACATTCGCCCCGCTCTGGCGAACGGCATGATGAATAGCCGAACCCCAGGCCGCGTTGATGATATTGCGGACTGGGTCCTGGTAAGCGACGGCCTGGGCTTCGAGGAATTCGAGGGTGAGCGGCGTCGCACGAAGCACGTGGTGCTCGATTCCGAAACGCGCAGCCGCACGGGCGGCGATGTCGCTTTCATCGGCGAAGTAGCCGCGGGGGACTGGCCCCTCAAAATGGCGCCGAGGCGCTGACGTGTAGCCGATGATCCGGGAATGCTTCGCTCTTGCGGCGGCTGCGGCCACCGCCGTGCTGTCCCAACCGGAACTGAGATAGCAAGCAATTATCTTCGCCGAGCCGATGCGACAGTCGACGGCTTTGTCGAGCAGCTCCCGGTGCGCGTCGATGAAGTCGGATTGGCGGAGTTTCAGAGGGGCCAGGTCGGGATTCCACCACCTCCTCACGCGCAGATCGCCGCGGGAGAATGTGAGACAATGTCCGGGCAGTAAGCGCGTGACGCCCCGGAAATATGTCACTTCCTGTGCAAGCTCGTCAGAGAGAGCGGACCGAAAACCCTCCGGATTCCAGCCGCTGCATACAACCGGTTGCATGGCCAGTCCGCTCGGCATCGAAGCGAACGCCAAGCGAGTACCGGATTGACTGTAGAAGGAGGGGCGCTGACCGCTGGGGTCGCGCGCGAGGTAGAGGCGTCGCTCGCGCTTGTCGAAGACGGCCAGCGCGAAATCCCCGACCAATCGGTCGAGCAGGCCTTCGCCCCAGCGCGACCAGCCCAAGAGCAAAAGGTCGCAGTCCGGACGGCCTTGCCATTCAAGGCGCGACAGGCCCAGCTCGGCAATCAGTTCGTTCCGATTGTCGACGCGCGCGTCGGCCGCGACCAGCAGTGCGCTGGAGGTCGCTATGGTCGGGCCGTCGATGGAAGCAGCCTGTCGGCCAGCGGCAAACGCTGCGCCAGGAGTGGATTCAACCCAGCTCCGGCCATCGGCATATATGGATTGAGCGGCGAGGAGGGTGGCGGCATTCTGCTTGAGAGCAGGCTGCGGCCGGTCGTCAATCCATCCGGCGAATGCGCTCACGCCGCTCCTTCGCGGGACCGTCCTACAGCAGGATCAGGACTTCGCGGCTCCCTGGCCGTCAGCGATCGTCCCGCCCTTCTCGGCGGAACCGGCCTTGATGACTTTTACCTCAGGCTTGCGCCACGATTTCTTGGTCTGGGTCACACCGAGCCTCCTGTTGCTGGATTTCATAAAGTGAGGCCACTTAACTTACCAGCCCCTTCGGTGATCGGGCTTTCCTGGTTCCGCCTCATCTTTCATCGCCGCCGCGTGATGGAACCATCCTGTGATGGTCAGGCGAGGCTCGCCAGCGAAGGGTGCAACGACGGTGACGCTGTGAGGGCGCGGAACCGAGAAAAGGTTGAACGCATTAAAAGCTGGAATAAGACCTAACTCGACGCTGCCGTCTTGCTCGTGGAAGAGCAGGAGTCCGCCCCAGTCCGCCCGCCAGGATTTCGTAAGCCCGAACACGTAAGCGGCCTTCCGCTCGTCGACGCCATCGTCGTGGACGGTCGTATAGTCGCCGGGATCGTAGCGCGCGGCAAAACTGTCGGCGAAGTCGATGTCATCAGCGCCCGTGATGAATCGAAAGAGATCAAGCACGGGCTCGCTTGTCATGAAGTTGCCGAAATCGCCGAGAAGAGAGCGCGCTTCCTGCTGCTTGCCTTCCATGTCGACGATCCGAAGGCGCCCGTGTGCATAACCAAAGCCTTTTTGCCCGTAACGGGGCGCGATCAGCGCCCGCACCGCTTTCGTCCGCCCGGCACCCCATTCGGATTGCTCCTCGGGCGACAGGTCGAACAGGTGGCCATTGAGGTCGCGAAGGCGCGCTCGCCAGTCACTTCGGCCAAGCAGATGAGCATGCAGGCGGTCAGCCTGATCCTCGGCAAGGAACGGGGAGATCGATATGTTTCCAGTAGAACGGTAAGCCGCCTTGAGGGCGTTCCGGTCAATTGAGGCGTTCAATCTGAACGGCATCGGCAGAACTTGTGGCGAAACGAGATCGAAATCCAGTGTCCCGGCGATTTGCTCAGGATCGCCCTGTCGTCGTTGCCTCGATCAGTCCTCTTGCACACAGCGTCTCAAGCAGCTCGCGGAGTTCCTGCGCGCACTGGTCCCGACTGACTTCATATTCGCCAAGCAAGCCGTCGTGAAGCTGTTCGAAGCTCTTCGGCTGCTTCAGTTCGCGCCACACAGAAGTCGCTACACTATTGAAGCCGAAGCATTCGCCCGCCTCGGGGTCCAGCGCCACGAGCTCATCCCCTAGCTCGGCCTCCATCAGGGGGACCGCTCGCTGGTAGGTGGTCACTCGCATTCCCTTCGGGTTTCGGTTCGGGTTTGGCGGAACTGGTGAGCCCAGCTGGATTCGAACCAGCGACCTACTGATTAAAAGTCAGTTGCTCTACCAACTGAGCTATGGGCCCACCTGAACCGGCGGTTAGCCGCGCGGCGCTCTGCGGGCAAGCCGATGGGCGATCTGCCGGATGGTGCGATCGCCGACGCGCCAGTTGGGCGCGATCATGGCCAGCGGATGAAGGACAAAGTCCCGTTCTTCGAATCGTCGGTGCGGGATGGTCAATTCGCGCGATCGGAATTTACCCCCGCTCCACAAAAGGAGATCAAGGTCGAGGACTCGAGGACCCCACCGGCGGCCGGGGCGGCGGCCGAATTGCCGCTCGATGTGCTTGAGCTCCTCCAACATCCGTGGTGGCTGAAGCGCGCTTTCGATCAGGACCACGGCATTGGCGAAGTCGCGGCCGGCCCCGCCCTGGGCTGCGTTCAGGACAATCGGCGAGGCATCGAACAGCCCGAATTCGTCATCGAGCCGGGCGATGGCCGCTGCCACGACCTTAGCCGGACGCCCGAACTGCCCATGCGGGCGATTGGAGCCGATCGCGATCGCGTAGAGATACGGAGGTTCGCTCAAGCGGCAACCCTTCGTCCCGAGCCAGTCGAGGGACTGACTTTCTTCTTGCGCCCTAGGAATAAGAACAGTCCTTCGACAAGCTCAGGGCGAGCGGTATGGTGGGGCATGGATGCTGCGCAACCCGCCGACCGCTCGCCGATCCCGGAGGCCGAAGCACCGCGCGACTGCCCGTTATGCCCCCGGCTGGTCGCTTTCCGGCAGGAATGCCGCGCTGAATTTCCGAAGTGGTGGAACGCCCCGGTCCCGGCATTCGGGGATCGAAGCGCCTGGCTCGCGATCGTGGGGCTGGCGCCGGGCAAGCACGGCGCGAATCGAACCGGACGGCCATTCACCGGCGATTTCGCGGGCGAGCTGCTCTATCGGACGCTGCTCAAGTTCGGTCTCGCCGAAGGGCGCTACGAGGCCGACCCATCGGACAGCCTCACGCTGAGCGGCGCCATCATCCTGAACGCGGTCAAGTGCCTGCCGCCGGCCAACAAGCCGGAGCCGCGCGAGATTGCCACCTGCCGCAATTACTTCGAGGCTGCGCTCGCCGCACTGGCGAATGTCCGGATTGTGGTTGCGCTCGGGCAGATCGCCCATGTCGCGGCGGCGCGGGCGATGGGCCTGCCACCGTCATCGACGAGGTTCGGCCACGGAGCCGAGAACATCGCGCCTGACGGCCTCATCCTGCTGTCGAGCTATCATTGTTCGCGCTACAACCAGAATACCGGCCGGCTGAATGCCGCGATGTTCGAAAGTGTGTTCGCGCGGGCCCTCGAACTCAAACGTCCTGGATGAGCCGGCCGTAAAGCTCGGGCCGACGGTCCCGGAAGAAGCCGAAGGCGGCGCGGTGTTTCTTGCTGGCGGCAAGGTCGAGCGTTGAGACCAGGACGCCGGTTTCATCGGCCCCGAACTCCGCGAGTATGTCGCCGCGCTCGTCGCAGATGAAGCTATGGCCGTAGAAGCGTTGGCCGCACTCGGTTCCGATGCGATTGGCGGCGACGACCGGCACGACGTTCGACACCGCGTGGCCGATCATCGCCCGGCGCCACAGGCGCGAGGTGTCGAGGTCGGGGTCATGCGGCTCGGTGCCGATCGCGGTCGGGTAAAACAGGATATCGGCGCCCATCAGCATCATCGAGCGGGCGGTTTCGGGGTACCATTGGTCCCAGCACACGCCGACGCCGATGGTCGAGCGGTGCGGCCCCTGCCACACCTTGAAGCCGGTATTGCCCGGCCGGAAGTAGAATTTCTCTTCGTAGCCGGGACCGTCGGGGATGTGACTCTTGCGGTAGACCCCGGCGACCTTTCCGTCCGGGCCGACCATGGCGAGGCTGTTGTAATGATGCGGACCGTCGAGCTCGAAAAAGCTCGTCGGGATCCACACCTTCAGCTCCGCTGCGAGATTTTGCATGGCGAGCACCGAGGGGTGCTCGGCCGTCGGCCTGGCTGTCGCGAATAGATCTTCATCTTCGACGCGACAGAAATATGGGCTTTCGAACAGCTCTGGCGGCAGCACGACCTCGGCGCCCTTCGACGCCGCTTCGCGCACGAGTTCGCTGACCGCGCGGATGTTCGCATCCGTGTCGTCGGTGAAGGCAAGCTGCAGTGCGGCAACGGTAAGCTTGGTCATCTCACGCCGGCACCTGTTGCGAGATGCAGTGGAAGCTCCCACCGCCGGTGAGGATGTGGTCTGCCCGCAAGCCGATTGCAACGCGGCCCGGGAACAGCGCCTGGACGACGTCGACCGCGGCCCGGTCGTTCGCAGCGCCATATTGCGGCACCACCACCACGGCATTGCCGATATAGAAATTCATGTAGCTCGCCGGGATGATGTCGCCGTCTTCCCCGGTGATCCGGCCAGGAGAAGGCAGGGTGACGAGGTCGAGGCGAGCATCGCCGAGGCGGCGCGCGGCATCCTTGTAGATCGCCTTGTTGGGATCGTCCTTCGCAGCTGTGGGGATCGCCACGCGACCCGGCGCGACGAAGCGGGCGAGATTGTCGACATGGCCGTCGGTGTGGTCGTTCATCAGTCCCGAGCCGAACCAGACCACCCGCTCGAAGCCGAGATCATCCAGCAGGTGCTGCTCGGTTTCTTCGCGGGTCATGGAGTTGCGATTGGGGTTGAGCAGGCATTGCTCGGTGGTCAGCACCGTTCCCGAACCGTCGCCTTCAATCGCGCCGCCTTCAAGCACCCAACCGGCCTTGGCGAAGGGCAGGGCCGCGCGCCCGGCAATCCGCTCGTCGATATCCTGGTCGCCTTCCAGATCGTATTTCCCGCCCCAGCCATTGAAGCCGAAGCCCTGCGCCCGGCGATCCTTGCCATCTCCGAGGATGATCGGCCCGGTATCGCGCAGCCAGATATCTCCGAACGGCTCGATCAAGACTTCGGCGAACGGGCACAGGCGGCGGGCGGCTTCCGCGGCCCCATCATGAGCGGCGACCAGCCAGACCTTCTCGCCTCGGCCATCGGCGTGGATTGCGCGCGCGAAAGCCGCGACTTCGCGCTCGGCGGGCTTCAGATCCCCGAGCCACAGCTCGGGATCGCTCGGAAAGCCGATCCAGACCGCTTCATGCGGCGCCCATTCCGGTTGCGGTGGCCGAGGCATGGAATTTGCCGGTAACAAAACTCGCTCCAAAGCGCCAAGTCAGGCACTTGTCCTGATTGATTTTCATCAGCAATCTGAAGCGGTGCCGAAGCACGTGTGAGGGGGAGTGTGGCGTGAAGACTCTTGTTGTTTCGTGGCGCAGCCGCTTTGCGCGGTTGCGACCCGTTTGATCTGCGGCCCCGGCGGCCGATCTCGCCGACATGTTCGGGGCGCGCGGACAGCGTTCAGCAGATCAGCCTTTCGCCCGATGGCACCAAGGTCGCTTATATCGCGCCCAAGGGCGATCGCGGCAATTCCATTTACATCGCCAACCTCGTTAGTGGAGGCGTGCCGACCTCGATTGCGACACTCGATGGCAACCCGCAGCGGTTCCTGTATTGCCGCTCGGGTCGACAACAGCCGCTTGGCGTGTCGCGTCTACGCCGTCATTCAGGCTAACGACCTCGTCCCGGTTACCCGAACGATCGCGATCGATGCCCACGGCAAGAACGTCAAGCTTCTAAGCGAAGCAGAAAGTCTGGATAACCAGTACAGCACGCAATTACGGCGGCGACGTCATCGACCTTAACCCCGGCGACGAGCGCGCGGTCTTGATGGATCGCGTTTTTGTGCCCGAATCCGCTGACCACAACCCTTCCAGATTGACGAAGTCACGACAAGGATTTGGCGTGGTGCAAGTCAACACGCGGACACTGTCGACGAAGGTGGTCCAAACTCCCGATCTCTTCGCTGACCAATTCATGACCGACGGACACGGCAAGGTCCGCATCTGGGCACCGAGGGTGGCCTCGGTGAGCAATCGAGCCAGGTCGTCCATTATTCGTACCGCCGCAATGGATCCGGCTGGAAGCCGCTCGGCGACCTCCGATGTGCTCAGCAATGACAGATCCAGCCACTGGCGATCGATTCCGCGCAGAACTCGCTTTATGCGCTGCGGAAGATCCAGGGACGGCCAGGCGCTGTATCGGGTCAGCCTCGACGGCTCGCTGCGGCAGGAGCTCGTGCTGTCGCGCCCGGACGTCGATATTGACGACGTGGTGCGGATCGGTCGTTCGCGGCGCCCGGTTGGCGTCTACGCTTCGCGACGGATGTCCGCCAGGCGGTATACTTCGATCCGGAGCTCAACCAGCTTGGCGACGCCCTTGGCCGCAGCCTGAAGACCTTGCCCCTGATCCACTTCGTCGATTCGTCAGCTCGACGAGTTGAAGCTTCTCATTCGAGCTAGCAGCGACGTCGATCCGGGCCGGTTCTATGTCTTCGACAAGGGCAAGCACAGTCCTCAACGAGATCATGCTGATCCGGCCGCAGCTGGAAGGCGTCCCGCTCGCCAAGGTGCAATCGATTTCATATCGAGCTGCGGACGGTACGATGGTTCCGGCCTACCTGACCCTTCCGCCAAGGGCCCGCAGAAGAATATTCCCGCGATCGTGATGCGCACGGCGGGCCTAGCGCCCGCGACGAATGGGGTTTCGATTGGCTGTCCCAATATTATGCCGCCGTCGGCTATGCGGTGATTTAGCCCAATTACCGGGATCGACCGGTTTCGGCGACGATTGGTACGACAAGAACGGCTTCCAGTCATGGAGCACCGCGATCCACGATGTGACCGACGCCGGTCGCTGGCTGGTTTCGCAGGGCATCGCCGCGCCAGGCAAGCTGGCGATCGTCGGCTGGTCCTATGGCGGTTACGCGGCGCTTCAATCCGCGACGACGGACCCGGGCCTGTTCAAGGCCGTCGTAGCGATCGCTCCGGTGACCGATCTTCAGATGCTGAAGGAGGAATTCGCGGATGGTCGAACCATGCGCTGATGAGCAAATTCATCGGCCAAGGGGAACATCTCCGCAAAGGCTCACCGGCGGAGAACGCTGGGAGCATCGTGGCGCCCGTGATGCTGTTTCATGGAACGCACGACCGCAACGTGGACGTGAAGCAATCCGAGCGAATGGCGAGCCGGCTGCAATCGGCTGGCAAGCGGGTCGAGCTGGTGACCTATCCGGACCTCGATCACAGCCTGCCCGATAGCCGGGTTCGGGCCGACATGCTGCGTCGCAGCGATCAATTCTTGAAAGCTGCTTTGAACAAGTAGCAGTTAGCAAAAAAGGCGCCCCAGCGAGGGCCGCCCAGTTTGCAGGATCAAACCTTGCTTAGCGCGAGTAGAATTCGATCACGAGGTTGGGCTCCATCCGCACCGGATAGGGCACCTCGTCGAGCTTCGGCACGCGCGTGTAAGTGATCTTCGACGTTCCGTCGGGAACGACGTAGTCGGGGATTTCGCGTTCGGCGAGGCTCTGGGCCTCGATCACCAGCGCCATTTCCTGCGCCTTGGAGCCGAGCTCGACGACGTCGCCGACATCCACGCGGCGCGAGGCGATGTTGCACTTCACGCCGTTGACCCGAATGTGGCCGTGGCTGACGATCTGGCGCGCGGCCCAGATCGTAGGCGCGAACTTGGCGCGGTAAACGACCATGTCGAGACGGCGCTCGAGCAGGCCGATGAGGTTCTGCGACGTGTCGCCCTTCATGCTGCTCGCGTCGGTATAGTTCTTCTTGAACTGCTTCTCGGTGATGTCACCGTAATAACCCTTGAGCTTCTGCTTGGCGCGCAGCTGGATTCCGTAGTCGGAAACCTTGCTCTTGCGGCGCTGGCCGTGCTGGCCGGGTCCATATTCGCGGCGGTTGACCGGGCTCTTGGGCCGTCCGAAGACATTCTCGCCCATGCGGCGGTCGAGCTTGTATTTGGCGCTGGTGCGCTTCGTCACGTGCTGTTCTCCAATTTGCTTTGCCGATGTTGCCCGGAATCGCACCGTCTGGCTTGCCAAACGCGATCACCGCTTCACCGGGCATGCGGGATCAATTGCGAGCGGCGCCCTTAGCCAAGAGCAGCCGCGCGGTCAAATTAAGCGAGCGGTGAAGAGCTTAGTTTGGACCGCTGCGAACGTTGCCTGCCGCATTAAGCTTGCTCAAACCGAAAGTGGCGTCCGTGACGTCGCCGTCCGTCGGGGGCGCATCGTCCGCATTGCGACAGACGCGTTGTGGCACCCTGCTTCCGGTAACGTCGACGGTTTCGCAGATCTGCTTCGGTTTGTGTTTTTTGAGCTTCACCGGTTGCTCTGGCGGCGGGACGACCGCGGCCGGTGCCTGCGCCATCATCATCGCAGCGACAATTGATATGACCATTCTGTTTCCCCTATTTTCTCGGGCAATGAGAGCCGATGAGTTGACCGTCGTCAATAAAGGACGGCATCCAATTACCGGATTTTAGCGGGTCCTACCAGTGCACGAATGATGCCGCGAAGGGCCTTTATCTCCCGCGATGACCATCCGGGCTTGGTCAAAATGGTGCGCAGCGTGTTCCTGGTCGCCTCTGCTCGCGAGACGGGGAAAAAATAGCCTTTTGCGTCAAGGTCGTCGTTCAAATGATGGATGAGACCGTCCAGTTCGCCATGGGGTGCGGGCGGCTCGGCTTCCTTCGCCGGCGGTTGCGCTAGGGCGGTTTGCCGCGACCATTCATAAGCGATCAGGATGACCGCCTGAGCGAGGTTGAGCGAGCCGAACTGCGGATTGATGGGAACGGTGACGATCGCGGTGGCCAGTGCGACGTCCTCCGTCTCAAGCCCCGCTCGCTCCGGTCCGAACAAGATGGCGGTGCGCCCGGCGGAGGCATGAATCTGGTCCGCCATCGCCTCCGGAGTGACGACCGGCATCACAAGGTCGCGCCGGCGAACGGTGGACGCGAAGACGAGCGAGCAATCGGCGATGGCTTCGCTCGTTGTGTCGAAGAGGGCTGCCTGCTCCAGTACCACGTCGGCGCCGCTCGCCGATGGACCGGCTTCGGGATTGGGCCAACCGTCCCGCGGTGCGACCAGGCGCATCTCGGTCAGCCCGAAATTCAGCATAGCCCGCGCTGCCTTGCCGATATTTTGGCCGAGCTGCGGACGGACGAGGACGATGATCGGTCCTTCGAGACGGGCCTTCGGGAGGGGGAGGAAGAGGGGAGGAGAGGAGGAAAGAGAGAAGAGGGATCATTCTTCTTGGTTGTGTTTTTTTTTTCTCTGTTTTCCCTTTTTTTTTTTGGTCGGCGGTTTGAGTGGGGGGGGAGAGAATATGGTAGAGGGGGGGTGTTTTGTGTCGCCCTGTAACGGGGGGTGGATCCACACGTCTGAGTTTTCGATGGACCAATGTACGCCCAGAACTCACAGCAATTTGTCGTGGTCGGTTGGCGGCGATCCTTCTTTTTCGACCCGTTCGGCGATCTCGGTGAAATCGCCTGGATCGCTGAAGTCTTTGTAGATGCTCGCGAAACGGATGTAGGCGACGTGATCGAGGGCCTTTAGCCCGGCCATCACCGCCTCGCCGATCCGCGCCGATTTCACCTCATCGCCCAGGGTTTCCATTTGCCGCTGAACCCCGCTCGCAAGTCGATCGATGCGCGCAGGATCGATGTCGCGCTTGCGGCAGGCGTGACCGATCGCGCGTGCGAGCTTGTCACGATCGAAAGGCTCGCGCTTGCCGTCCTTCTTGACCACGGTGAGGTCGCGCAGCTGGACTCGCTCGAACGTCGTGAAGCGCGCGCCGCACGCCTCGCACTGGCGCCGGCGCCGGATCGCGGCGCCGTCTTCGCTCGGCCGGCTGTCCTTCACCTGGCTGTCTTCGTGCGCGCAGAACGGGCAGCGCATTCCTCAGCCTTGGTAGATCGGGAAGCGCGCGCAAAGCGCACGGACGCGGTTGTTCACCTCGGCCTCGATGCTGGCATTGCCCTCAAGGCCATTCTTCGTGAGCCCGTCGAGAACGTCGGCGACCATGTCGGCGATGTCGCGGAATTCGGTTTCGCCAAAGCCTCGCGTCGTGCCTGCGGGAGACCCGACGCGGATCCCGCTGGTCTGCACTGGCGGCAATGGGTCGAAGGGAACGCCGTTCTTGTTGCAGGTAATGCCAGCCCGCTCGAGGCTCTCGTCAGCATCCCGGCCGGTGAGACCGAGGGGCCGGAGGTCGACCAGCGCCAGATGCGTGTCGGTGCCTCCGGCAACTAGGTCGGCGCCCCGTTCCTTGAGGCGGTTGGCCAGGGTCCGGGCGTTGTGGATCACCGCTCTAGCATAGGCCTTGAACTCCGGCTGCAGCGCTTCGTGAAACGCGACCGCTTTAGCCGCGATGACGTGCATCAGCGGTCCGCCCTGAAGGCCCGGGAAAACCGCCGAGTTGATTTTCTTGGCGATGGCTTCGTCGTCGGTCAGGACCATGCCGCCGCGCGGTCCGCGCAGCGTCTTGTGGGTCGTGGTGGTCACGATATGGGCATGGCCGAACGGCGTCGGGTGCTCGCCGGCCGCAACGAGCCCGGCGAAGTGAGCCATGTCGACGAACAGGAGCGCGCCCACCTCGTCGCAAATGGCGCGGAAGCGGGCGAAATCGAAGTGGCGGGGATAGGCGGAACCGCCGGCGATGATCATTTTCGGCCGATGCTCTTTGGCGAGCCGCTTAACTTCGTCGAAATCGACCAAATGATCGTCGGGCCGAACGCCATATTGGACGGCGTTGAACCATTTGCCGGATTGGGCAGGCGGAGCGCCGTGGGTCAGGTGACCGCCAGCCGCGAGGCTCAGCCCCATGATCGTGTCGCCCGGCTTCAGCAGCGCCATCATGACCGCACCATTGGCCTGTGCTCCGGAATGCGGCTGCACATTCACGAACTGGCAGCCGAACAGCTTCTTGGCGCGCTCGATCGCCAGCGTCTCGACCGTGTCCGAGGGCGCGCAACCCTGATAATAGCGCCGGCCCGGATAGCCCTCTGCATATTTGTTGGTCAGCACCGAGCCCTGAGCTTCGAGAACGGCCTTGCTGACGATGTTCTCGGACGCGATCAACTCGATCTGGTTCTGCTCGCGATGAAGCTCGGCCTTAACGCCCGCCTCGACCGCCGGATCGATCTCCGAAAGCCCGCTGGTAAAAAAGCCCTGGGGCACGCGATAGCTTGCGGTGCGGTCGAGATCCGGGGCAGTGGCCATCAGGCTGTTTCCTGCGAGAGGTGAGAAAGCTGGTCGACTCGTCGCTGATGCCGGCCGCCGAGAAATTGGCTGTCGAGGAAAGCGGTGACGCAGGCCTTGGCCATCTCCTCGCCGATCAATCGAGCGCCAAGGGCGATCGCGTTGGCGTCGTTATGCTGGCGGGCAAGCGCGGCGGAGAGCGGCTCGGACACCTGCGCGCAGCGGCAGGCAGGGTTTCGGTTGGCGGCGATGGCGACGCCAATGCCTGATCCGCACAGCGTGATGCCCCGCTCGGCGCTGCCATCCGCCAAGGCTTCGGCGAGCATTGCGCCAAAACGCGGATAATCGACGCTCTCGTGGCTGTTGGTGCCGAGGTCGAGCACCTCGTGACCGGCCTCTTTCAGCCAGGCGACAAGGAAGTCCTTGAGGTCAACGCCGGCATGATCGGCGGAGAGGGCGATACGCATGATGGCTGACTAAGCCAGGCGCGCCGGATTCGCCAGTGCCGGGGCGCCGAACAATCAATGGTTGGAGTGAATTCCCAGCGACAGCAGAGCGCGGCGCGCTATCCAGTAAAGCCGGCGAGCGAAGCTGTCCGCGACATAATAAGTGAGCATCATCGACACGCGTTCGCCATCGCCATCGCTTGCGGTAGCTGCGCTGTGCCAGCTCTTCGTGAGCGACACCGGGAATGCGTAACCAGATGCGGGTGCGAATTCCATCTTGGTCGTCCGCTTCGCGCCTTCACCCTCGTTGCTCTCGTGAAAGATGGTTCCGAGCTCGCGCTGCGATAGGTCCCGCGGCAGGTAGAATTGGACGGTAATCGCCTTCTTCGGCACGTCGCTATGGATTGAGATCCGATAGCCGGGCTGATCGCGCAGAAGGATCGGAATCGGGTAGAGGCCGATCTTCTCGGCCGGCTTGCCGAAGCGTTCCTCGATCGCGGAGCGAAATTTGCGCTTGAACGCTAGCTCCAGCTCGGGTGAGCACAGCGTTTCAGCGACCGGCATCCACACTTGCTTCTGCGCTTCCGGTAGGCGCGCTACCAACTCAGGATAAAGATACATCCGAAGGCGCGTGCTGCTGCCATCCGTGCGGACCGCGTCGCGGTGCTTCAGGTCATGGTAAGACCGACGATCCGGCATTGCCGCCAGAAGCGCGCTATAGCTGGCGGGATCGAGCAGATCCTCCATGTAAACATGATCGAATGGCTTGGTCCGAAGCTTGCTGCGTTCGACGGTGGCCACGAACTGATCCAGGATCGAGCCCGCCGCGCGCTTCACCTTTTTCTGGACGTTCAAGTCAGGCGGCCTTCTGGAGCTCCAGCCGGCTCCAGATTTCCACCAGGGCGCCGACGAGTTCGTCCATCATTTCGGCCGAATGCTGGGGGCCAGGCGTGAAGCGAAGCCGCTCGGTGCCCCTGGGCACCGTCGGGTAATTGATTGGCTGGACGTAAAGTCCGTATTCAGCGAGCAGGACGTCGCTGATCTTCTTCGCCTTGATCGGACAGCCGACGAGGAGCGGCACGATGTGCGTGACGCTCGGCAAAGCGGGCAGGCCGGCGCTTGTGAACTTCGCCTTCAGCATGGCCGCAGCCTCCTGCTGCGTGGCACGCTCCTCATTCGAGGCCTTCAGGTGACGGACGCTGGCGAGCGCACCCGCGACCAGGACCGGCGAGAGCGAGGTGGTGAAGATGAAGCCCGGTGCGTAGCTTCGGATGCAATCGATAATCGTCCGGTCGGCGGCGATATACCCGCCCATCACGCCATAAGCCTTGCCCAGTGTACCTTCGATGATGGTCAGCCGGTCGGCGATACGTTCGCGCTCGGAGATACCGCCGCCATGGTCGCCATACATGCCGACGGCATGGACCTCGTCGAGGTAGGTGAGGGCGCAATATTTGTCCGCGAGATCGCAAATCGCCGCAATGGGCGCGATGTCGCCATCCATCGAGTAGACGCTTTCGAACGCGATCAGCTTGGGCGTGTCGACATCCTCGGCGGCCAGCAGCTCCTCAAGATGCTCAAGGTCGTTGTGACGGAACAGGCGCCTCTCGCAGCCCGAATTCTTGATCCCGGCGATCATCGACGCATGATTGAGCTCGTCGGAGAAGATGATGCAGCCGGGAAGGAGCTTGCCGAGGGTCGATAACGCCGCCTCGTTCGAGACATAGCCGCTGGTGAACAGCAGTGAGCCTTCCTTTCCGTGAAGACTCGCAAGCTCGCGCTCGAGCTCGGTATGATAATGGGTGTTTCCGCTGATGTTGCGCGTACCGCCGGAGCCGGCACCCACCTCGTGCAGCGCGGTTTCCATTGCGGCCACGACGTCGGGGTGCTGGCCCATCCCCAGATAATCGTTCGAGCACCAGACGGTGATCGGCTTGGGTCCGTTGCCGCCGAAGCAATGCGCGTTGGGGAACTGGCCCTTGGTACGCAGGATATCGATGAACACGCGATATCGGCCCTCGTCGTGAAGGCGGTCGATCGCGGATCTGAAAATGCGGTCGTAATCCAAGGCTTCGGCTCTCGCTCACGGCCCTTTAACCAGCCGTCCGCGGCAAGGCCATTGCGAACGACTCGCAAATAAGCGCCATTACAAACTCTTAATCTCGCCGATTCCGAAGCTCGCCAGCGCTTGCAGCGAGGGTCGATGCCCCGGTCGAGGTGAAGACCATCAGGCCCGGCGAGGGTAGCTCCGGCCAGGCCTGGTCGCGCGTGAGATGGGCGATCCGGCGGGCGATTCCGGGACCGCCGTCGACATAAGCGACCGAGGGAAATGCTTCGCGCAACTCGTCGACGAGAAGCGGGAAATGGGTGCAGGCAAGAACGACCGTATCGATCGCTTCGCCGCGCGGCGTGTCGAACAATGGCCCCGCGGCGGCCCGCACCTCATCGATGCCGATGCTTTCGCCCGACAGCTTCCTTTCGGCCAGTTCAACCAGTTGTGGAGAGCCGTGACGGACCATGGTGCAATCCGCTGCGAAACGGGCGGCGAGATCGTCGACATAAGGCTGCCGCACTGTCGCCTCGGTCCCGAGCACGCCGATCACGCGGCTCTTTGACTGTTCGGCAGCCGGTTTGATCGCGGGCACCGTGCCGACGACGGGCAGGTCGAGCGCCGAGCGCACATGCTCCAGCGCGATGGTCGAGGCCGTGTTGCAGGCGATCACGGCGAGGCGCGGGCGGAACCGTTCTACGAGACGACCCAGAAGCGCTGGAATCCGGCTTGCCAGCTCCGCGTCGCTTCGCTTGCCGTAAGGAAAACCGGCACTGTCCGCAGCGTAGACGATCGGCGCATTGGGCAGCAGCGCGCGCGTCGGTCCGAGCACCGACAGGCCGCCGACGCCGGAATCGAAGAAGAGGAGGGGGGCTTCAGCGTTCAACCACAAACTCCGTTCGGGCTGAGCCTGTCGAAGCCCTGCCATTCTCTAGCGACCTAGAGAACAACATGGCCCTTCGACAAGCTCAGGGCGAACGGATGTTGAAGGCAGCAAGCCTTCTGCTACCAACCACTCGAATGTCCCGCGAGTTGCTCTTTGCCTTGGCGCTTGGTTACCTGTTCGGCTCGATTCCGTTCGGTCTCGTTCTGACGCGCGCCGCGGGCAAGGGCGATATCCGTGATCTCGGTTCCGGGAACATCGGTGCGACCAATGTTCTTCGGACGGGCAGCAAGGGGCTCGCGGCGCTGACGCTGGTGCTTGACTGCTTGAAGGCGACCGCGGCGATCTTGCTGGCGCAACGCCTCTTCGGCGAAGGGACGGCGGTCTTTGCCGCCACGGGCGCGATGGTCGGTCACTTGTATCCCATCTGGTTGAAATTCCGTGGCGGGAAGGGCGTCGCGACCCTTCTCGGCGTGCTGATCGGGCTTCAATTCTGGCCCGCCGCAATCATTTACGCCGCAATCTGGATATCCCTGTTGCTGACGATCCGAATCTCGTCGGTGGCTGGGATGAGCGCCGCCGCCAGTGCGCCCATCACCGCCGCACTTCTTCAATCATACTACCTCCCGATGCTGCTCGGCTTCGCGGTGCTGGTGCTGTGGAAGCACCGTGAAAATATCCTCCGGTTACGGAGGGGAGCCGAGCCACGCATTGGGAGAGCGAAAGCTTGATCGCAGATTTAGTCGACCGCCTGAGGCTATTGCGCACGCCGGGCATCGGTCCAATCACCTTTCGACAGCTCATCATTCGATTCGGGAGTGCGGGTGCGGCGCTCGCGGCCGTTCCCGACCTGGCGCGCCGTGGCGGCGGCAAAGTTCCCGCGATCCGCAGCGTCGCCGAGGCCGAGCGCGAGCTTGCGCGGGTCGAGCAGCTCGGTGCTCGCTTTCTGGTTCTGGGCCAGGGGCTCTACCCTCCGCTTCTCGCTGAGCTCGACGACGCGCCGCCACTGCTAATCGCCAAGGGTGACCTCAACCTCCTTGACCGGCAGTCGGTGGGGATCGTCGGCGCGCGCAACGCGTCGGCCGCCGCCTGCCGCTTTGCGCGCGGACTAGCGCACGACCTCGGGCAGCATGATCTCGCAGTCGTTTCGGGCCTCGCCCGCGGAATCGACAGCGCGGCTCACGACGGGGCGCTGGCCAGTGGCACGATCGGCGTGATCGCGGGCGGCATCGATGTCTTCTACCCGCCCGAAAACGAGGCGCGGCAGCGGGCGATGTACGATCAGGGACTGGTTCTCGCCGAAATGCCCGCCGGCACCGAGCCGCGGGCACGACATTTTCCCTACCGTAACCGCATCATCGCGGGGATGACGGCGGGAACCGTGGTCGTCGAGGCCGCGCCGCGATCGGGTTCGCTGATCACGGCTCGACTGGCGGCCGAGGCTGGGCGAGACGTGATGGCAGTGCCCGGCTCGCCGCTCGACCCGCGCGCCCAGGGCTGTAACCAGCTGATCCGCGACGGCGCCACCCTGGTCCAGAATGCGGCCGATGTCGTCGAAGCGATCAGTCCCTTCGAGGGTCGCGTAAGATCGGCCCCAACGATTTACCAGTCAGCGCCGGAATCGAATGGCGAGGACGCACTCGTTTTGATCGAGGAACTGCTCGGGCCTTCGCCGGTGCCGGTCGACGAAATCATCAGGCTTTCCGGTTCGCCAAGCGGCGCGGTCCAGATGGCGCTGCTTGAGCTCGACCTCGCCGGGCGCCTCGACCGCCATGCCGGCGGCAAGGTCAGCCTTCGACCCGCTTGACGGACCGAATCCACGGCCCCCACCTTTACGCGTATGCGTGAGGGGCTTTCATGAAACTGGTTGTCGTCGAATCGCCGGCCAAGGCAAAAACCATCGAGAAATATCTCGGGAGCGGGCATCGAGTGCTCGCATCCTTTGGACACGTGCGCGACCTGCCGCCCAAGGATGGCTCGGTCGATCCGGAGGCCGGGTTCGACATGTTGTGGCAGGTCTCGCCTGACCGGGCCAAGCAACTTAAAGCGATTACGGATGAGGCCAGGAAGGCCGACACCTTGATCCTCGCCACCGATCCCGATCGGGAGGGCGAGGCGATCAGCTGGCATGTGCAGGAAGTGCTTCGCCAGAAAAAGGCGCTGCCCGCGAACGTCCAGCGGGTGACGTTCAACGCGATTACCAATTCGGCGGTCACCGAGGCGATGAAGAAGCCGCGCGGACTCGATGAGGATTTGATCGACGCCTACCGGGCGCGGCGTGCGCTGGATTATCTGGTCGGCTTCACGCTGTCGCCGATCCTGTGGCGCAAGTTGCCGGGCGCGAAGTCGGCGGGACGCGTGCAGTCGGTGGCGCTTCGTCTCATCGTCGACCGGGAGCGCGAGATCGAGATATTCAAGGCGCAGGAATATTGGCAGGTCGGCGCCACTTTCGAGGCCGACGGACAGCGTTTTGGCGCGCGCCTCGTCCAGCTCGACGGCAAGAAGATCGACCGGCTGACGATTGGCAACCGCGGCGACGCCGACAGCGCCAAAGCGGCGGTCGAGGCCGGCCGGTTCACCGTTTCGTCCGTGGAGACGAAACCCTTCGGTAGAAACCCGCCTCCGCCTTTCACCACGTCGACCCTCCAGCAGGAGGCAGCGCGCAAGCTCGGCTTCTCGGCAAGCCACACGATGCGGGTGGCCCAAGGCCTCTATGAGGATGGTCTGATCACTTACATGCGGACGGATGGTGTGGACATGGCGCCGGAGGCGATCAGCGCGGCGCGCCGGGCGATCGCCAATCGCTACGATTCCGATTCGTGCCCGACAAGCCGCGCCAATATCAAAGCAAGATCAAGAACGCGCAGGAAGCCCACGAGGCGATCCGGCCGACCGATTTCGACAAAGCGCGCGCGGCTTCGGCCGACTACGCCCGGCTGTACGAGCTCGTTTATAATCGCGCGCTGGCGAGCCAGATGGCCTCGTCTCGGCTCGAGCGGACGACGGTCGAGTTGACGGACGGGGCGGGCAGGGCAGTGCTCCGCGCAACCGGGCAGGTCGTGCTCTTTCCCGGCTACCTCGCGCTTTACGAGGAGGGCCATGACGAGAAGGCGGAGGACGAAGAAGGCGATCGGATGCCCGCGCTTCGCAACGGGGATGCGCCGGTGAAGTCGGGCGTGGAGGCCACCCAGCACTTCACCCAGCCGCCGCCGCGCTATTCCGAGGCCAGCCTGGTGAAGCGCCTGGAAGAGCTGGGGATCGGACGGCCTTCGACCTACGCTGCAACGCTGCAGACACTGAAGGATCGCGAGTATGTTCGGGTCGACAAGAACCGCTTCATACCCGAGGAGAGCGGGCGCCTGGTCACGGCGTTCCTCGAACGGTTTTTCGAACGCTATGTGAGCTATGACTACACGGCCGAACTTGAAGAGGAGCTGGACGACGTGTCCGGCGGGCGGCTCGACTGGCAGAAACTGCTCGACGGCTTCTGGCGCGACTTCAAGCCTAAGGCCGGCGAGGTCATGGACCAGAAGCCGAGCGAGATTACCCAAGCGCTCGACGAGTTCCTCGCCCCGTGGCTCTACCCGCCGCGTGCCGACGGCACCGACCCGCGCGTCTGCCCGCAATGCGGCAAAGGCCGGCTGTCGCTCCGGGGGGGCAAGTTCGGCGCATTCGTCGCCTGCTCCAACTATCCCGATTGCCGCTACACCCAGAAGTTCGGGCAAGGCGGCGACCAGGCCCAAAGCGATGGGCCGACCGACCTTGGCGAAGGCATCACGCTCAAGACTGGACGGTTTGGTCCTTATGTCGAGCGCGGCGACAAACGCGCCTCGATTCCCAAGGACATCCCGCTCGACGACGTCAATACCGAAGTCGCGGAACGACTGCTGTCGTTGCCGCGCGAGATCGGCCCGCATCCGGAGAGCGGCAAGCCAATCACCGCCTCGATCGGGCGTTACGGCCCGTATCTCGCGCACGATGGAAAATATGCGAAGCTGGGCTCGACCGCCGAGGTGTTTGAGACTGGCATGAATGCAGCCGTCGCCAAGCTGGCCGACGCGGCTTCGGGCGGGGGCCGACAACGGGGCGCGGCGCGTGAGCCGATCGCCCAGCTCGGCGCGCACCCCGCCAGCGGAAGCGAGATCAAGGTCATGGAAGGCCGGTTCGGTGCCTACGTCACCGATGGATCGACCAACGCGACCTTGCCAAAGGGCACCGACCCCAAGTCCGTGACACTGGACGAGGCGGTCCGGCTGATCGGCGAGCGCGCCGCGAAAGGACCGCCGCCCAAGAAGGGTCGCAAGCCGGCACGAAAGAAGAAGTCGAAATGATCGATATCGAGCTGCGCCGACTTCCGCACGGTGAAGGGCTTCCGGAACCCGCGTACGCCACAGAAGGTGCGGCCGGGCTCGACATCGTTGCCGCCGAAGAGCTGACCCTGGCTCCGGGCGCTCGCCACGCGGTCGCGACGGGCTTCGCCATCGCCATTCCAACGGGATACGAAGTGCAGGTCCGCCCTCGCTCAGGGCTGGCGCTGAAGCATGGCATCACCTGCCTCAACACGCCCGGCACGATCGACGAGGATTATCGCGGCGAGGTCAAAATCATCCTCGCCAATCTTGGCCACGAGCCCTTCGTGGTCCGGCGCGGCGAGCGGATCGCTCAACTGGTGCCCGCGCCCGTTCTCAAAGCGGCCTTTCGCGAAGTGGAGGCGTTGAGCGAAACCGGCCGTGGCGTCGGGGGCTTCGGCTCGACCGGGCAGTGACGCTTACCGACGCCGAACTCGATCGTTACGCGCGGCACATCGTCCTTCCTCAGGTCGGCGGGCTCGGCCAGCGGCGGTTGAAGGAAGCACGGATCGCCGTCATCGGGGTCGGCGGGATCGGCAGCGGGATCATCCCCGCGCTGGCAGGGGCAGGCGTCGGCATTTTGACGATCATCGATTCCGACGTGGTCGAGGAATCCAATCTTCAGCGCCAGCCGCTCTTTCGCGAACGCGACGTTGGATATTCCAAGGCCGATCTCGCCCTGCAGTTCGTGCAGCGGTTGAACCGCTTCGTGAAAGCGAAACCCGTTCAAGTTCGCATCGACGCGGACAATGCGCAGAGCCTCCTTGCCGATCACGACCTCGTCATCGACGGCAGTGACAATTTCGCAACGCGCCTCGCCGTCAATGACGCCTGCGTCGGTCTCGGCATTCCGCTGTTGTCGGCAGCCGCGGTGCAGTTCCAGGGACAGGTCGGCCTGTTCCGTACCAAGCCTTGCTACCGCTGCTTTGTCGGGGACGCCTTCGATGCCGACGATTGCGACAATTGCGCCGAGCTTGGCGTGCTCGGCGCGCTCACCGGGGCCGTTGGCAGCTTTGCCGCCTTGCTCGCCATCAACCGCATCGTCGGCGCGGGCAGCAACCAGGTCGGCCAGCTTCACCTGTTCGACGGTGAGAAGCTGGAATGGCGGACGATCCGGATCCCGCCCGATCCGGGCTGCCGGACCTGCTCCTCAGCCTAGCGCTTCCGAGATCCGCGCAATGAGCCGCTGCGCAACCTCGTCCTTGGTGCCTTCGGGCCAGTTCTCGACGCCATCCGCGGTGACGAGGTGCACCTGATTGCGGTGGCCGCCCATCACGTCTCCGGAAACGTCATTTGCGACGATCCAATCCGCTTGTTTGGCGATGCGCTTGGCTACCGCCTGGGCGACGACATTGTCCGTTTCGGCTGCGAAGCCGATCAGCAGTCGAGGTCGCGCGGCGCTCCGGCCCAATTCGGCCAGGATGTCGCGGGTCGGTTGAAAAACGAGCTGAGGCGGTCTGTCACCTTTCTTCAGTTTTGAAGCGGAGGGCTGAACCCGCCAGTCGGCGACGGCCGCGACCATGATGGCCACGTCGGCAGGCAATGACGTCATGACGGCATTGGCCATCTGATCGGCCGTCTCGACATCCACGCGGGTGACTCCGGCCGGCGTGTCGAGCGTGACGGGGCCGGCAATAAGCGAGACACGAGCCCCTGCGTCTGCCGCAGCCGCAGCAATCGCAAAGCCCTGCCGCCCCGAGGAACGATTGGCGATTACCCGCACCGGGTCGATCGGTTCGTGAGTCGGCCCGGCCGTGACCAGAACGTGCTTCCCGGCCAGGCTCACGTCAGCAAGTCGGCGAGCTGAGCCATGATGGCCTGCGACTCTGGAAGGCGTCCCGGGCCGAACTCCCCGCACGCCATTTCGCCCTCCGCTGGCTCGATGATCCGGATGCCGTCGGCCTTGAGTTGGGCGATATTCCGTCGCGTCGCGGCGTGCTGCCACATGCGGACGTTCATGGCCGGGGCAACGACGACCGGCTTGTCGGTCGCAAGCAACAGGGTGGTCGCTATATCGTCGGCAATCCCTGCCGCCATTTTCGCCAGCAGGTCCGCGGTAGCGGGACAGACGAGCACGAAGTCGGCGGCGCGGCTCAGCTGGATGTGGCCGATCTCGACCTCGTCCTTCAGCTCCCACAGCGAGTTATGGACCTGGCTCTCGGCCAGCGTGCCAAGGCTCATCGCCGTGACGAAATGCTCCCCGCCTTTGGTCAGGACCGGCGTTACTTCGTGTCCAGCCTTCTTGAGCAGCCGCACGAGCTCCAGCGACTTGTACGCCGCGATGCCGCCGCCGACGATCAGGAGGACCTTTGTCATTCCGCTCGCCTAGCGGGCTACGGGCATATCCGCCATCTCGTCCTCGATGATCGTAGGCGGCACGATCCCGGACGCCAGGATCGCGGCGAATGCGCCGCCATTGTCGAACGGGCGATGTTCGAGCTCCGCCCGGTGTGAGGCGAGCGCCAGGAGATGCTCCAGCGACGCCTTCCCGACAATGTAGCTCGGTCCATAGCCGGGCTGACGAAGGTAGAGCAGCTGCTCGAAACCGACGAGCCGACTGTTCGCATCCGACCATCCACGCGGCGTCCAGCCGGCGTGGAACTTGCCGGCCTCCCCGAGTCCGACCTCGTTCGCCTGGACGCGCAGCGACGCGAGGCCGCGAGCGGCGCGATTCGCGAGCATCGCCCAGACGAGCTCGCGGCCATGCGGCTCGTCATCGTAGAGGCCGGCCTGCATCAATATCTCTTCCATCGCCGTTGCGAAGCCTTCCGACCGCTCGGCATAGATATTGAACAGCGGAGGCGTGTCGCGGATTGGGCTGGGATGAGGCTCGTTGCGCAGGCGGGCCAGCTCGACCCAGTGGAATTCATGGCTCGACAGTGGCAGCGGGTCGAGGGCAGTCACGTTGGTGAAAAAATTCCGGTCTGTCGGCGGGGTATAGTCGCCGAGCTGACCGAACAAGGCGGAGCGATAATAGGGCCGGTCGGGGATGAATGCGGCATCGACCAGCAGTCGATAGAAACGTTCTTCCCGTACCAACGCCATTCGTTTGTAAGCGGCAGGGTCGTTTAGTTCGGGGATCGGCGGGGCAGCGCGGTTGCGAACCTCTTCGAGGCGTAATGATGCCAGCGAACGGTCGAGTTCACGTTGCAGTAGAACCTTCTGCTGGTCGTAGTCGAGCGGGCTCAGCAGGACGCGCTTCAGATACCAGTTGTAATTGTCCTTGCCGATGCCCGACGGCCCCGTGCGACGCGGCGCCTCCGTCCGGATCCAGTTCGCAAAATCCTCGCTCGCGAGCCGCGCATTGCGGATCGCAGCGCGAAGCCCTGACGACGCGCCGTCGAGGGTCGCTGGGCGCTTGCCGCCGAGATCGTTCAGGATCAGGGTCCCAGCCTCGAGCTTGGCCAGCATTTCTCCCTGCTCGCTGAACGCCCGATCGCCATAGGCCCACAGGTCGTGCGCCTCGACTTCCGGCGAGATTGTGCTTGGCGTCCACGAGCAGCGCTGGAACTGCGCCGAGCAGCTCGGTCAGCTTCGCATCGTCGGTCGCCGAAAGCGGGTAAGTGAAATCGAAGAGGTCGATATTCGGCTCGGCAGAAGGCCCTTCGTGCGCGGGCACGTCGCTCATCTCGGCGAAGACCGTCTGGTAGAAACCGGGGTCTCGCGCCCAAGGTTTGAGAACTCGCAGGAAGAAATCGAGGCCGTTCATCTCGGCTGCAACGAGCCGGTAGTCGCCGCGCTGAGACGCGCTCCATCCATCGGTGTGAATGGCCGCCAGGCGCCGACGAAATTCCGGCAAGCGGGCAGCTTTGGCTGCCATCGCGTGAGCTGAATAATCGGGCCGCCCGGCAGCAATGCGCGGATGATTGAAGGCGCGCCAGTCGGAGAACAAGCGGACCAGTTGCGCATGGCCGTTTTCGGCTGGCGCGGTGACCGCCGCGGTGGCTGCGGTCGCCACGAACATGAGGGGAGGCGCCGACAGGGCTAGCCGGATGAACAATTTGAGCATTCACTTACCCCCTAAAAGACGGTCAACAGCGCGGCAGCTGCAGCGGCGCCGACGAGCCCCGCGAGTGCATAGCCCCACCAGTTGTGATGTTGGATGACGTCGATCTCCGGCAGCGGTGGCGCTGGTGGCGCGGCGCCTGGCGGCGGATAATAATCGTCGATCCGCTCAATCAGCTCGGGGATCTTTTTGACGGCGCGTACAAGATCGATGAGCCGGTCGGCGTAATAGGCCTCGGGTCCGAGTTCGGATCGCATCCATTCACGCAGGAACGGCTCCGCCGTCTCCCACATGTTGATGTCGGGTTCGAGCGCGGTTGCGACGCCTTCGTTCATCACCATCGTCTTTTGCAGCAGCAGGAGGTGCGGCTGCGTCGGCATGTCGAAATCGCGAGTGATCGAGAACAGGCTTTCGAGCATCCGGCCGACGGAGATGTCCTTGACCGGAAGCCCGCGGATTGGCTCGCCCGCGGCTCGCAATGCCGTCGCGAACTCCTGCACATTGTGATGGGCCGGGACGTACTGCGCCTCGAAATGGATTTCCGCGACCCGGCGGTAGTTGCCGGTGATCAAGCCATAAAGGATCTCGGCAAGCCAGATCCGCGCGCGGCGGTCGATCCGGCCCATGATTCCGAAATCGATCGCGGCGATGCGCCCGTCGGGGAGGGCGAATAAATTCCCATGGTGGAGATCGGCGTGGAAGAAGCCGTCGACCACGGCTTGCCGGAGGAATGCCCGGACCAGGGTGGCGGCCAGCTGCTCACAATCATGCCCGGCGGCGATCAGGGCCTCGCGGTCGTTGAGCTTGATCCCGTCGAGCCATTCGAGGGTCAGCACCCGCCGCGCGGTTCGGCGCCAGTCAATCTCTGGAATATAATAGCCGGGCTCCGCGACCATGTTCTCGCGTAGTTCCGACGCCGACGCGGCCTCGCGTTGGAGGTCGAGCTCGCGCGTAGTCCACTGCCGAAAATGCGCAACGACGAGCCGGGGCCGCAATCGCTGCGCCTCGCCGCCGTAGCGCTCGACGTGCGCCGCCGCCCACTCGTAGGTCTCGAGCGCCTTGGCGAATTCTTCTTCGATCCCAGGCCTCAGCACCTTGACCGCAACCTCACGCCCCTCGGTCGTCACCGCACGGTGGACTTGCGCGATTGACGCCGCGCCGACGGGCTCCTCCTGGAACTCGGAATAGAGGCTGCTGATGGGTCCGTTGAAGGACGCTTCGATGGTTTGCCTGATCTTCGCGAACGGGGCCGGCGGCAAATCGTCTTGCAATTGTGACAGGTTGGCGGCGGCTTTCTCGCCGACCAGGTCCGGGCGGGTGGACAAGGCCTGGCCGAGTTTGACCGCGGCGGGTCCGATCGCGACCAGCGCGGCGGCATAGTCGGGGGTGGCGGGCGATCGAAGTCCAATCCGCGCAATCCGCGCCAGCCGGCGGACTGGTGGGGAGTCATCGGGTCGTCCTCGATGCCTCGAAGCGCGCCGTGACGGGCCAGCGTCCGGCCCCACTTCATCAAACGCCACAGATGGGTGACCGCAGTGGTCAAATCTTCCAGCCCGAGTGGATCGTGACAAGGCCGCCAAGCATCGGTTCAGCGCTGGATCGGGCAAAACCCGCGTCGGCGACCATCGCCTTAAACGCGTTCGGCCTTGGAAAGCGGCGGATGCTTTCGACCAGGTAGCGATAGCTTTCTTCGTCGTCGGTTACGGCTTTCCCGATGCGCGGGATCATCCTTGACGACCAGGCATCGTAAAGAGTCGAGAAACCCGGCCAGTCGCTGGACGAAAATTCCATGCAAAAGAAACGTGCGCCACGCTTCAGCACGCGGTGCGCTTCGCGAAGCGCCGCCGGGATATCGGTCACGTTCCGAATGCCGAAGACGATCGTGTACGCATCGAAGGCATTGCCGGCGAAGCTGAGCTTCTCGGCATTCTCGACCTTCCAGCTCAACCCTTTCAGGCCGCGGTCGTTGGCACGCTTCTCACCGACTGCGAGCATGTCGGGATTGATGTCGGCGACTGTGACGTGAGCGCCGCGCTCCACCATCCGGAACGCGATGTCGCCCGTGCCGCCGGCCATATCGAGGATCGTCTCGCCCGCCCGCGGTTTGACGCGGGCGACGAAACGACCTTTCCATAGCCGGTGCATCCCGCCCGACATAAGGTCGTTCATCAGATCATAGCGCCGTGCCACCGAACTGAAGACCTGGCCGACGCGCCGCGTCTTTTCTTCGGGGCTGACCAGCTCGTCGCCGAAATTCACCTGATCGGTCATGGGTGAGCGGCTCTAGCGGGCTTGCCCTGCCTTCGCCATATGCGACGCGATGCCGGAGCTTCCCGAAGTCGAGACGACTGTCCGTGGCCTCGCGCACGTCCTCAAAGACCGGAGGATCGCCCGAGTGGAAGCTCGCCGCGCGGACTTGCGGCATGCCATCCCGGTGGACCTCGGGCAGCGGTTGACCGGTGCTCGGGTCGTCCGTCTTGGCCGACGCGCGAAATATGGGCTGATCGAGACCGACCGCGGGGACACCCTCGTCTTCCATCTCGGGATGTCCGGCCACTGGCGGATCGATCCGGCCGAGATCGGCAAGCATGACCATTTGTTGCTCGATACCGACGAGGGGAGGCGGCTGGCACTGAACGATGCCCGGCGGTTCGGATCGCTCGACCTCGTGCCGACCGGACATCTGGCCGAATGGCCAGTCTTCAAGGCGCTTGGCCCGGAACCGCTGGACGTCACGCCGGAGGAGCTGAAGCGGCGGCTCGCCGGCCGAAGCGCGTCGATCAAGCTTCTGCTGCTCGACCAAAGCATCATTGCCGGCCTCGGCAATATTTATGTTTGTGAGGCACTATGTCGTGCCGGCATTCATCCAGCCCGGGCCGGCGGGTCGATATCGCTGGAGCGGATCAAGCGCCTGGTCTCCGCAATCCACGACGTGCTCGCGGAAGCGATCGCGGCAGGCGGGTCAACGCTGAAGGATTTCGCCTCGCCCAACGGGGAGCTCGGTTATTTCTCGAAATCCTTCGCCGTTTATGATCGCGAGGGACGCCTTTGCACCTGCGGCGCCGTCGTCAAGCGGATCGTCCAGGGCGGCCGCTCCACTTTCTATTGTCCGCGCTGCCAGCGCTGACACCCGACGTTGACCTCAAACGGCGTTGCGGGTAGGGGGACGCGACTTCGGTGCGAGCCTGTGGGCCGCGCCGTTTTTCATTGAGCTAGAGGAAGAACATGGCGAACACGCCGCAGGCCAAAAAGCGCATCCGCCGCAACGCGACGCGCGAGACGATTAATCACTCGCGCATCAGCCGAATCCGGACCTTCATCAAGGCCGTCGAGTCGGCGATTGCATCGGGGAAGAAATCGGAAGCGGCCGACGCGCTCAAGGCCGTTCAGCCCGAGATCGCTCGCGGGGTTGCTCGCGGGGTTATCCACAAAAACACCGCGGCTCGCAAATTTTCCCGCCTGACAAAGCGGGTTGCCTCGCTCGGCTAAAAGGCCGTCCAAAAGGTTATTGATCGGGCCGTCGGGAAAGTGGCGACCCGTCCCAATTTCTGGACCGTCAAAAAAATGCAGCAATTCCCGCAATTCGCGGGCGCGGCCATTCCACATTGAGGCAAAAATGGCGGATTAGCGCCATTTTCAAAAAGTTTCGGCCATAATCCTATGTCAAGTGCCATTATTTCACTTCCGTGAAAAAACGGCACTTGCATGCAGCCTCAGACAATCTCAGAAAGGTCTTTCCGGGTGCGAATTCGCGCCGGGGGCAAGAGAGAAAAGGGACCGGGGGCGGGCGACTCGATTCGCGCGATCGGGTTTCTTTGCGTCTTGCAGGGGGCTTTTGACGAGGGAGGCGCTGAGCAGTGCAAGCGAGTGGGGCGATTCCGTCAGCTGAAATGACCGCGGCGCCTGTCGCGGCGCCGCTCGAAGCGGCCTGGGAACTCAATCCGCACTGGTCTCCGCCGCGACCTTGGGGCGCGTACCTTCGATGGCTGGCTGAAGCCGGCTGAGCTTGGCGCTTTCGAGCCCGATAGCGGAACGCTTGATATCGTGATGCCGAGCCAGTTCATGGCTGACTGGGTTCGTTCGCACTTCGGTGAGCGGCTGACACTGGCCTGGAAGACCGTGCTCCCGATCGTTCGTGATGTTCGGGTGATGGCGGCGGCCGACGCTCCGCGCCCGGCGCCGCTCCTCATTCTCGAGGAATCGCCGTCGCCGGCGGAGCGCGATCCCAACGCACCCAACTTCGACCCCCGCTATCGGTTCGAGACGTTCGTCGTGGGCAAGGCGAACGAAGTGGCGGCAACCGCCGCGCGGACTTTGGCCACATCGTCGACCGTGAGCTTCAATCCGCTCTTCATCCACGGCGGAACCGGGCGCGGCAAGACCCACCTTCTCCATGCCATCGGCCACGCGTTCCTCGCCCGCAATCGCGGTGCTCGAGTCGTTTCGATGTCGGCCGAGAAGTTCATGGTCGAGTTCATTCGAGCGCTGAAAGAGAACGACACGATCGGGTTCAAGCAGCGGCTTCGGAGCGCCGACCTGCTGCTGATCGACGATGTCCAGTTCATTGCCGGCAAGGATTCCACGCAGGAAGAATTCTTCCACACGATGAACGAGATCATCACTGCCGGCCGGCGGCTGGTGATCACCTCCGACCGCGCGCCGCACGACCTCGACGGCATCGCTCCGCGCATCCTCTCGCGCCTGTCGTGGGGTCTCGTCGCCGACATCAACTCGGCTGACTATGAATTGCGCTTCAACATCATCGTTTCGAAGCTGGAGGCGCTTCCCGGCGTCGACATGCCGCGGCCCGTGATCGACTTCCTCGCGCGCCGCGTCACCAGCTCGATCCGTGAGCTCGAAGGCGCTTTGAACCGCATCGGCGCTTATGCGATGATGACGGGCCGCCCGATCGACGTCGCCTTCGTCGAAGAGGTGCTCGCCAACGTGCTGCGCGCCAATCAGCGGCGGATTTCGATCGACGAGATCCAGACCCAGGTTGCCGAGCATTACCGGATTCGCAAGGCCGAGATGACCTCGGCGCGGCGCGCCCGTGAAGTCGCTCGCCCGCGCCAGGTCGCGATGTATCTGTCCAAGCAGCTGACTCCCAAATCATTGCCGGACATCGGCCGCCGCTTCGGCGGGCGCGATCATACGACCGTCATCCACGCCGTCCGCCAGATCGAGAAGCTGCGTGCCAGTGATGCCGAGCTCGATGCCGACATCCGTCTGCTGACCAGGCAGCTCGAGGGCTAATTTCTCGTCACGCAAAAAGGCCCGCCGGATTGTCTCCGACGGGCCTTCTTTTTTGCTGCCGAGGCCGGTTAGGCGCGCGGCTGGCGGTTGGTCGGGATGGTGATCCGGATGGTCTCGCCGCTCCGTCCCGGGAAGCCCGTGAACATCGCATCGACCAAGCTCGGGACCACGACATCAAGACGATTGGTTTCCGAACGCGCCTGCACCCGGCCATCGAACAAGGGCGCATTCGTGCCCGCCTGACGGATGTGGAGGTCGATCTGGCTGCGATATTCAACGTAGCTGTCGATTCCGCCGCCATACCAGAAGGGGTCGTTCCAACCCCAATAGTAGCCGCTGCCGATGCCCCAGCCAAACCGCGGGCGATAGAAAGGCGAGCCAAATCTGCCAAAGCCGCCAAAGCCGCCGAAGTACGGGCCGCGGTAGAAGGGGTCTTCGACATAACGGGTCTGGCCGCGGTCAATCCCGTAGCCGAACTGGACCAGCATGTTCGCGCTGCGCGCGTCCGTCGCCGGCGTATAGCCTCGCGCCTGAAGCTGCTGGGCCACGACCGACGCATAACGTTGGAATTCCAGGCCGCCATTGTTGGCAAGGCCGCCGCCGGGCACGACATAGAATGTCTGGCCCTGCGGCACGGGCATAGCCTGGTACCGTGAAACGGTGGTGCTGATGGACTCGGCGCAGGCGGACAGACCGAACGCCGCGACGCCGAGCGCGAGAGCGGCGGAGAACTTTTGGATACGCATAAGTACACCCCTTCAAGCGGGAATCTGATGGGAAACGTTCGTTCGTGCCCTGTCTATAGCACGAAGAGGGGTGAACCCGCGATGAAGCGAGCCCTTGTCGAGCCAAACCGAGTCAAAGCTTCAGCCAGGAGGCCGCGTAGGCCAGTGCGACGAAGCCCGAGCCGATGATGATGGCATCGAGAACGACGCTGAGAACCGAGGCAATCGCAGCGGCAATCACCAGCGCGCCGTCCCGATAGATGAGAGCCAGGCCAAACATCGCGATACTCGCCGCGGGCGCGTGGTGAAGCAGCGGCACGGGGATGGCGATGATCAGGGCGAGCAAGAAGCAGGCCAGGCCGATGACTCGCGACGCGGTGCTGCCCGTCAGGCCGGCCAGGCGCGGCTTGAACAACCGTTCGATCCAGGTTTCCAGCCATTCGATCTTGCCGGTGATGCGCCGGAGCTCCGCCTTGGTGATGCCGCGCCGGTCGAGGCGGGCAGGAAACCATGGCGTCTCGCGTCCAATGATCATCTGCGCAGCGATCAGCAGCACCGGCATCGCGAAGAAAAAGGTGGCTCCCGGCGGCAGGGGCAAGACATTGATGGAAGCAAACAGGAAGAGCAGCCCGCCCCACGCCCGATAATGGAGTTGATGCGCAAGATCCGTGAAGGTCAGCCGGTCAGGGCCGTCGGCCTCGACGATCTCGGCCAGCCGCCGCGATAGCGGCAATGGCCGTTCGGTTGGGCTTTGCGGCACTCGTTGAGCTTAGGTTGTCAGGCCGACAGCGGTTCTTGCGCTGGCGAGGACCGGCGCGCCAATGGCGATCGCGCGGTTGGCGCCCGATGCGAGAATGCGATCGAGTTCCGCGGGATCACCGCGAAGCTCATCGAGCCGGCCGCGGATCGGCGAGATCAAGCCAATCAAGGCGTCAGCGAGCGCCGGTTTGAACGCGCCAAACCCCTGGCCCGCGAATGTCGCCACGACCTGTTCGGACGTCTGCCCGGTTACCGCGCCGAAAATCCCGACCAGATTCTTGGCTTCCGGGCGATCCTCGAGCGCATCGAGATTGTCCGGGATCGGCTCCGGATCCGTCTTGGCCTTGCGGATCTTCTGGGCAATCAACTCGTCACTGTCGGTGAGATGGACGCGGCTCATTTCCGAGGGGTCGGACTTGGACATTTTCGAGCGGCCATCGCGAAGGCTCATCACGCGCGCCGCTGCTCCTCCGCCGATGAACGGCTCGGGCACCACGAACAGGTCGGTGTCGTAATCGGCATTGAACTTCAACGCGATGTCTCGGGTCAGCTCGATGTGCTGCTTCTGGTCCTCGCCGACCGGCACATGGGTCGCCTGGTAGAGAAGGATGTCGGCCGCCTGGAGCACTGGATAATCGAACAGGGCGACCGAGGCGCCTTCGCGGTTCTTGCCCGCCTTGTCCTTCCACTGGGTCATACGGTTGAGCCATCCCATCCGGGCGGTGCCGTTAAGGATCCAGCACAGCTCCGAATGCGCCGGGACCGCGCTCTGGGCGAAGATGATCGACCGGTCCGGGTCGATCCCGCTGGCGATCAGGGCCGCCGCCATCTCACGAACGCTCGCGCGGCGCTGGGCCGGCTCCATATATTCGGACAGCGAATGAAGATCGGCCAGGAAGTAGAGGCACTCGGCTTCGTCCTGCATCCGCACCCAGCGAAGAATCGCGCCGAGCAAGTTGCCGAGATGCAATCCACCGGTCGGCTGGATTCCTGAAATCACCCGTTGGTTCATCCTGGTCATGCTTCGCGAGTCCGTCGTCTCAATAATGTCTTCAAGTCGTTCAGCACGAAGGCGCCGGTCAGGAAACAGCCGATCGCGTAGACTGCGACGCCCGAACCGACCAGGACGAACAAACCAAGTGCCCGCCGCGCGATCGATCCCGTCAGATAAGGGTCAACCGCGGGCGCGAGCCAGAAAAGTGCCCCACCCATGATCAGGGCGGCAATGGCGAGCCGCGGGACGCGGCGGCGTAGCTGTTGATCGGTTGCAAAATGGCCCCGCGCCCTCAGGGTCCGGTAAAGCATCCAGACATTGATCGTCGAGGCGAGCGCGGTTGCGAGCGGCGGGCCGACATGACCATAGCCATACCGGCCCAGCAACGGGATCAGGATCAGATTGCCGACCAGGTTCGACCCCGACCGACTGAATTGCAAAGCGAACCGGCGTCTTCGTGTCGTGCCGGGCATAATAGCCGGGGGTCAGCACCTTCACGAGGACGTAGGATGGAAGACCCAGCGAGAAGGCCGAGAGCGCCCAGCTGCAACGCACCGCGTCGGTGGCGGTGAAATGCCCGTGCTGGAAGAGCCCGCGGATGATCGGCTGCGATGCGAATACGAAGGCGATCGTTGCCGGCAGCGTTAGGAAGAGCGCCAGCTCGATGCCTCGGTTCTGCGTGTCCATCGCTTCGACGTCTCGCTTCTGGCTGAGCTGACGCGACACGGTCGGAAGTAGAATCGTGCCGAGGCCAATCCCTATCAGGCCGAGCGGAAGCTGGTTGAGGCGGTCGGCATAATAGATGTAGGAGATCGAGCCGGGATCTAGCAGCCCACCGGCTAGTGCCGTCGAGATAGCGAGATTCACCTGGACCGCGCCGGCGCCGATCGCTGCGGGCAGGATGAGCTTCAAGAGTTGGCGGAGCTCGTCATCCATCCGCGGGCGCCGGATGGCGAGGCCGACGCCGGCCTGCCGGCACGCCAGCATTAACCAGCCAAGCTGGAGCACGCCACCGACAGTCACCGAAATGGCCTGTGCCCGCGCCGTTTGATAGGCGTCCTGGCCGTGGAAGAACCACAAAGCGACGATCATCGCGAGGTTGAGCAGGATCGGCGCGGCTGCGTTGACCCAGAAGCGATTCAGGGAATTGAGGATGCCTCCGAGCAATGAGGCAAGGCTGATCAGCATCAGATAGGGGATGGTGATCCGCGACAGCATGACGGCGAACGCGAACTGCTGCGCTGTCGGGTTCTTGAACCCGCCCGACAATCCCCAGGTGATCGGCCATGCGGCGATCAGCATGACGACCGTGAACAGCAACAGCACTGGCAGCAGGATGGCGAGCGTCTGCTCGGCGAATCTGAGGCCCGCGTTCACATCGTCGGTCTCGCCCACTTTCCGGTTGAACATCGGGATGAAGGCCGCCGAAAAGGCTCCCTCGGCGAAGAGCGCGCGGAACATGTTGGGCAGGCGAAACGCGACGAAGAAGGCATCGGAGGCGAAGCTCGCGCCGACATAGCTTGCCTGGAGCGTGTCCCGGATCAGCGCGAGCACGCGGCTGACGAGCGTCAGTCCGCCGACTGATCCAAGCGAGCGGGCGAGGTTCATTGGCTCGGTCTCGCCCCCGCGTCGCGGCGCTTAGGCGTCGGTCGGGGCCGGCTCGCCGCCATTGTCGGCGAGACCCTGCTGCTGCGCGGCCTCGACCTGGGCCATGTATGCCGAGGCGAAGTCGATTGGATCAAGCATCAGAGGCGGGAATCCGGTGCTCGAGACCGCCTCCGAAATGACCTGGCGAGCGAAGGGGAAAAGCAGGCGCGGCGCTTCGATGAGCAGGAACGGCGACATCGCGTCCTGCGGCACGTTACGGATTGCGAACAGGCCGGCGTAGGTCAGCTCGACCAGGAAATGGACACCGTTGTCGGACCGGGCCGAAATATCGAACTTCAACGCGACTTCGTGCGTGTTGTCTGCGGCCGCATCGATATTGATGTTGAACTGGACGTCGAGCTGAGGCTGGACCTGCCACGAATAGACCTGCGGAGCGCTCGGATTCTCGACCGACAGATCCTTCACATATTGCGCGAGGATCGAAACCTGCGGCTGGCTGTTATTGTCCGCGCCGTTGCCGCCCGTGCGCTCTTGCTCGTCCGCCATTAATCCTAGTCCTTACAATTTGTTGTGCTGTCGTGGAGCCGCGGGAAAGGCGCGGCGTTTCAGGCGTGCGCGACTAGCAGCCGCGATTATGGGGCGCAATGGCGCCTTCGTGCGTTCAGCAGTGTTGGAATATTTACGATAAGCACACTATGTTGGCGTTCAAGACACATAGGACATCACGTTGACCGTCATCGTCATCCTTGCCCTCGTTGCCATCTTCATCGGCCTTCGCCTTTACAGCGTGCTCGGTGAACGGACGGGGCATGAGCAACAGCCGATCCTGAAGCCCGCTGAGTCGGATGCTCGGGCGGCGCCGCAGGTCACTCAGCCCGCCGTCACCCAGCCCGCTCCGGCGGATAGCGGCGACATGGCCTTCGTGCCAACCGCCGGCCCAGGCGTTCGGGCCATCCTCGCCGCCGATTCGAACTTCGACGTCGCCCGCTTCCTTGAAGGCGCGAAGTCGGCTTACCGGATGATTCTCGAATCCTTTTGGAAGGGCGAGCTCGATAAGGTCCGCGGCCATGTCGACGATCACGTTTATGACGCGTTCGCGGGATCGGTCGAGCAACGGAGCAAGGATGGGCTGAAGCTCGACAATCGCCTGGTGACGATCGACCAGGCTGTGATTTCGGAAGCGACACTCGAAAAAGGCGTTGCGCTGATCACGGTCCGCTTTGAGGCTGACATCGCCGCCGTCACTCGCAACGCCGAGGGCCAGGTCGTCGCCGGTTCGCTCAGCGACGCGGTTCAGACACGCGATCTGTGGACCTTCCGCCGCGACACTGGCTCGCGCGATCCCAATTGGCTGTTGGTCGAGACCGACGAGGAAGAGTGAGGCTCCTCGCACGGGCGTGCGCGCTCGCTTCCCTCGCCTTGCTCGCGGCCTGTGCGACGAAGCCCGCACCAACCCCTGAAACACCTGTTGTCGCGGTTCGGCCCGCGCCTGTCGGATCGCCAAGCCCGGCGCCTGTTCCGGCAGCTCCCGTAGGGCGAAACGCGGTCGAGACTGGCGTTGCGGTTCAGCAGCCTCGGGTACTCAAGCCCGACGAGGCGCAACGCGCCTTGGCAGCGTTTCGAACGAGCTGCCCCGCGGTCAGGGCGCGGAACGATGCATCGGGTTTGACTCGTGGAAGCGATTGGTCGGCGCTGTGCGCCCAGGCCGCATCGCTCGATCCGGCCTTTGCGCCCGGCTTTTTCTATTACGGCTTCGACTGGATGAAGATCGGCGACGGGCGCGCGTTCGCGACCGGCTATTACGAGCCCGAAATCGACGGATCGCGGACTCCGCAGCCCGGCTATATCCCAATCTATCGCCTTCCCTCCGACCTCATTCGTTGCACCAAGGCGGATGGCACTAGCGGACGCGGGCGCATCGACCCGACCGGCGCGTGCGTCCTCTACTTCACTCGCGCCGAGATCGAGGATGGCGCGCTTGCCGGCAAAGGCCTTGAGCTTGCCTGGGCCAAGGACCCGGTCGAGCTTTTCTTCCTTGAAATCCAGGGCTCCGGTCGGATCCGATTTGATGACGGGACGATCATGCGGGTCGGTTATGCCGGCCAGAATGGCCGCGATTATGTCGCTGTAGGTCGCTTGCTCCGCGATCGCGGCATCCTTCCACCCGGCGGAGCCAATATGGCCGCGATCAAGGACTGGATTCGCACGAACGCCGACCAGGGCCGGGCGCTGATGCGGGAGAACCTGTCCTACGTTTTCTTCAAGGAATTGACCGGAGCGGGGCCGCTCGGCGCGTTGAACGTCCCGGTCACGCCGCATGTCAGCGTCGCTGCCGATCCCAATTACGTGCCGCTCGGCGCGCCTATCTACATCGCCAGGGCCGATCGGCCGGAGGTTGTTGGCCTGTGGGTTGCACAGGACACGGGTGGCGCGATCAAGGGCCCCAACCGTTTCGATACGTTCTGGGGCGCCGGCCCGGACGCGGTCGCCATCGCGGGCGGGATGTCCGCCACTGGCGAGGCGTTGATCCTGGTGCCGAAGGGCGTCGTATCCAGTGCGCTCGCTCAGCCCTGAAGAAGCCGCTCTGTGGCAGCGCGTTGCTTCCACGATCCGGCCGCTGTCGCGCGAACTTTCTCCATTTAAGTCACCCGAGCCAGCTCGGGAAGTTGCCGCCAGGCCAGTCCTTCAACGTTCGCCAGCACCGTCAAAATCGGCACGACCCAAGCCCACGCCGATCGGCGCGCGAACCCTGGACGGAAGCTGGGAAAAGCGCTTGCGCAGCGGCTCGGTCGAGCCGGATCGAGTCCTCGACCTTCACGGGATGAACCTCAATGGAGCATGGACGGCGATCGATCGCAGTCTCGAGCAGGCGATCGCCCGCGGCGACCGGCTGCTCCTGTTGGTCACCGGCCACCATCGGCCGGGCGAGCCGCCGGTTCAGCGCGGCCGCATTCGAGCGGCAGTCAACGACTGGCTGGCAGCCTCGCGCCATGCCCCGAATATCGCCGCCGTCCGCGGTGCCCATCGCCGTCACGGAGGCGGCGGCAGCCTCTATCTCGTTTTGAGACGGGGGTCATCGGGCCGATGACAATTCCTTAACCTCGATTCATTAACGCGGGTGCGTGGGCGGATTCTTTCCGCCGTTCGAGGCGCACCAGGCGAATGACTGTAGGCACCGGCCAGAAATTCAGCAACGCGGTCCTGTCTTGTGGCGCGGGTGCGGCGTCCTTCCTGTTTTCGCTCGCCGCGCTCCTCTACCTTACCGAGTTCGATCAAAAGATTCTCGCGGCCCTCGTCGCCGGCGCCTTCTGCCTTCTGGTCAGCTACGTCGCCGCCGAGCGACCGAACAGCGAGAATGCGCGCGCCTTGACCGCGCTCAGCGAGCGGCTGCTCGCGGTCGAGGATGGTGACCTGGTGTCACCGGCGCCGCCGTTGGTCCAGCGCAACATGCCCAAGCTTGCCCAGGCAGTGGACAGCCTGTTCGCCGAAGTCCGGGCCTCGATCGAAAACGCCCACGCGCTCGGAATGTACGATCCGGTAACGTCGCTGCCCAACCGGCTTCACTTCCGGTCCGAAGCCGACAAGCTGATGAGCGAAGTTGGCGAGAATGGCCGGGCCGCGATGCTTTTCGTCGACCTCGATCGCTTCAAGATGGTCAACGACAGCCTCGGTCACGCCCGCGGCGATCAGCTGCTGATCATGGTCGCGAACCGGCTTCGCGTTGTCGTCAACGCCGAATATGCCGAAAGCGCGCAGAAGCGTCCGCTGGTCGCACGCCTGGCGGGCGATGAATTCACAATCTTCTTTCCGGAGATGCGAAAGGTCGCAGAGATCGAGCGCGTCGCCCGACGGATCGTGCTGGCAATTTCTGAGTCCTTCGAGCTCTGTTCGCATAGCGTCGACATCGGTGCGTCGATTGGCGTCGCCACATCGCCGGATCATGGCTCCAGCATCGAAGCGCTGATGCGCTCGGCCGACATTGCCATGTATCGCGCCAAGAGCCTCGGTGGCGGACAACACTGCCTGTTCGACGCCGAGCTGGCCAGTGAGCATCAGGCCAAGATCGACACCGAAAAGGCGCTGACCGAGGCGATCCAGCGTGACGAGTTCGCTCTCGCCTTCCAGCCACAGATGAGCCTCTTCACCGGCGAGCTTGCAGGCGCCGAGGCGCTGCTTCGCTGGAACCATCCGCGCGATGGCCTGCGCCTCCCGTCGACGTTCATCCCCGTCGCCGAACGGACCGGCCTGATTGCGGAGATCGGTGAGTGGGTGGTCGGTGAAGTTGCGGCTACGCTTGCCGGCTGGCAACGGTCCGGCTTTGATGGGCGCCTGGCGTTCAACATCAGCCCGCGACAGGTCGACCGTCCCGATTTCTTCGCCAAGCTTCGCCAAAGCTTTGCCGATGTTGAAGTGCCACTTTCGATGATCGAACTCGAATTTACCGAGAGCGCGGCGATGGAAGTCAGCGCGCATGTCATCGAAGAGATCGCCGCGCTTCGCGAATTGGGCGCTCATATCGCGATCGACGACTTCGGGACCGGCTATTCGAATCTCGCCCGGTTGCGCGCGATGCCGCTCGACCGCGTCAAACTCGATCCGTCGCTGATCGCCGACATCGAGTTTAATGAAAAAGCCCGAAGTCATCGTCCAGGCGGTGATCCAGTTGATCAAGGGCGTTGAATGCGAGATCGTCGCCGAAGCGGTGGAGACCGTGGCGCAGGCCGACATGCTTCGCGCCATGGGTTGCGACACGGTGCAAGGGTACGTCTTTGCACCGCCGATGTTCGAGGATGAATTCCTGGCCTGGACCGGAAACGCTGCCGGCCGAACCGCCAAATCGGTAGCCTAGGCCAGAACCTTTCTGACAATCCGCTCATAGATACTCGACAGCGATCGAATGTCTTCAATCGCGGCGCATTCGCCGACCTTGTGCATGGTCGCATTGGGCAGGCCGAAGTCGACGACCGGGCAGAGCTGGATGAGGAAGCGCCCGTCGGATGTCCCGCCGCTGGTCGACAGGTCCGGCTTGTGCCCCGTCTCTTGTTCGATCGCGTTGACGATCACGTCATAGAGGGGGCCGGGCGGGGTGAGGAACGCTTCGCCGGAAATGCGCGCCGTGACCTTCGAACCTAGCGCTTCGCGCTCGGCGATCCCTTCAACCTGCTTCACCAGGTCGGCGCCGCGCTGGAGGTTGTTGAAGCGAATGTTGAGCTGGGCGGTCGCAGTGCCGGGAATGACGTTGCTCGCGCTGGTCGGAGTTGAGACGGCGGTGAACTCGAGGTTCGATGCCGGAAACTGCTCGGTGCCGTCATCCAGATGGAGCGAACTTAGCGCAGCAACCACTCGAGCCAGGGCAGGGACGGGGTTGGTGGCGCGGTGCGGGTAGGCAACATGTCCCTGGACGCCCGGCACCTCGATCCACATGTTGACCGATCCGCGGCGCCCGATCTTAACGGTATCGCCAAGCCGTTCGACGGAGGTCGGCTCGCCAATCAGGATCATGTCGGGACGGATCTGGCGCTCATTCAGCCAATCGATGATGCGCGGTGTCCCGTAAGTTGCGTAGCCTTCCTCGTCACCGGTGATCAGCAAAGAGAGCGTGCCGCTAGGCTCTTCGATGCGCGAAATGGCGGCGACGAAGGCGGCAATCGCGCTCTTCATGTCGTTGGCACCACGACCGACGAGAAAGCCGTCAGCGATCTCTGCCGCGAACGGATCGCCAGCCCAACCTTCGCCCGCCGGAACTACGTCGAGATGACCGGCGAACCCGAAATGCGGCGCGCCGTCACCCCGGATGGCAACCATATTCTCGGTCGGTCCGTCCGGCGCCTCGCCCATCACCCATCGATGGACCGCAAAGCCAAGAGGCGTTAGCGCTCGTTCGAGCAGGTCGAACACCTCGCCGCGCGCGGGGGTCACGCTCGGACAGCGGATCAGCGCTGCAGCCAGTTCAACGGGATCGATGGGCGCGGTCATCACCATGACCTAGCAAGCCTTCTTGCGCAGGCAAGCACGAGACGTTTGTCGGTTCGTCGATTAGAGCTTGCAGCCGCGCTACAAATGTAGCACACTACAAATGTAGCACGGTTCATGCTGAGTGTATGGGGAGTGGCGATGGCCGCGCATTACGTTCGACTATCGCTGCTCGCCAGCGCCGCTATGATGAGTTTCACACCGGCGTTCGCGCAGAACCCGGCAGCGACAGCTTCCAGCGCGGCCAAGCGAGTCTATCTCCCCGCGGACTTCGCGCGGTTTGCCCCGCGGACCGCCTACGATATGCTGGCGCAGGTTCCGAGCTTCACGATCCGGAGCGCCGACAGCGACCGCGGTCTCGGCCAGGCGTCGGAAAATGTGCTCGTCAACGGGCAGCGAGTGACCAACAAGTCTGGCGGCGCGGTCGACCAGCTTCAGCGGACATCGGCGACCGCGGTCGATCGCATCGAGATCGTGGACGCAGCGAGCCTCGGCATCGCCGGGCTTTCGGGCCAGGTGGCCAACGTCATCCTGAAGGCGACAGGGAAGGGCTCGGGCCAGTTCGAATGGTTCAACACCTTCCGCGCGCACTTCGCCGAGCCCGAATTCCTCGGCGGCTCGATCAGCTATTCGAACAAGGTCGGACCGGTCGATTACACCTTGTCGGTCAAGAATGGATCGGGGCGAGGCGGCCTCGGCGGGCCGGTCAAACTTTACGATCGCGATCATGTCCTGATCGAGACCCGTGATGAACGGGATCACTCGGAATATGAGCAGGTCAACACGCAACTGAAGCTTGGCATTCACGGCCCGGGATCGTCGATTGGGAATTTGACGCTTGGCTACACGCCCTACATCAACCCTGAACGACTGACCGATACGCGGGTCCTGGTCACCGGGGAGCGCCGCAGCCGCGATTTTTCGGCGAGCCTCGCCGGCTATTACGCCGACATCAACGGGGATTATGAGTTCGGCTTCGGACCCGGCCGGCTGAAAGTCATCGGGCTTCGCCACTGGGAGCACGAACCGATCGTCAACACCCAGGTGCTGACTTTCGATACCAGCGGAGCCGATTCCATCGGCACGCGATTTAGTCGCGACACGCATCTCGGCGAGACCATCGGCCGCGCCGAATATCATTGGAAAAGCGGCAAGAACGACTGGCAGGTTTCGTTCGAGCGCGCGTTCAACTCGCTCGATCAGCGTGGCGGCTTGTTCCAGCTCAATCCGCAGCGCGAATTCGTCGAGGTCCCGTTTCCCCAAGGCACCGGCAAGGTCACCGAAGTCCGATACGAAGGCATCGCCACTTACAGTAGAACGCTCGCCGCTAACCTCGACCTCCAGGTCGCGGCCGGTGCCGAGATCTCGAAGCTGGATCGCGTTCCCGACGATCAGCCGGCGCGCAAATTCTTTCGGCCCAAGGGTAGCGTCACCTTCGGCTGGCGTCCGGCGAAAGGCTGGGACGTCAGCCTGAAGCTGCGCCGCCGGGTCGGTCAGATCAGCTTTTACGATTTCCTCGCGCAGCCGAAGATTACGCAGGATCGCGAAAATGCCGGCAACCCCGACCTCGTCCCGCCGCAGAGCTGGGAAATCGAGACAGAATTCGGCCGTGATCTCGGCCAATGGGGGAAGACCCGGCTGAACCTTCATTATTACCGGATCGAGGATATCGTCGACGTCATCCCGATCGGCACCGACGGGCAGGGCGTTGGCAATTTGCCGCGCGCACAAAAGGCCGGCTTCGAGAGCGTGACCACGCTCCTCGGCGATCCGATCGGCTGGAAGGGCGCGAAGCTCGATCTCACCCTCGGCGCCGAATGGTCGTCAGTCCGCGATCCGCTAACGGGTCAAAAACGTTCGATCGGCGGCAATTACGACAAGTGGATGAGTGCGCGCATCCGGCACGACATACCGGGCACGCCGTTCGCGTGGAGCGCCTATGTCGAATATAATCATTACGCGAAATATTATTACCTGACAGAGGTTTACAGCTCGCAGGACCTGCCCTGGATCTCCGGCTTCTATGTCGAGGACAAGAACGTCATGGGCCTGACCGTGCGCGCCAGCGTCGATAACATCTTCAACGGTCGCCACACCTTCAATCGCACAGTCTATGCCGGTTATCGCGATCGGACGCCGGTGTCTTTCTTCGAAGATCACGACGATTTGGTGGGTCCACTGTTCAAGCTTTCGGTGAAGGGGACCTTCTAGCGGGCTGCGCGGCGCTTCTGCTATGGCGCACCACATGCCCAAGATCGATCTTGATTCCATTGAGCAGGTGAACCGCACCGGCTATCCGTCGCCGTTTGATGCGGCGGTCGGCGGCCGCTGGTATCGCCGACTCGCAGCCGCAACCGGACTCACCGATTTCGGCGCCAGCCATGTCGTGCTGAAGCCGGGCGCCTGGTCGTCGCAACGCCATTGGCACGACGGTGAGGACGAATTCTTGGTGATGCTCGACGGCGAGGCCGTCCTTGTCGAAGACGATGGACGGACGGTCCTTCGGCCGGGCGACTGCGCGGCGTGGCCGAAGGGAAGCACCAACGGGCACCATCTCTGCAATGAAAGCGACCGGGATTGCGCATTCGTGGTGATCGGCGGCGGCGCGAATACGGGCGGCGGTTATTCCGATATCGACATGATCTTCACGCCCGAAGGCACTTATGCCCGCAAGGATGGCACTCCGTACGCGGGCACTACGCGCCCGAAATAGTCAGGCCGCCTTGCCGCTTTCGTATTGGTCGATCACCCACGGCTCGTCCTGCGCCTTGTCGATCCACTCGGCGACATGCGGCTGCGAGAGAACGGCCTTCAGATAGACGCCCGCAAAGCTCGGGACCGCGACGCCGTGCGTAATGAACCGCGTCACGACCGGCGCGTACATCATGTCCGCGGCGCACCAATCGCCAAATAGAAAGTCGCCCGTTCCGCCAAAGCGCGCGCGGGCCTGCGCCCAAAGCTGAAGGATTTCGATCGATTTCCTCGCGGACCGGATCGCTGAGCTGCTTTGGGGCATAGCTCTGGCGGACGTTCATCGGCAGCTCCCGCCTCAGGTTCGCAAAGCCCGAGTGCATTTCTGCCGACATCGACCGGGCGACGGCCCGCGCGGCATCGTCCTCGGGCCAGTAAAGCGCAGGCCCGTGACGATCGGCGAGGAACTCGATGATTGCCAGGCTGTCCCACACGACGATGTCGCCGTCCCACAGGATCGGGACCTTCCCCAGCGAAGGGGCGAATTCGTCGCCTTCCCGCCGCTTTTCCCATTCGTCGTCGAACATCGGCACGACGAGCTCCTCGAACTCCTCGTCGGTCTGCTTGCAGGCCAGCCAGCCGCGCATCGACCAACTCGAATAGGCGCGGTTGCCGATGATCAGCTTGAACACTTGCCCTCCCTCAGGTCGTCGCGGCGTCGAGGATTGCCGTTCGTAACTCGGCGATCCCGCTACCGGTTTCACTCGACGTCGTGAAGATGGATGGATGGGCGGCGGGATGCTTGGCCGCCTCGGCGACGGTTGCTTCGTAAAGCGCGCCGAGAGCCGACGGTTTCACTTTGTCACCCTTGGTCAAAACCAAATGGTAACCGACGGCCGCATCGTCCAGCATTTGCATGACATCGCGATCGACGTCTTTCAGCCCGTGTCGCGAATCAACCAGTACCAGTGCGCGCTTGAGAACGGCGCGACCGCGAAGATAATCGTTGATGAGGAAGCGCCAGCGCCGGACCATGTCCTTGGGCGCTTCCGCAAATCCGTAGCCCGGCATGTCGACGAGTCGGATCTGCAGCGGCTCGCCGATGTCGAAGAAGTTGAGCTCCTGGGTCCGCCCCGGCGTATTCGATGTCCGCGCCAGCGCCTTGCGGTTGGTGAGCGCGTTGAGCAGCGAGCTTTTGCCGACATTGGATCGACCCGCGAAGGCGATTTCGGGCGCCACCGGATCGGGCAGGAATTGAAGACCAGGCGCGGACTTCAGGAATTCGATCGGCCCGGCGAACAGCTTTCGCGCACGCTCTGCAAGCTCCTTGTCCGCTTCATCCTCGCTCATGTTTGAACCGGGTGGGTGTCGCTGAAATGAAGGCCGTACTTGCGGTACAGCCACCATTGCTGGCTCATCGTCAGCACGTTGTTGGTGATCCAGTAGAGCTGCAGCCCGGCTGCGAACGGCGCCATGATGAACACCAGGAACCAGGGCATGATGGCGAACATCTGCGCCTGGGCCGGGTCCATCGGCTGAGGGTTCAATTTCATCGACAACCATTGCGTCGCGCCGACAAGAATCGGGAGGACGCCGATGGCGAGGAATGCAGGCAGCGTCCACGGCGCATATCCGAACAGGTTAAACGGCGACAGCGGGTCGGGTGCGGACAGATCCTTGATCCACAGGACGAAGGGCTGGTGGCGCATCTCGACGCTCACCAGCAGCACCTTGTAGAGCGCATAGAAGACCGGGATCTGGAGCAGGATCGGGAGGCAGCCGGCGGCCGGGTTGATCTTCTCGGCCTGGTAGAGCTTCATGATCTCCTGCTGCTGGCGCTGCTTGTCGTCCTTGAAGCGCTCCTGGAGCGCTTTGAGCTTCGGCTGGACCTTGCGCATCGCGGCCATCGACTGGAACTGCTTCTGCGCGATCGGGAACATGATCGCGCGGACGATCAACGTGAGGCAGATGATCGCCACGCCGAAATTGCCGGCCGTGTGGAAGAGGAACATCAGCAGGTCGAAGATCGGCCGCATGAAAAACTCGAACCAACCCCAGTCGATCGACTTGGACAGCTTTGTGATCCCGGCGTCCTCGTAGCGGTCGAGCCAGGCTTTTTCCTTGGCCCCAGCGAAGAGGCGGGCCTGCGTCGTTATCGTCTGGCCCGGCGCCACCGTCGCCGGAGGCAGCGCGTAATCGGCCTGGTAGCCGCCGTTCGGGCTCTTCCGGAACTCTCCGTTCATCCCGCCCTGAGGGACGAGCGCGGTCAGCCAGTATTTGTCGGTGAAGCCGAGCCAGCCCGGCACATTGCCGAAGGTCTCGCTCTTGCCCTCGTCGAGATCCTTCCAGTTGACGTCATAATTGGCCTTGCCGTCGAACAGGCCAATCGGACCGACGTGGTTCTGCCAGGTCGAGTGGTCGGCGGACTGTGACGCGCGGCTGACGAGGCCGATCGGGCGGACGGTGATCGGCTCGCCGGAAGGGTTGGTGACGCTTTGCTGCGACCGTGAACAGGTAGCCGTCATCGACGCCGATCTTGATCTGGTAACGAGTGCCATCGGCGGTCTGCGTCGAAAGCATCACCGGGTGGCCGGGCGAGAGGACCGGGCTATCGGTCGTCCACTCGTGCATCGAGCGCCGGGGCCTCCCCGCCCTGCGCGGTCCAGCCGAAGCTCGCGACATAGGCGCCGGGGGCACCCAGCGGTGACAGCAGCCGCACCGGCGGCGAATCCTTGGCGATCGTCTGGCGCTGGTTGAGCAGCAGGAGGTCGTCGATCTGCGCGCCCTTGAGGTTGATCGAGCCGAGGAGCGACGGCGTCCGGATCGCGACTCGCGGGCCGGCGGCAAGTGCGGCCGAAATGCTCTGCAGCTTGCGCGGCGTGGCGGCGCCGGCCGGCTGGGCCTGCGGTTCTGGGAGCGGCTGCTGCTTGCCGGCGGCGACCTTCGTGCTCGGCGGGTTGGCGGTCGGGAAATATTTGTTGGCGGCCCAGCTCCAGCCGAGCAGCACCAGCGCGCTCAGCACTACCGCGAGGATCAAATTCTTGCTGTCGTTCACTTGTATCGGATCCTTACGGTACGGGGTCGGGTCCCTGGCCGCCCCACGGATGGCAGCGCAAGATACGTTTGAGCGCCATCCAGCCACCACGGCCCGCGCCATAGCGTTCAATGGCGGTGATGGCATAGGCCGAACAGCTCGGCTGGTAGCGGCAGCTTGGGGGAAGAACCTGCGAGGGGCCCTTCTGCCACGCTCTGGCGATCAGGATCATCGTGCGGGCGATCATGATTTGCGCAGCCGGTCGAGCGCGCCGCCAAGCTCGCTTCGGAGCAGGCCGAAATCGCGTTCGATCCCCTTCGCTCGGCCGATCATGACATGGTCGGCCCCGGCAAAGCCATGCTGGGCGACGATCTCACCGGCGAGCGCACGGAAACGGCGCTTCATCCGGTTGCGAATGACCGCGCCGCCGATCTTCTTGGTAACGGTGAAGCCCACGCGCATCTCGCGGATCGGCGTCCTGCCGATCGCGAACGAGCAGGACGAAACCGGGCGTGGCCGCGCGCAGGCCGCTGTTGGCGGCGAGGAAATCCGCGCGCTTGCTGATCGTGACTAGGCGCTGAGCTTCTTGCGGCCGCGAGCGCGGCGAGCGTTCAGCACCTTGCGGCCGCCGACGGTCGACATCCGGTGGCGGAATCCGTGACGCCGCTTGCGGACGAGATTGCTCGGCTGGAAGGTGCGCTTCATCGCTCATGCCTTTAAGTTCGAATACAAAGAAAAAGGGCCGCCCATGAGGCAGCCGCTGTCGTGCGCGCCGATAATGGAAGGGCGCTGGCAAGTCAATTGCCGGCCGTTCGCGTGCTTCCTGTGCCTTGCGGATCGCCTCGCGCCGCTGCGCGCTCGGCCGCCGCAGCGCCCAGTCCATCCACCGCCCCGCCTTCGGCTGCCAGCGCTTGACCCGCACATAATGGCGCTTGGCCCACATGCTGGTCTTGAGGATCAGCGCCACGCCGGGCGCGATGAGGAAGATCCCGCCGGGACCGGGCATCGGCGCCAGAGCGAGGCCGGCGATGATCAGCAGCACGCCGAGCGACGAACATCGACCATTCGACAATCGGATTGTCGAGAAACGTCCGCCATTTTTCCCGCCGTGATCATGCGCGCCGCATTTGGTCATGCACGCGGCCCGCGCAAGCCGCTTGCGGAAGGACGGCGGTCTAGCTTCGCTCCGCCGAGCTAGGGGGAATCTGGCGCTCCTTTGCCGTCATCCCCGCGAAGCGGGGACCCAGCTCTAAGCAGCGATCTAGGCTCCCGCTTTCGCGGGAGTGACGAGGCCGTGATGGCCGCGACCGTCGCCACTGTCGCGTATCTCGGCCTCGAGGCGCGCGCCGTCGAGGTCCAGGTCCAGCTCACCTCGGGCTTGCCGCGCTTCACCATCGTCGGCCTGCCCGACAAGGCCGTCGCCGAGAGCCGCGAGCGGGTGCGTGCCGCGCTGGCCGCGATCGGCCTCGCGCTTCCGCCCAAGCGTATCACCGTCAACCTGTCGCCCGCCGACCTGCCGAAGGAGGGCTCGCATTACGATTTGCCGATCGCGCTCGGCCTGCTGGCGGCGATCGGCGCGACCGATGCCGAGACGCTGTCGCACTATGTCGCGGTCGGGGAGCTCAGCCTCGACGGGCGCATCGCCGCCTCGCCGGGCGTCCTGCTCGCCGCGATCCATGCCTCGTCGCTCGACAAGGGCCTGATCTGCCCGGCGGTCGCAGGGCAGCGAAGCCGCGCTGGGCGGGCGAGCTCGACGTCATCGCCGCGCCCGACCTGCTGGCGCTGCTCGCCCACCTCAAGGGCACCTCGCTGGTCGCCGCGCCGCCCGCGGCCGAGGCCGAGCCGCCCGACGGCGGCCCCGACCTTGCCCAGGTCAAGGGCCAGGAAGTCGCCAAGCGCGCGCTCGAAATCGCCGCGGCCGGCGGCCACAATCTGCTGATGAGCGGCCCGCCGGGCGCGGGCAAGTCGCTGCTCGCGGCGTGCCTTCCGGGCATTCTGCCGCCGCTGCAGCCGACCGAAGCGCTCGAAGTCTCGATGGTCGCCTCGGTCGCCGGCGAGCTCGAGCGGCGGCAAGATCCGCCGCCGCCGGCCGTTCCGCGCGCCGCACCACAGCGCCTCGATGCCGGCGCTGGTCGGCGGCGGCCTGCGAGTCCGGCCGGGCGAGATCAGCCTCGCCCACCTCGGCGTCCTGTTCCTCGACGAACTTCCTGAATTCCAGCGCCGGTGCTCGATTCGCTCCGCCAGCCGCTCGAAACCGGCAACGTCAGCGTCGCCCGCGCCAACACCCATGTGACCTTCCCGGCGCGGGTCCAGCTGGTCGCGGCGATGAACCCGTGCCGCTGCGGCCATCTCGGCGATCCGGCGCTCGCGTGCAGCCGCGCGCCGCGCTGCGCCGCCGATTACCAGGCGCGGGTGTCCGGGCCGCTGCTCGACCGCATCGACCTGCACGTCGAAGTGCCCGGCGTGTCCGCGGCCGACCTGACCTTGCCGCCGCCGGCCGAGGGCAGCGCCGAGGTCGCCGCAGCGCGTCGCCGCCGCCGCGCCAGGTCCAGGCCGAGCGCTTCAACGGCCACGGGCCGCGCACCAACGCCGAAGCCGACGGCGAGCTGCTCGACCAGGTCGCAACGCCCGACGAGCCGGGCCGCAAGCTGCTCGCCGACGCGGCGGCGGCGATGCGCCTGTCGGCGCGCGGCTTCCACCGCGTGCTGCGGGTCGCCCGAACCATCGCCGATCTGGCGGGGGCGGAGCAGGTCGGGCGAATCCATGTCGCCGAGGCGCTCAGCTACCGCCGGCAGGCGCCGCGCAATTGTGATTTGAAGCGTTTGCAAAGCGCTCGCCTAGCTCGCTAGCTGGCTGCAGGGGCCCCTGTGGCGGAATGGTAGACGCGCTCGACTCAAAATCGAGTTCCTTCACCGGAGTGTCCGTTCGAGTTCGGACCAGGGGCACCACGCTTTCATGATCAGCCTAAGACTGACGGCGCTAGCGGCAGCTGGCCTGCGGCGATATGGTCGCACTCATGGACGCCAGACCCGTAAACATGCGCAGGTCGAGAGGACATCGCCGACGAAGCCCGCGTGCTCGCGGAAGGCATCACCGCCAAGCGCGACCGGCTGCTGGCTTCGCTGACGCTGTTCGCCGGCATCGGGCTGATCGTCGCGCTTGCCGTTCGCGCTTCGGTCCGGCGCTGAATTCTTCATGCCCGTCACCGCCGCGCTGGTCGTCGCCATTGCCCTGGTTCCGCTGCTCGAATGGTTCGAGCGGCGCGGCATACCCTCCAAGCTTTCGGCCGGCCTGTGCCTGATCATTTTCCTGCTGTTCGCGCTGTTCGCGATCGGCTCGATCCTCATTCCGGCGACCGACTGGGTGGCCCAGGTGCCGTCGAAGATCCCGAAGGTCCGAGCCGCGCTCGAGCCGGTCATCCAGGTTTACAAGAATCTCGACAAATGGATCGACCGGGCGCATCTCGCAGATCGCGATTACGCCGGCGCAGCAAGCGCGCGGACCGTCAGCATCGAGACAGCCGCATTCGATGCTCGGCCTGCTGACCAGCTCGGCGCCGCACCTGCTGATCCAGCTGTTCTTCGCGCTGCTGGTGATCTTCTTCTTCCTCGCCGGCTGGACCGCGATGCGGAAGAAGACGATCGTCAGCCGCGGCAGCTTCGAAGGCGCGCTGACCACCGCCCGGGTGATCCAGCAGGTCGTCGATGCGACCTCGACCTACCTCGGCACGATCACGCTGATCAACATGGGCCTCGGCGCGCTGACCGCCGGCGTGCTGTGGTGGCTTGGAATGCCTTCGCCGGTGATGTGGGGCGGCATCGTCGCGGTCGCCAATTACATTCCCTATCTCGGCCCGATCGTCTGCGCGATGCTGCTCTTCTTCGGCGGCCTGATGACCTATCCCGGACATCTGGGGCGCGATGTTGCCGCCGGCGGCCTTCATCTGCTTCCACCTGGTCGAGGCCAATTTCTTCACGCCGATGGTGGTCGGCCACCGGCTGACGATCAGCCCGCTGTCGATCCTCGTGTCGCTGTCCTTCTGGGCCTGGGTGTGGGGCACCACCGGTGCGCTTCTCGCGGTTCCGCTGCTGATCATCATGAAGACGATCTTCTCGGCGGCGGGAACCCCCGATATCGCCGGATTCCTGTTTGAACACGGGACCTTGACCCACGTTGGTGACCCCGACGAGGAGGAAGAAGACGAGCGGCAGGAAATGGAACCGGCCATGGTTGACACCCAAAAGCCCCCACCTAGTTGCCCGCCCACGCCAAAAACGCGGGTGTAGCTCAGTTGGTTAGAGCGCCGGCCTGTCACGCCGGAGGTCGCGGGTTCGAGCCCCGTCACTCGCGCCACTTTTCACAAATGCGGGGAGTGGATTAGATCGGCGTCAATGGCCGCCGGTGAATCCCCTTACGACGCGCTTGGCCTCGACCCGGGCGCTGACGATTCTGCCATTGAGCAGGCTTATCGCCGGCTCATCAAGCAACATCATCCGGACCGAGCGGGGGGTGACGCGGCGCGCGCCGCCGAAATCAACAATGCGTACCGGGTGCTTCGGGCCGAACGTGGCCTCAAAGACCCGCTCGAGCTCAATCACGAATGGTCGTCTCCGCGCGGGCAGGCAGGTGCGTGGCTGCTCCTGGCCATTGCTGGTCGTGGCAACCGCAAGCCTGTTGCTCCTCAGGCAAGAGCCGCTTGGATCGATGTCCGGCGGGTTTTTCATCGCTCCCTACGCGGCCAATGACGGCCGGAAAGCGCGCCGCAGGGACCGATGGATCAACCGTTGCGCCAATCCGCCATCGATGGAGCCGTCCGCGATGCCGTGCGGCTCAAACGATCCAGCGACGAAATCGCCCTCACGGCCTACAGCCGCGACTGTCACCACCAGTTGCGCAGCCAGCCCGACCTCGCTTTGCTCGACCGCTGCGCGGCGTTCGACGATGCCGTCGTGCAGTTGCAGGACCGCGATCCATTGCGAGACCAGGGGCCATTCGGCGAGATTGCGGTGACCGGTCGGGTCGTGGAGCGGCGCATCGGCCTTATCCAATGATTCGGTGGCGATCGACGGCCGCCTCGATCGCATTCGGCTGCAGGTGGAATTGGCCCTGGCTTCCGGCAATCGCTCGCCTTGAGGCGCAGCGCGAAGCTAGCGCTGCCCTGTTGCCACTGATGCAGTGGCGGGCGGCGGCACCCCAGCCTGCTTGCCCAGTGGCTGCTGATTGTCGCCGACAGTATCGCTCGACAGCGACCATTTCAGATTGTCCGAGGCCTCGAACTTCCGCGTATAATCCTCATGTTTAACGTCGTCGGATGCTTTCCGGGCGGCGAGATTGAATCGGACCGCGACGCGCTTGTCCCCGCGGAGTGAGGGCGCAAGCTTCAACGGCTCGGCGCCCGGGAATCTGCTTGATTGCCTCGGCAAGCGAGCCTGGCGTGCTAGGCGCCACATGGACGGCAGTCAGCGCGGCGCTGCGCAACAGGCTCGCGCTCGGCTCATGGCCCGCATAGGCTTTTGAAAAGACTGCCGGCTGTCCCCAGCCGCCGGCCCAGCGATAGAATAAATGAGCGCCGACGACAGCGTTCTTGGCCATGGTCGAGGCCCAGTAAGGGACGACATAATCGGCGTGGTAATGCGTCGCCCATCCAACCGGCGAGTAGACTGCCCCCGCGAGCGCTTGGGCCGCAACACCGGTCGCCCGTCGCCAGCCGTCGGCGTCGGGCTGCCGGCTGAGCGATCCATCGCAAGTGAAGGTGAACTGGCAGCCGGTCGGCCGCGTCGATCCCTGATAGACCACGCCGCAGATGCTGGCCGGGAAGGCGGGATGGCGGACCCGGTTCAGAACGACCTGGGCAACCGCGCGCTCGCCGTTTTCATCCTGGTTTCCGGCTTCATAATAGACCGCGCTCGCCAGGCAGTTCAGCGCCTGCTCGCGAGCCTGCGCATCGCCCTTGAACAAGAATGCATCGGCTGCCGGATTAGGCCCGGAGGCGACCGGAATCTCGGCGTTGACCTTGAGGGCCTGGTCGGGCGCCAAAGGCTGGACGATCATCGGCGGCGGAGCGGGGGGAGCGGCGGCCGGACGATGATCCAGTCCCGGCGTTACAGTTGTCGAAATGATTGCAGAACCAACCACCAGCGCCAGCAGGCCAACCCCCAGCGTGCCGCGCGGATGCGCGTGCCATAGCCCTAGCGCGCGACAGCTGCGCCCGCGCTACGGTCTGCCGCAACGGATCGAGCGGCCGGAAGAGTTGGATCGTCTGGTTCATTTCCTCAGTGCTATATACAACTAATACAGTCTGGGCAATGTTCAGCCCTTGGAACCCGTCCTGAAGCTACCCGGTCTCAATCCACCTAAGCAGCGGTTTCAACGGGATAATCCAGGCTATTCCCATGAATAGATAGAATGGCGCCTGAACCAGAATAGGCCATCGCCCGACGACCTGCGCCAGGCTTGCGACGAACGTTGCCCAGATAGCGATCAACAGCAGGATCATCGCGATTCCCGCCAATTTGCGTGAAGATGGCTCGACGCGCGTCATCGGCAGCGCCTTTAGCAGGCTCGAATGCTTATTGGCAGATCGTCGGTGCCGAAGGTCCTTGCGCGGCGGCATAGCAATTGCCGGCGGCAGCATCGGCGCGATTGTCCTTCCGCATCGCAACGAACAGCACGACGCTGAGACCAACGATGACGAGGAACGCTAACGCCTTGAATCGCATGACTTCACCCCTGGGCACGGCGGCCGGGCCGTCGTCGCTTTAGGCGCTAACATTTAAGTGCCGGTAAAAGAAGGAGAGTTGAGTCCAAGAATTGACTAAGTTACGCTGCAATGCGCTTTTTCAAACCTGTGGTTTTCCAGTCACGACTTCGAATGGGGTTGGCTGAACAGTTCGAGGCCATCGGGCGAGACGAAGGCGTCGAGGGGGATATCCCATCCGTCGGCAGGAATTGTTTCCTCGAGACGCTGTAAGGGCCAGCCGACGCCGACCAGGCGAGCGCCGCTCCGGCGCAAGCGAGCGAGCGCGCGGTCGTAATGTCCTTTGCCGCGGCCAAGCCGGGTTCCGTGACGGTCGATCGCGATCAATGGAACCAGGATAAGGTCGGGTTCGACGACCGGAGTCGTGAGCTTCGGCTGCATGATCCCGAACGGACCGGCCTCGAGCGGATCGCCGGCGCGGAAGCGAAACGGCTTGGCAGGATGGTCGAACGCGGGAAAAGCGACAATGCGGCCGATCGCCCGGGCTTCCTCGATCGCGAGAAGCGGACTGATTTCCGAACCCATGGGCGCGTATCCTGCCACTACTTTGGCTTCGGCACAGACCGAGGTCAGGTGCTGTGCCAGCCGCTGCTCGAGCAAAGTCCGTTCGCCGTCGGACAAGGTACGCACCAAGGCCTTGCGCGCATCGAGCGCAATTCGCCGCAGCGACTCCTTGCCGAGCGGCTCCATTTCAGGCCCCATGCGATTTTGGGGGCCGGAGAAAAAGGGAGGTGACGGGACCACCATGGCCGTTTGCCCTAAAATCCTCTGACGCCAAAACGTCAGGTGGGCGCCATATGATCCGGACCCCAAGGAGACCCTTGTGACCCGGGCAGGGACAGCTCCCATTAGGATTGAATAGCCTCAGGGATTTTCCGAAGGCTCGTACCTGGCAGTGCCCGTCGCGCCTAATCTAGGGATTTGTGGCCTCATTCTCAAGCGCGTGGGCAAGCGATTCGAGCCGGTCGGCGAGCGTTTCAGCGCGAAGCACTAGAGCGGGGTCGGTTTTGGCCGGTGGCGCGGGTGACGGCGCGGGAGCAACAGCGGCAGCCGCGGCGTCGGGCGCCTTGTCGATCAACTGGTCGGCGAGCAGCAGGGAGGCGAACAGGAATTGACGCGCTTCACTGAGCGTTCCCAGCCCCGCGAGCGCTTCCCGGCTTTTGCCATCGACCAGCCGCGCGGCGGAGCGAAGATTATCCTCTTCGCCTTCTCGGCAGGCGACCTGATAGGTGCGCCCGGCGATTGTCAGGTCGACCATCGTCGCCATCAGACCGCGGCCTCGCGGATCAGATCGTCCAGCTCCTCGACGACCTCGCGAACCCTCGCGCGCAGTGCTTCGCTGCGGTCGGGTGCAGGCTGGCGCGATGCCAGCGCCCGCTCGATCCGCTGCAGAGCCTGTTCGGCACGGCCCAGCGCCGAAGAAATCTCGCCGTCATCCATCCGCCATCCGACTACGCAAGTTGGCAATCGCGGGCAAGCGCGGATGGGCCTGATTTGACGCGGCGGGCTGGGCGGCTAATGGAACCTCGTCGCCGCCCGGACTCCCGGACGGACAGAACCCCTTGAGCGGAGCCAGATGCAGCCGACCGATCGCCGTCTAGCCAACGCCATTCGCGGGCTCGCGATGGATGCGGTGGAGGCTGCGAACAGCGGCCATCCCGGGCATGCCGATGGGCATGGCCGATGCCGCCACCGCTTTGTTCACACGGCATCTGAAGTTCGACGCCGTCCGACCCGCGCTGGCCCGACCGTGATCGCTTCATCCTGTCGGCCGGCCACGGCTCGATGCTGATTTACGCGCTGCTCTATCTGACCGGGTACGAGCGGCCGACCCTCGACGACATCAAGCACTTTCGCCAGCTCGGCAGTCCCACCGCCGGCCATCCCGAGAATTTCGAGCTTCCGGGCATCGAAGTCACGACCGGTCCCCTCGGGCAGGGGGTCGCGATGGCAGTCGGCATGGCGATTGCCGAGCGCCATTTGAATGCAGTCTATGGCGACGAGCTGGTCGATCACCGCACCTTCGTCATCGCCGGCGATGGCTGCCTGATGGAGGGCGTCAATCACGAGGCGATCGGGCTGGCCGGACACCTCGAGCTCGGCCGGTTGATCGTCCTGTGGGACGACAACAGCATCACCATCGACGGGGCCACCGCACTGTCGAGGAACGAGAATGTAGTCGCTCGCCACGAAGCCGCGAAGTGGCACGTCTGCGAGTGCGATGGCCTGGATGCGGACGACGTCGGCCGGGCGCTTGTGGAAGCCATCGCGGACCCACGGCCGAGCCTGATCCGGTGCAGGACCATCATCGGCTTCGGCGCCCCGCACAAGCAGGGCACTGCGGCGACCCACGGAGCGGCGCTTGGTGCCGAGGAAGTCGCGGCCGCGAAGAAGGGACTGGGGCTCACCGACGAGGCCTTCAGCGTTCCGGACGACGTGCTCACCGCGTGGCGGACAGCCGGCAAACGAGGATCGGTCGACAATGCCTTGTGGCGCGAGCGGATCGAACAAGCGGTCGCAGGGACGAATTCCTGGCACGGCTGAACGGCAAGGTCAGCGATGCCTGGCTCAAGCCCTATCTCGACAAACTGTTCTCCGACCTCAAGCCGGTCGCGACCCGAAAAGCTTCGGAGATGGCGCTCGAAGCGATCAATGCGGCGATCCCGGCGACGATCGGCGGATCCGCCGACCTTACCGGCTCCAACAATACGAAAACCAAGAATATCGAGCCGCTTACGCCCGACAATTACGGCGGCCGCTACATCTATTACGGCATCCGCGAGTTCGGCATGAGCGCGGCGATGAACGGCATGGCGCTGCATGGCGGCGTAATTCCCTATGGCGGCACCTTCCTCGTCTTTACCGACTACGCCCGCCCGGCGATCCGCCTCAGCGCGCTGCAGCGGGCTCGGGTCATTTACGTCATGACCCACGATTCGATTGGCCTTGGGGAGGACGGCCCGACGCACCAGCCGATCGAGCATTTGCAAAGCCTGCGCGCGATCCCGCAGCTGCAGGTCTATCGCCCCGCCGATGCGGTCGAGACGGCGGAATGCTGGGCGCTGGCGCTTCAAAGCGAAGAGCCGAGCATCCTCGCCCTCACGCGGCAGAACCTGCGACCGCTGCGGACCGAGGCAGTTCGGCGAACCATTGCGCGCGTGGCGCTTATCGTCTGAAATCATGCGAAAACAGTCGCAAGGTGATTATTCTTGCAACGGGTTCAGAGGTCGAGATCGCGGTCGACGCTGCCGCTGAGCTTGAAGCGCAGGGGATTGGCACCGATGTCGTTTCAATGCCCTGCACCGAGCGCTTCGACGCGCAGCCTTGGGATTATCGTGAAAACATCCTGCCGGACGTCAGCAATCGCGAGATCCTCCGGGTCTCGATCGAGGCCGGCTCGACCTTCGGCTGGGAACGGTACACCGGCCTTCACGGGCTGCGCATCGGCATCGACCGGTTCGGAGTCTCCGCGCCGGCACCCGACGCTTATGACTATTTCGGCCTGACCCCCGACAAGGTCGCCACCCGCATCACCGACTTCATGAAGCAACGAGGAATCTAATGACCAAAGTCGCCATTAACGGATTTGGCCGCATCGGCCGCCTGGTCGCCCGCGCGATCCTCGAGCGGCCCGATTGCGGGCTCGAGCTCGTCAGCGTGAACGACCTCGCCGATGCCAAGGCCAATGCCTGGCTGTTCAAGCATGATAGCGTCCACGGCAAGTTCCCCGGCGAAGTGACGACCGACGGCACCGACATCCTTGTCGACGGCAAGCGCATCCACGTGACGGCCGAGCGGGATCCGGCGAAGCTTCCGCATGCCGCCAATGGCATCGACATCGCGCTCGAATGCACCGGATTCTTCACCGACCGCGACAGTGCCCAAAAGCATCTCGATGCCGGCGCGAAGAAGGTGCTGATCTCCGCTCCGGCCAAGGGCGTTGATCTGACCGTCGTCTACGGCGTCAACGACGACAAGCTGACCGCGGAGCACAAGATCGTCTCGAACGCCTCGTGCACCACGAACTGCCTTGCTCCGGTCGCCAAGGTGCTGAACGACGCGCTCGGCATCGAACGCGGCCTGATGACCACGGTCCACGCCTACACCAACGATCAGAAAATCCTCGACCAGATCCATTCCGATCTTCGCCGCGCTCGCGCCGCCGCGATGTCGATAATCCCGACCACAACCGGCGCCGCCCGCGCAGTCGGCGAGGTGCTGCCCGAGCTCAAGGGCAAGCTCGACGGTTCGGCGATCCGCGTTCCGGTGCCGGACGTGAGCCTCATCGACCTCACTTTCACCCCCGGTCGCGACACGACCCGAGATGAAGTGAACCAGATCCTGAAGGATGCTTCCCAAACCGCACGGCTCAAGGGCATCCTCGATTACACCGACGAGCCTTTGGTCTCGATCGACCTCCAGCATACCCCGGCCAGCTCGACGATCGACAGCCTCGAAACGGCAGTGATCGACGGCAAGCTGGTTCGCGTCGTTAGCTGGTACGACAATGAATGGGGCTTTTCGAACCGAATGGTCGATACGGCCGGCGCCATGGCGAACGTCGGCTAACTTCTCGATGGGCCGCATCGCCGGAATCGCTCGCCACGAGGTGCCACTGGGGCCGATTGAGATGCTCGATAGCGCCCAGCTGATCGAAGGGCAGGGCGTCGCCGGCGACTTCCGCGGGAACGCGCAAGGCCGGTTCCACCGGACAGAATGGGGTGGTGTTGATCCAAGCCAGCGATTGGGCGGCCGCGATGGCAGAGTGCGGCGCGGATCTCCCCTGGTTTGAACGTCGCGGCAATCTCCTCGTCGAAGGTCTCGATCTCCCGCAGCAAGGCGGTGCCCTCTTGCACATCGGCGACGACGTCCTGGTGGAGATAACGCAGGAATGCGCACCGTGTGAGCGGATGGAAGCTCTGCATCCCGGACTTCGGGCGGCGCTTTCATCGGACTGGCGCGCCGGAGCTCGGGCGCGAGGTCTGTCCGCGGCGGCGCGGTTGCGATCGGCGACGAGATCAGGGTTGCCGCGCCATGACCTTCAAGACGCTCGATGATCTGCCGGATGACCTGACCGGCAGCAAGCTGCTGGTCCGCGTTGACCTGAACGTGCCGATGGACGGCGCCAAGGTCACCGACGACACCCGGCTGCGGGCGATGCTGCCACGGTCCTCGAGCTCAGCGACCGCGGCGCCATCGTGTTGCTGCTGTCGCACTTCGGCCGGCCGAAAGGCGAGACCCGGCCCGACATGTCGACCGCCCAGCTGGTGCTGCCGCTCCATCGGCTGGCCGGCCGCTCGGTCCGGTTCATCGAGGACTGCCAAGGCCCGGAAGCCGCAGCGCGCGATCACGACCATGCTGCCGGGCAATATCGGGATGCTCGAGAATACGCGGTTCCATCTCGGCGAGGAAAAGAACGATCCGGCGCTGGCGAAGGCCATGGCGGCGCTCGGCGATTTTCTACGTCGACGATGCCTTCTCGACGGCGCACCGCGCGCACGCCTCGACCGAAGGAATCACGCATTTTCTGCCGAGCTTTGCCGGGCGCGCGATGGAAGCCGAACTGAAAGCGCTCGAACGCGCGCTCGGCAATCCGGAGCGCCCGGTCGCGGCAGTGGTGGGCGGCGCGAAGGTATCGACCAAGCTCGCCGTACTCGGCCACCTGGTCGACAAGGTCGATCACCTGATCATCGGCGGCGGCATGGCCAACACCTTCCTCGCCGCGCGGGGCGTGAATGTCGGCAAGTCGCTGTGCGAGCATGAGCTGACGGGCGAAGCCGAGAGTATCTTCGATCGCGCCGAGGCCGTGGGATGCACCATTCATTTGCCCTATGACGTCGTCGTAGCGAAGGAGTTCGCGGCCCATCCGCCGAGCCTGCGCACGTGCAACGTCCACGAGGTCGCTGCCGACGAGATGATCCTCGATATCGGCCCGACGGCGGTTGAGGCGCTTGCCGACGTCCTCAAGACGTGCCGGACTTTGGTCTGGAACGGGCCGCTTGGCGCTTTTGAAACGCCGCCCTTCGATGATGCGACGGTCGCGCTCGCCAAGACCGCGGCGGCGCTGACGAAGGATGGCTCGCTCGTATCCGTCGCGGGCGGGGGCGACACCGTTGCGGCCTTGAACCACGCCGGCGTCGCGGAAGATTTCACCTTCGTCTCCACCGCGGGGGGAGCATTTCTCGAATGGATGGAAGGGCGGACGCTGCCAGGCGTCGCCGCTCTCGAACAACAGGGGTAGTCAATGAACCAGTCCGATATGACCGCGAAGATGGAAAAAGGCGAGGGCTTCATCGCCGCGCTCGACCAATCGGGCGGGTCCACGCCCAAGGCGCTTCAGGGCTATGGCGTCGAGGAAAATGAATATTCCGGCGATGAGGAAATGTTCGGCCTCATTCACCAGATGCGCTCACGGATCATCACCTCGCCCTGCTTTGGCGGTGGGAAGGTGATCGGCGCGATCCTGTTCGAGCGGACGATGGACGGCACGGTCGACGGCAAGCCGACGCCGCAGGCGCTGATCGACCAGGGCGTGGTGCCGTTCATCAAGATCGACAAGGGGCTGGAGGCCGAGGAGAACGGCGTCCAGATGATGAAGCCGATGCCCGACCTCGATGCGCTGCTCGAAGCGGGCGAAGGGCCTTGGGGTGTTCGGGACCAAGGAGCGCTCGGTCATCAATCAGGCGAACGAGGCCGGGATTGCCGTGCTCGTCGCCCAGCAGTTCCAGGTCGCGAAGCAGGTGCTTGCGCACGGCATGATGCCGATCATCGAGCCCGAGGTGAACATCAAGAGCGCCGACCGCGGGCAAAGCGATGAGCTGCTCCTCGCCGCGATCGTCGAGGAGCTGGACCAGATTCCGGATGGGCAGCGGGTGATGCTGAAGCTCTCGATCCCGGAAAAGGCGGGCCTGTTCCAGCCGCTCGTCGATCATCCGAAGGTGCTGCGCGTGGTCGCGCTGTCTGGCGGCTTCAGCCGCGAAGAGGCCTGCCGCGAGTTGGCCAGGAATCCCGGCATGATCGCGAGTTTCAGCCGCGCCTTGCTGTCGGATCTCCGGGCGCAGCAAAGCGACGATGAGTTCAACCGCACGCTCGGCTCGGCGATCGACGAAATTCACCAGGCATCGACATCGAAAGTTCCAGCCTGACTTCCTTTGGTCATTGCGAGCTTAGCGAAGCAATCCAGGCTTGCGCCACTGGATTGCCTCGTCGCATGCGCTCCTCGCAATGACGGACGATCTTGAATTCGATCCGCTGGCCTTTCCGCCGCCTGACAGGACGGAGCCAGCGAAGCTGTATCTGATCAGCCCGCAGGATGTTGGCGGGTCCTTTCCCGATCGCCTCAAGGCCGCGCTTGAGCCGGGCATCGCGTCGGCTTTCCAGCTCCGCGTGAAGGATGTCGCCGAGCACGAGCTTGCCCGCCTGGCCGAGCCGCTGCAGCGCATCTGCGCCGACGCCGATGTTGCCTTCATCGTCAACGACAGCATGGCGCTCGCCAAGCGGCTCGACGCTGACGGAGTGCACCTTGGCCAGTCCGATGGCGACGTGCGCGAGGCACGGGCGCTGCTTGGCCGGCGGCGCAAATCGGCAAGACCTGTCACGACAGCCGTCACCTGGCGATGGAAGCCGGAGAGGCAGGCGCCGACTATGTGGCGTTCGGCGCCTTCCATCCGACGACGACCAAGCCCTCGAACTATCGGCCGCAACCCTCGATCCTGTCCTGGTGGTCGGCGGTGTTTGAAATCCCATGCGTCGCGATCGGCGGCATTACGCCTGCCAACGCCGAGCCGCTGATCGACGCGGGCGCCGATTTTATCGCCGTCTGCCAGGCGGTCTGGAGCGCGGATGATCCTGGCGCGGCCGTCCGCGCTTTCGGCGAGGTTCTGAGTTAGACGAACTGCCGCCGAGATCGGCCCAATTGCCAATCAGCGGACCATTTGCCTGACCATCGACTTCAACGTTCGCGCGTCTTCGAGAGCGTGACCGTGGATGTCGTTGGTGAAATGAGCACCAGGCGCTCCGGCCTTGTCGCGTCTGGTCGCGACACCATTCCGCCCAGCCAATCAGTGCCTCGTCGGAGTAACGCCCATGATATTTGCCCGCGGTGCCGTGGTAGCGAACGTAAGCCGTCCGCCCGCTCGCCCAGCGCGGCGATTGGAGTCCCTTGAGGTCATGCGTGACGAACCCAATTCCGTAGCGATCGAGGAGGGCCAGGACGTCTTCCTCGTACCAGCTGCGATGCCGGAACTCGACGACATGATCGAGATCTGACGGCAGGCGGCGCCACGAAACGTCTCGAGGCGCTCGAGGTTCTTATGGAGGCTGGGCGGCAGCTGGTAGAGTAGCGGTCCTAAGTTCTCGCCGAGTGGGCGGGCTAGAGCGATGAAGCGATCGACCTCTTCCTCGCAGTCCATCAGCTTCTTCATGTGCGTGATGAAGCGATTGACCTTGACTGCATAGCGGAAGCCCGGCGGCGCCTTTTGGCGCCAGCCGTCGAACGTGGAGGCGAGCGGCACGCGATAGAAGCTCGCGTTGATCTCGACGGTGTCGAATTCCTGCGAATAATGCTCGAACCAGCGCTTTTGCGGCAGTCCTTCGGGATAGAAGAGCCCGCGCCAGTGCTTGTACACCCAGCCCGAGCAGCCAACGTGCACCCATCGTTCGGTCGCCTGGGAAACACTTGTTCGCTTGCATCGTTGCAGCTGAACAACGTTCACTGCGCAAGGGTTGCCACATATGCTGAAAGTCATCGGGACGGCGCTGCTCACCGCCTTCGTGACGAGCATGTTCTGGATCTGGTTCTACAATTTCGTGCCGCAGCCGCGCGCCGCAGGTCGCCGCAGCGGCCCGGTCGTGACGGTCAAGCCGGAGAACGCGCCGCCTGTGGTGGTCGCCGAGCAGGTTCAGGTCGCGCCCGTCGGGCCTCGCGCTGCCGGTCGTCGGCATCAAGCCGGACCAGCTTGACCGACACCTACGATGCGGCGCGCGGGGCGGGACGACGTCATGACGCCATCGACATCATGGCCGCCGAAGGCACGCCGGTGATCGCCGCCGCCGACGGCACCATCGAGAAACTGTTCAACAGCGTGCGCGGCGGGATGACGATCTACGAGCGCTCCGCCGACCAGAAGTGGGTTTATTACTACGCCCACCTTTCGGCTTACGCGCCGGGCCTCGCCGAGGGGCAGCAGGTCAAGCGCGGCCAGGTGATCGCCCGGGTCGGCCATACCGGCGATGCAAGCGCCGACGGGCCTCATCTCCACTTCGCGATCAATTCGATGGCGCCGGGCGAACGCTGGTGGAATGGGACCGCGATCAATCCCTACCCGCTGCTTGCCGGGAAATAGGCCAGCGGCTAGAGGCTCGCGCATCCTTCGAGACGCCGGTTCGCGGCTCAGGCTCCGTCGAAGCGGTTCGGTTCTTCCGCTCATGCTGAGGAGGCACTGAGCGAAGTCGAAGTGCGTCTCGAAGCAGACCAGTTCTTTGAAGGCTTGATACATGAAGATCAGCGGCGTGGACATCCGTCCCGGCAACATCATCGAATATGAAGGCGGCATCTGGCGCGCCGTGAAGATCCAGCACACCCAGCCGGGCAAGGGCGGCGCCTACATGCAGGTCGAGATGAAGAACCTCATCGACGGCCGCAAGACCAACGTCCGCTTCCGCTCCGCCGAGACGGTCGAGCGCGTCCGCCTCGACACCAAGGACTTCCAGTTCCTCTTCCACGACGGCGACATGCTGACCTTCATGGACAAGGACAATTACGAGCAGATCAGCCTTCCCGCCGATTTGCTCGGCGACGCCGCGCGAGTTCCTTCAGGACGGCATGGACGTGGTGATGGAGCTCTACAACGAGAAGCCGATCAGCGTTCAGCTGCCCGACCAGGTCGAAGCGACGATCGTCGAGGCCGACGCGGTCGTGAAGGGCCAGACGGCAAGTTCGTCAGCTACAAGCCGGCGGTGCTCGACAATGGCGTGAAGGTGCTGGTTCCGCCGCACATCACGGCGGGCACCAAGATCGTCGTCGACGTCTACAACCGCGAATATGTCCGCCGCGCGGACTGAGCGATGGTAGCCCACTCCGGCCTGATCACCGTCATGCAGCGCGCCGCCCGCAAGGCGGCGCCGCGCCTGCGCCGCGACTTCGGCGAGGTCGAGCAGCTGCAGGTCAGCCGCAAGGGACCGGCCGACTTCGTGTCGATGGCCGACAAGCGCGCCGAGCAGACGATCGTCGAGGAGCTGCGCAACGCCCGGCCCGACTGGGGCATGCTGCTCGAGGAAGGCGGCGAGATCGAGGGCAATCCGGACAAGCCGCGCTGGATCGTCGACCCGCTCGATGGCACCACCAACTTCCTCCACGGCGTGCCGCATTTCTCGATCTCGATCGCGGTCGAGGAGAAGAAGCCCGGCGGCGGCACCGAGATCACGCAGGGCCTGGTCTACCAGCCGCTGACCGACGAGAGCTATTGGGCCGAAAAGGGCCGCGGCGCGTGGCTTCAGGACGCGCGCCTGCGCGTCTCCGCGCGGCGCGACCTCGCCGACAGCCTGATCGGCACCGGCATTCCGCATCTGCGGGCGCGGCGATCCGGCGCAATGGGCGAAGATCTATGCCGCCGTCGCGCCGCAGGTTGCCGGCATTCGCCGTTTCGGCTCCGCCGCGCTCGACCTCGCCTGGGTCGCGGCCGGACGGATGGACGGTTTCTGGGAAGACGATCTCGACCTGTGGGACACCGCCGCCGGCGTGCTGCTGGTTCGCGAGGCGGGCGGCTTCGTGACCGATTATCGCGGCGCCGACCGGGCGTTCGAACGCGGCGAATATGTCGCCGGCATCGTCGGCGATCCATTCCAAGCTGCAAAAGCTGATCGCCGGGGCGCTAAGATAGCCCGTCAAGTGGTTGCGGCCCTCGGTTCGCTGTCCTAAAGCGCCGCCAAGTTTTCGAGCCCCTGGAGTTTCCCCTTGGCAAGCGTTGCCGCAGGCTACCTGCCGATCCTGTTGTTCCTGATCATCGCGCTGGGCCTTTCGACGCGGGTTCGTCGTGCTGCCGATGATCGTCTCGCGGCTTCACCGGCGCGCACAAGCCCGACCCGGCCAAGCTCAGCGAATATGAGTGCGGCTTTCCCGGCCTTCGAGGACGCCCGCGCCGAGTTCGACGTCCGCTTCTACCTGGTCGCCATCCTGTTCATCGTCTTCGACCTCGAAGCCGCGTTCCTGTTCCCGTGGGCGGTCAGCCTCGACTTCACGCGGTGGACCGGCTGGGCGGCGATGATCGTCTTCCTCGATCGAGCTTGGCCTCGGCCTTGCCTACGCGTGGAAGAAGGGGGCGCTCGAATGGGAGTGATGCTCGCGCCCCAACGAAGACCGGATGCCGACCGAGGAGGAGCTGGCGCGGATCGCCGGCCTGGTCCCCGGCGAAGTCGACCAGAAGAAGCTGCTCGAGGACTCCAGCAGTCGCTGAACGAGAAGGGCTTCATGGTCACCACGGCCGAGGACCTGTTCACCTGGGCGCGCACCGGCTCCTTGTGGTGGATGACCTTCGGCCTCGCCTGCTGCGCGGTCGAGATGATCCATGTGAACATGCCGCGCTATGACCTTGAAAGATTTGGCGCTGCGCCGCGCGCGAGCCCGCGCCAGTCGGACGTGATGATCGTCGCCGGGACGCTGTGCAACAAGATGGCTCCGGCGCTTCGGCGGGTCTACGACCAGATGAGCGAGCCGCGCTACGTCATCTCGATGGGCAGCTGCGCCAACGGCGGCGGCTATTACCATTACAGCTACTCGCGTCGTCCGCGGCTGCGACCGCATCGTGCCGGTCGACATCTACGTGCCGGGCTGCCCGCCGACCGCCGAGGCGTTGCTCTACGGAATCCTGCAGTTGCAGCGGAAGATCCGCCGCGAAGGGACGATCGAGCGGTGATGGCGTCCAAGCTCGCTCCGCTCATGCTGCCCGAACATGGCTTCGAGACGACGGCGTCATTCGAACGCCGTCGCAAGTAGCGGCTCTGGCGATAGCGCTGATCGAGGCGTCCGCGACGCGCGTCGGCGAGATCACGCTGACGCGTCCAGGCGCGAAGCGATCGTCGACGTCTGCCGCGACGCTTCGCGACACGCCCGGCGCTCGAATATCAGCAGCTGATGGAAATTGCCGGGCGTCGACTATCCCGATCGGCGCCGAGCGGTTCGAGGTCGTCTATCACCTGCTGTCGCTGACCAGGAACCGGCGCATCCGGGTCAAGGTCTCGACCGACGAGGAGACGCCGGTGCCGAGCGTCACCGGCGCTGTGGCCGGTCGCCGGCTGGCTCGAGCGCGAAGTGTTCGACATGTACGGCGTCGGATTCAGCGGCAATCCGGACCTGCGGCGGATCCTCACCGACTATGGCTTCGAAGGCTATCCGCAGCGCAAGGACTTCCCGCTGACCGGCCATGTCGAGCTGCGTTACTCCGAAGCCGAGAAGCGCGTGGTCTATGAGCCGGTGGCGCTGCCGCAGGACTTCCGCACTTTCGATTTCCTGATGCCGTGGGAAGGGCCGGAATACCGGCTTGCCGGGCGACGAGAAGGCGACCGGCGAGGCGCCGGGTGCGCCGTCGCCGCGCCGGCACCGGGCGGGCCAGCGCCGCAAAATGTCAAAACCCCGGCCGGAACGCCGAAGACGACCGATACGCCCGGCGCAGACCGGTGGCGGCAAGCCGGCCGACGCCGAGGCGACCAAGCAGGCGCGCAAGCCGCGCGCGGCCAAGGCCGCGAGCGAAGTCAGCAAGCCCGAGCGCCGGCGAGTCCGCGAGCGAAGGCCTGGCGCGTCGCCCGGCTGACGCCGGATGACCGACACGCGCACGCGCGCGCCCGACCGCGCGCACGGTCGAGGTCAACGTCGGCGCCGTCGGCGAGGGCGAGGCGTTCCGCGACGAACTCGGCCATCCGCGCGACCCCGGCGACGAGAAGATCAGCAATTACACGATCAACTTCGGGCCGCAGCACCCGGCGGCGCACGGCGTGCTCCGCCTGATCATGGAGCTGGACGGCGAGATCGTCGAGCGGGTCGACCCGCATGTCGGCCTGCTCCACCGCGGCACCGAGAAGCTGATCGAGTACAAGACCTACGCCCAGGCGCTGCCTTACTTCGACCGGCTCGATTACTGCTCGCCGATGTGCATGGAGCACAGCTTCGTGCTCGCCATCGAGAAGCTGATGGGCCTCGAGATCCCGCATCCGCGCCCAATACATCCGCGTGCTGATGGCGGAGCTGACCCGCATCTCCAACCACATGCTCAACCTCGGCAGCCACATCATGGACGTCGGCGCGATGACGCCGAACCTGTGGCTGTTCGAAATGCGCGAAGACACTGCTGCAATTCTACGAGCGGGCCTCGGGCGCGCGGATGCACGCCAATTACTTCCGCGCCGGCGGCGTCCGCTAGGACCTCCCCGAGAAGTTGCTCGTCGATATCGGCGACTGGCTCGACAACCGCTTGCAGATTGTTCGAGGACGCGATCAGCCTGGTCGCCGACAACCGCATCTTCAAGCAGCGCAACGTCGACATCGGCGTGGTCAGCAGGACGACGCGATCGCCTGGGGCTTCTCCGGCCCGATGATCCGCGCCGCCGGGCATTCCGTGGGACATCCGCCGCTCGCAGCCGTACGAAGTCTATGACCGGATGGACTTCGAGATCCCGGTCGGCACCAACGGCGATTGCTACGACCGCTTCATGGTCCGCGTCGAGGAAGTGCGGCAATCGCTGCGAAGATCATGCGCCAGTGCCTGAAGCGAAATGCCGACGGGCCCGATCGGCGCCGACCAGCAAGGTCTTCCCGCCGAGCCGCGCGTCGAGATGAAGACCTCGATGGAAGCGCTCATCCACCACTTCAAGCTCTACACCGAGGGCTATCACGTGCCCGCGGGCGAAGTGTACGTCGCGACCGAGAGCCCCAAGGGCGAGTTCGGCGTCTATCTCGTCGCCGACGGCACCAACCGGCCCTACCGCTGCAAGATCCGCCCGACCGGCTTCTCGCACCTCCAGGCGATGGACTTCATGATGAAGGGCCACATGCTCGCCGACACGACCGCGGTGCTGAGCGCGATCGACATCGTGTTCGGGGAGGTGGACCGGTAATGGCCGGCCAGGGCTCCTTCATCGACGACGCCGGGCAGCGCGCCCGCTGGGAAGGCTTCCAGTGGACCGACGCGAATGCGCAAGGCGGCGAAGGAGATCATCGCGCGCTATCCGCCGGGGGCGGCAGATGTCGGCGGTGATCCCGCTGCTCGACCTCGCGCAGCGGCAGGTCGGGGCGGAGACCAAGACGCAGGGCTGGCTGCCGATCCCGGTGATGGAGTTCGTCGCCCGCGAGCTCGACACGCCGCTACATCCGCGTGCTCGAGGTCGCGACCTTCTACACCATGTTCAACCTGGCGCCGGTCGGCCGCTTCCACGTCCAGGTGTGCGGGACGACGCCGTGCATGCTGCGCGGCTCCGACGACGTGTTCACCGCCTGCAAGAAGCGCGGGCTCAAGAAGGGCCACACGACCGACGACGGGCTGTTCACCCTGACCGAGGTCGAGTGCCTCGGCGCCTGCGCCAATGCGCCGATGGTCCAGATCAACGACGACAATTACGAGGATCTGACCGAGGAGAGCATGGGCGCGATCCTCGACGCGCTCGCCGCCGGCAAGTCGCCCAAGCCGGGCCCGCAGGTCGATCGCCAGACCAGCTGCCCCGATGGCGGCCCGACCACGCTCAAGAAAATGGCCGAGCGCAATTACGATTATCGCCCGCAGTGGACGGCGACGGCTGGGAGAGGGCGCGCAATGATCGGCCTCATCATCGCCGTCATCATCGGCATCCTGCTGATCGGCCTCGTCCTCAAGATCATGAAGATCGCGATTATCCTCGCGCTCGGCGTCGGGCATCGTCATGCTCGCGCAGAACAAGTTCGGGACCAAGCGCATCAAATGACCATCTGCTCGCCATCCTCGTCGCGGTCGTGCTGGCGTTCCTCGCGTTCAAGTTCGTCAACGGCATGATCAAGTTCGCCGTGCTCGCGCGTGATCGATATTGGTCTGCGTCGTTCATCGCCCACCAGGCGGGGGCGTTCTGATGGGCTACACCGGGCCGCTCGCGGACAAGGACCGCATCTTCACCAACCTCTACGGCTTCCAGGCGCCGTGGCTGAAGGCGGCGCGGCAGCGCGGCGACTGGGACGACACCAAGGCGCTGATGGCCGATCGGCCAGGACGCGATCATCGACAAGGTCAAGGCGTCGGGGCTGCGCGGCCGCGGCGGCGCCGGCTTCCCGACCGGCATGAAGTGGGGCTTCATGCCCAAGGAGCCCAAGCCCGGCAAACCCAATTTCCTGGTCATCAACGCCGACGAATCCGAGCCCGGCAGCTGCAAGGACCGCGAGATCATCCGCCACGATCCGCACAAGCTGATCGAAGGCGCGCTGATCGCCGGCTTCGCCATGCGCGCGCGCGCCGCCTACATCTACATCCGCGGCGAATTCATCCGCGAAACCGAAGTGTTACGCCGCGCCGTTGCCGAAGCGTATGAAGCCGGGCTGCTCGGCAAGAACGCCGCGGCATCGGGCTACGACTTCGACCTGTTCGTCCACCGCGGCGCCGGCGCCTACATCTGCGGCGAAGAAACCGCGATGCTCGAAAGCCTCGAGGGCAAGCAGGGCAAGCCGCGCCTCAAGCCGCCGTTCCCGGCCGGCGCCGGCCTCTACGGCTGCCCGACCACGGTCAACAATGTCGAGAGCATCGCCGTCGTCCCGACCATCCTGCGCCGCGGCGCCGGAATGGTTCGCCAGCATCGGCAACCCGAAGAACGAAGGCACCAAGCTGTTCCAGCTGTCGGGCCACGTCAACACGCCGTGCGTCGTCGAGGAATCGATGGGCGATCAGCTTCCGCGAGCTGATCAGCCGCCATGGCGGCGGCATCCGCGGCGGCAAGAATCGGACGATTTCAGCAATTTGCTCGCGGTCATTCCCGGCGGCTCGTCGGTGCCGCTGGTGCCGGCCGAGGAGATCATCGACGCGCCGATGGACTTCGACGGGCTGAAGGCGCTCGGCTCCGGCCTCGGCACCGCGGCGGTGATCGTCATGGACAAGTCGACCGACATCGTCCGCGCGATCAGCCGCATCAGCTACTTCTACAAGCACGAGAGCTGCGGCCAGTGCACGCCGTGCCGCGAAGGCACCGGCTGGATGTGGCGGATGATGGAGCGGCTGCGCGAAGGCGACGCCGAGGTCGCCGACATCGACAAGCTGCTCGACGTCACCAAGCAGGTCGAGGGCCACACCATCTGCGCGCTGGGCGACGCCGCCGCCTGGCCGATCCAGGGCCTGGTCCGCCACTTCCGCCCCGAGCTCGAGCGCCGCATCGCCGAACGCGCCGGGCGCGCATTGCTGGAGGCGGCGGAATGAGCGCACGCGATCATTGCTTCATCGTCGCGGATGCGTCATGTTCGCGGTGATCGCGTCGCGCGGCGGCTGCGGCGCGGCCCGCGCGTGACGCATGATCGAAACGCACGTCCGCGAAGAAGGACGGAGGCGACGATGCCTAAGGTCACCGTCGACGGCGTCGAGCTCGAGGTCCCGCAGGGCGCGACCGTGCTCCAGGCGTGCGAGCTTGCGGGCAAGGAGATCCCGCGCTTCTGCTATCACGAGCGGCTGTCGATCGCCGGCAATTGCCGCATGTGCCTGGTCGAGGTCGCGCCGGGGCCGCCCAAGCCGCAGGCGAGCTGCGCGCTGCCGGCCGCCGACGGCCAGGCGATCCGCACCGACACGCGCGATGGTCAAGAAGGCGCGCGAGGGGGTGATGGAGTTCCTGCTCATCAACCACCCGCTCGACTGCCCGATCTGCGACCAGGGCGGCGAGTGCGACCTCCAGGACCAGGCGATGGCCTATGGCCGCAGCTTCTCCCGCTTCGAGGAGAACAAGCGGGCGATCGACGACAAATATATGGGCCCGGTCATCAAGACCTCGATGACCCGCTGCATCCAGTGCACGCGCTGCATCCGCTTTTCCGAAGGAGGTCGCCGGGGTCGACGAGATCGGCATGCTCTACCGCGGCGAGGACAGCCAGATCACCTCCTACCTCGAGCAGGCGGTCGGCGGCGAGCTTGTCGGGCAACCTCGCCGACGTGTGCCCGGTCGGGCGCGTTGCTGCAGAAGCCGCAGAGCTTCGAGACCCGGCCGTGGGAGCTGCGCCGGGTGCCTGGCATCGACGTCATGGACGCGGTCGGCTCCAACATCCGCCTCGACGTCCGCCAGCGCCAGGTGATGCGCATCCTGCCGCGCATCAACGAGGACGTGAACGAGGAGTGGATCAGCGACAAGACGCGCCACCATGTCGACGCGCTGGTCCGCAACCGGCTCGACCGGCCGTGGGTGCGCGAGAACGGCAAGCTGCGCGAGGCGAGCTGGACGGAAGCGCTGGAGATTTTCGCGGCGCGGCTGAAGAAGGCCGGGCAGCAAGGTCGCGGCGATCGCCGGCGACCTGCTCGATGCCGAGACCATGTACGCGGCGAAGAAGCTGCTCGAAGGGCAGGGCTCGACCCTGCTCGAAGGGCGGCAGACCGGCCTTGCCTATGACATCAGCTCGCTGAGCGCCGTCGCGTTCAATTCGACCATCGCGGGCATCGAGCATGCCGATGTCGGTCCTGCTGGTCGGCTCGAACATCCGCTGGGAAGCGCCGCTGATCGCCACCCGCGTCCGCAAGGTCGCGCGCAAGGGCGGCAAGGTCTTCGCGATCGGGCCGGAGGTCGACCTCGGCATGAAGGTCGAATGGCTTGGCAACGATCTCAAGCTGCTCGGCAAGCTGCCCAAGGCGGTGAAGGACGCGTTCGCGGCAGCCGAGCGCCCGGCGGTGATCGTCGGCGGCGGCGCGCTCGCCGCCGGCGCGCTAGGCGCGTCGCTGGCGCTGGCAGGCCCGCTCGGCCTGATCAAGGACGGCTGGAACGGCTTCAACGTCCTGCACTTCTCGGCCTCGCGGATGGCCGGCGTCATGCTCGGCTACGCGCAGCAGGGCGGGATCGCCGATATCGAAGCGGCGCGCCGGAACTGGTGCTGCTGCTCGGCGCCGACGAAGTCGCCGCCGATCGCTTCAAGGGCGCGTTCAAGGTCTATATCGGCCACCACGGCGACGCGGGCGCGAAGCAGGCCGACCTCGTGCTTCCGGGCGCGACCTATGCCGAGAAGCACGGCACCTACGTCAACACCGAAGGCCGTGTTCAGCGCAGCGAGAAAGCGGTGTTTGCCCCGGGCGAAGCGCGCGAGGATTGGTCGATCCTGCGCGCCGTTTCGCGAAATCGCCGGCAAAAAGCTGCCGTTCGACAGCTTCGCTGAGCTGCGCCGGCAAATGATCGCCGACGTGTCCGCAACTCGGCCGCGAGGGCCTGGTCGACCTGCCCTGGTCGCCACCCAAGCTCGCCGCCAAGGCCGAAGGTCCGGTCCGCTACCCGATCGGCGACTTCTTCCTGACCAACGCGATCTGCCGCGCGAGCCCGACGATGCACCGCTGCTCGGAAGAACTGGTGCAGGGCGTGACCTTCCAGGAGGCAGCGGAGTGAGCGGGCTTGTCACCCGGCGCGCTCACATTGAGCCTGTCGAAATGAGAGCGCAGCGCGAAGCGCTGACCCTTCGACGAGCTCGGGGTGAGTGCGACAGGGGCGTCTGGTCATGACCGCCACCTTCCAGCATTGGGGCATGACCTACGATTGGGCGTGGTTCGTCGCCACCGTCATCGGCATCCTCGTGATCGCGCTGCCGCTGATGCTGGCGGTCGCGATGATCATCTATGCCGACCGCAAGATCTGGGCGGCGATGGCGCTTCGCCGCGGGCCCAACGTGGTGGGCCCTTGGGGCCTGCTGCAAAGCTTCGCCGACGGCCTCAAGGTCTTCCTCAAGGAAACCATCATCCCGACCAGCGCGAACAAGGGCCTGTTCCTGATCGCGCCGATCGTCACCTTCACGGTGGCGCTGATCGTCTGGGCAGTGGTCCCGTTCCAGGCGGGGGTGGTGCTCGCCGACGTCAATGTCGGGCTGCTCTACGTGCTCGCGGCAAGTTCGCTTGGCGTTTACGGCGTGATCGTCGCGGGCTGGGCGTCCAACTCCAAATATCCGTTCTTTTCGGCCCTTCGCGCCGCCGCGCAGATGGTGAGTTACGAAGTCTCGATCGGCTTCGTGCTGATCACAGTCGTGCTGTACGCCGGTACGTTCAACCTCAGTCGGCATCGTGCTGATGCAGAAAGGCTTTGGCCTCGGCATCGTCAACGCGTTCGGGTTCAACCTGTTGCTGTTCCCGATGTGGGTGGTGTTCCTGATCAGCTCGATGGCCGAGACCTTCCGCACGCCGTTCGACCTGGTCGAGGCGGAGAGCGAGCTCGTCGCCGGGTCACCAGACCGAATATTCATCGATGAGCTTCGCGCTCTTCTGGCTCGGCGAATATGCCAATGTCCTGCTGATGTGCGCGCTCAACGCCATCCTGTTCTGGGGCGGGTGGTTGCCGCCGGTCGACTGGGCACCGCTCTACTTGGTCCCGGGGATCATCTGGCTGTTCGCGCAAGATGCTGTTCTTCTTCTTCGTCTTCAGTTGGGTGAAGGCGACCGTGCCGCGCTACCGCTACGACCAGCTGATGCGGCTCGGCTGGAAGATCTTCCTGCCACTCAGCCTGCTGTTCGTGTTCCTCGTGTCTGGATGGTTGATGCTGACCCGCTACGGAGGGCCTGCGACATGATTTCGCGGACCATCAAAGCCTTCACCTTGTGGGAATTCCTGAAGGCCCACGCCCTGACCTTGAAGTATTTCTTCAAGCCCAAGGCGACGATCAACTATCCCTACGAGAAGACGCCGCAGAGCCCGCGCTTTCGCGGCGAGCATGCGCTTCGCCGCTATCCCAATGGCGAGGAGCGCTGCATCGCCTGCAAATTGTGCGAGGCGATTTGCCCGGCGCTGGCGATCACCATCGAATCCGAGCCGCGCGAGGACGGCAGCCGCCGCACCACGCGCTACGACATCGACATGGTCAAATGCATCTATTGCGGGCTGTGCGCCGAAGCCTGCCCGGTCGATGCCATCGTCGAAGGGCCGAACCTCGAATTCGCGACCGAAACGCGCGAGGAATTGCTCTACGACAAGGCCAAATTGCTCGCCAATGGCGACAAGTGGGAGCAGGCGATTGCCGCGAACCTTGCCGCCGATGCGCCGTATCGGTAGGCGGCGCGGCATGCTGATTCAGGCGCGGAAAATCCTCCCCGACACGGGGAGGGGGACCGCCGAGCGAAGCTCGGTGGTGGAGGGGGCCCCCTCCGTCAGCACTTCGTGCTGCCACCTCCCCGTTCCGGGGAGGAATGTTTGATCGCCACACTCGCCTTTTACCTGTTCGCGACGCTCACCATTGCTTCGGCGATTGCGGTGATCTTCGCGCGCAACCCGGTGCACAGCGTGCTGTGGCTGATCGTGGCGTTCTTCAACGCGGCGGGGCTGATGCTGCTCGTCGGCGCCGAGTTCATCGCGATGCTGGTGGTCATCGTTTACGTCGGCGCGGTCGCGGTGCTGTTCCTGTTCGTGGTGATGATGCTCGACATCGATTTCGCGTCGCTGCGCTCAGGCTTCACTCGCAACCTGCCGTTCGGGCTCATCATCGCACTGGTCCTGCTCGCGGAGGTGATCGTCGCCGTCACCGCGTGGAAGGCGGGTCCGGCGCTCAGCGGCACGCACATTCCGGCGGCGGCAACGCCGAACATCGTCGCCCTCGGGCAGCTGCTCTACAGCCGCTACCTGTTCGCGTTCGAGCTCGCCGGCCTGATCCTGCTGGTGGCGATGATCGGCGCCATCGTCCTCACCCACCGCAGCCGCCGCGACAACCGTCCCCAGAAAGTATGGAAGCAGATCGCGCGGCGCCCCGCCGAAGCGATCAAGCTGGCTGATCCCGGCGTGGGCGAGGGGATGAGCCTGTGATCGGCCTCAGTCACTATCTCGCAGTTGCCGCGATCCTGTTCACGATCGGCGTGCTCGGCATCTTCCTCAATCGCCGCAACGTCATCCTGATGCTGATGGCGATCGAGCTGATCCTGCTTGCCGTGAACATCAACCTCGTCGCTTTCTCCGCCTATCTCGGTGACTTGACCGGCCAGGTGCTGGCGATGTTCGTCCTCACCGTCGCCGCGGCCGAAGCCGCGATCGGGCTAGCCATCCTGGTCATCTTCTTCCGCCGCCGCGGCTCGATCGCGGTCGATGACGTCAACCGGATGCACGGTTGATGCATCCCGTCGCGCACAAGAGCGCTCACATTGAGCTTGTCGAAATGAGAGCGCTCGCCCTTCGACAGGCTCAGGGTGAGCGCAAGGTAGCGAAACGCTGATGAGCTCGGTCATCCTGATTGTCTTCCTGCCGTTGCTCGCGGCGATCATCGCCGGTCTGTTCGGCCGCTGGATCGGACAGACGGCCGCGAAGGTCATCACGACCGCGTCGCTGTTCATCGGCGCGCTGCTGAGCTGGCCAATCTTCTTCCAGTACATCGGCGGGAGCGCCGGGCCGACCGTGGTCCCTGTCCTCACCTGGATCCAGTCGGGCACGCTGACCGTCGATTGGGCGCTGCGTGTCGATGCGCTGACCGCGGTGATGCTGGTCGTCGTCACGACCGTCTCCAGCCTCGTCCACCTCTACAGCTGGGGTTATATGGCGGAGGACCCCGGCCAGTCTCGGTTCTTCGCCTATCTGTCTCTCTTCAGCTTCGCGATGCTGATGCTGGTGACGGCCGACAACCTGGTCCAGATGTTCTTCGGCTGGGAAGGGGTCGGCCTCGCTTCCTATTTGCTGATCGGTTTCTGGTATCACAAGCCATCCGCCAACGCGGCCGCGCTGAAGGCGTTCGTCGTGAACCGGGTCGGTGACTTCGGCTTCTCGCTCGGGATCTTCGGGACGTTCCTGGTGTTTGGCACTGTCTCGATCCCCGCGATCCTCGCCGCGGCGCCCGGCATGGCCGGATCCACGATCGGCTTTGCCGGAATGCGTGCCGACACGATGACCGTGCTGTGCCTGCTGCTGTTCGTGGGCGCGATGGGCAAGTCGGCCCAGCTTGGTCTCCACACCTGGCTGCCGGACGCGATGGAGGGCCCGACCCCGGTCAGCGCTTTGATCCATGCCGCGACCATGGTCACCGCCGGCGTGTTCATGGTCTGCCGCCTTTCGCCGATGTTCGAGCAGTCCGCGACCGCGATGCACGCCGTAACCTGGGTCGGCGCCGCGACCTGTATCTTCGCCGCCACCGTCGGCTGCGCGCAGAACGACATCAAGCGCGTGGTCGCTTACTCAACCTGCTCGCAGCTCGGCTACATGTTCTTCGCCGCCGGTGTCGGCGCCTATGGCGCCGCGATGTTCCACTTGTTCACGCACGCCTTCTTCAAGGCGTTGCTGTTCCTGGGCGCGGGCTCGGTCATCCACGCGATGCACCACGAGCAGGACATGCGTTACTATGGCGCGCTTCGGAAACAGATCCCGATCACCTTCTGGGTGATGGTCATCGGCACGCTGGCGATCACCGGAGTCGGCGTCGCGGGCATCGGTTTCGCCGGTTTCTGGTCGAAGGACGCGATCCTGGAGAATGCGTGGGCCAGCGGCTCGGTCTCGGGGACTGTTGCCTTCTGGCTCGGCGCGCTCGCCGCGTTGCTGACCAGCTTCTACAGCTGGCGCCTGATCTTCCTGACGTTCTTTGGCGACGCTCGCTGGGCGGCGTCCGAGCATGTCCAGCATGCGCTTCACGGCGATGCCGATCATCCCGATGAGGAGCATGGCGACAGCGCGCACGATCCGCATCACGTGCCGACCGGCACGGGCGGCTATCATCCGCACGAAAGCCCGCTGACCATGCTGGTCCCGATCGCGCTGCTGGCGCTCGGTGCGTTGCTGGCTGGTCAGCTCTTCCACAACATCTTCGCCGATGCCGAACGCGCGCCGGAATTCTGGCGCTCCAGCATCGCGTTCAACCAGCACCTCGCGCACGCGGCGCACACCTCGCCCGAATGGGTCAAACTGACCCCGACGATCGTCATGCTGATTGGCCTGTGGATCGCCTGGCATAACTACATCCGCAACCCGAACGCCGCCGACCGCTTCGTCGCGATCTTCCCCGGCGTCTACAAGTTCGTCGCCAACAAATGGTATTTCGACGAGCTCTACGACTTCCTGTTCGTCCGCCCCTCGCTGCGGCTCGGCCGCTTGTTGTGGAAGGGCGGTGACGAGGGAACTATCGACCGTTTCGGCCCGCACGGCGCCGCTTATGCCGTGGGGATCGGCAACCGCATCACGGCGCGGGTGCAGTCGGGCTATCTCTATTCCTATGCGCTCGTGATGCTGCTTGGCCTGATCGGTGCCGCCAGCTGGGCAATCTGGTGGGCCCAGTGAGCGGACTGCCGTTGCTCACCATCCTGATTGCGGTTCCGCTCGTCGCCGGCGCGGCTGGCCTTATTCCTGAATGCGAACGGCGCGCGCTGGCTGGCACTCGTCGCGACCCTGATCGACCTCGCGATTGGCACCTACCTCTGGGTCGCCTTCGATCCGAACGGCCCGCAGTGGCAGTTCGTCGAGCGCGTCGGCCTCGGCGGCGGCGTCAGCTGGGCGCTCGGGATCGACGGCATCGCGCTGATGCTGATCATGCTCAGCGTTTTCCTGATGCCCATCTGCATCGGCGCCAGCTGGCGCGCGATCGAGAAGCGGGTGCCGGAATACATGGCCGCTTTCCTGCTGATGGAAGCGCTGATGCTCGGCGTGTTCGCCGCGCAGGACCTGTTCCTCTTCTACATCTTCTTCGAAGGCGGCCTCATCCCGATGTATCTGATCATCGGCATCTGGGGCGGCGCCGAGCGCATCAAGGCGAGCTACAAGTTCTTCCTCTACACTTTGTTCGGCTCGGTGCTGATGCTGATCGCCATGCTCTACATGGTCCTCACAGCCCACACGACCTTCATCCCGACGCTGATGACCTACGATTTCCCAATCGCGGCGCAGAAATGGCTGTGGCTCGCCTTCTTCGCGAGTTTCGCGGTCAAGCTTCCGATGTGGCCGGTGCACACCTGGCTGCCCGACGCGCACGTGCAGGCGCCCACCGCCGGCTCGGTGATCCTGGCCGGCGTGCTGTTGAAGCTCGGCGGCTACGGCTTCATTCGCTTCTCGCTGCCGATGTTCCCCAACGGATCCGCCTATTTCATTCCTTTGGTCTTCGCTCTGTCCGGAGTCGCGGTGGTCTACACCAGCCTCGTCGCGCTGGTGCAGCGCGATATGAAGAAGCTGATCGCTTATTCGTCGGTCGCGCACATGGCATTCGTCACCTTCGGCCTGTTCGCCATGAACCGGCAGGGGATCGAAGGCGCGATGCTGGTCATGCTCGGTCACGGACTCGTCTCGGGCGCGCTCTTCCTTTGCGTCGGCGTGGTCTACGACCGGCTGCACACGCGCGACATCGACCGCTACGGCGGCCTGGCCGACAATATGCCCGGCTATGCCTTGCTGTTCATGATCTTCACCATGGCCAGCGTCGGCCTGCCGGGCACCAGCAATTTCGTCGGCGAGTTCCTGAGCCTGATCGGCACTTACCGCGCCTCCAGTTGGGCAGCGGTGGTCGCGACGACTGGAATCATCCTCGGCGCCGCCTACATGCTGTGGCTCTACTGGCGCATCTGCTTCGGCACCCAGCACAATGCCGATGCCGCAGCCATGCCCGACCTGTCCCCGCGCGAATGGTGGCTGCTGGCGCCGATCGCGGCCGCGGTGTTCTGGATGGGCATCTATCCTGAAAGTTTCCTTCGCCCGATGCGCAACGACATCGGCCGTATCGTCGCTCGCCTCGAACCGGTTGCGCCCGGCGGTGATTCCAGGCTGACGCTCGGCAAGGGCGCCGTTCAAATGGACCATGGAGCCAGGCACTGATGAACCGCTTCGCGCCTCTGCTTCCAGAGCTCATCCTGTCGATCGGCGGGATCGTCCTGATGATGGTCGCGGCCTTCGCGGGGCGGCGCGGCTCGGCCGTCACGAGCTGGCTTGCTGTTGCCTTGTTGATCGGGGCCACGTTCGCGCTGATCGGGCCGCCGTCGCACGCCGGACTGATCTACGACGGCTTCGTCAGCGCCGATTTGTTCGCCAGTTTCGGCAAGGCGATCATGTTCCCGGCTGCCGCCATTGCGATCATCGCCGCGCACGGCTGGTTCGACCGCGACGCCGAGCATGCCTCCGAATATGCGGTCCTGATCGTGTTCGCCGCCGTCGGCATGAGCGTGATGGTCTCGGCGACGAGCCTGATCGCGCTTTACGTCGGGCTCGAACTCCAGAGCCTCGCGTCCTACGTGCTCGCCTCCTATCGCCGGACCGATGAGCGCTCGGCTGAAGCGGGCCTCAAATATTTCGTCCTCGGCGCCCTCGCCAGCGGCATCCTGCTCTACGGCATCTCGCTGCTGTACGGGTTCACCGGCACCATGAGCTTCAACGGCCTCGCCGCCGCGTTCGGGCGCGGGGCCCCGTCGCTGGGCTTGCTGTTCGGTCTCGTGTTCGTCCTCGCGGGCCTCGCGTTCAAGGCCAGCGCGGTGCCGTTCCACATGTGGACGCCGGATGTCTACGAAGGCGCGCCAACCCCGGTGACCGCATTTTTCGCTTCGGCGCCGAAGGTCGCCGCGGTCCTCCTCGCGACGCGTCTGTGCGTGGAGGGCCTCGGCCCAGCAACCGAAGCCTGGCGCCAGATCGTGATCTTCGCCGCGCTCGCGTCGATCTTCCTCGGCGCCGTGGCGGCGTTCGGCCAGACCAACATCAAGCGCCTGCTCGCTTATTCGTCGATCAACAATGTCGGCTTCGCCATGATTGGCCTCGCCGCCGCCGGGCCACGTGGCGCGTCGTCGGTTCTCTTCTACATGGCGGTCTATGTCGTGATGACGCTCGGCGCCTTCCTGTGCGTTCTGTGGATGCGCGACGATGAGGGCCGACCGGTTGAGACCATCGCCAGCCTGTCGGGCCTCTCGCAGACGCGGCCCGGTTTCGCGGCCGCCTTGGCGATCTTCATGTTCAGCCTCGCCGGCATCCCCCCATTGTTCGGCTTCTGGCCCAAGCTGATGGTGTTCAACGCGGCGATTGCCAGCGGCTATGTCGCGCTCGCCGTTGCCGGCATCATCGGGACCGTGATCGGCGCTTATTACTACCTCCGCATCGTCAAGGTGATGTACATGGACGAGCCGGCCGCGCCTTATGCGCGCCTGCACCAGCCGCTGCAGGGCCTGCTGATCCTCCTCGCGGCTTTGTTCGTGTCACCGCTCGGCTATCTCCTCATCGGCCCGTTGAGCGCGCTGACGGACCGCGCTGCAGGAAGCCTGTTCTGACCCGCATCCGGGTCGTTGAGCGCACCGGCTCGACCAACGCCGATATCCTTGCCGACCAAAGCGCCCTCGAAAGTGACTGGCTGGTTGCGCTTGAACAGGAGGCGGGTCGGGGCCGCCAGGGAAGGTCCTGGCTATCCGCCGAAGGAAATTTCTACGGCAGCACGTTGGTTTCCTTGCGGGCTTCCGACCCGCCGGCGCAGACGCTGTCACTGGCGGCAGGACTCGCGCTGGTGGAGGCACTCGACCTCGTCGCCCCCGACCAGCCCGCCACGCTCAAATGGCCTAACGATGCGATGATCGAAGGGCGCAAACTGGCCGGAATCCTCCTGGAACGCAGCGGTGACCGGATCGCTGTCGGCTTCGGCGTAAACCTCGCGAACACACCGGACTTGCCGAACCGGAAGGGTGCTTCGCTGAAGGGCCTGATCCTGCCGCAAGCCTTCGCGCCTTTGCTCGCCGGCAGCTTCTCGCGCCTTCTGGACCTGTGGCGATTGAATGACTCCGCATCGCTCGCTCGAGCGTGGCAGATCCGGGCTCACCCAATCGGATCGGAGCTCACCGTCCATTCCTCGACCGAGGAAACCATCTCCGGCAAGTTCGACGGGCTGGAGCCGGATGGCGCCCTGCGCCTTCGCCTCGGCGATGGCTCGATCGAGCTCGTGCGCGCCGGCGACGTTCAGCTCGGATGATCGCGCCCGTCCGCTGCGCCTTTGCGCCTTGGCGCTGTTCGCCTAAGGCGCGCCGATGATCCTTGCGGTTGATGTCGGCAACACGAACCTGGTCTTCGCACTGGTCGACCAAAGCGAGATCAAGGCTCGCTGGCGGATCGCGACTGATCCGCGGCGCACCGCCGACCAATATTCGGTCTGGCTCCATCAATTGCTCGAACTGGAAGGATTCAGCCGAGAGGATGTCGAGGGCGTGATCATCGGCACGGTCGTTCCGCGCGCGCTTCATAACCTGACTGTCCTCTCTGAAAAATATTTCCGGAAGACGCCGCTCATTGCCGGTCAAGGCACGGCGGCATGGCCGCTTGAGCTCGACGTGGACGAGCCGCAGAACGTGGGCGCCGATCGCGCGCTCAACGCCATTGCCGCCCACGCCAAATATGCGGACGACCTGCTCATCATCGACTTCGGAACGGCCACCACCTTCGACGTCATCAGTGCGACCGGCGCCTACAGCGGCGGCATCATTGCGCCGGGGATCAATCTATCGCTCGATGCCCTCGTTAGCGCGGCGGCCAAGCTTCCGCGAATCGCGATCGAGGCGCCCGCTTCGAACAGCGTCATCGGCCGTACCACCGAGAGCCAGATGATCATCGGCATCTACTGGGGTTATGTCGCGATGATCGAAGGCCTCACGAAGCGCATCAAGGCCGAAGTCGCGCGCCCGCTGACCGTGGTTGCGACGGGCGGTCTCGCAACGCTGTTCGACAAGCATACCGGGGCTTTCGACGCGATTGAGCCCGACCTTACGATCCAGGGGTTGGGCCTTCTCTACGACATGACCATGCGCAGCTTGAAATGATTCCCGGCGAAGAACTGATATTCGTCGCGCTTGGCGGTTCGGGCGAGATTGGCATGAACGTCAATCTTTACGGCTGCCGCGGCCAGTGGATCATGGTCGATCTCGGCCTCACCTTCGCGGATGCGAGCTATCCGGGCATCGAGCTCATCCTGCCCGATCTCGAGTTCATCGAGGGGCAGCAGGACCGGCTCGCCGGGATCGTCCTGACGCATGGCCACGAGGATCATATCGGCGCGCTTCCCTATCTCGCCGATGAGTTGAAGGCGCCGCTCTATGCGACGCCCTTCACCGCCGGCCTGATCGCCGGAAAGCTGGAGGAGGAAGGGCTCACCGGACACGTGAAGCTCAATGTGGTTGAGCGCGGCGGAAGCATCGAGCTTGGCCCGTTTCGCGTCAGCTTCGTCGCTTTGTCCCACTCAATTCCGGAAGGAAACGGAGTCCTGATCGAGACGCCTTTCGGGAACGTCTTCCACACCGGTGACTGGAAGATCGATGCGACGCCCGTCATCGGCGAAGCGCCAAGTCCGGACACCTTGAGAGCCATCGGTGATCGGGGCGTCCTCGCCCTAGTCTGCGATTCCACTAATGTCTTTCAGGAGCAACCATCAGGCTCGGAGGAAAGCGTCCATGCCGGAATGCTCGCCAAGGTCGCCGAAGCGAGGGGCCGCGTCCTCGTCACAACCTTCGCCTCCAACGCGGCCAGGCTTCAGACCATCGGCCGCGTCGGGGTCGAAACCGGCCGCAAGGTCTGCATCGCCGGCCGTTCGCTGGAGCGGATCCTGCGTGTTGCCCAAGCAACCGGCTATTTGAAGGATTTTCCGCCGCCAATCGGCTTTGACGATGCAATGCGATTGCCCCGGAACGAAGTCCTGATCATCGCGACCGGCGGCCAGGGGGAACCGCGCGCCGCGCTCGGCAGGATCGCCGCCGGAACGCATGAGCTCAAGCTCAGCGAGAATGACACGGTCATTTTTTCCTCGCGCATCATTCCGGGCAACGAGGTCGCCATCGGCCGCATCATGAACCAGCTGTCGGAGATCGGCGCGCGCATCATCACCGAGCGCCAGGCGCACGTGCACGTCTCCGGCCATCCGGGGCGTCCCGAGCTGATCGAGATGTACAATTGGGTACGGCCCGAAATTGTCGTCCCCGTGCATGGCGAGGCTCGCCACCTGGCGGAGCATGCCCGGGTCGCGCTCCAGCCACGGCGTGCCCAGTGCAATCGTCCAGAAAAACGGCGACGTTGTCCGCCTCGCGCCCGACGGCCCCAGGAAAATCGACGAGGCCCGCGTCGGCCAGCTGGTGCTCGATGGTGATGTCATCCTGCCAGCTGAAGGGGCGACGGTCGTCGAGCGCCGCCGGATGGGATTTGGCGGCCTGATTACGGTGGCTGTCCCGGTCGGCAAAGCCGGCAAGCTTGCCGGCAAGCCGTTCATCCGCCCGTTCGGGGTTCCCGTCGAAGAGGATCGCGACGACTTCATCGCCGACGCGACGGATGCCGCCACCAAGGCCTACAGTCCCGGTGGCGACCAGGACAAAGTGCGCAAATCCGTGCGGCTCGCTGTCCGCCGCTGCGCCACTTTGTGGACCGGCAAGAAGCCGCTCGTCGAAGTCATGATGCTCGACGTGGCCTGAGGTTCAGATGACGCTGAGCTCGATCGTCGCCATCTATTTCCTGTTCTTCGCCTTCAGTGCCTTCATCCTGCTGCCGTTCGGCGTCAGAACCGACGAGGAGGCGGGGACGCCCAAGATCGCCGGCCAGGCCGACAGCGCCCCGCACCGGTTCGATATCCGGCGGCATCTGCTGAAAGCGGCGGTCGTGGGCGCGCTGTTATTCGCGCTTTATTACGCCAACTGGTCGTTCGGCTGGATTACGCCGGACGACCTCGACCTATATCGTCATATTTAGGTACTTCGAGACCGCGCTTCGATGCGCTGCGCTTACTCAGCACCTCAGCATGAGCGGTTGAGTATTGGTGCCGCTCAGCCTGAGGAGCCGGTGAGCTTGTCGAACCGGCGTCTCGAAGGAGCTATCTACGCTTGTCGATCGCGTTGGCCAGCGCGGCGTAGAGCTTGCCCATGTCCGACGACATCAGAGTCACGGCGATCATTCCGCCATCGCGCTCGGCCAGCACGCGGCGAAGCATCGATTCGAAGTCACCGACATAACGGTTCACTGATCGCTGGAACTCGCTGTCTTCGTCGTAATGCGTACGAATGGCGCGGGTTTCGCTGCCGTCCAGCAGTCGCACCGCGCGGCTCGTGAACACGCCGCGGTTGCCCTTGAGGTAAGCACCCCACGCCTTGTCGTCGATTTCGTCCGACAGGATCTTGCCGACATCGATCGCGGCCGAGTGCATCGAGTCCATCAGCAAAGCGACTCGCTTGGCGAAGGCCTCGCTGTCCTTCTCGCGCTGTTCCTTGCCGGTCTGCTCGATATGCGCCTCGAGCGCAGAAGCGGTCTGGCCGAGCGTGATCATCTGGCCGGTCAACCGGTCCGATGCCGCCCGCGCCGACTCCAGCGCCTTGGCCGCGACATGTTCCACTTCCCGAAGCTGATCGGCGATGCTGTCGCGGATGACTCGCTGGAGCGCTTCGGCGGCTTCCTCCGATAGCTTGCCGGCGGTTTCCGGGATGACCGCCTGAATGGTCTCGCGGGCCCGGTCGGCGGCGTGCACGGCGGCCTCCTTCACCTGGACCAGCGACGCAATCAGGGCGGGGCCGGTTTCCGCGCTGAGGCTCGTCGCTTCGCGCTCCACCTGGGCGAGCGTGGACGCCAGTTGCGCCAGCTTGGACTGCGCGTCCTCGACGCCGCCGTCCACGCTCGTGAGCAACGAGGCGAAGTGCTCGCGCTGACTAGCGATCTCGATGCCTGTCGCGACGAGCTTGTCGCTTGCCTCGACGGTCGCATCGCGCAGCCAGCCGATGTCCGGCTTGGCCGCGCTTGCTGCTTCGGCAAGTCGCTCGGCGTTGCCCTGGGCTTCGCCGATTGCCGAGCCGACGCCCTCGCGAATGTCGGTGGCGAGCCGGTCCATGTTCTGACGCAGGGCATCGGTGCGCTCGGTGAGCGAGCCGATGGCATCATCCTGGTTGCTCGCGTGTGCGGACAGCGCATCGAGCTCGGCGCGAGCGCGGGTCAGCGACTCGAGGAAGCGATTGGCACGAGCATCCCCGTTCGCTGACAGTTCCGTGAAGCGCTGGTCGATCAGTGCGAGACCACGGTCGATTTCCGCGATCATCTGCTGCGAGGCGCGATCCTGCTCGGCAACCCGCGAGGTCAGTCCGTTCAGTGACACATTGGCATGGTCGATGTTGGCGGCGAGCGATTCCGCCGCGTCCGCGCCGGCCTTCCCTATTCCAGCCGAAGCTTGAGCGACCAGCGCCGCCACCGCCGTCGACTGGACATCGATTCCGGTCCGAATTTGCTCGAGCGTTTCCGAGGTCCGTTCAAGAAGCGCGTCCAGGGCCGATGAATAAGCCTGTTCCGCCTGCCCAACGCGATCGGCCGCGCTCGTTCCTGCTTTTTCGATCTCGGCAAGCCGCTGGACCAGCCGGTTGGTTGCCTCGGCGACGATTTGATCCGCGCTTCGGGTGCGCTCCGCGAGATCGCTGACGTGGCGGCCGAGCGTTTCAGCCTTCTCGCTCAACTCGTTGCCGACCGTCCGCAATTGCTCGGCGAGCGCGCGCGCCGTCTGCTCGGCACGCGGAAGATCGTCGAGCAGCACGGCGATGTCGTTGCGCGCAGCTTCCGCCGCGCGGTCGAGGGCCTGGCCGTGAAGCTTCAGTTTCTCGCCGCTCGTGTCGAATTCCCGTGTAATGCCACCGAGCTTGCCGGTGGCTTCATCGCCCAACTGCATCAGATGCTGCGAAATCATCGTCAGGTCCGAGCGACTGTCGTGAAGGCGCTGGCCGAGGACTTCCAGCAAAGCCTCAAGGCTCCGCGTCTCATTCCGCATCGCCACGACCGACCGCGTGAAACGTTCGGCTTCCTTGCGCCGCGTGCGCCCGAACATCAGCCATACGAGCCCCATCAAGGCCAGCGGGCCCGCCACTACCGCGATCCATTGCGCGACCAGCGGCGAGGACAGCGGCTGGGCGCTCAGGGTGCGCCCAGCGGACCACGCTGCATAGGCTAGCCACCCTGCCGCAAGCACGGTCAAGCCGGTGCCAAGCACCTGCCGGCCGCCAGTTCCGCGCTCCTCGGCATTCTGCTCGCGCCATTGTTCCTCGTCGAAGGAGGGCTCGACGAAATCCGCGGCTGCACTGAGCAGCTCGAGGGGTTCTGCCGGGGTGCCGGCCTGTGGCAGGCGTTCGGCGCGCTTTGGTGTGGGTGTCATCGCAACCGGCAGTTTAACATCTTTGACGGTCCACGAAAGCCGGTAGAGAAGATGATTCTGGGACGCGGGGGAAGGTTCGAACAACAATGGCGATCGGCGCCCTGATCGGGGCCTATCACGAAGACGATAGCGGGGGCCTTCGCGCGCTGCTTCCCCTCGCTGGCCGGACGCTGATCGAATACCAGGCCCGTTGCGCCTCGGCCGCCGGTGCGGCGCCGGTCGTCGTGGTCGTGGAGCGCGTTCCCCAAGCCCTGCAGGATGCTTTCGAGCGGCTTCGGCTGGACGGCGTCGCGGTTTTTCCAGTCAGCGATATCAACGAAGCGGTCACCCGATTCGAAGCGGGCTCGACCATCCTGCTGATCGGCGACGGGATCGTCCCGCCCGTCGATCTGGTCATGGAACTGGGAGCGGAGGCGGAACCGGCCGTAGCGGTCGTTCCGGACGATGAAGTTCACGAGGCGTTCGAGCGGATTGACGGCGAGTTGCGCTGGGCTGGCGTTGCGACAGTTGACGCCCATCTCCTTGGCTCGACCGCCGCGATGCTCGGCGATTGGGACTTGCAGTCGACGCTGTTGAGGCGCGCCATCCAGGAGGGCGCCCGCCGCCTCCGCACCGACGCGAGCAGCGAGCCCCTGATTGCCGAGAGCGCTGAGCAATTGTCGGATTTTCAACACCGTCTTGTCAGCACCTCGCGGGGGGAACGCAATGACGCAGCCAGCCGGTTCATCCTGCCCTGGTTCGAGGATCGCGCCACCGAGCAATTGATGCAGACCCAGCTGCGGCCGGCTTGGCTGGTGTGGGGCGCTCTCGCGCTCACGCTGAGCGCAGCGGTCTGCTTCACGCGAGGATGGCTGGGTGCCGGGCTTGCGCTGCTGCTGCTGTCGACGCCGCTCGATTCGATTGCGACTCGGTTGGCGAGGATCCGTCTCAAGCCTTTGCCGGCGCGCATGTTGTCGCGGCTCGCCTTATGGCCGACCGCTGGGGTCGCGCTCTGCGCTATCGGCCTGTGGGAAATGCGGCACGGTACTGGATGGGGTGCACTGGTTGCCGCGTCAGCCGCCTGCGCCTTCGCCGAGGCCATGCGGATCGAGCAGTCGGCGATGCCTGGCGGGGGCGAGCTATGGCTGCTCTCCCGCCGCAACGCGATCTTCCTCGCCATTCCCTTCGCGCTGGGCGGCGTCTGGACCGCCTATCTTCTGGCCATCCTGGTCTATGCTGCGCTATCTTTTTTCATCGTCCAGCGAGTGCTCCACCAGCCGACGAGTTGACGCGAAGTTAACTGAAATCGGATAACCCGTCCGGATGACGCCGGAAGAATGGCCGATCGCTGCCGAAGCAGCGGACGAGAACGCGCCTGCGCGCTTTGCGGGTAGTAGTCGCTTGGCCACTGTCCGGCGTGATTTCTTCCTCGACCCCGCCAAGCGCCTGACAGAGCAGGAGCGCGCCCTGATGACGGCGATGCTTCATTGCCTCGTCGGGGATGTCGCCGATGCAATTCGCGCCGCCTTGCCGAATGGTCGCACGGCGGCCAACGATGACGGCAATGCTGACTTGATCGCGGCGTTGAGTTCATCGGGCTTGCTCGACGAGCCCGGCTTGATGGCGCTGCTTCTGCGCCGTGCGGACGAGGAGCGGATCGCGACTGCCGCCCGCGCCCGCAGCGGGCGCCGCGAAGCGCGTGTCCTGCAAGGGCTGGTCAGCCACGATTATGGCGCGGTCGCCGCGGCGGCGATGGCGCTCATCCTGGGGCGCGGGCGACGCCGTGACCGCTTCGGCCAGTGCCTCGTCGCGTTCGACGACCTGGCCGACGACAGCGCGGAAGCGCTCGCTTACGTGATCGCAGCGGCGATGCGCGCTGAATTCAGCGGCCGTGGGGTGATAAACGCGGACTCCGATCTCTCCGAAGCTGCGGGCCGAGTGTTCGATCAGCGTGACCAGGAGCGCGGGACCGGTGCGCTTACCGCTGCGCTGGTCCATTTCCTGGATGAGGCAGGCGGCCTGACCGATGACCTTATTCTGGCTGCCGCGCACGAAGGCGAAATCAGTTTTCTTGCCGAGTTGCTGGCCCGTCGTGTTGGGGTCTCGGCGGATTCGGCTCTGGAAGAATTGCTATCCGGCCAACCGGATCATGTGATGGCCCTGTTCCGGGTCGGCGGTCTGTCGCGTGACCTGAGTGCAGGTCTGCTTGCCGGTGTCGGCGATCTTCTGGGCATCGATGACGCGGGCGCGGCCATCACCGCGTTCGACGCGATGACCGATTCCGAAGCCCGCGAGCGTTGCTCGTGGCTCGCGACAACGCCGGCCTATCGGGCGGCGCTCGAACGTCTGGGGCAGGGGCGTGGCTAGCGTTCCGTCCGAACCGAAACCGGTGCTTGGCCGGCTCGACCGGTCCGGCCGGCTCGTGTCGGCCGATCCGGAGCTGGTGGCGCTTCAACACGAGGCCGGATCCGCGCTCGGCGAGCCGCTGGCGCTACCGCAGATTGCCGCCGTGGCGATGCTCGCCCGCAAGCTGAGAACCGCCGTATCGCGGCCCGCGCTCGCGGCTTCGACCGATCATGACATCGAGCTGTGGGTCGTTGCCCGGCCCGAAGGCGATGACATCGCGCTCTCACTTGAAGGCTGGACGGTTCGCGCTCCCGCGGGACCGCGCCTCGCTGCCATCCTTGGCGGTAATGCCGACAGCGAAAGCGGGGGCGCGCGCAACGAGTGGGCAGCCGACGAAGAACTCCGGATCATCTCGCTGTCGCCGGACTTAGCCGAACTGCTCGGCGTCGAAGCTGCCGACGTTGCCGGTCAGCCGCTGACGCGAGTCGTCCGGCTCGAGGAAGACGAGGCTGGCGAGATGCCGTTGATCAGCGCTCTCGCGGCGCGTCGCGGGTTCACGGGCCAGCATGCTCGAAGCCGGGGCGACGAAAGCCGCTCCGTAATCCTCAACGGGGAAGTGGTGACTGGCGCCGACGGGATCTTCGCGGGTTTTCGCGGAGCCGTGGAATCCGACGTCACGCAAGGACCGCCCGCCCGCCCACAAGCTTTCGATCTCGCGCTGGATGAAGTGCTCCGCTCTCCGCTCGACCGAATCATCGAGAGCGCGGAGCGAATTGTCGAGCGGTCTGACGGGCCCCTGCGAAGTGATTATGCGACCTATGGCAACGACATCGCCGCCGCCGCCCGGCACTTGCTGTCAGTCCTCACCGCCATGAGCGAGAATCCGGCGGGGGCGCATCAGTCGATCGATCTCGCCACGCTCACGGCCGAAGCGATCGTCATGCTCGACGGACCCGCCGAGGAGCGGGGGATCGGAATCGAAATCGATGGTGGAGAGCCGCTTCCCGCCAACGGCGAGGAGCGCGCGGTCACGCAGATCCTCGTCAATTTGATCGGCAACGCGATCCGCCATTCGCCCGAAGGAGGGCGCATCCGGCTGCAGTTCGAGAGGACGCCGGGCAATGCGTCGGTGACGATCACTGACGAAGGGCCGGGCATCGCGCCGGGCGATCAGCAACGAATCTTCGAGCGTTTCGAGCGCGCTCACCCCAAAGACGGAGGGACCGGCCTCGGCCTTGCGATATCTCGCCGCCTCGCGCGTTCGATGGGGGGCGATGTCACGCTCGCTAGCGTTCCGGGCGAGGGGGCCCGGTTCACGCTGACGCTGCCCGCTGCGTAGCGACAGAATCTAACGACGGTCGCAGGGGACGTAATCGCGTTGCGTCGCGCCGGTATAGAGCTGGCGGGGGCGACCGATCTTCTGCTCAGGATCGGCGATCATCTCGTTCCATTGGGCAACCCAGCCAACGGTCCGGGCGAGCGCGAACAGCGCCGTAAACATGTCGGTCGGGAAGCCGATCGCGTTGAGGATCACGCCCGAATAAAAATCGACGTTCGGGTAGAGTTTCTTTTCGATGAAATATTCGTCGTTGAGCGCGATATGCTCGAGCTCCTTGGCGACATCGAGGACCGGATCGGAGATGTTGAGCTCCTTCAACACCTCGTCGGCGGTCGCCTTCATCACCTTCGCGCGCGGATCGAAATTCTTGTAGACGCGGTGGCCGAAGCCCATCAGCCGGAACGGGTCGTCCTTGTCCTTGGCCCGGGCAATATATTCGGGGATGCGCTTCACGTCGCCGATTTCGCGCAGCATGTTGAGCGCCGCTTCGTTGGCGCCGCCGTGCGCCGGGCCCCACAGGCAGGCGATGCCGGCCGCCATGCACGCGAACGGATTGGCGCCGGACGAACCCGCCAGGCGGACCGTCGAGGTCGACGCATTCTGCTCATGATCGGCGTGAAGGATGAAAATGCGGCGCATCGCATTTTCAATGATGGGATTGACCTCATAGGTTTCGGCGGGGACGCCGAACGTCATGCGCAGGAAGTTCCCGGTGTAGCTGAGGCTGTTCTGCGGGAACATGAAGGGTTGGCCGAGGGTATATTTGAACGCCATCGCCACCAGCGTCGGCATTTTGGCGATCAGCCGGTGCGAGGCGATCATCCGCTGCTCGGGATCGGTGATGTCGGTGCTGTCGTGATAGAAGGACGACAGGGCGCCGACCACTCCGCACAAGACGGCCATCGGGTGCGCGTCGCGCCGGAACCCGCGATAAAAGGTCGCGAGCTGCTCGTGGACCATGGTGTGGCGGCTGATGGTGTAGACGAACGTCTCGAGATCGTCCTTCTTGGGCAGCTCGCCATGGAGGAGCAAATACGCGACCTCCATGAAGGTCGAGTTCTCGGCAAGTTGCTCGATCGGGTAGCCGCGATGGAGCAGGATGCCCTTCTCGCCGTCGATGTACGTGATCGCGCTTTCGCACGATGCGGTTGAGGTGAAGCCGGGATCGTAGGTGAACATCCCGGTCTGGGCGTAAAGCTTGCGGATATCGATCACCTCGGGGCCGACCGTGCCGTCGAGAATTGCGAAATTCTGGTTCGACCCGTCGAGGCCCAGGGTCGCGGTCTTGTCGGTCATTCGTTCGGCTCCATCTGGTCGGCGATGCGGGCGAGGCTTTCGTCCCGGCCCAGCAAGGCGAGCACATCAAATATCCCGGGAGATGTCGTACGCCCGGTGAGGGCAGCGCGAAGCGGCTGGGCAAGTTTGCCGAGCTTCACGCCGCTGCCCTCCGCGACCTCGCGGATGGCCGCCTCTAACGATGCTCCGTCCCACTCTGCAAGAGCGCCCAGCCGATTGTGGGTCTGTCGGACCAGATCGCGGGCTTCGCGCGTCAACAAGGCGGCCGCGGCAGTATCGATATCCAGCGGGCGCGCGGCGAACAGAAAGCCGGCGCCGTCGGCGAGCTGGTCGAGCGTATGCGCTCGTGCTTTCAGCTCCGGTATCGCGCGGAGAAGAAGCGGCTTCTGCTCCTCTTCGAGTTTCAGTTGCTGGGCGACCAGCTTGGCCAGCCGCTCGTCGTCCGCCTCCCGAATGTAATGGCCATTGAGATTCTCGAGCTTCTTGAAGTCGAAGCGTGACGGCGACTTGCCGACCTGCGGCAGGTCGAACCATTCGATCGCCTGTTCGCGGCTGATGATCTCGTCATCGCCGTGGCCCCAGCCGAGGCGAAGCAGGTAATTGCCGACCGCTTCGGGGAGCAGGCCGAGCTCGTCGCGATAGGCGTCCACGCCCATCGCGCCGTGCCGCTTGCTGAGCTTTGCCCCGTCGGCGCCATGGATGAGCGGCACGTGGGCGTAGGTCGGCTCGGGCCAGCCCATCGCGCGGATGATCGCCAGCTGGCGGAACGCGTTGTTCAGATGGTCGTCGCCGCGGATCACGTGGGTCACGCCCATGTCGTGGTCGTCAACGACCACCGCGAGCATGTACGTCGGGGTTCCGTCCGACCGGAGCAGGACGAAATCGTCGAGCTCGGCATTCTGGACCGTGACCCGGCCCTGGACCTCGTCATCGATCGCCGTCTCGCCCTCGCGCGGCGCCTTGAGGCGGATGACGAACGGGCGTTCACCTTGCTCCTCCTCGACATCGCGCCACGGACTGACGATCCGGAATGGCTTGCGCTCCGCCTTGGCCTTCTCGCGCTGCTCGGCAAGTTCCTCCTGGGTCATGTAACAGCGATAGGCTGCGCCCCGTTCGAGCAGGCGATGGGCCACCTCGGCGTGGCGCGCCCAGAATTGCGACTGGTAATATTCGTGCCCGTCCCAATCGAGACCGAGCCAGCGCATGCCGTCGAGGATGGCGTCGATCGCCTCCGTGGTCGAACGCGCCCGGTCGGTATCTTCGATGCGCAGCAGGAACTTGCCGCCGGTGTGGCGGGCATAAAGCCAGTTGAACAGCGCCGTTCGAGCGCCGCCGATGTGGAGGTAGCCGGTGGGCGATGGCGCAAATCTTGTGACGACTGGCCGTGACGTATCACTTGCGCTCAAGCGCGCTTTCCTCTTCTCTTATGCTGCAATGCAACGGACGAGCGCCCCTAACATAGGGGAAGCGCCTCTTCCACAGCGTGCTCGGAGCTTTTGGAAGACGCGGTTTCCCGCGTTTCACGAGAGGCTGGAAAGCTTCCTCGAGGCTGAGCACGCGCAGCTGCCGCCCTGGTTTGTAATTGGCTTCGGATGCGGCATTGCGGCCTGGTTCGCGCTCGACAGCAAGGTCGAGTGGCAGGCCTTCCTTTGCCTCGTCGCAGCGCTTATCGATCGCCGGTTTTTCGAACCGCGGTGGACGCGCCAGTCGGGCATTGGGCTGGTTCGCGCTTGCCGCGCTGCTGGGATGCGGGCTGGTATGGGCACGCTCAGCCTCGGTCGCACAGCCGCGGCTCGATCGCCCGGCGATCGTCGATCTCGCCGGAACCGTTGAGACGGTCGATCATCTCGCGGCACGCGACAAGGTACGGCTGCTGATCCGTCCCGACGCCGCCGAGCTACCCCCGCACGTTCGGGTCTCGATCGATGAAGATAAGGCCCCGGCGGGATTGGCGCCTGGATCCAGAGTTCGGCTTCGCGCCCGCCTCGCGCCGCCGCCGCCAATGGCGCTCCCGGGCACTTATGATTTTGCGCGCGACGCCTGGTTCCAGGGGATCGGCGCGGTAGGCAAGGCGATGGGGCCGGTGCAGGTAACGGCCGCGGTAGCGCCAAAAGGCCTCGACAAGGTCCGCCAGCGCCTTCGCGAGCATGTGCTGGCCCGACTTCCGGCAGCCTCGGCTGGGATCGCCATCGCGCTGGTGACAGGCGACCAGAATGCTGTCGACCAGGCCGATGCCGACGCCATGCGGCGAAGCGGCCTTACCCATTTGCTCTCCGTCAGCGGGCTTCACATAGCCGCGGTTGTCGGCTTCGCCATGTTCCTGACCCTCAAGCTGCTTGCGCTCAGCGAACAGCTCGCATTGCGGCTCAATCTCGTCCTGGTTGCCGCCGGAGCAGCGGCCGCCGCCGGCATCGGCTACACCGTGCTGACCGGCGCGCAGGTCCCGACGGTGCGAAGTTGCGTCGCGGCGCTGCTGATCCTCGGCGGGATCGCGCTTGGCCGCGACGCGATCAGCATTCGTCTCATCGCGACCGGGGCGCTGATCGTCCTCGTTTTCAGGCCGGAGGCATTGGCTGGCCCAAGCTTTCAGATGAGCTTCGGCGCCGTCACTGCGATCGTCGCCCTCCATTCGACGCGCTGGGCCCGGCGCTGGCTCCAGCGGCGCGAGGAGGGCATGATCGCGCGAACCGCTCGATCGCTGCTCGGCATCGTCGCGACCGGGCTCGCCGTTGAGATCGCGCTGATGCCAATGGCGCTCTACCATTTCCATCGCTCGGGCCTGTACGGGGTTGGCGCCAATATCATCGCCATTCCGCTGACAACTTTCGTCATCATGCCGCTGGAGGCAAGTGCGCTGCTCCTCGACATAGCGGGGTGGGGCAAGCCGCTCTGGCTATTGTGCGGACTCGCCATCGACGGCCTGCTTCATCTCGCTCACTCGGTGGCCTCGGCAACCGGCGCGGTCCTGCTCATGCCAACCATGCCAGCTTGGGCCTTTGGAGCGATGGTGGCCGGCGGGATCTGGCTTTGCCTGTGGAACACGCGCGCCCGCCTTGCAGGCCTGGTTCCCGTCTGCATCGGAGCCGGCGCCGCAGCGGCAGCGCCGTCGCCCGCTTTGCTGGTGACGGGCGATGGCCGCCACCTTGCCGTGGTCCGGGACGGATCGCCGTATATTCTTCGCGACCGGGCCGGCGATTATGTCCGGAGTCTGCTTGCCGAAGCCTCCGGTTTCGACGGCGATCCCGACATCCTCGAGGGTCAGCCGGACAGCGATTGCTCGCACGATGCCTGCGTAGCCGTCCTCCGGCAGGGCAAACAGGAATGGCGGCTGCTGGCGACCAGGTCGGGAACGCCGATCGACTGGGTCGCAATCACCAGCGCTTGTGCCCTGGTCGACATTGCGGTTTCCGACCGCCGCCTGCCGCGCGGCTGCAATCCGCGCTGGCTCAAGCTCGATTCAGCCACGCTTCGCCAGACCGGCGGGGTGGCCATCTATCTGGGGCCCGATCCCCGGATCGACAGCGTCGCCGAGCGGGTCGGACATCACCCCTGGGCGGACGTCGGCGCTAATAGCGGCGGATCAGGCCCGCGAGCTTACCCTGGATCTGCACCCGGCGCGGGTCGTAGCGCATCGGCTCATAATTGCGGTTGGCGGGATCGAGCCGGACCATCGTGCCTTCGCGGCGGAAGGTCTTGAGCGTCGCTTCCTCATTGTCAATCAGCGCCACCACGATCTCGCCATCGCGCGCCTCGTCGGCCTTGCGGATGAGCGCGAAGTCACCGTCGAGAATGCCTTCGTCGACCATCGAGTCGCCCGACACCTCGAGCGCATAATGTTCGCCGACGCCGAGCAATGCTGCCGGGACGGCAAAGCTTTCCGTGCCCTGCAGCGCCTCGATCGGCGTGCCGGCGGCGATCCGCCCGTGCAGCGGGATTTCCATCACGTCGTTGGCGGGAATGACCGTCACGGGCCGGATCGGCGTCGACGGTGGCGGACGGCTTGCCGGTCTCGGGAAGCTTGAGAACTTCCAGCGCGCGCGCGCGGTTGGGCAAGCGGCGGATGAACCCACGCTCCTCGAGGGCCGAAATCAGCCGATGGACGCCCGATTTGGACTTGAGCTCGAGGGCTTCGCGCATCTCGTCGAAGCTGGGGCTGACTCCGTCAGCCCTCAAGCGATCGTCGATGAAGACGAGCAGTTCACGCTGCTTGACGGTGAGCATGGGCCTTCACTCCCCCGAGATAGAACGAACGGGGAACTTTTAGGCAACAAAAAGAATGGCGTCAAGCGAGGCCTAGCCGCCAGTCGTCAGCATCCTGGCGCGGAAGGCGTCGATCGCGCCCTGGTTGCGCTTCACCTTCAACGTTCGCTTGAGGTCGGCGACGAACTGCTGCGCATAGTCCTGCGCGGCTGCCTGGCCGAGCTCCTGTTGCATCCGGGTGATCAGGCCGGGCTGTGCAATCGCGTTGCCGGGCGTGATCTTGTTGACCTTCACCACGAAGAAGCCGGCGCCCCCCGGTGCGGCTGCGGCGCGGCTCTTGCCGGTGCCGATGGTGAACAGCAGTTTGAGCGCTGCCGGAATATTGCCCTGCGGATCCGCGATCTGGATTCGGCGAGCTGACAACGCCCGTGCCGCAGGGAGAGCGACGCCGACGCCCTTCATCGCTTCGGCAATGGTCGCCCCACTGGATGCCTTGGCCGCGATCTGGTTGGCGGCCGCACGGGCGCGGTCAAGCGCCTGCTCGTTGACCCAGTCGGTAGCGACCTCACCGCGAATGCTCGCCAGCGGCGCGGGCGCGGCAGGGACCACGTCCCCCGGCGAAACCACCGCATAGCCCGCATCGCCGCCGAGCGCGATGACCTCGGGTGGGTCGTTCTGGGCAATCTCGAATCCGGTTTTCAGGATCGGCGCGAGCTCCGCGGGCAGCTTGTACGAGGCGTCGGCTCGCGACGTTCCGTTGGCCATGATCAGCGGCGTGCTGGTCACCGGCAGTTTCGCCGCCGCAATAGCTTCGTTGTAATTGCTGCCCTCGTCGATCGCGTTCTGTACCTTGTCGACGAGATCTTCGATCGCGCCTTTGCGCTTGTCGATGTTGAGCTTGCCGGCGATTTCCGCGCGTGCTTGCTCAAGCGTCTTGCCGCCGCCGGCCTTGACCGAATCCACCTTCACCACGACCCAGCCGAAGTCCGATTGGACTGGACCGACCACGTTGCCCTGGGCGGCACCGAACACCGCCGCCGCAGTCTTGTCGCCGGCAACGCTGGCATAGGTTTGCCGGCTCTGGTCCTTGAGTGACGTCACTGCCGCATTCGATCCGGCGGGTGCTGCGGCAGCTGCCAATCCGGCGCCGGCCTTGGCCCGCTGGGAGATGCCGTTCGCGCTTGCCTGGTCGGGGACGACGACCTGGGTCAGCGAGCGCGTGTCGCTCGGCGCGTAGGCGGCCTTGTTCGCGTTGTAGTAACTGGTGACTTCCTGATCCGAAGCGCTGACATTGGCGACTTGTTCGGGACCGATCCGCGCGATCCGAAGCACGCGCTGCTCGGGGATCATGTAATGCGCTCGATTGGCCGTGTAATATCGCTGCAGCTGCGCGTCGGTCGGATTGAGGCCCGCCTTGAACATGTCCGTCGGGATGACCGCGGCTTCGCCTTCGCGTTGCTCGAGCAGCATCGAGGCATAGGGTGTCGCCATGCCGACCGAAATCCGCGCATTGGTCGCGACTGGCGTCAGCAAGAGTCGCTGCAGCAGGTTACTGGCAAGGATCTGCCGCACCTGGCCGTCCGTCAGCCGCTGTTGCGACAGGAATTGCTGGTAGGCCTGCTCGCTGATTTGCCCGTTTAATCCCTTGGTGCCCGGAATCTGGGCGATTTCCGCATCGATGAGGCGCTTGGACAAAGGAAAGCCGAATTTGTCACCAAAGGCGATCAGCGCCCGCTCGTCGATCATCTGCTCGATGATCGCGGGAAGCTCACCGATGATGCTCGCATAATCAGCCTCCGGCCGTTGCTGCCGGGCGGCCTGCAGGCGCCGCTGCATCGCGTCACTCGCGTCGCGCTCGCTGACTTCCTGGTCGCCGACCTTGGCGAGGGTTCCGCTGGTCATGCCGAACCCGATCTGGCCCGACCCGAAGTTGGAGAGGTCGGCCGCAGCGAAACCGGCGAGGATGGCGATCATGATCGCCGCCATGACGCCGGTGCCGATCTTGGACTTTGAAACGCGACGGAAGAAGGAGAGCATCGGGGTTCCGGTGCAGTGGGAAGGACAAGCTCGACGCTTTAGGGGGCAGGGTGGCGTCCATCAAGCGGCGCCGCTAGGGCGCGGCGAAAGGGGACGGGAATGGCGTTGAAGAAGTTCGTTGCGGGCAATTGGAAGATGCACGGCCTGTCGGCCGACCTCGCCGAAATCCGTTCCATCGCAGAGGGTTCGAAGGCTTATCCAGCCGTGGACGTCGCGCTGTGCCTTCCAGCGCTCCTCGTTGAGCGTGCCGCAAGAGCAATGCCGGGCTTCACGATCGGCGGACAGGATGTCCATCACGCCGAGAAGGGCGCGCATACCGGCTGCACCTCGGCCCACATGCTGCTCGACGCGGGCGCGACCCTGACGATCGTCGGGCATAGCGAGCGGCGCGATGCGCACCGCGAGAGCGATGCCGACGTCAAGGCGAAGGCGGAGGCGGCTTTGTCGACCGGCCTCGCGGTCATCCTGTGCATCGGCGAGAGCGATTCCGTGCGCGAAGCAGGGCAGGCCGTCGCAACCGTGACCGCGCAACTCGATGCTTCGCTGCCGCGTGGCGAGGCCGCTGACGTCCACCGCCTGACCATCGCTTATGAGCCCATCTGGGCGATCGGGACCGGCAAGGTCCCGACCACGCACGACATCGCCGAGATGCATGCCGCTCTCCGCACCCGGCTGGTCGCGGCTTACGGCGATGCGGGTCAATCAGGTGCGAATCCTCTACGGTGGCTCGGTCAAAGCCGCCAATGCGGGCGAAATCTTCGCGATCGCCGATGTCGATGGTGCTCTCGTCGGTGGAGCGAGCCTCAAGGCCGCCGATTTCCTGCCGATCGTGGCCGCGGCGGCGGTTGAAGGCCGGGCGCCGATCGCCTAAGTCGCCGCGACCAATTTTCCGGAAAGTTCATCATGTTCGCCTTTCTGCTGATCGTTCAGTCGCTGATCGCCCTTACGCTCATCGCCGTCATCCTGATGCAGCGCTCGGAAGGCGGGGGGCTTGGCGTCGGCGGCAGTTCGTCGGGCTTCATGACCGCGCGCGGGGCGGCGGACTTCCTCACCCGCTCGACGGCCGTTCTCGGCGGGCTGTTCATCGTCCTGTCGATCGTGATGGCTGCGATCGCCGGCGCGACCCGCCAACCCACCAAGATCGATACCTCGCTGGTGGGCAAGACGACGCCGGCCCAGGAGACCCAGCCGGTGCAGCCCGTCCAGCCCTCACCGGCAACGACGCCGGATCAAAACCAGCAGGCCCCGGCGGTCCCGCTCGCCCAGTAAGCGGCGGCAAGATCAAATTTATTTGCCGGCGCGGGTTGCGTCACCGGCGAGTGACCCCCTAAGCCTCAACTCCCATGGCGCGGTTCATTTTTGTCACCGGCGGCGTGGTTTCATCGCTTGGAAAAGGCCTGCTCTCGGCGTCTCTCGGAGCGCTCCTCCAGGCGCGCGGCTACCAGGTCCGGATCCGGAAATTCGATCCCTATCTGAACGTCGATCCGGGGACGATGTCGCCTTATCAGCACGGCGAAGTGTTCGTCACCGATGACGGCGCAGAGACCGACCTCGATCTCGGCCATTACGAGCGCTACACCGGCGTGTCGTCCAAGCAGTCCGACAACATCACTACCGGCCGCATCTACCGCGACATCATCGCCAAGGAACGGCGCGGCGATTATCTTGGCGCGACCGTCCAGGTCATTCCGCACGTCACCAACGCGATCAAGGAATTCGCACTCGCGGACACTGGCGACGTCGACTTCGTTATTTGCGAGATCGGCGGCACCGTCGGCGACATCGAAAGCCTGCCGTTCATCGAATCGATCCGGCAGCTAAGGAACGATCTCGGCCGCGACCAGACGGTCAGCGTCCACACTACGCTGGTGCCGTGGATCGCCGCCGCCGGCGAGCTCAAGACCAAGCCGACCCAGCAATCGGTGCGCGAGCTCTCGAGCCTCGGTGTTCAGCCCGAAGTGCTGTTGTGCCGCTGCGACCGGCCGTTGCCGGAGGGCGAGCGCGAGAAGATCGCGCTGTTCTGCAACGTCCGCAAATCGGCGGTCATTCCCGCGCTCGATGCCCGCAACATCTACGACGTCCCGCTGCAATATCATGAGGCCGGCCTCGACGACGAAGTCCTCGAAGCGTTTGGGATCAAGGATGCGCCGGCCCCCGATCTTACTCGCTGGCACGACATCATGGACCGCATCGATCACTACGAAAGCGAAGTGAACATCGGCGTGGTCGGCAAATATGTCGGCCTGCCCGACGCCTACAAAAGCTTGCGCGAAGCGCTGGTCCACGGCGGCATCGCGAACCGGGCCAGGGTCAACATCCAGTGGCTCGACGCCGAGCTGTTCGAGCACCCCGACGCCGAAATCGCGGCCGAGCTGGAGCCGTTGCACGGCATCCTCGTTCCCGGTGGCTTCGGCGAGCGCGGCAGCGAGGGCAAGATCGCCTCGGTAAAATTCGCCCGCGAACGGGACATTCCCTTCTTCGGCATCTGCCTCGGCATGCAAATGGCGTGCATCGAGGGCGCCCGGAACCTCGCCGGAATCAAGGAAGCCTCGACCACGGAGTTCGGCGAAACGACCGAGCCGGTGGTCGGCATGATCACCGAATGGATGAGCGAGGAGGGGCTTCAGCAGCGCGCCGCCGGCGGCGATCTCGGCGGCACCATGCGGCTCGGCGCTTATCCTGCAAAGCTCGACGGCAATAGCGTGGTGCGGTCAATCTACGGCACCGACCTCATCAGCGAGCGGCATCGCCATCGCTATGAAGTTAACGTCCACTACCGCGATGCGCTGGAAGGCAACGGCCTGGTGTTTTCCGGCATGTCGCCCGACGGGGCGTTGCCGGAAATCGTCGAGCGCCCCGACCACCCGTGGTTCATCGGCGTGCAGTTCCACCCTGAGCTCAAAAGCCGCCCCTTCGAGCCGCATCCCCTGTTCGCTGGCTTCATCGAAGCCGCGGTTAAGCAATCGCGTCTCGTTTAATCGATCTCCAGTTAACGGAACTCGCTTGGGGAGTGTTGGTTACGCGCCCGTACCTACGAAAAAAGGGAGACCGTCCATGCTGCTGACCATCGCCATTATTCTGCTTGTCCTCTGGGCTCTCGGGTTCTTCGCATTCCACGTTGCCGGCGGGTTGATCCACATCCTGCTGATCATCGGCATCATCGTCTTGATCTGGAATTTCGTCGCCGGCCGCCGCGCGGTCTAGCGTTAACGGCGGCGTTGCGGGCGGGCTTTCCCCGTCTTAGATGCCGGGCATGACCAACTCTATTTCGACGCGCGTTGCCGTGCTCGGCTCGGGGCCGGCAGGCTATTCCGCCGCGATCTATGCCGCTCGCGCCGGTCTTGGCCCGGTCGTGATCCAGGGCATCCAACCCGGCGGGCAGCTGACTACAACCACCGACGTTGAAAATTATCCCGGCTTTCGTGATGTCATCCAGGGACCCTGGCTGATGGAGGAAATGCAGGCGCAGGCCGAGCATGTCGGAACCAAGGTCGTGTGGGACCACATTGCCCAGGTCGACCTGTCGCGCCGTCCGTTCCGGCTGACCGGCGATGGCGGCTCGCAATATTTCGCCGACGCCTTGGTCATTGCCACGGGCGCCCAGGCCAAGTGGCTCGGTCTTCCCTCGGAAGAACATATGAAGGGCAGGGGCGCGTCGGCCTGCGCGACCTGCGACGGCTTCTTCTACCGCGGCAAGAAAGTCGCGGTGATCGGCGGCGGCAACACGGCGGTCGAGGAAGCGCTTTACCTCACCAACCACAGCCATGACGTCACGCTGATCCACCGCCGCGATTCGCTTCGCGCCGAGAAGATCCTGCAGGACCGGCTATTCGCTCACCCCAACATCAACATCGTCTGGGACAGTGAAGTGGTCGAGTTCGTCGGCGGCGGTGAGCCCGAGGCGCTGATCGGCCTTGATATCCGTAACAAGCGTACCGGGGAGCTGAGCCGCGTTGAAGTCGAAGGCGCGTTTGTCGCGATCGGCCATCAGCCCGCGACCGAGCTTTTCAAAGGGCAGCTCAACCTCGATGAGGACGGCTACATCCTGGTCGAGGCGGGTACGACGCGGACCAGCATCGAGGGGGTGTTCGCGTGCGGGGACGTCATGGACAAAATCTACCGCCAGGCGGTGACCGCCGCCGGCACCGGCTGCATGGCCGCCCTGGACGCTGAGAAATATCTCGCCGCCCAGGAATATGAGGCCATCGCGGCCGAGTAAGCTGCGGGGAGGGGGAACGCGAGATGAAGCAAGCCGGCCCCATCCCGCCCCATTTCGCGGCGTCCGAAACCGGCCAATTGATGATCGGTGGTTATGCCGCGGAGGATCTCGTCGCCGAAGCCGGCGGGACTCCGCTGTTCGTCTACGACAATAATATCGTCGGCGCGCAGGTCGCCCGCTTCAAGGGCGCGATGGCCGACGGCATTGCGCTTCATTATGCCGTGACCGCAAACCCTTATGAGCCATTGCTGGAATTCCTCGGCAGGTATGTCGATGGCTTTCGAATCGTCTCGCTGGGCGAGCTGATCCGCCTCCAGGAAGCGAAGCTCGACGGCATTCCGATGAACCTCGCCGGCCCCGGCAAGCTCGACATCGAGCTCGAAGCCGCGATCCAGGCCGGCGCGACGATCAGCGTCGAAAGTGAAGGCGAGGCCGCTCGTGCGATCCGCGCCGCCGAGCGGGTCGGGGTCAAGCCGAAGATCTCGGTCCGGGTCACGCCGCCGTTCATGATCGAAAAGGGCATCGTCACTTTGGCTTGCGCGGCCAGCCCGTTCGGAGTGGACGGCCATCGCGTCCCGAGCTTGATCGAGGGTATCCGCGAAGCCGACGCCGACTGGCGCGGGCTTCACATGTTCGCCGGCGCCCAGTGCCTCGACGCCGATGCGCTGGCGGAGGTTCACCGCCTGACCGTCTCCCATGCCGGCGAGATCGCCGACGTCATCGGCGCCCCGATCCCCGAGCTCAACCTCGGCAGCGGTTTCGACATCGCCTGCCGGCCGGGCGACGAGCCGCTCGATATCGACCGGGTTGCCGTCGCCCTCAACCATACCTTGTGCAACGCGCCGCCACTGCTTGCCACGACCCGCTACACCATCGAGCTTGGCCGCTGGCTCGTCGGGGAGGCGGGCGTCTATCTGACCCGCATCGTCGACCGCACCGAAAGCTACGGCCAGACCTTCCTCACGACCGATGGTGGCGGCCATCACCTGATCGGCGCGACCGGCGGCCTGGGCGAGCGCGGCATCGCCAATTTCCCGCTCGCGGTCGCCAACCGCTTCGGCGCCGAGCCCGAGGAGGAAGTGACCGTGACCGGCTGCCTGTGCACACCGTTCGATGTCCTCGGCGACGAGGTCGCGCTGCCCCGCGCCGATGTCGGCGACCTGATCGCGGTCTTCTGCGCGGGAGCCTACGGCCTCAGCGCCAGCCCGCAGGCGTGGGAAAGCCGCCCGCTCGCCCGCGAGATGCTGGTTTAGGGGTAGAGCGCCTCGACGAAATAGAGGCCCTGCGGCGGTGCGTTGAAGCCGAGCGCCGCGCGGTCCCGCGCCTCCAGCGCCTTGCCGATGTCGTCCGCCGCCCATTGCCCGCGCCCGACCATTGCCAGGCACCCGACCATCGATCGCACCTGGTGGTGGAGGAAGCTCCGTGCCGCGGCGGTCACCTGAATTTCCTCACCCGCGCGCTCCACCTCGAGCCGATCGAGCGTCTTCACCGGACTGTCGGACTGGCAATGGGCCGACCGGAAGGTCGTGAAGTCATGACGTCCGACCAGCTGCTCCGCGCCCCGGCGCATCGCCTCGACATCGAGCGGCACCGCAATGTGCCAAACGCGCCCTGCATCGAGTGCCGGCGGCGCGCGCCTTTCGAGTATCCGGTACAGATAGCGCCGCCCGATGCAGGAGAAGCGCGCATGCCAGTCGTCGGCGACCGGCTCGACCTCGAGCACGGAAATGGGCTGGGGCCGCACCAGCGCATTCAACCCCTCGCGCAGCCGGTGCGGCGTCAGGTCGCGCTCGACATCGAGGTGCGCGCTCATCGCCAGCGCATGGACGCCAGCATCGGTTCGCCCGGCCGCGATGACTGAGGCAGCCTGACCGGCCATCTTTTGCAACGCCTCTTCCAGCGCCTGCTGCACCGACGGACCATGGTCCTGCCGCTGCCACCCCATGAACGGCCCGCCGTCATATTCGACCGTCAGCCGCCAGCGGGTCACGACAGGATCGTGCCCTTGGGAATCGGGAAACCGCGCAGCAGCTCGCCCGCGGCTCATCGGTCCGCGCCCGGCGCGCTGGACGAGCGTCGGCCGAAGGGCGCCCTCGCCGCAGTTGATCAGCAGGGCATCGTCCAACACCTCTCCGTCATTCCCGCAAAAGCCTGGGTCCCGCTGTTCCACGGCCGCTTCCAGCAGCTTGATCCGCTCGCCATTGGCTTCGAACCAGGCGCCCGGCATGGGATTGAACGCGCGCACCTTGCGTTCGATCTCCTCCGCGGTTTGGCTCCAATCGATCCGCGCTTCGGTCTTGTCGATCTTCGACGCATAGGTCGCGCCGTCGCTCGGCTGGGGCTACGGCGGCGTGCGGACTGCTCGAGCCAGTCGATCAGTGCTCTTGCCCCAAGTCCTGCCATTTCTTCCGTGACTTGCCCGGCATTCTTGCCGCGAATGTCGAGCTCGCGCCTCAGACAGCATCGGCCCGGTATCGAGCCCTTCGTCCATCTGCATGATGGTCACGCCGGTGACCTCGTCCCCGGCGAGGATCGCGCGCTGGATCGGCGCCGCCCCCCGCCATCGCGGAAGGAGGGACGCGTGAACATTCACACAGCCATTCCTCGGCGCCTCCAGGATCGGCTTGGGCAGGATCAGCCCATAGGCCGCAACGATCGCGTAATCGGCGTCGAGCGCCCGAAAATGTTCCTGCTCTTCGGGATCGCGCAGCGTCCGTGGCGTCCGCACCTCGATGCCCAGCTGCTCGGCCCGCTCGTGCACAGCGGTTTTGCGGTCGGCCTTCCCACGCCCCGCCGGCCGCGGCGGCTGCGCATAGGCCGCGATGACGTCATGCCCCGCCTCGACGAGCCCATCGAGGCTCGGCACCGCGAATTCCGGCGATCCCATGAAGATGACGCGCAAGCTGAACCACTCTCCGTTCGCCCTGAGCTTGTCGAAGGGCCGTTTTTCTCTTCGCGCGCTTTGAAGAAAGGACAGGGCTTCGACAAGCTCAGCCCGAACGGTATGTGGGGGTATGGCCAGTCAGGAGATCGAAGCGCTGTCGCAAGCCCTCGCGCGATTGCCTGGGCTAGGGCCGCGTTCGGCGCGGCGGGCGGTGCTTCACCTGATGAAGAAACGCGAGACGGCGCTCCAGCCGCTGCTCGCGGCGCTGACCAGCGTCGCGGATCGCCTGTCCACCTGCTCGACCTGCGGCAACGTCGACACGAGCGACCCCTGCACGATCTGCCGTGACACGCGCCGTGACGAGAAGATGCTGTGCGTGGTCGAGGAAGTCGCCGACCTCTGGGCCCTCGATCGCTCGCGCCTGTTCCCGGGCCGCTATCATGTCCTCGGCGGCCGGCTGTCGGCGCTCGAGGGCGTTCGTCCCGAGGACCTCACCATCGACCAGCTGGTCCGGCGCGTGTCGGCCGGTGGCATCGACGAGGTCGTGCTCGCCATGAACGCGACCCTGGAAGGGCAGACGACCGCCCATTACCTGGCCGAGCGCCTGGAAAGCTTTCCTATTCGCCTCAGCCAGTTGGCACATGGACTTCCGGTCGGGGGCGAGCTCGACTATCTCGACGAAGGAACCCTCGCCCAGGCTCTTCGCGCGCGCCCGACAGATTGCCCCATCGCCTGTCCTGGCGAAGTCGAAGGCGTTCGCACCTCGGCCGCCCTCGACTGCGGCTAGCGCCTCGCTCAGGACGACGGAGTTGGTTGAACCTCTCAAACTGACGAATTCATGCCCTCATGGCCATCCGCCGCATCTACGAGACCCCCGACCCCGTCCTACGGCAAATCAGCAGGCCGGTGGACAGTGTTCGACGGCGCCCTCAAGACCCTCGTCGCCGACATGTTCGAAACGATGTACGAGGCGCCCGGCATCGGCCTTGCCGCGGTTCAGGTCGGTGAGCCGATCCGCTTGCTCGTCATTGATCTCCAGGAACCAGAAGAAGAGGGCGGCGACCCGGTCCGCGATCCCAAGGTGTTCATCAACCCGGAGGTCCTGTGGCATTCGGATCAGGAGGTCCCCTACACCGAGGGCTGCCTGTCGGTGCCTGAACAATATGCCGAGGTGATGCGCCCCGACAAAATCCGCGCTCGCTGGCAGGATGTTAACGGCAAGCAGTTCGAAGAAGAGATCGATGGCCTCCTCGCGGTTTGCCTGCAGCATGAGATGGACCACCTCAACGGCGTGCTGTTCATCGACCATTTGTCCCGCCTGAAGCGCGACATGGTTCTAAAGAAGCTCGCCAAGTGGCGGAAAGAAAACTCGAAACAGGCCGCTTGAGCGTGATCGAGGCGGCGCCTTATCACGCCCACATCTATTATTCGGAACGAGGAACGCTCAGCCGCAGAGTCGTTGCATTCGGATTTGCCAGCGGCCGCCCGGAGGTCCTGTTCGTAGGCCGAATGACCGACGGCGGCGTCGGCCCGCATCCGCTCCCGCAGTTCGAAGTTCATTTCCGCGCGCCGGCGCTTGAAACCGTCGTCACCTCATCGAGGCGTCGGGCCTGCGCGCGCTGGTTCACCCGCTGACCGACGACGATCTCGCCGATCACACCCATCTCGGCCGCTGGATTGGCGAGCCGTTAGAGCTTGACGTGACTGTCCTCGATCCGCCCGGCCGCAACCAGGGCGTCGCCCGCTTCGGGAAATCAGACTTCTAAAGCGATTCCGCCGCCACCCGGCAGTCCGCGGCGCATTCGCGGCACATTTGCGCGCACAGCTTGCAATGCTCGTGGTCGTGCTTCTCGCACTCCGCCGCACACTCGTCGCAAACGCGGGCGCAGAGTTCGAGTATTTCGCGGAGGACCTGCTCGTTCGAGCCCGTCCGGCGGACCGCCAGCTTCCCGGTCGCGTCACAGACGTCGGAGCAGTCGAGGCAAAGGCGGATGCACTGGGTCATGTCCATCTTTTCCGCGGCGCAGGCGTCGGCGCAGCTGAGGCACATGCGCGCGCAATACATCAGGTGGTGGGCAGCATCGCCGAGGGGCTGGTTGACGTGCCCGGCGACGTCGGGGTGAAGCGCGATCATCTTGCGAATGGACATGGATTCTCCTTTGTTCCGTTATTACGAGCGGAGCGAAGCAATCCGACTAGTCCCGGCTATTCCGCTGCGATTGCCGCCGCATCATCGTCATAGTGCACAAGCTCTTTCAGGATCTCTCCATCGAAGGCTCGGCGAGCACGTCCTTGGCCGCGTCACCAGGCAACGCTTCGACTTCGCGAAGGGTCTTTCCGACCGCCCGGCTTTCTCACCTTGGCGGTTACCTCAACAACGCTTTGAGCTTCACCCAGCTTTTTGTGAGACTTTCCGTCCAGTAGCCCGAAATTTCTAATTCGGTTTTGACTGCTGCGAGCGCTTCTCCAGATTTCGAACAAGGAGCATTCCTGGATCACTTCAAACCGATAACCAAACCCGAATTGCACTTCAGGAGCCGCCGTAGAAGTCATCAGTTCCTGTGACCATGATATGCAATTCACGCTGGAGGCGATAGACAGTCCCGGTCGTCTGACAACTTCCGCGAACAGTCCCTACAGTCGGTAGGAAGCATTACGGCGACAGTCCAGACTGTCCGGGGCACAAATATATTTCTCGGAGATGTCTTTTGCGTGCTTGAACACGCAGCGCTCAAGTGACTTTGCGGATAGCTCGTTCCTGCGGCATCGCCTTGTGCAGACGCCTGAGTAGAGTCGATCATAATCTTCCTTTGGCATCTTAAAATCGATGGCCAGACCGAACAGGATCATCTCCAGAAGTGGGCATTCTGAGGGCAAACTCGACCCGTTCACCGGAAAGTGGTCTGACCTCGACGTTTTTCGAGAACTGATACTCGGGTCGAGCACATCGTCGAGCATCTGTTCGAGCGAGCCTTCAAAAAGGGTCCCGCGCAGCTTAACGTTCGAAAGAATTCGCTTGAGATCACCCCAACACAGTAGCAAGATTTGCATTTCCCGACTGATTCAAAGACCCTCTTCAGGCTTTCGTTCACCTGATTGAACGACTTCCCTAGGCGTTTTTCCAATGTCCCTTGTAACTATAATGACAGTTACTCGTCATTTCCTCGAGCTTCTTTCAGCGTTTTCGTCCCGTATCTTATCAGTCGGCCTTCAACCGTTTTTCCAAGTTGGCTCAAAGACCTCGACAGCTGAGTGCGAAGCATCTTCGCATCTTCACTCGTTCCGTTCCGATGATCGACTAACTGTTTCCAAATCCATCAAAGCATTCCGACTGCTCGGGTCCGATCTGTTGCTAAGAGTTCTCTTGAAGATTGGTGCCGAGTGCTCTTCGACGGCGTCAACCGGCAAGCTCCTCAGCAAAGTGCTGTCGGGCCGATTTGCTACCTCTGTTCGAAGGCCCGTCACAGCGAGATCTACAATGCCGATGCTATCACCCAGCCGAGTGTCGATTGCCTCAAGCTTTGGTTCGAGGTCGGCTTTCGAATTGCGCATCAAAACGGCCAAAAATCGCACCAATCCTATGAGGATCACAAGCCCAATCAACGCAAGCACTTCGAAAGTGGTCATTTCCGCATATCCAGCTAGTGCGAAAGCTCTCCTTACCTCACAGCAACGGACCGAACAAACTGGGAACATGAAATTATGGTGGATAAGCCCCTTCATCGAGGACGGTCGCAAATCCCGCGGAGTAGCGGGATGCGTTACGAAAATAGGATTTCGCCTGCTGTCACGGCCGCGGCTCTTTGATTGGACGGAGTACGGCAGCATGAAACGGCTCCGTCACTACGAACATTCGCGAACATTCGGAGGATTCGCGAAGGTCGCATATCTATTGAACGGCTCGAAGGTGAGGGGCGCTTCCGGACCCCATCGAACGTGGCCTTTGTGACCTTTACAGTCCGCCGCAGCCGTCGAACCGGCGCCCGTCGACGGTGACCTGGACACCTGATCGGGATAGGCGCGGTCGCTCATTCCGTCGCTGCAGCGGGCATGGACGATGTTCACATTGATCCGCGACGTCCGATAAATTTCGCCGGCGAATCCATGGATCACTTGCGGCGTCGGCTGCCGGATCGGTTGCGCGTCGGGCTGGCTGAAAGTGACGTCACGCCCGTCGATCAGCAGGTTCCAGAAGGGCTCGGTCCCGACCGCCCTGATAAATCGGGGCAGACGGGCTCGGAATCGGCATGCATGCACGGCGGGCCGTTGCCGAGAGCAATCAGGCTAGAAATGCCGAAGAATAGAGCGTTTTCTATGATCATCTTCTCCAGCTCGCCTTGATCGCGAAGGCCATGACCGCCGTTGCCATCGCCGCGTTCAGGCTGTCGGCGCGTCCGGCCATCGGGATTTTGACGAGGAGGTCGCAGGCCGCCTCGTAGTCGGCGGGAAGCCCTTGCTGCTCATTGCCGATCAAGAGGAAACAGGGTTTCTCATAAGTCGCTTTCGAGATAGTCCCGGTCGGTCTTGAGGCTCGTCCCGACCAGCTGCCCCTCTCCTGCCCGGAGCCAGTCGATGAACTCCGGCCAGCGGGCGGTGGCGATCTGCTGCGTGAACACAGCGCCCATCGACGCCCTGACGGCCTCGACCGAAAACGGGTCGGCGCTGTCATCGATCATGATCAGCCCGCCGGCGCCGACCGCGTCACCGGTCCGGAGGATGGTCCCGATATTGCCGGGATCGCGCAGCGACTGGGCGACGATCCACAGCGGCGCCTTCGCCCGGTCGATCGCCTCCAGCTTCGTCTCGGGCTGGCGGTAGGCGCCGAGCAGGAGCTGCGGATTGTCCTTGCCGCTCATCTTGGAAAGAATGTCGGGCGTCGTCTCGATCGCGTCGCCGCCCGCGGCCTCGGTCGCCGCGATGATTTCGCTGGCGAGCGGGTGCCGCGGCGCCTTCCGCGGAGAAGACGACGATCTCTGGCAGCCGGCCGCTGTCCCGCGCCTCGGCCAGGATCCTCAGCCCCTCGGCGAGGAACAGGCCTTCCTCCCGCCGCGCCTTCTTGTCGCGAAGCGAGCGAAGCAGTTTGACCGTGCTATTGGAAAAAGCCGTGACGTGGCGAAGCATTATTCTTCGCCGAAGCGATCCTCGACGAGCGCGACCAGCTTCTCGAGCGCTTCTTCGGCGCCGTCGCCTTCGCAGTGGATGATCACCGAATCGCCCATCGCCGCGCCGAGCATCATCAGGCCCATGATCGAGGTCCCGCAGACCCGGTTGCCGTCCTTCTCGACCTCAATCCTGGGACCGTGGAGCTCGCTCGCCAGATTGACGAATTTGGCGCTTGCCCGTGCGTGGAGCCCGCGTTTGTTGGTGATCTCGACCTGACGGCTGATTGCCCTCAAGCCGCGGCCTCGCCCAAGATCTCACTGGCGACGGAGATATATTTTCGACCGGCCTCGCGAGCCGCGGCGACCGCGGCGTGGACCGGCATCACCTTGCGGGCGCCCTCGAGCCGGATCAGCATCGGCAGGTTCACGCCCGCGATCACCTCGATATCCTCGCTCTTCATCAAGCTGATGGCGAGGTTCGACGGCGTTCCGCCGAACAGGTCGGTGAGGATGATCACGCCCTGGCCCTGCTCGACCTTGCCAATGGCGGCGGCGATGTCCTTGCGGCGGCCCTCCATGTCGTCGTCCGGGCCAATGCAAATGGCTTCAATCGCCTCCTGCGGCCCGACCACATGTTCCATGGCAACGACGAATTCGGCCGCGAGGCGGCCGTGGGTCACCAGCACTAATCCAATCATCGACTCAACTCGTCCTCGCTCTCCGGAACCCGCCCCGGATGCGGCTCGATCGTGTCTCGCGGGGGTGAGGCGAGGTCACGGTGACGCACATTGGGTGCAAATCCGGCACGCCGTAACCGTTCCGACATTTCAACCGCACCGGCAACCGATCGGTGCCGGCCCCCAGTGCAGCCGAATGCAACGGTGACGTAACTTTTGCCGGCGGCCCAGTAGCGGGGAATCCAGTCGATGAGAAGCGATTCGATGCGGTCCATCGCTTCGCTCCAGGCCGGCTCGCGTTCCAGAAAGGCACGGATCGGCTCATCCTCGCCGGTTAGCGGGCGAAGCTCGTCGACCCAGTGCGGATTCGGAATGAAGCGAAGATCGAAGACGAGGTCGGCAGTCCGCGAAATTCCTCGTGCGAACCCGAACGAGGTCAGGGTCAGGACCGGCTGATCGGTCTCCTGACCATAGCGGAGGCGAAGCTCGTCGCGGAGGGTGGCCGGCGTCAGGTCCGTCGTGTCGAGGACGACATCGGCTGCGGCCCGCAGCGGGAATGTCGACCTTCGTTCGCGGGCAATACCATCTTCCGCCGGCCGGTCCGGTGCCAGCGGATGCCGCCGCCGGGTCTCGCCATAACGCCGCATGAGCTCAGCTTCGGCGCAATCGAGGTAGACGATCTCGGGTCGTACGCCGGCGATCGAATGAATGAGGCCGTGCAGCGCCTCGGGGCTGGAAGCCGCGGCTTCGAACATCCATCCCGACCGCGACGTTGGCCGTCCGGCACTCGGTTCCGGAGTGGACGAACGGCTCCAGCAGGTCTGCAGGAAGGTTGTCGACCACATCCCAGCCCAGGTCTTCGAGGGCATCGAGCACGGTCGATTTTCCGGCACCTGACATACCGGTCACGAGCAGCAGGCGCGGCCAAGGTCGCTGACCCGGCCTGGACTTCGTCACTTGACCTTGAGGCCCATTCGATCGAGCGCGAGCGCGATTTTGGACGGTGCCGAGGCGGTCATCGCGTCAATGGTGACGAGCGGCAGGTGGACACCGAGAATCGGCCGCTCGCGATTTTCGTCGGGCAGCCGCTGGATCTCGCCCGTGAGCTCGACCAGCAGCGCCACCGGCACATTGTCGGCGTGCTCCACCTCGACGATGCCGATGCCGCGGACCTCGAGCTTTCCAGCGATCGCCGGCGGGGCCGAAGCAATCAGCCGCTCGCCGTCCTTCTTGACCAGGGTCCGGTCATCACTGACCAGCTTGAACCCCCGGTCGAGCAGGCGAAGCGCGAGGTCTGATTTGCCGGAACCAGACGGCCCGGTGATGAGCACCGCGCGGCCTTCATTGGTGACGGTGCTGGCGTGGACCGTCTCTGCGCTAAGCCGAGATCCGGCGGCGGGGTTGAGCTTGCTCATTCGCGGTCGGCTGCGGGAAGGCTGATGGTGAAGCGGGCGCCGGAAGGGGCGTCGTCGCGGTCCTGCACGTCAATCTCCCCGTCATGGCCATTCACGATTGCCTGGGCGATGGCAAGGCCGAGGCCGGAATGGCGACCGAAATTCTCGCCCTCCGGCCGTACTGAATGGAAGCGGTTAAAAATCGCCTCACGCGCATCGTGCGGGACCCCCGGGCCCTCGTCATCGATGCGAATCCGCACTTCGTCGCCGACTCTCGCCGCCGCGATCTCTACCAGGCCGCCGGCCGGCGAGAAGCTGACTGCGTTATCGATGATGGCGTTGATGGCGCGGGCCAGCCGATCGGGCTTGCCCATCACGACTGCGCTGTTCTTCCTCGGCCGGGCGAAGGCGAGCCGCGCATCGCCGGCTTCGCGCCGGGTTTCCCAGCTGTTGACGATCTGCTCGATCAGCGGCCCGAGGTCGACTCGCTCAAACCGCGCCCGCGCAAGCTCGGCATCGGTCCGTGCCGCTTCGCTAATGTCGCTGATCAGGCGATCGAGCCTCGCCACGTCTTCACGGACGATCGTCTTCAGTTTCTCCCGCAGCGCCGGGTCGTCGACCCGGTCGAGGCCATCGACGGCTGACCGGAGGGAAGCGAGCGGATTCTTGAGCTCGTGCGTGACGTCCGCGGCGAAGGCCTCGATATTGTCGATCCGGTGCCGAAGCGACTGGCTCATGTCCGATACGGATCGGGCGAGAAGGCCGATTTCGTCGGTCCGGGACGGGAGGCGAGGGACGTTCACCTCCCGCGACCGGCCAAGCCGGACCCGGTGAGCGGCAAGCGCCAGCCGGCGCAGCGGACGGACGATGGTCCTGGCGAGGAACAGCGAAAGGAGCACCGACAGGCCGACGACAAAGATCATCGCGGCCACGATGACCGTTCGCTGGCGCCGCACCGTTCGGGTGAAGGAACGGTCGTTATCGGTCGCGAGCAGCACTTGATCGTCGAACGGAATGGCGGCGGAAATGACCGGCGTGAGGTCCGGGGCGTTGCGCACCCTGGTGACGGTCTTGCCGCTCGATTTTGCCAAGGCGGCCTCGGGCCACATGGGGAGAGCGTCGACCTTGGGTTCGACGAATTCGTCCAGGTCGGCGCGCCGACGAGGACATTGAAACCACGATCCAGCGCGCGTGCGAAATCCTTGGTCCATTTCTGGGTGTTCGGATCGCGCAATTCGTAGGTCGGGCCGGTGACGTGCCAGCTGTCAGCGATCAGCCGGCCATCGCCTCCAAAAATGCGCATCCGCGTTCCGGTCGCCTTGGAGATGGTCGTCAGAATCGCCTCGCGGTCCTCGGGTCCGGCGGCATGGATGGCCTGCGCCGTCGCCGTCGCCTCGATCCGGGTCTGGCGAATTCGCTCCTTGCTCAGGCGATTGCGAAAGACGTCGAGGTATAACGTGCTGAGCGCGACCAGCAGCACGGTGATGAGGTTGAGCGCCAGGATCCGGTGCGCGAGCGTCCAGCGGCCCGACCATTTGAGCCGAAGGTCGCCGTCCTCGCTATTCGTCGAATCGGTAACCGACGCCATAGAGGGTCTCGATTGAGTCAAAGATGGATCGGCAACGCGGAACTTGCGCCGGATGCGCTTGATGTGGCTGTCGATGGTGCGGTCGTCGACATAAACATCGTCATTATAGGCGATGTCGAGCAGTTGGTTGCGCGATTTGACGACGCCGGGCCGCTGCGCGAGTGCTTCAAGGATCAGGAACTCGGTCACCGTCAGGCTGACATCGCGTCCATCCCAGATGACCTTGTGCCGGGCCGGATCCATGACCAGGCGGCCGCGCTCCAGTCGCGGCAGCTCGGCCTCGGCAGCATTGGCGCTGGCTTCGCCCCGCTCCAGTTCCTGACGCCGAAGAATCGCCCGAATCCGGGCGATCAGCAGCCGCTGGGAGAAGGGCTTGGCAATATAATCGTCGGCACCCATCGCGAGCCCGAGCGCCTCGTCCAGCTCATCGTCCTTGGAGGTCAGGAAAATCACCGGCACCGAGCTGAATTCGCGAACGCGGCGAAGCAGCTCCATTCCGTCCATTCCAGGCATCTTGATGTCGAAGACGCCGAGGTCGGGCGGATTGTCGTTGAGGGCCTTGAGCGCGGTCTGGCCGTCCGAATAGACGCGCGTCACGAAGCCTTCCTGCTGAAGAGCGATCGAGACGGAGGTCAGGATGTTCCGGTCATCGTCGACAAGAGCAATAACCTGGCTCATCCCGTCTCCTTTGTCCCGCGGCATGCGCTGGAACGACCGGCTTAGCCAGTGCCCCATGGCGAGACAAGAAGTGCGCTGACTTTGACCCGACGAGCGGTTCGGCGTTATAGGCCGCGGCATTGCATAGTATGCGGCGGCAGGCCCAACGGCCGCCGCCGTTTCGACATTTTAAGAAAGGAAAGCTTGTCAGTGACCGACCGGATTCCGCGCAAAGGACTGGATTCGCAGGGTATCGCGACCGCCGCAGAAATTTTCTGGAATCTGACCACTGCGCCTTTGGTCGAGCATGCGCGTCCAGCGCGGCGAAGGCCTGCTCGCCAAGGACGGCCCGTTGGTCGTCAAAACCGGCAAGCACACCGGCCGCAGCGCGCAGGACAAGTTTACCGTCAAGGACGAGAACACCGCCGACAGTCATCTGGTGGACCAAGGGCAACAAGCCGATGGACGCCGCGAGAACTTCGCCAACCTGAAGGCGGACTTCCTCGCCGCGCTCGCCGACAAGCCGACGCTGTTCGTCCAGGACCTGTTCGGCGGATCGCCAGCCCGAGCATCGGGTGCGCGTTCGGGTGATCAACGAGATATGCCTGGCACAGCCTGTTCATCCGCACGATGCTGGTCCGTCCTGAAGCCGGCGACCTGCCGGGTTCGAGCCGGAATTCACGATCATCGACCTGCCGAGCTTCAGCGCCGATCCGGAGCGGCACGGCTGCCGTTCCGAGACGGTCATCGCCGTCAACCTGACCGAGAAACTGATCCTGATCGGCGGCACCGAATATGGCGGCGAAATGAAGAAGTCGGTGTTCGGCCTGCTGAACTTCCTGCTGCCCGAAGACCGCATCATGCCGATGCACTGCTCGGCCAATATCGGCCCCGACGGCGACACCGCGATCTTCTTCGGCCTCAGTCGGGACCGGCAAGACCACCTTGTCGGCCGATCCGAACCGGACGCTGATCGGCGACGATGAGCATGGCTGGTCGGACACTGCGGTCTTCAACTTCGAAGGCGGCTGCTACGCGAAGATGATCCGCCTCTCGGCCGAGAGCGAGCCGGAGATTTACGCGACGACCAAGCGGTTCGGCACGGTGCTCGAGAATGTGGTGATGGACCCGGTCACGCGCGAACTCGACCTCGACGATTCGACGCTCGCCGAGAATAGCCGCGGCGTCTATCCGATCGACTTCATCCCCAATTCTTCCGAGAAGAATATGGGCCCGTCCCGAACGAACATCATCATGCTCACGGCCGACGCCTTTGGGGTCCTGCCGCCGATCGCCAAGCTGACGCCCGACCAGGCGATGTATCACTTCCTCTCGGGCTACACGGCCAAGGTCGCGGGTACGGAGATCGGCGTGACCGAGCCCGAAGCGACCTTCTCGACCTGCTTCGGCGCCCCGTTCATGCCGCGCCACCCGTCGGTCTACGGCAACCTGCTCAAGGAGCGCATCGCCAAGGGCGGAGTCGACTGCTGGCTGGTCAATACCGGCTGGACCGGCGGAAAGTATGGCGTCGGCAAGCGCATGCCGATCAAGGAGACGCGTGCACTGCTGAACGCCGCGCTCGATGGCAGCCTGAAGAATGCCGAATTCCGCAAGGACCCGAATTTCGGCTTTGAGGTGCCGGTTTCGGTGCCGGCGTCGACACCTCGATCCTTGACCCGCGTGGGACCTGGTCGAATCCGGCGGAGTATGACGCGATGGCGGCGAAGCTCGTCGACCTGTTCGTCGAGAACTTCGCCCAATTTGCGGATCATGTTGACGAGGGCGTTCGGCAATCCGCGCCCAGGACCGCGCAACAACAAACACAAGCGCTGCCGAGCCAAGTCACCACCGCCTGACGCCCGGTCGAGGATCGGGCCCGCCAAGGACCCGATCCATGACCGATTACCGACCGAGACTATTCACCGCCGACGCCGACGTGGCCCATGTCGGCGAAGGTTTGCTTGCGCGCTCTTTGCCGCGTGAGGAATGGACCCACGAAGCGCATCTCGCCGCCACGACCTATCTGGTTCTGAACGCATCCGGAGATCGATCTCGACCGCGAGCTTCCGGGCCTCATCCGTGGCTACAACGAGAGCGTCGGCGGCGTGAACAGCGATACGGAAGGCTATCACGAGACGATCACGCGCGTGTTCCTGCACGGGGTCAGGTTGTTTCTTGGCGGAGCGGACCGCGCAGCTCCACTGCACGAGCTGGTCAACGCGCTCCTGCAGTCGCCGATGGGGCGCCGCGATTGGCCTTTCCGTTTTTATACGCGTGATCGGCTTTTGTCGGTCGAAGCGCGACGTGAATTCGTGCCTCCCGATCTCGCGGCGCTTTCTTGATCGGCGGCGGCTGCTATCAAGCGGGAAAGCACAGACGGGAGGGCGCCGATGTCGACAAGTTCAAGGATCGTTGGGCTATTGATTGCCGGGACTGCTTTGTCGGCAACCCCGCTGCACGCGCAACCGACCCCGTCAACGGCTACACAGGCCCCAGCAAACTTGGCCGACCTCAGGCTTCGGGCGCTTTATGACGGCTACGCCGCCTGGGACGCGAAGGAGTCGGAGGTTTCGAAGATTCGCGCGGCGAGACCAAGCCGACTGCTCATATTCAGCACGTCGATGAACAGTCCCAGCTTCGTCGCGCGGCGCATCTGCGCGACCTGCTCGCCCAGCTGAATGCCATTCCCGTCCAGCAATTATCGCCCGACGAGCAGGTGAATGCTGCCGTGTTCCGGACCATCCTCGACAACGCGATCGGCGAGGCCCGCTTCCGGCAATGGGAAATGCCGTTCAACAGCGACAGCTCGTTCTGGACCTATCTCGACGCGCGGCAATCCTTCGCCAGCGCCGCTGAATACCGTCGCTACATTTCCCGATTGCGCGAAATTCCGCGCTATTTCGACGAGAGTATCGTCAACATGCGCGCCGGGCTGAAGCGCGGCTTCACGGTGCCCCGGGCAACGCTGACCGGCCGAGATGCATCGATCGCCACGTTCATCGTCGATGACCCCGCCAAGAGCGCGTTTTACAAAGCATTCGAACAGATGCCGGCGATCATTCCGGCGACCGAGCAGCAGGCGCTTCGAGTTGAAGGCGCCGCCGCCATTCGCGAAGCTGTCTTGCCGGCCTATCGGAAACTCCTCGGTTTCTACAAAACGGAATATTATCCGAAAGCGCGGACGACGATTTCGGCGCACGACCTGCCCGACGGCGACGCCTTTTACCGGGCCAGCATTCGCGAATATACGACCACCGATCGGACGCCCGAGGAGATCCACCAGCTTGGCCTCAGCGAGGTCGCGCGGATCGACGCGGAGATGCGCAAGACCATGCGCGAAACCGGCTTCAAGGGCAGCTTCGAGGACTTCCTCAAGTTCCTGAAGACCGATCCGCAATTCTACGCCAAGACTCCCGATGAGTTGCTTGGCGTGTCGTCCTACGTTGCCAAGCGAACCGACGGGAAGATCGGCGAATTGTTCGGCCTCTTGCCGCGCCGCCGTTTCGCGATCGTGCCCGTGCCGGAGGCGCTCGCGCCTTTCTACACTTCAGGGCGCGGCGGCCTCGAAAGCTGCCAGATGAACACTTACGCGCTGAATACCAGGCCGCTCTATCAGACGCCGGCGTTGACGCTTCACGAGTGCGAGCCTGGCCATAGTTTCCAGGCGGCGCTGAGCGAGGAGCAAAAGGCCCTGCCGCGCTTCCGCCGCAACATTTATTTCTCGGGCTACGGCGAGGGTTGGGGCCTGTATAGCGAGTATCTCGGCTACGAGATGGGCATCTACCGCACGCCTTACGAACGGTTCGGCGCGCTCAGCTATGAGATGTGGCGCGCAGCGCGGCTAGTGATCGATACCGGCATCCATCGCTATGGCTGGTCCCGGCAGCAGGCGATTGATTATCTTTCGTCGCACACCGCGCTTTCGCAGCATGAGGTCGACAACGAGGTCGATCGCTACATTAGCTGGCCTGGGCAGGCGCTGTCCTACAAGCTCGGCGAGTTGACCATCCGCAAGCTTCGCAAGGAGGCGGAGACCACGCTGGGGCAGCGTTTCGACATCCGCGCCTTCCACGACCGGATCCTGGCTATGGGGGCCGTGCCGCTCACGGTGTTCGAGGATCAGATGCGGGCATTTATTCGGGCGGAAGCAGCCAAGCCGCCTAAAGCCGACTGACTTCATCTCATCAGGTGAGGGGGAGGACGTGCTCCGGCTCGACCTTCAGGCAATTGCCGTCGACATCGACGATCCGGACTCGATCGCCGATTGCGGCGGGACCCCCGCGCGCGGACCAGTCGCTATCGCCAACGCGCACCCGGCCGCCATTGGCATCGACTGGCTGAACCACGACGACCACACGGCCCAGCAACCGTCCGACGCGGTCGTTGAGCAGAGGGTCGCTCGTGTGGTCGTAGCGCGACGCATAAGCCCGTCGCCCGCCGAACCGGACGACCGTGAGCGCGAGGATCGCGAATAAGGCGAGCTGCACCGCGACGCCGATCGGCAGCAGGAGTGCCAGCAGACCCGTAGCGACGGCCGCGGCGCCGATGAACATCAGGAAGAAACCGGGCGCGATGACTTCGGCGATCAGCAGGATGACGCCGCCGATCAGCCATAGCCAGTGGGGATCGATTCCCATCATGCATTGCTATCCGGAACGCTCGGCACTGACTTTGGCCTGGCGGGTGCTGGGGACTTCGGCGAGGATTGCCCGCCGATTACTTCCTTCGCAAGCTCGCCGATGCCGCCCAGCGTGCCGATCAATTGCGTCGCCTCGATCGGGAACAGGATAGTCTTGGCATTGGGCGAGCGGGCGAATTCGGCGATGGCCTCGACATATTTCTGGGCGATGAAATAATTGATCGCCTGCGTGCTGCCCGATTCGATGGCGTCGCTGACGGCCTTCGTCGCCGCGGCTTCGGCCTGGGCGGAGCGTTCGCGCGCCTCCGCTTCACGAAATGCCGCTTCCCGAGCGCCCTCGGCGGACAGGATCGCGCCCTGCTTTTCGCCTTCCGCGCGCAAGATCGCGGACTGACGCGAGCCTTCCGCTTCGAGGACGACGGCGCGCTTCTCGCGCTCGGCTTTCATCTGGCGGGTCATCGCATTGACGATGTCCTGTGGCGGCCGGATGTCGCGCAATTCGACCCGAGTGATCTTCACGCCCCAATTCTCGGTCGCATTATCGACGACGGCGAGGAGGCGGGTGTTGATCTCGTCGCGCTTCGACAGGGTCTCGTCCAAGTCCATCGAGCCCATGACGGTGCGCAGGTTGGTGGTCGAGAGGGCCATGATCGCGGTGTAGAGGTCGCTTACCTCATAAGCGGCCTTGGCGGGATCGAGCACTTGGAAGAAAACCACGCCGTCGACCGCGACCATGGCGTTGTCCTTGGTGATGATCTCCTGACCCGGAATATCAAGAACCTGCTCCATCATGTTGATCTTGCGACCAACGCGATAGAAGAACGGCGTCACGTAATTGAAGCCCGGCTCAGCGACGCGAACGAAGCGCCCGAAATGTTCGATCGTGTAGCGGTAGCCCTGCCGGACGATTTTCACGCCCATCATCACGATAAACAGCACCAGGACCGCGACCGCAGTCATGAAACTCGTCAACATAGCTCTTCCCCGGCCTCCCTCGTTCGGGGCATGATGCGACGGTGATGGCCGCAGCGGAAGCGAAAAGCGACAAGGGCGTCGACCTGTTCGCCATACGGTCGCTGCTGTTCCTCCCCGCGTCCAACCCGTCGGGCGATTGCGAAGGCTCGCGAAGCTGGTGCCGACTTGGTCATCCTCGACCTCGAGGATGCTGTGAGACCGCAGGACAAGAACGAGGCACGCAAAGCCGCTTTGGCTGCCGCGGCATTCCCAATGGAGTGTTCCGCTGGCGATCCGAATCAACGGGGTCGGAACGACGTGGCATTCGCTCGACCTCGACGCGGTTGCGCGATCGAAAGCCGACTTCGTGGTGGTCCCTCGAGCCGATGTCCGCGCATTTGGTTCGCGATGTGGCGGAGACGGTGAAGAAGCCGGCGCTGGCCATGATCGAAACTGCGGCAGGCGTGCTGTGCGCGGCCGAGATCGCGCACGCTTGCGCCGGGCTGATCGCCGGAACCAACGATTTACGGGCGGATCTGCGTCTGCCGCTGAACGCGGCGAGAGGCGCGCTATCGACCGCGCTGCAGATGATCGTGCTGGCCGCCCGCGCAGCCGGCATCGCGGCGTTTGACGGCGTGTTCAACGGCCTGGGCAACCCCGATGGCTTTTCGGCGGAGGCAGACGAGGGGCGAAACCTCGGCTTCGACGGGAAGAGCTTGATCCACCCCAATCAGATCGCCCCATGCCATCGCGCATTCGCGCCGGGCAGCGCGGAAATCGAACGTGCCAAAGCCCTTGTTGGCGCTTTCGAAGGCGGTGCCGAACGCTTCGGGGACGAGATGATCGAGCGGATGCATATCGAAGCGGCGCAGCGAGTGCTGGATCGCGCGGGCAGCTGAGCCGAGGCTTGGCGAATCGGCCTTCGCCTGTCATGGGCCGATATGGCCCAACTCAACAATGCTTCCGATATTCCGCTTGGACTGACGTTCGACGACGTCCTCCTCCAACCGCTCGAATCGAGCGTGCTTCCAAGCCAGGCTGACACCCGCACATTCCTGACCCGCGAGATCCCGCTCAACATTCCGGTGCTGTCGTCGGCGATGGACACGGTAACCGAGGCGGACATGGCGATCGCGCTGGCTCAGCTCGGCGGGATCGGCGTCCTTCACCGCAATCTCAGCCTTGAAGAGCAAGCGACCGCGGTGCGGCAGGTGAAGCGCTTCGAAAGCGGGATGGTCGTCAACCCGATCACAATGACGCCCGACCAGACGCTCGCCGAAGCGCTCGAGCTGATGAAGCTCAACCGGATCAGCGGAATTCCAATCGTCGAGAAGTCGGGAAAGCTGTGCGGGATTCTGACCAATCGCGACGTCCGCTTCGCGGAAAATCCGCGCCAGCGCGTCAGCGAGCTCATGACCCATGACAATCTCGCGACCGTGCCGATCGGGACGACCGAAGCCGAGGCACGGCGGATTCTGCATCAGCGTCGGATCGAGAAGCTGCTCGTGGTCGACAAGGACCATCATTGCGTTGGGCTCATCACCGTCAAGGACATCGAGAAATCGGTGGCGTCGCCGCTCGCGACGAAGGATGGGGAAGGGCGCCTCCGCGTCGCCGCCGCCTCAACCGTCGGCGACGCCGGCTTTTCGCGATCAGAGGCCCTGATCGAGGCGGGCTGCGACTGCATCGTGATCGATACGGCGCATGGCCATAACCGCGACGTGGCAGTGGCCGTCGAGCGCGTGAAAGGTCTCAGCAATTCGGTGCAGGTCGTGGCGGGCAATGTGGCAACGGCGGAAGCCGCCAAGGCGCTGGTCAATGCCGGCGCCGACGCGATCAAGGTCGGGATCGGGCCAGGATCCATCTGCACGACCCGGATCGTGGCCGGGGTCGGAGTCCCGCAGCTCACCGCCATCATGGACGCAGCGCGTGCCGCCAATGGCGTGCCGGTCATTGCCGATGGCGGGATCAGGACCAGCGGCGACATGGCCAAGGCGCTTGCCGCGGGCGCCTCGACGGCGATGGTCGGGTCCCTCCTCGCCGGCACTGACGAAGCGCCCGGCGAAATCTTCCTGTACCAGGGCCGAAGCTACAAATCCTATCGCGGGATGGGCTCGGTCGGCGCCATGGCGAGGGGCTCGGCCGACCGCTATTTCCAGCAGGACATCAAGGATCATCTAAAGCTCGTGCCCGAGGGGATCGAGGGGCAGGTGCCCTACAAGGGCCCGGCCCGCGAGATTGTCCACCAGCTCGTCGGCGGCGTGAAGGCGGCGATGGGTTACACGGGCTCGAGCACCATCCGTGAGCTGCAGTCGCGCGCAAAGTTCGTCCGCATTACCAATGCCGGCCTGTCCGAAAGCCATGTGCATGATGTCACCATCACTCGCGAGGCGCCCAACTATCCTTCGCGCTAGTCAATGACGCCGGCGGCGCGCCTCCAGGCCGCGATCGAAGTCCTCGACGAGGTGATCGCTTCAGCACGTGCCGACGGGCCACCGGCTGACTCGATCGTGACGCGCTATTTCAAGCAGCGCCGTTACGCGGGATCAAAAGACCGGCGGGCCGTTCGCGAGCTGGTCTTCCGGGCGATCCGGCGCACGGCCGAAGCCCCCGCCAGCGGCCGCGGCGCCATCCTCGGACTGGCGAAAGAACAGCCTGATCTCGTCGAGCTGTTCGGTGAGCCGCGCGGGCCGGAGCCGTTGCAGGAAGGCGAACCTGCTGCGGCCTCGGGCGCTGTCCCGAACTGGCTGACGCCCGAACTGTCGGAGCTGGTTGGGCAAGAGGAATGGCCGGCGTTGCTGGAACGCGCGCCGGTCGACCTTCGAGTCAACGCCGCTCGAGCCGATCGCGCGGATATCGTTGGACAATTCGATGGCGCGATCGCAACTGCCTTGAGCCCGTGGGGCATCCGTTTGCCGCCCGACAGCAAGGTCGACGATCATGAGGCATATGCGAGCGGCCTCGTGGAAATCCAGGACGAGGGCAGCCAGCTGATCGCGCTCGCTTGCGCGCCGACGAATGGACAGCGGCTGCTCGACCTTTGTGCCGGTGCCGGAGGAAAGGCACTCGCGCTCGCGGCCGCGGCTCCAGGCGCGACGGTGCTCGCGACGGATAGCAATCGTGCTCGGCTATCCAAGCTCGAACCGCGCGCCAAACGAGCAGGAGCACGGATCGAATCCCGGCTCCTGAACCCGCCGCGCGAGCTTGAGGAGCTTGAGGTTTGTCGCGACCAGGCCGACCTTGTCCTCATCGATGCGCCCTGTTCGGGCAGCGGCACGTGGCGCCGCAACCCGGAGGGCCGCTGGCGCCTCTCGCCCGACCGGCTCGACCGCCTAGTGGATATTCAGGAACGATTGCTCGGAATCGGCGCCGAACTGGTCAAGCCCTGTGGAATTCTGGTTTACGCCGTCTGCTCGCTGCTGTCCCGTGAAGGGGCAGGCCAGATCGACCGCTTCCTTGCCAGTCGTTCATCGTGGATTAGTGAGGAAGTACCCATTGGTGGTGGGCGCTCGGACGGTCGCGGCAGGCTATTGACGCCAGGCCACGACCAGACGGACGGATTTTTCGTCGCGCGGCTTCGCCGGGCATGATAATCGGCTGGCGGTTATGGAGAATTTGATGCGGTCAGTAGCTAGTCTTCTGCTTGTAGGAATTGCCGGACTTGCCCTCGCCGGGCCCGCCTTGAGCCAGCGTTCGGATGACCAGATCCTGCCCAAGTCGGTCGAGCTTCAGCGACAGGCCAGGGACTCTCGTGGCCGCGGGCAAGCTCGAGCAAGCGGAGGACCTTCTCGAGACATCGCTTGCGGTCGATCCGCGCAACCGCAGCGCTTACATCGACATTGCGCGCGTCGCGGAGAAGCAGCATTTGTTCGGCAAGGCGATCCGGATGACGAACAAGGCGCTGCTGATGGAGCCTAATGACCCGGACGCGATCGCCGTCCAGGGCGAGGCGATGGTCGAGTTGGGCGCCACGGCCCGCGCCCGCGCCAACCTGCAGAAGCTGCAGACAATCTGCGGCGCCAAGCCATGCCCGCAACTGGCTCTGCTGTCAGCGGCTATCAGCCGCGGGCCAACCGTCGCCGCGGCCAAGACTCCCGAGAGCCCCAAGTCCAATTAATCGCTGAGCGCCCGCGCCAGCGCCAGCCATTCGTCGATGGCCAAGGTTTCCGCGCGCCGCTGTGTCTCGATTCCGATCGTCTCGGCCGCTTCCAACGCGCCCGGCATCGATTTCAAGCTTGATCGCAACATCTTGCGCCGCTGCCCGAACGCTGCCTGGGTCAGCCGCTCCAGCACCGCCGGATCGACGCCCTCGGGTTGGGCCTTCGGCACGATATGAACGACCGCGGAAGTAACCTTGGGCGGAGGCACGAACGCGGAGCGGTTGACGATCATCGCGATGTGCGGCGCCGATCGCCACTGCGCCGCAACCGACAGCCGGCCATAAGCATCGCTTCCCGGCGCCGCGACTAGGCGCTCGGCAACTTCCTTTTGGAACATGAGGGTCAGCGATTGCCACCAGGGCGGCCAATCGCTGCCCAGCCATCTTAGCAGCAATGCGGTCCCCACATTATAAGGCAAGTTCGCGACGACATGCGCGCTTTCACCAACCAGCGCTCGCTCATCGAGCTTCAGCGCATCGCCTTCGATGACCTGCAGGCGATCGGCGAACGATTGGCGAAGCTCTTCGAGCGCCGGAATGCAGCGGCGATCGCGTTCCACGGCCACCACGCGAGCGCCCGCGTCGAGCAGCGCGTGGGTCAGGCCACCGGGTCCGGGACCGACTTCAAAAACCCGCTGGCCGTCGAGCGCCCCGGGGATCGCCGCCACCCGCGCTAACAGCTGACGATCTAGAATGAAGTTCTGCCCGAGCGCTTTGCTCGCGCTCAGGCCATGACGAGCGATGACGTCTCGAAGAGGCTCGGGCGCTGCGCTCAAGCGGCGTCGGCGCGGCGAATTGCGTTCTCGGCCGCCATCCGGATCGCCGCTGCCATCGGCCGCGGATCGGCTCGGTCCTGGCCGGCAATGTCGAACGCCGTGCCATGGTCGGGCGCGGTTCGGACAATGGGGAGGCCGAGTGTCACGTTGACCGCTTCTTCGAAGTGGAGCGCCTTGATCGGGATCAGCGCCTGGTCGTGGTACATGCACAGCGCTGCATCGTAATTGGCACGGACCCGCGCATGGAACATGGTGTCCGCCGGGTGGGGCCCGGTAACCCGCCAGCCATCCGCGGCGAGAGCGGCGATCGCCGGTTCGATGATCTCCAGCTCTTCGCGACCCAGCTGGCCACCTTCTCCGGCATGTGGGTTCAAGCCTGACACGGCGAGGCGGGGCTCGGCGATGCCGAAGCTTCGTTGAAGCCCACGGAGGGCAGCTCTTCCCCGCGATTTAATCAAGGCGCTCGATAGTGCTGCCGAAACTTCATTCAACGGAAGATGCGTGGTGACCGGCACCGTGCGCAGCGTTGGTCCGGCCAGCATCATGACGACGTTCCCCGGCGAAACCCCGCAGCGCTCGGCCACGAACTCGGTCTGGCCGGGATGCTGGAAGCCGATCGCGTAGAGTTGTTCCTTCGCGACCGGCCCAGTGACGACTGCGCTGCCGACCCCGAACGGGCGAGGCCAACGGCAATCTCCAACGAATTCAGCGAAGCGTGCGCGCCCGCGGGGCTGGGATGGCCCGGAATATCCGGGCGCGGGGCATCGAGCTGGATGAGTGGCAAGCCGTAATCGAAGGCGGCATCCGCCTGGCGCGGATCTCGACGACTTCGATCGGCCCATCCCACACCGCTGCGACCGACCGTGGATCGCCGATGACGACGAACGGGGGAAGGGCGAAGCTGTGGCGATTATCCCAGCATTTGGCGATGACCTCGGGACCGATGCCCGCGGGATCGCCAAGCGAAATCGCGAGGGGGGCCGGCAGCGCCTCGCCATCAGCCGAGCCCTCAGCCAAATGCTCGACTAGCGAAATTCGATCACCGCATCGCGGCGCAGGTCGCGCAGGTACCGCCGGGCGCGCGAATTCACCCGCTCCTCATTGAGTTGGTTGTAGACATCGTCATAGCTTGGCGCCGTCGAAGTCGCCTCGTCGCGGCCGCAGATGACCAGCACGCGCACGCCATCGTCGAGCGAGCCGAACGGCTGGGTCGCCTGGCCAACCTGCATTGGCAGCATCAGCCGCTGGAGGGCGGGCGGAAGGTCACGCATCTTCACCCCGTCGCTGCTGACGATCTCGGCATGGAAATCCGCTGCCAGCTTGTCGGCGCCACCGCAGCCGCCGATGGTCTTGGCGGCCTCAGCGAAGCGCGCGACGACCGGCTCGCGCCGCGCGCGGTCGCGCCCTTTGGGAAGGCGATCGATACCTGCTTGAGGCTCAGAACTGCATCGCGCGGATCGGCGGTCAGGATCTTGCGCGTGTCCTGGATGGCAATGATCGAGAAGCCGCCGGGCACCGGGATCGGATTGCTGATCGAACCCGCCGGCATCCTGGAGCACGGTTGCGAGCGGGCCGGCAGCTGTTCGGGGCGGACCCACCCGAGATCGCCGCCGACCGCCGCGGTCGACGCTTCCGAATATTGCCGCGCGTAACCAGCGAACGACGCGCCGCCGCGCAGCTGGGTCAGGATCTTGTTGGCATTGTCGATCGTCTGCGTTCTCGTCGACGGAGTCGCCGACAGGATAGATCTCACTGACCTTATATTCCTCGGTGCCCTTCGACGCGTTCATCTTGTCGATCACGGCTTTGACTTCGTCGTCGCCGACACTGACGCCGCTTTCGATCTTGGCGCGCTGCAGTCGCTGCCACGCGATCTCGCCCTCGATCTGGCGGCGAAGCGATTTGATGTTCGAGCCGTTGGACGCAAGGAACGCGGCAAGGTGTCCGGCGTTTTTTTGACGTTGGATGCGACCCTTTGGACGGTCGGTCGATATCGCCCTTCTTGATCTCGATCTTCTCCGCCTTCGCAGCCTGGATCTGGAGCGTTTCATCGATCAGGTTGCGCAAAACCTGCTCGCTCAGGCGTTGACGCTCGCCGGCGCGGAATCTGGCCGCCGTTGGCAATGGCCAGCAGCTGCAGCCGGTGCTGGACGTCGGTCTGGGTGATGACGTCGCCGTTGACGATTGCCGTCGCCTTCACGACCGAGGGCATGGCCGTGCCGAATACCTGTGGATTTTGTGGGAGCTTGAGCGACTGGCTGCTGTTGACGGCCGGCTGCTGGTCGTCAGGCTGAGTGCTCTCCTGTGCCACGGCCCCGCTGGCGAGGCCGAAGGCCACCGCCGCACCCGCAATCAACGCACGCCTCTTAGTCACTCGAAAAGCTGATGCCACGTTCGGAATTTCCCTTGGTTCTCAATCGATTGGCGATTGCCGAAAGCCCGCTGAACGCAGGCTTAGCGGCTCACCCCCTTCAACGCCAAGTGAATGGCGAAGGTACTCCCCTTGCGGAAGGTCCCGATGCGCTCATAGTCGCGCCGCCAGGTCACGCCAAGCTCCAGGCAATCGTCCTCATATTCGATGCCGAGGCGATTGCGCACCGGCTGCCAGCCGTCGGCGACGCGACAGCGGATCTTCGCTCTTGTCGGTAAGGTCGATGACGCTGGCGCCGAAGATCGACCAATAACGGGAGAATTTGACGCGCGCCGGCAACGCGCAGCTCTTCCTTGTCGCGCAAATCCTCGATGGTCGGATCGATGTTCCGCTTGAGTTTTAGATAGCCAATCTGCGCATAAGTCTGCGCCGTGCCGACCGTCAGGTCGATCTCGTTCCGGCGGACGGCGAAGTTGTTTTTGTCGATGCGATAGCGGTGGGTGACGTCAATGAACCGTCCGTAGCGGATCCGGGTTCTTCCGACGATGTCCGAGACGCGGCCGGTAAGCCCTGTTCCTTGCGGGAAAATATCGCGCAGTCGCCCGAATCGATAGCTTTGCCCGATGGTGCTGTCGATCGACAGGTTCTTGCGGTCCAGCGACCAGTCGACTCCGTAGGTCACGCGCGACGCGTCTTCCCAGCGGTCGTAGCCCGGGAAGCGGTTAAGCGCGAACAGGTTGCTGTCCTCCAGATCGACGGAGCGCGCATCCTCGTTGGGAATGTCGATGTTGGGCGTCTCGGGCGTCAGCACCACCTGCACTCGGGGCGCGAGCCGCTGAATCCCGCCGAACAACGAGCCGATGAACGGCCATTTGACGTCGGCTGCGAGGGCGCCGATGGCCCGCGCGTGCCACCCGTTGGTACCGCGGTAGATGGCTACCGTCGTGTCTTCGGCATCGTCGGTATGATAGACGTCGCCGCGGGCGAAGGCGGTCAGGGTCAACTCCTGGCCCCAGGGGGTTACCCGGCGGAGATCCCATTCGGCGCTCGCGAAGGCGCGCTGCGTGTCCTGCCCATCGATGCGAATGATCGACAGGCTGTTGCCCTGGATCTGAAGCTTGCCGCCGGCGACGTCACCGAAGCGGAACCGAGCATCGATCGCAGGAAGCGCGATCGGGGTCTGCTTTTGATTGTCGTCGACCCGCAGACCCTGAAACGCCCAGCCGGCAATCGAGATATAGCTGTCGGGCGTGATCCGCTCGACGTTGATGACGTTCCGTAGACGGTCGTCATTGGTAATATCGTAGCGCCGAGTGACCGTCTTATCGGTCGCTGCCCGAAGCGATGCCGTCACGCTCCATTCCGGGCTGAGCTGCCAGCGGCCATTGCCTTCGATATAGCCGCGGATCCGTTTGTCGCGATCCACAGTCGAGGTGAGGGTGAGCGGGTCGACCTCGCCGTAGGTGAGGAAACCGCCGATCTGGAATGCGCCGATGCTGTCGAGCTGCCGATATTTTGCTTCGATGGCGGGCAATACGCTGGTGTAGACGTGGGGAGTGATCGTGAGGTCGCGGTTGGGCCCGATCTGCCAATGATAGGGCAGGCCAGCTCGAAGCCATTTCGGCTCGACACGGTGATGTCCGGCACCAGCACGCCGGTCGCGCCCTCGTTGCCCCGGGCGACGTTGAAGATCGGCAATAGTGGGAGGTTGAGGCCGAACAGCTGGAGCCGCCCTCCTTCGAAGCGGATGCGGCTGCTCTTGGGATCGTCGATGACGCGCGCCGCGGTGATCGACCAGCTCGGGCGCTTGGGACATCCGGAATCGGTGGTCACCGGGCACGGCGAATAGATCGCGTTCGACAGTGACAGGACGCCGTTCGTCCGTGTCCCCCGCGTTGCTGCTACTCTTCCGCCGCTCTCCAAACCACCAGCAAGATTGTCGATGGTCCCGTCGCGCAGCGTGTCGGTCAGCTGGACATTGTCGCCGACGATCTTGTCGCCTTCGGGCGTGACGGCGACCACATTGCCCTTGGCGAAGACCTGGCCTGACTTGCGGTCCCAGACGACCTGGTCCGCGGCAAGGTAGTTTCCTGCACGTCCATGCGGACCTCGCCGTTCGCGGTGACCACGTCGGCGTTACTGTCATATTCGACCCGGTCGGCGCTGAACGTGACGACCTCGTCAGTGGCGGGAGCCGCCGTCGGAGGCGGCAGCAGCGTCGCTTGCGCGGCTGCGGCTGCGGAGACCGGGAGGAGCATGGGGAGCGCCGACCACCAGGCAAATCTCGTCCGCAACGCTGGTCCGCCCACCCTCAAATGAAACCGTTATCGCGACGGCCTATCGCACCTCAACTGCGGTGCGGCAATCGCCACCGGCGCTCCTTTGCCAAGCCTCGAGTTGCATCTTAAGGGAACCGCGAACGTTCGCCTCGGGTAAGGACTCCTACAGATGCTCATTCGTTTCGCCGACAGCCGGCCAACCGGCGACTATGCGCTGGTCGTTCCCGTTGCCGGCAAGGACCGCTCGACGTTGAGCAGCGTCGGCGCGTCCCAGAAGGCGGTGTCCGCAGCGCTTGATCGCCAGCGCTTCGAGGGCGATGCGGCCGGTGTTGCCGAGCAGTTCATCGATGACAATGGACAGGTGCGGCGCCTGCTGATCGTCGGGACCGGCACTGGAACCGCGCCGCGGGAAGCGGCCGAGAAGCTCGGCGGGACGGCCGTCGCGCGGCTGCTTACGACGGGCGAAAAGGCCGCCGTCATTGACCTCAGCGGCCTCGATTACGACGCCGATTCGACGGCCCGGGTTGGTCTCGGGGCGGCCCTGCGCTCGTGGCGCTACGATCGTTATCGGACCAAGCTCAAGGATAATCAGAAGCCGACTCTCGACGAGATCGTCGTCGTTGGCGGGGATCGCGGCGCGGGCAAGCGTTTCGAGCAGCGCTGGGCCTCGGTTGTCGAGGGCGTATCGCTGACCCGCGAGCTCGTCACCGAGCCCGCCAACATCATTTATCCCGAGACCTTCGTCGAACGCGTCAAGGCGTCGCTGAAAGGCAGCGGGGTCGAAGTTGAAGTGCTCGATCGCGCCGCAATGACCAAGCTCGGCATGGGCGCTTTGCTCGAAGTCGCCCAGGGCTCGGTTCGCGAAGCGCGCCTGATGATCCTCAAATGGAATGGCGCGGGCAAGGGCGCGAAGCCGGTAGCCTTCGTCGGCAAGGGCGTCACGTTCGACACCGGCGGCATTTCGATCAAGCCGGCCGCGGGCATGGAGGCGATGAAGTGGGACATGGGCGGCGCTGGCGCGGTCGCTGGGGCCATGAAGGCGCTCGCGCTGCGCAAGGCGAAGGTGAACGTTGTCGGCATTTGCGGGCTGGTCGAGAATATGCCGGGCGGGAATGCCCAGCGTCCGGGCGACGTGGTCACCACCATGTCCGGCCAGACCGTCGAGGTGATCAACACTGACGCGGAAGGGCGCCTCGTCCTGGCCGACGCGCTCACGTATGTGCAACGCAACTACAAGCCATCGACCATCATCGACCTCGCGACGCTCACCGGCGCGATCCTGATCAGCCTTGGCCACGAATGGGCAGGCTTGTTCTCCAATGACGATGGGCTCGCCGAGAAGCTTCAAGCCGCGGGGGAGGAGTCCGGCGACAAATTGTGGCGGATGCCGCTCGCCGAACCGTTCGACCGGCTGATCGATTCGCCGATAGCCGACATGAAGAATGTCGGTCCCCGCGAAGGCGGCTCAATCACGGCTGCGCAGTTCATTCAGCGCTTCGTCGATACTGGCGTGAAGTGGGCGCACATCGACATGGCGGGCAAAGCCTGGTCGGACAAGGCCGCGAGCACCTACGACAAGGGCGCCACCGGTTACGGGGTGCGCTTGCTCGACCAATATGTATCGGACGTGCTCGAGCGCTAGACGCGCGAGCCGATGCAGGTCGACTTCTACCAGCTCGCGGGAACACCGGCGGAGCAGATTATCGCGAGCATCGCCGAGAAGGTGCTGGAGGGTGACGGCCGGTTGATCGTGGTTGCCGAGGACGAGCCCTTCTTGGCGAAGCTCGACCGGATCCTTTGGGATCAAGCCGCGAACGCCTTCCTGCCGCACGGCCTCGCCGGAGGAGCGGACGACGCGCGACAGCCTGTCCTGCTGACGGTCAGTGCGGATGCACCAAACCAGGCGCGCAACATGCTGATTGCCGACGGCGTCTGGCGTGAAGCTGCACTGACTTACGATCGCAGCTTCTATTTATTCGACGACGCCACGCTGGAAGGCGCACGGCTAGCCTGGAAATTGCTGTCAGGCAGGGAGGGGATCGACCGACGCTACTGGGCCCAGGAAGACGGCAAGTGGGTCAAGAAGGCCTGATCGGAATGGGATTGTAGGCTCCGCTTGCGTCCCCGCTCACCTATGACTAGGCAGCCGCCACTTTTCCGCAATTCCAAAAATCACTGGAGCGCTTCATGGCGGTCACCCGCACCTTTTCGATCATCAAGCCCGATGCGACCCGCCGCAACCTGACTGGGGCTGTCACCAAGATGCTGGAGGACGCGGGCCTGCGCATCGTGGCGTCGAAGCGCATTCATATGACCCGGGACCAGGCCGAGGGCTTCTACGCCGTCCATAGGGAGCGGCCGTTTTTCAACGATCTCTGCACTTTCATGACCTCTGGCCCGGTCGTCATCCAGGCGCTCGAAGGCGAGAATGCGGTCCAGCGGAACAGGGACATCATGGGCGCGACGAACCCCGAGCAGGCCGCTGAAGGCACGATCCGCAAGACCTACGCGGAATCCATCGAAGCCAATTCGGTGCACGGGTCGGACAGCGACGAGAATGCCAGGATTGAAATCGATTATTTCTTCAAGCCGGAAGAAATCGTCGGTTAGACCGTCGGGGGACGGTCGTCAGCCGACGATTATCCACTACCGGCTTAATCCCACCAGCCGGAGCGAGCGGCCGCCGAAGAGGCCGCCCCCCTGCCATTTGTAGCGAAGGGTATAGGTGCCGCCACCGCGTCGCTCGGTGCCGGCTTCGACGTAGCGCGCTTCGAGCCGCGCCGACACAGTCTGCGTGACGTCCTTCGCTTCCTTCTCGCGGCCCGTAAGCGCCGCTTCGACGTCGCTCGCCGACAAGCGGCCATCGCTGCCAACCTCGATCGGGTTCGCGCCCTTGATCGTAACCGTGAGGGACTCGCAGCGCATGCGACGGGTCCGCGGGAAGGATCGTGAGCGCCCCTCCGTCGCGGTCGACGGACGCGCGAAGTGCAAGGGCGACCGTCGGGCGCTGCTCGACGACCCGCGTCGGCTTGTCCTCGATTCGTGCTTTTCCAGGCGATCCAGACGCCGGCGCCGGACACGATCAGTGCTGCCAGCGCGATCAATTCACCGAGATTGATCCACCGGCGGCGGTTTCGGGATCGGTCATCGTCCGCCAGCTTCCAACAGCCGCTTGGGCGCTGCAAGTTCCCAGCTCGCGGCAATCCGGTCCGCGACCAGGTCCCAATCGACCTGCGGCCCGACCACGCTGATCGAAACCCACCCCGAGGGACCGAGATACGCGGGACGAGAGTAAGTGTCGGGATCGCTTTCGATCAGCATCGACTGCTCGTCGACACCGCTGGTCTTTACGCAAACGACGGTTTTGCCGTCACCATGATGATTGGCGCGAAATTGAGCGAACTGCTTTCCCGCCACAAAGAAGGTCGGCTGCCCGTGGGAAACTCGCTCTTCCGTTTCGGGCAACTCCAGCGCCGCTTCCCGGACTTTCTGGATGGATCGGTCATCGATTCACAAACTCTCGCAGGATGCGGGGATATAACGCATGCTCGGCGGCGAGCACCCGCTGTTCGAGTGTCGAAGGGCTATCATCCGGCAAGATTTCCACTTCCTCCTGTCCAAGCACCAACCCCGCATCCAGTTCCTCGGTTACGACATGAACCGAGCAACCCGCGACGCGGTCGCCGCCCTCGAGCGCGCGCTTATGGGTATCGAGCCCGCGGTATTTCGGCAGCAGGGACGGGTGGATGTTGAGGATCCGGCCTCGCCACTGGCCGACGAACCACGGTGACAGGATGCGCATGTAGCCCGCGAGGGCAATGGTGCCGATCCTGGCCTCGTCGAAGGCCAAGCTGATTTCGCGGTCGAATTGTTCCTTCGCCACGCCTTTGCTTTCGGCTGCCCAGATCGCGAGACCTCGCTCACGCGCCCATTCAAGGCCGGCGGCCGCGGGCTTGTTGGAAGCGATAAGGCCGATCTCATAGGCCCCCTCCGCCTGCTCGACGAGTACGCGCATGTTGCTGCCGCGGCCGGAAATCAGGATCGCAACACGCTTGGGGTCACGCATTGTGCGTTGCTGACCAATCCGTATCCGAGTTCCAGCTGCCCGCCTTCCCGCTGACTGTGCAGCCCCGCGGCCCTTCCTCGATCTTGCCGATTTCGAATGCTTCTTCCTCGGTGTCTGCTGTCAGCTTCCGGGAATTTCATCGGCTCGATCCGGCGAGACAATGACCGCCATGCCGATGCCGCAATTGAAGGTTCGCGCCATCTCGTCAGGAGCGACTCGCCACCCTGCTGCAGCAGTGCGAAGATTGCCGGAAGTGCCCATCGCTCCGTTTCGACGACCGCGTGGCAGCGATCTGGCAGAACCCTCGGAATATTCTCGAGAAGTCCGCCGCCGGTAATATGCGCCAGACCCTTGATCAGGCCCTGCTGCACGAGCGGGAGGAGCCGGCGCACGTAAATCGCCGTTGGCTCCAGCAGGGCTGAGCCAAGCGAGCGCGATCCAAGACTTGGGAACTTCTCGTCGAGGTCCCAGCCGTCGTTCTCGACGATCCGCCGGACCAGCGAGAAACCGTTGCTGTGCACGCCGGAGCTGGCGAGGCCGAGAATGACGTCGCCGGGCGCGATATCCTCGCCGGTCAGCACCTTGTCGCGATCGACGGCGCCGACGCAGAACCCGGCCAGGTCGTAGTCGCCGCCGGCGTACATGCCGGGCATCTCGGCGGTTTCGCCACCGATGAGCGCGCAACCCGCTTCGCGGCAGCCTTCGGCGATGGAGGCGACGACTGCTGCGGCAACGTCATTGTCGAGCTTTCCGGTCGCGTAATAATCGAGGAAGAAGAGCGGCTCGGCGCCTTGCACGATCAGGTCGTTGGCGCACATCGCGACGAGATCGATGCCGACGCCATCATGACGACCGGTCTCGATCGCGAGCTTGAGCTTGGTGCCGACCCCGTCGTTCGCCGCGACCAGCAGGGGATCGCTGTAGCCCGCTGCCTTCAAGTCGAAGAGCCCGCCGAACCCGCCAAGCTCGGCATTTGCGCCCGGCCGGGCGGTCGAGCGGGCGAGGGGCCCGATCGCCTTGACCAGCGCATTTCCGGCATCGATGGACACCCCGGCATCGGCATAGGTCATGGGCTTCTGGCTCATCGGGGCGGCCAGTAGAGACAAGCCGCTTGGATTTCCACGCCGTTATCGCCAAAAGACGCCCCGGATGCTGCGCCGCCGTCTCTTCGTACCTGTCTTGCTCCTCGCTGCCGTTGCTGGCGGGGGCGTGCTTTATGCGCAACTCGAGACGACCGATCGCGGGATCTTGCCGTTCGATACGTCCAGCACGCTGGAGATCGGTGGAATCCACGTCGACATCGGCGCAGCCGATGCCGAAAGCGCGCGCTTCGCCGGCTGGCGAGCGGCCCAGCGGCAGGGCTTCAAGATTATTTGGGCGAAGATGCATAATGCGCCCCTCAACCAGGCACCGTCACTGCCCGACGGGACGCTCGATCAAATTGTCAGCTCCATCAATGTCGAGCGCGAGCAGATCGGGCCGAGGCGATATATCGCGGATCTCGGCGTCCAGTTCGATCGCGCGCGCGCAGCCCAATATCTCGGCGTCGAGGGCGGAGAGGTGCAGCGCTCCGTGCCGATGCTGCTGATTCCGGTGACGGTCACGGGCGGTACCCGCACGAGCGTCGAGCTGCGCAATGCCTGGCAACGGGCATGGGCGCAGTTCCGCACTTCGCAAAGCCCCATCGACTATGTGCAAATCAGCGGAATGGGGTCGGATCCATTGCTGGTGAACGCGGCCCAGACGACACGGCCGGGGCGCGGGTGGTGGCGTAACCTGCTCGAAATGTATGGCGCCGCCGACATCCTGATTGCCGAGGTCCAGCTTCAGCGGCTCTATCCCGGTGGGCCAGCGCGGGCGCGCTTCATTGCGCGTCACGGGCCGGACAATGAGATTGTTGGCGGCTTCACGCTGACTTCGCCCAACAGCGACGGAATTGGCGCGATGATGACCGAGGGCGCGCAAAGGATGGATGCCCTGTTTGCGCAGGCGCTGGCGGCTGGGCGGTCTGACTCGGGACAGCTCGCTTGACCTTCCGCCGCCGCCTGTGATGCCCGAACTGCCGGTCGAGGCGAGGGCAGTGGCGCCCCGCCAATGCCGTGACCTCGGTGCAGGTCCAGGTTACGGGCAATAACGTCACCGTCTACAATTTCGCGATGGCTCATCTGCGCACGCTCGCCGGCGTCCAATCCGCGACGCCGCAGCAGATCAATCCGGGCGGGACGAGCTACGTCCTGGTGACATTCAAGGGGGATATCTCACAACTTGCCGCTGCGCTGAGCGGCCGGGGCTGGATCGTCGAGACTGCCGGCACGGTCGTCAAAATTCATTCGAACTCGGAGAAGCCGCCGGCGCTGCCCCCGCCGCCGATCCAGCCCGCGCCTCAGCCCGCGACCAAGCCAGCCCAGGCCACGACCAATTCGGCGGGGACGCCGTGAAGCAGGGCCCGGACCAGATCGCGCTGCCACTCGACTGGCCGCAGAGCGATGGCGACGCCCGCTTCATTGTCTCCGATGCGAATCGCGACGCCTTTGACCATTTCCGCAAATTCAGCCTGTGGCCGGTCAAGGCGACGATCCTGACGGGGCCGAGGCGTTCGGGCCGGAGCCTGCTCGCTCGAAACTTCGTCGAGCGCGTCGGCGGGCGATTGTTCGACGATGCCGACACTCGGGACGAAGAAGAGCTCTTCCACGCCTGGAACCAGGCACAAGACACGGGTCGTCCGCTGGTCATGGTGGCGGAAGAAGCCCCGCCGGTATGGACGCCCCGCTTGCCTGATCTGAAAACGCGCCTGGCGGTGACGCCGGTCGCCCGCATCGGCAATCCCGATGATGCCCTTTTCACCGCGCTCATCCAGCTTAACTTCGCGGATCGCGGGCTGCATATCCCGGCCGAAGCGCTAAAATTCATGAGCGAGCGGCTGCACCGCGACTATTGGACCGTGGAGCGGGCGGTCGAGGCGATCGATCGCTATGCCATCGCCGAGCGCGCCCGGCTCTCCTTGCCGACGATCCGCCGTGCGCTTGTCGAATCGCGGATGATCAGCGAAGCGATTAGCCGCAGTTGATCCGTCGATCTTGTTGTCGCGAGATAGACGGTCACGCGCTCGCGCTAATTCCATCGTGATCATCGAACCTTTCGGTACCCAACGGATCACTCGGGCACTGATTGCTCATGACTTGCGCCCGTTTCCGCGTCGCTCGCGTCCGACATAGCGTCGGTCCCTCGGCTTGCAATCTGCCCGCAGCCGCCGCATCAGCGGGCCCTCGCGCCACGCGAGAAGGGCAGGAGGGCGCGCTTAGGCGTCCACCGTTTCCTTGACCGCGACCCGGCTCATCTTGAGTTTGCCGTGCTCGATCCCGAAGGCGAGTCGGCCTTCGACGAGGTCGACCGCATCTTTTCCAAACTGTTCGTAACGCCAGCCCGACAGAATATTGAGGTTCTTGCGCACCCCAGCCGCCAATGCTTCCAGATCGTCGGAGCGGGCGATCAGCCGCGCGGCGACGCCGGTCTCCTTCGCGCGGATCTTGAGCAGCAGTTTCAGCAGATCGCTGACCAGCGCGGCGTCCTTGGTCAGGCCAGGCCGTTTGGGCTCGCGATCCGGCAAATCGTCGGGATCAAGCGGCTGCGCATTCTTGATGGCTGCGATCAGTCGGGCGCCGATATCGTTGGTGCGCCAACCAGCCGACAAGCCACGAACCCGTCCGAGGTCGTCCTGATGCTTGGGCGGATGGAGCACGATCTCGTTGAGCGTATCGTCCTTGACGATCCGGCCCCGCGGCAGGTTCTTTGAGCGCGCCTCGGTCTCTCGCCACCCAGCGAGCGCCTTGAGCCGGCCCAGCACCGCGGGATTGCGGCTCGGTAGTTTGAGGCGCTTCCATGCGTCCTCCGGAGGAAAACGAAGCTCGACGGGTCGGCGAGGCGCTCCATTTCCTCGTCGAGCCAGGCCCCGCGTCCCGTCTTGCGTAGCTTCTCGACCATCCGCGGAAAGACCGTGGCGAGGTGGGTCACGTCGGCGATCGCATAATCGATCTGGCGCTTGTCCAGCGGGCGACGGCCCCAGTCGGTGAAGCGTGCGCCCTTGTCGAGGCTGTGGCCCAATAGGCTCTCGATCAGGTTCGAATAGCCGATCTGCTCGCCGTGCCCGAGCGCCATCGCGGCGATCTGCGTGTCGAACAACGGCGCCGGTGTCTTGCCGGTCAGGTTGTGGATGATTTCCAGGTCCTGCCCGCCGGCGTGGAAAACCTTGAGGACGTCGCGGTTCTTCACGAACAGGTCGAGCAGGGGCTGGAGGTCGATCTCCGCCTTGGGGTCGATCGCCGCCGCTTCGTCGATGCTGGCCACCTGGATCAGGCAGAGGTCAGGCCAATAGGTATTCTCGCGCATGAACTCTGTGTCCACGGCGATGAAGGGATGTTGCGAAAGGCGGTCGACGAGAGCCTGGAGGTCGTCCGACTTGGTAATCAAAGGATGGATACGCATGAGTCTTGCAGGCGCTTTAGCGGCGCCCTCGCGGGTTGACAAAAGCCTTTCCCGCATTGAAGCGCGGCGCGCGTTTTTCTCGCACATTTTCGCTTAGCGAGCCAGACCATCATGCACGCCTACCGTACCCATGTTTGCGCAGCGCTGCGCCTCGGCAACGTTGGCGAGACGGTCGCCTTTCGGGCTGGGTGCATCGCAAGCGTGACCATGGCCATCTGCTGTTCGTCGACCTTCGCGATCATTATGGAATTACCCAGATCGTCACCGCAGAATCGCCGGCGTTCAAGGTGCTGGATCGACTTCGTGTGGAATCCGTCGTCACCGTCGAGGGAGAGGTTGTCGCGCGTTCCAAAGAGACCGTGAATCCGAACCTCCCGACGGGCGAAATTGAGGTCGCGCCACCAAGTGACAGTTCAGTCGGCGGCGGCCGAACTGCCGATGCCGGTCTTCGGCGAGCAGGAATATCCCGAAGAAATCCGGCTCAAGTATCGCTACCTCGACCTTCGGCGGGACCAGATTCACCAGAACATCCTGCTCCGCTCGGCGGTGATCGCGTCGATTCGCCGCCGGATGATCGAGCAGGGCTTCACCGAGTTCCAGACGCCGATCCTGACCGCGAGCTCGCCCGAAGGTGCCCGCGACTATCTGGTGCCCAGCCGAGTCCATCCGGGCAAGTTCTACGCGCTCCCGCAGGCGCCGCAGATGTTCAAGCAGCTGATCATGGTCGCGGGATTCGACCGCTACTTTCAGATCGCGCCCTGCTTCCGCGACGAGGATGCTCGCGCTGATCGCTCGCCCGGTGAATTCTACCAGCTCGATTTCGAGATGAGCTTCGTCACGCAGGACGACGTGTTCAACGCGATCGAACCGGTTCTGTCAGGCGTGTTTCAGGAATTCGCTGACGGTCGAACCGTCACTCCGGCGGGCGAGTTTCCACGCATCCCCTACAAGGAAGCACTGCTGAAATACGGCTCGGACAAGCCTGACCTTCGCAACCCGCTGTTGATCAGCGATGTCGGTGAACATTTCAAAGGCTCTGGCTTCGGCTTGTTCGCCGGGCTGGTCGAGAAAGGCATGATTGTTCGCGCGGTCCCGGCTCCAAGACGGCTGAGAAGAGCCGCAAGTTCTTCGACGACATGAACGATTGGGCGCGGAGCGAGGGCTTCGCGGGCCTGGGTTACGCGACCCGCAAAGGCGGCGAGTGGGGCGGCCCGATCGCGAAGAACCATGGCGGGGAGGGCATGGAGCGTCTCGCCGAACAGATGGGGCTTGGTCCGGATGACGGCATCTTTTTCGCCGCCGGCAAGGAAGAAGAGGCGGCCAGGCTCGCGGGCTTGGCGCGGACCCGCGTCGGCGAACAGCTCGACCTCATCGAAAAGGGCTCGTTCCGCTTCTGCTGGATCGTCGATTTCCCGATGTACGAATATAATGACGAGCAGAAGAAGATCGACTTCAGCCACAATCCGTTCTCGATGCCGCAGGGCGAAATGGAGGCGCTGGAGAGCAAGGATCCGCTAGATATCCTCGCCTGGCAGTACGACATTGTCTGCAACGGCGTGGAGCTGAGTTCGGGCGCGATCCGGAATCACCGCCCGGACATCATGTACAAGGCGTTCGAGATCGCCGGCTATTCGAAGGACGAAGTCGACACCAACTTCTCCGGCATGATCAACGCCTTCAAGTTCGGCGCTCCGCCGCATGGCGGATCGGCTCCGGGCATTGATCGAATCGTCATGCTTCTGGCCGACGAGCCGAACATCCGCGAGGTCATCCTCTTCCCGATGAACCAGAAGGCGGAAGATCTGATGATGAACGCGCCCGCAGCAGTCATGCCCAAGCAACTCAAGGAGCTGGGCATCAAGATTGTCGCCGACAGTTGATCTGAAGCAGGACGCTTTTCGCAAAGCCGTTGTGCGCGGCGCCGATTGAGTTAACCTGCCGTTCGATGGTCGAGCGGGAAGCCACATTCAGCGGGATTCGCGGAGGCGGCGCGAACACCCAGGCAATTGGCGCGCTTCGCGAGCATCTGGCCGAGTTGCAGCTGCCGCAGATCGCGCACGGCCGACGCGCGATCATCATCCTGGAAGGCCCCCAGGGTGCTGGCAAGAAGGCGGCACTTAAGCAGCTCGCGGCGGCATTCGACCCCTGCCATTTCAATGTGCACGCGACGGCGTTCGACCGGCGCGAGGCCAATGAGGGGCACTGGCTCGCTCGTTTCTGGCGTCAGCTGCCGACGGCGGGACGAACGACGATCTTCTTCCACAGCTGGTACCGACGCGCACTCGATGACCGGGTGCTTGGCAGGACGCCCGAAGAATCGATCGCTCGGGTGTTCGACGAAATCAATGAGTTCGAGGCTCAGCAGCGCGATTATGGGACATTGCTGGTCAAGCTCTACTTCGACGTGAGTGCCGACGTGCAGGAGCGGCGTTTGACGGAACGCCGGCAGAACCCGTGGCGAGCGCGGGCCGAGCAGGATGAGTTCATCCGGGCCGACGATGTGGCCTACCAAAAGGCGCTGAGCGAGCTTCGTGCCGATACCGACACGCGCTGGTCGCCATGGCGGACCATCGACGGCGACGACGAGGAGCAGGCCGTCCTGGCCGCGCTGGAGACGATTGCAGATGCCTGGTCGAAGGCCATGCCTGCCCAGCTCGCCGCCGCGCCCCGCGTCGCCTAAGCCGGGTAGCTGATCCCGGCGATCTCGTAGTTTTTCTCGCCCGCCGGCAGCCGGACCGTCCGTTCCTCGCCGACGCGGGCCCCGACGAGGGCGCGGGCGATCGGCGAGTTCCAGCCAATGCGACCCGTACCGGCGTCCGACTCATCGTCGCCGACCAAGGTAACCGTGCGTCGATTGTCGTCCTCGTCGGCCAGTTCGACCGTGGCGCCGAAGCGCACCTGATCGCGCGACGACTGCGAGGCCGGATCGACGACCTTTGCGGCCTTCATGATTCGGGACAAATGGGTCAGCCGGCGATCGACCTCCCGGAGGCGCTTGCGGCCGTAGATATAGTCGCCGTTTTCGGACCGATCGCCGTTGGAGGCGGCCCAGGCGATCGTCTCGACCAGCTTGGGGCGCTCGGTCGCGAACAACTCTTCATATTCGGCGCGAATGCGCGCGAAACCCTCGGGCGTGATGAAGCGAGGCGCGAGCGTCATTCCACGCTGACTATCAGCCGGGCCGATCCTTCCCAAGATAGCGCGAGACGTGGACCGCCGTTTGCTGAGGCTGGGTCGAACGGAGCGAGTCGTAGACGACGCTGTTCTCGATCACCCGCTGAACATAGGCGCGCGTCTCGGTGTAGGGGATCGCCTCGATCCACTTGATGACGTCGACCTGGCCGCGCGGATCGCCATATTGGCGGACCCACTTCCCGACATTGCCGGAGCCGGCGTTATAGCTCGCGACGGCGAGGGGGACATTGCCGTTCCAGATGTTCAGCATCCGCTGAAAATAGGAGGAGCCGATCATGACGTTGTAGCTCGGGTCGCTGATCAACCGATAGCTGTCATAGCCGACGCCCATCTTGCCCGCCTGCTCGCGCGCGGTGCCAGTCATCAGCTGCATCATCCCGCGCGCGCCGGCGTGGCTTACGGCATATGGGTCGAACGAGCTCTCCTGGCGGCTGATGCCATGGGCCAGCGACCACATCTCACCCGAAAGCGAAGCCGACAACGTCGGATAGGCTTGGCGCACATAGAACATCGAGCCCTTCACGCGGGCCATTCGGGCCGTCCAGACCGCGAGGTCTTGCCGGCCGATCTGCTGGCCAAGGTCCACCGCCAGATAGCGGTCGGAATCATTGTCCAGCGAATTCCGCGAGCGCCTTCACGAACAAAGCCTGCTCGGTCGAGCGTCCTTGCTGGCCGAGCAACCGAAGGGCCTGAACCACCCGGCGGCTGTTGAACGCCGTCCGCTGGAGCTGCGTTGTCACATATTGAGGGAGGGCGGTCGGTGGCGCGGCGACGGATCGCCCGAGCCGTTCGAGCGCCAACTGCCCATAAAAGAGCTCGGGGTAAGCAGCGGCACGCTCGAAATAGCCGGTGGAATCCTGGAAGCGGCCCGTGGCGAGCGCAGCCCGGCCGGCCCAATAATAACCCTTCGTCTGCACCTGGAGCGAGCGACCGCCGCGCGCATAGCGGTCGAACATCGCAATCGCGTTCGCCGGGCGGTTCATGCGATCCAATGCAGTCGTGCCGGCCAGCCATGCCAACGTCGTATAGTCGTCGCGCACGCCGATCGGCTGTTCCGCCATCACGGTCCCGGTCGGCAGGATGTCGTCGACCTGGCTCGCGATGTCATAAGCGGTCTGCCAGTTGCGGTCCTGGATCGCATCGCCCGCTATCAGAATCAGCATCTCCGCGAAGCGTTCGGGATCGGCGGGCTTGTACAGGAATTGATGGGATCGGGCTGCCAGTTGCTGGGCCGACGATCCGAAATTGTTCGCGCGGAGCCAGCGGGCGCGGTCCATCATCAGGCCGGCATCGCGTGTGACCGTCCCGACCACCGTAGCGTAGCGGCTTTCGGCGTCGGCGCTATTCTGCTGCATGGCGATGCGCGCGCCGAATGCAGCCTGCCGGTCCGGGCTCGCAGCAGTAACAAAACGGGCCGCATCCTCCGCCTTTTTCGCAAAGAGCAACGCATCGACCCGATCGTCATTATCCGTGCGGGTGAAGCTGCCGCCGTAGCGCGCCCAGATCGCGCTTTCGTCGGTCGCGGCGAGGTCGGCCGATCGCCATGCCTTGCGAGCGGCATCGAGGGCCTGTGCGGATTGCCCCGTCGCCGCAAAAGCGTCGGCCAGCCGCGCCCAGCCGTTGCCGCTCCTGGGCTTGTCGGCGGCGAAGAAGGCAAGGACCGTCCTGGCGTTCTCGCCAGGCTGCATCGCCTTCTCGGCCCAGCCGCGCATCCGCGCTTCGTCGGGCCAGTCGGGGTTGGCGATCAGGAAATTGGCATAGTCGGAGAACCGGTACCCGCTGCTCTGGCGAAGAGTACGCCACTGGTCGAGCGAAGTGGCAACCGTCGGAGCATAGGCTGGCGCCGGGGCGTAGCCCGACGGTGCCGCATATTGCGCCGAGCTAGCCGGCGCGAAGGCCAGAAGCATCGGAATAAAAGCTGCCGCACGCCACATGCTGGACATCATCCGCTCCCCCTCCTTATCAGGCCGTGAACAGACGGCCGATTTCCCCAACCGCGACGATCCGCGGCCAAGTGAAAGAAAAAGCATGTTTTTCGGTTCGATTCCCGCCCTGGTGACTCCATTTGCGGCAGGACGAGTCAATGAAGCGCTATTCCGTGATTTCGTCGAATGGCAGATCGCGGAAGGCTCGGACGGGCTGGTGCCGTGCGGCACGACCGGGGAAAGCGCGACCCTGTCCCGCGACGAGCATCGCGAGGTGATTGCCACCTGCGTCGCCGTCGCCAAGGGACGGGTTCCGGTGATCGCCGGTTGCGGCAGCTATTCGACGGCGGTGGCGATCGAGATGGTGCGGGCTTCGGCGGACGTTGGCGCCGATGCCGTCCTGGTGGTGGTTCCTTATTACAACAAGCCAAGCCAGGCGGGCCTTGCCGCCCACTTCCAGGCGGTTGCCGACGCCTCGCCGCTGCCGATCGTCATTTACAATGTGCCGTCACGCACCGTCGCCGACATCTCGGTCGACACTCTCGCCGAAGTGACGAAGCATCCCAGGATCGTCGCGATCAAGGACGCGACGGGCAATCTCGCCCGGGTGACGGCTCAGCGCCTCGCGTGCGGAAAGGATTTCATCCAGCTGTCAGGCAATGACGATATGGCGCTGGGCTTCAATGCCATGGGCGGGGTCGGCTGCATCTCCGTCACCGCCAATGTCGCCCCGAAGCTTTGCGCCGACTTCCAGAAGGCGACGCGAGAGGGACGTTGGGACGACGCGGCGGCGCTGCAGGACAGGCTCTATCCGTTGCATTCGGCGCTCTTTTCCGATGCCTCGCCCGGACCAACGAAATATGCGCTTTCGCGAGTCCGGACGGCCTTCTCTATGGAGCTGCGCCTGCCGCTCGTCGAGCCATCGGCAGCCTCCAAGCGCGCGGTTGATGCGGCGCTGGACCACGCCGGCCTGATCTAGGACCGCTCCCCGACGTCCTTGCGCTTGCCTGAGCGAACACTCTAACGCGGCCTATGGCCAAAGCGTTGCCGCCACCATTCGACAAGCAGAAGGTCGTCGCCGAGAACCGGCGCGCTCGCTTCGATTATTTTGTCGAAGACCGGTTCGAGGCCGGCATCCAGCTCGCGGGGACCGAAGTGAAATCCCTGCGCCACGGCGAGGGCTCGATCGCCGAAAGCTATGCGACGGCCGACGGCGAGGAAATCTGGCTGATCAACAGCCACATTCCTGAATACAGCCACGGCAACCGCCAGAACCATGAGCCGCGGCGGCCGCGTAAATTATTGCTCAAGGGTCGTGAGATAGCCAAGTTGCAGGGGGCGGTGACACGCCACGGGCTGACGCTGGTGCCGCTGTCGATCTACTTCAACGGCAGTGGCCGGGCGAAGGTCGAGCTGGCGCTGGCCCGGGGCAAGAAGGTGCATGACAAGCGTGACACCATGAAGGAACGGGACTGGAAGCGGGAGCAGCAACGGTTGCTCAAGACCCGTGGCTGAGGTCACTCCTCCGGCTGGGCGCTTCCACTGGTTGATGCGTCATGTTCCGACGCGCGAAACCATTCATCGTTACCGGCTGCTTCGGCCGTTCGCGGCGCACCTCACCCATAGCTCGTTGTGGCGGATGAACCGGCGGTCGGTACCCCGAGGTGTCGCTATCGGTCTGTTCGTCGCGGTGATCATTCCCGTCATGCATACTGCGATTGCGGCCCTTCTCGCGATTCCAGCTCGGGCCAATGTCGCGGTCGCCGCCCTGTTCACCCTCGTTGTGAACCCCCTGACCATCCCGCCGCTCTACTATGCGGCATATCGGATCGGGTCGTGGGAACTTCACCATGACTCGACCCTGGTCAATGCAGCCGCGGCCGAACGCTTCTCGGGCGAGCTCAGCCGGATGCTGTTCTGGATTCACCAGGCTTCGGGGTCCATCGCGCTTGGCGTCTTGACCATCGCCGCCGCTGCTGCGGTCACCGGCTATTTCGTCTCGGTCCTCGTGTGGCGGATCTGGGCGGGTAGCCGCTGGCGCCAGCGCCGTCGGCTAAGGGGCTGATCCGACAACCGTTTGCAGTTCCCTTGGGCACGATTGTCGATTGACGTTGGCAGGCTTTCCGCCACCTTGTCCAACGATAGGGACTCGACTGAGGGGATTCTTCATTATGGTACGAATGTTCGCGCTTGCCCTGGCCTCGACCGCCATTGTCGGGTCCGCCAGCCTTGCGGTTGCCGCCAATCATGGTGGCCTGGGAACTTCGGTTGCCGCCGCGGCGCAGGCAGCAGCCGCGAGCCGCCCTCAATATGGCACTTTCGGCTTCGACGCCGCTGGCATGGATCGCAGCGTCACGCCGGGCGACGACTTCTTCGATTACGCGAACGGCACCTGGATCAAGAACACCGCCATCCCGGCCGACAAGTCGCGCTACGGCATGTTCAATGTTCTGGACGACCTCTCCAAAGAGCGGACGCGCACGATCATCGATGCCGAATCCAAGGACCCGAACAGTCGGATTGGCAACGCTTACGCAGCCTTCATGGATCAGGCGGCGATCGAGGCGAAGGGCCTCGCCCCGATCCAGCCCTGGCTGAACCAGATCAAGGCCACCAAGTCGCAGGCCGGTCTCGCGGCTTTATATGCCAAGGCCGATCGCATCGGCGTCAACATTCCGTTCCGGATGTTCGTCGGCCAGGACCGCAAGGCCTCCGATCGCTATGCGCTCAACGTCTCGCAGGGCGGGCTCGGCATGCCCGACCGCGATTATTACCTGTCGGCCGATCCCAAGCTGGTCGAGACCCGATCGAAGTATCTCGATCATCTCACCAACGTGCTGACGATGGCCGGTGAGGCCAATCCTGCGGCCCGGGCCAAGGCCATCCTCGACTTCGAAACAGGAATTGCGCAGGTTCACTGGACCCGCGCCGCCAGTCGTGACGCCAACAAGACCTATAACAAATTCACGACCGCCGAAGTCCGCAAGCTGGCACCAGGTTTCGACTTTGCGGGCCTGGCGAAGGGCGAGGGGGCCAGTGTCTCCTACGTCGTGATTGCCCAGCCAAGCGCGATTACCGGCATTGCGGCCTCAATCGGCAAGGCTCCATTGCAAGTCTTGAAGGACCAGCTCCTCGTCCGGTCGCTCGACGCCTATGCACCTGTCCTTCCGGCGAAGTTCGACCGCGAGAATTTCGCGTTCTTCGGCACTGTCCTGTCAGGAACGCCGGAGCAGGAGGCGCGATGGAAGCGGGGAGTGAACTTTACCGTCGGCGCCCTGGGCGATGACGTCAGCAAGCTCTACGTCGCACAATATTTCCCCCCTGCGACCAAGGCAGCGGCCGACCAATTGGTCCACAATCTCATCGCCGCGATGGGCCGCCGGATCGACAAGCTCGACTGGATGAGCGGGGAGACCAAGGCGAAGGCCCATGCCAAGCTCGCGGCCTTCACGCCGAAGATCGGCTATCCGTCGCAATGGCGGAACATGAGCGGCCTTGCCATTCAGAAGGGCGATGCCTTCGGTAATGCGATGCGTTCCCGTGAGTTCGAGCACAATTACCAGCTCGGCAAGCTGGGCGGGGCGATCCGCCGCTGGGAATGGGGCATGACCCCGATGACCATTAACGCTTACTCGAACTCGACCATGGTCGAGATCGTCTTTCCGGCCGCGATTCTCCAGCCGCCTTTCTTCGATCCCAGTGCTGATGCCGCCGTCAATTACGGCGGCATTGGCGCCGTGATCGGACACGAAATGAGCCACCAGTTCGATGATCAAGGCGCAAAGTATGACCTTCACGGCAATCTGATCGATTGGTGGACGCCTGGCGATACCAAGCAGTTCACGGCCCGCCTCGACAAGTATGAGCAGCAGATCAATTCATACGAACCGCTGCCTGGGATGCACGTGAACGGAAAGCTGACGATGGGCGAGAATGTGGCTGACCTCGCGGGGCTCACGATCGCGCACGACGCCTACCTTGCCTCGCTGAATGGCGCCGCGCCGCCCGTCATCGACGGTTTGACTGCGGATCAGCGCTTCTATCTCGGCTTTGCGCAGGTGTGGCGGTGCAAGCAGCGCGAGGCCGCGCAGCGCCAGCAATTGCTGACCGATCCGCATTCGCCGTGCCCGGTTCGCGCGAGTGTCGTGCGCAACATGGATCCTTGGTATGAGGCGTTTGACGTCAAGCCTGGCCAGAAGCTGTATCTCGAGCCAGCTGATCGCGTTCGCATCTGGTAGGATTGCCGGCAACTGGTAGGATGGTTCCTGCCAGATGCTGTACCAGAAGCTCCCGCCGATAAACTCGACCCCGCTTGACAAATGGGGTCGATGGCTCGTGCCCGCCTTGATTGGCGCGTCGGCGCTCAGCATCGCATTCATCCTGTTGCTGATCGGCCTTCCGAGGCTGGCGGGAGCTGCGATCCTCGTCGCGGTCCTGTCAATCGCAGGCGCGATCATCAGGCCTTCGGTTGGTGGGAGCCGCAGCGAACCAGTAGCAACCGGCGCTGATTATGCGCTCGTTTCGGCGGCGCTTGGGTTAGGCAGGGATCCGGTCGCGCTGACGAATTTCGAAGGCTCGCTGCTTATCTTGAATCAAGCGTATCGCGAGCGGTTCGGAAATGTCGCCCCGATGGAGCTCGCAAGCAGCAAGGAAGCCGCCGATGGCCTGAAGCTCGCGCAGACGATGGCGCAGCGCGACGGTGGTGGGTGCGTCGCAGGGATCGCCCTGAACGTTGGCACAAGCCCGGTCGAAGTTGACCGCGTGGGCGCGTATGCTGACCTGCTACTTTGGCGCTTCCCGTCACCGCCGGCGCCAGATGCGCTCGTCATCGCGGCGCGTCGCACGGAAGGAGGCATCGGCCAGCGGCTCGCGGCTGCCGGCGTTGCTTCGGCCGTCGTTGATTCCAAGGGCCTGATCGTGGCGGCCAACAGCCGGTTCGCGGAACGAGCCTTGCTGCCGCAGCAATCGGCTTATCACGCACGGTTCGCCGATCTCGTCGAGCTGGACAGCGATGAGCAGATGCGCCTGGTCGCTGAAGGCGAGGGCGCGGCTCCGGTTCGCGCAGTGTATCTGCCTGCCGACCCTTCCAGCGAAAGCGGCGCTGGAACATTTCTGTTGTTCGATACGGGCGCCGCGGCATCGGTCGGCCAATCCTCGAACGTCCAAGCGCTGCTCGACGTCCTCCCGATCGGTCTCGCGCTGGTCGATCGCGATGGGCGCTTCCTCACCATGAACGGCGCTTTTCGCCACGCCGCCGGGCTCCATGCGTCAGCGATGCCCTCCTATCCCGGCGACCTCGTTGTGAAGGAGGACAAGGGACCGGTCGCCGACGCGGTTCGCCGAAATGCGCGCGGTCCGGCGATGTCGGGGGACCTCGCGGTGCGGCTTACGCGTCTGCCGTCGGAGCCGGTCGCGCTCACTATCGCCGGCCTGCGCGGCCTCGGCGATGCTGCAGTTCTGCTTCTGCTGAAGGACAATAGCGAGGAAGCAAAGCTCAAGCGGCAGGTCGCGCAGGCGACCAAGATGCAGGTCGTCGGCCAGCTCGCCGGTGGCGTCGCTCACGACTTCAACAATATCCTGACGGCGATTATCGGCCATTGCGACCTGATGCTGATGCGGCACACGCCCGGCGATAGCGATTATGACGATATCCAGCAGGTCAAGTCGAACTCCAATCGAGCGGCGGGGCTGACCCGGCAATTGCTGGCCTTCTCGCGCCAGCAGACCTTGCGACCCCAGGTCCTGCAACTGCCCGATGTCGTCTCGGAGGTTTCTCACCTGCTCAAAAGGCTTCTGGGCGAGACCGTGGAGCTCGTCGTGAAGCATGGCCGCAACCTCGGGCCGATCCGCGCCGATCCCGGCCAGCTCGAGCAGGTAATCGTCAATCTCGCGGTCAATGCGCGCGACGCGATGGCCGCGAAAGGCGGCGGGGTCCTGACCATCCAGACTTATTTCGTGAAGTCGGACCAGGTCGCGGAGCTCGGCTCGGATATCCTGGCGATTGCCGATTACAGCGCGCTCTCGGTCACCGATACGGGCACCGGAATCCCGTCGAACGTCCTCGGCAAGATTTTCGAGCCCTTCTTCACGACCAAGGAAGTCGGCAAGGGAACCGGCCTGGGTCTGTCGACCGTTTACGGTATCGTCAAGCAGTCGGGTGGGTTCATCTTCGCGGATTCGAAAGTGGGCGAGGGAACGCGCTTCGTCATTTACCTCCCTGTTCATCGTCAAGAGGCCACGGCGGGCAGAAGCCGCAAGGCCGAAAAAACGAAGAAGGACGAACTCTGGGGCAGTGGCACCGTCCTCCTCGTCGAGGACGAGCCGATGGTCCGGAACGTCGCGGAGCGCGCGCTGACCCGTCATGGCTATACCGTCATCAGCGCCAGCAACGGCGAGGAGGCGCTGGAGATCATCGCCAGGAACGAGCCGATCGACCTGTTGATCAGCGACGTGGTCATGCCCGGCATGGACGGCCCGACGATGGTTCGCGAAGCGCGCCAGACCCGGCCGGACCTCAAGATTCTATTCATGTCGGGCTATGCTGAGGAGCAGTTGCGCAAATCCATCGACATCGAAAACGTGAATTTCCTGCCCAAGCCCTTTTCGGTGACCGAGCTTGCCGAAGCGGCGCGCCGGGCGGTGACGCCGAAATAAGTTATTTGCGCTTTTGACTTCGGGCACTATTCCCGAAGGCCAATGCCGGGGCAGCGTTCCATCCTCATCGTCGAAGACGAGCCGTTGATTGCGATGATGCTCGAGGATTTTCTTGATTCGCTTGGCCACAGGGTCAGCGGGACTTGCGATACCGTCAAATGCGCGCTGGATGAAGTCGAAAAGGGCGGCTTCGATCTCGCCATCCTCGACGTCAATCTGAAGGGCGAGAGCGTGTGGCCCGTCGCCACCAGACTGAGGGAGCGCAATGTCCCCTTCGTGATCGCGACCGGCGGCCACGTGGACCCGCCGCCACCGGAGTTCGATAACGCACCGGTGATCGAGAAGCCCTATACCGTCGATCGCGTCACACCCGCGATCGAAGCCGCATTCGCGCGCTAAGCCTATCTCCAACTTTTCGCGGCGATCGGTGCGGCTGCTTCGGCCATGATCGATTTCCAAAGCCACCTGATCTTTCCGGTCTATGCCGTGCCGAAAGCCGGCCCGCTCCCGCGCGGTGCAACGAGCCTGCAGGTTCGCGGTGCCGATGGGCAGAAGCTCGAGGGAATCCACATCCCCGCGGCGCAGGTCGATGCGAGCCGCACCGTGATCCTCGGCTTCGGCGGCAATGCCTGGAATGGCCAGGACGTCGCCGAGTATCTGCACGACCTTTTTCCGGACCACGACGTGGTCGCCTTCCATTATCGTGGCTACCCGCCGTCGACGGGCTCGCCATCCGCGGAGGGGCTGATCGCCGACGCACCGTTAATTTACGATGCGGTTCTCAAGCAGCTTCGCCCGAAGCGCGTAGTCGCGGTCGGCTTCAGCATTGGCACGGGGGTCGCGGCTCAGCTCGCGGCCCGGCGCGGTCTCGCCGGGTTGATCCTGGTTACCCCCTTCGATTCGTTGAAGGCCGTCGCTCAGTCGATGTACCCGTGGCTGCCGATCGGACCATTCTTCGGGCATGAAATGGATGCCGCCGAACCGTTGAAGGAGTCGACGACGCCAGTCGCGATCGTGAGCGCAGAGCAGGATCAAATCGTCCCCACCGAACGGACGGATGCTCTGCGCAAGAATGTCCGCACACTGGTGTTTGATCGCACCATTGAGCGGGCCGGCCACAACGATATCTATGCTCGCTCGGATTTTCAGGAGGCCATGCACGAGGCCCTCGACCGTCTCAAATCGTGACACGCAGCCCCTTGCTAGCGAGCCTGCCTCCATCCATATTCTTGATTCTAAACGACCAATTTTTGTGGCGGACCCGTTAACCGACTGCGGGTGTTGATTGTGTCATAAAGCGGGTTAGCATGCCCCATAGCAGGCGGCCGTCAGTGGCCGGGATACAAGGATAGGAATGACCAAGCTTTCAGGCGGCGACAGCAAGAGCACCCTTTACTGCTCCTTCTGCGGCAAGTCGCAGCATGAGGTCAGGAAACTGATCGCCGGGCCGACCGTGTTCATCTGCGATGAGTGCGTCGAGCTCTGCAACGATATCATCCGGGAAGAATCGAAGTCCGCGCTGGTCAAGACCCGCGACGGTGTTCCGACCCCATTGGAAATCTGCAAGGTGCTCGACGATTACGTGATCGGCCAGGACCGCGCCAAGCGCGTGCTCTCGGTCGCCGTTCACAACCATTACAAGCGGCTGTCCCACAGTTCCAAGGCTGGCAGCGACGTCGAGCTCGCGAAATCGAACATCCTGCTGATTGGGCCGACCGGCTGCGGCAAGACTCTGCTGGCGCAGACGCTGGCCCGAATCCTCGACGTGCCGTTCACGATGGCCGACGCGACCACGCTCACCGAGGCAGGCTATGTCGGCGAGGACGTCGAGAACATCATCCTCAAGCTGCTGCAGGCTTCCGACTATAATGTCGAAAAGGCTCAGCGCGGCATCGTCTACATCGACGAAATCGACAAGATCAGCCGCAAGTCGGACAATCCGTCGATCACCCGCGACGTCTCGGGCGAAGGCGTCCAGCAGGCGCTGCTGAAGCTGATGGAAGGGACGACCGCTTCGGTCCCGCCGCAGGGCGGCCGCAAGCATCCGCAGCAGGAATTCCTGCAGGTCGACACGACCAATATCCTGTTCATCTGCGGCGGCGCCTTTGCCGGTCTCGAAAAGATCATCTCCGACCGCATGCAGGGCAAGTCGATGGGCTTTGGCGCCCACGTCGCCGCGCCCGACGAGCGCAAAACAGGCGAAGTCCTCCAGCATTGCGAGCCGGAAGACCTGCTCAAGTTCGGCCTGATCCCCGAATTCGTCGGCCGATTGCCTGTGATTGCGACGCTGCTCGATCTCGACGAGCCGGCGCTGGTCAAGATCCTGGTCGAACCCAAGAACGCGCTGGTGAAGCAATATGCCAAGCTGTTCGACATGGAAGATGTCCAGCTCGAGTTCACCGACGACGCGCTTCACTCGATTGCGGTCAAGGCGATCGATCGCAAGACGGGCGCTCGCGGCCTGCGGTCGATCCTCGAGGGCATCCTGCTCGATACCATGTTCGACCTGCCGTCGATGGACGGCGTGGACGAGGTGCATGTCGACGGTGATGTTGTGGAAGGGCGCAAGGACCCGGTCCGTGTCTATGCATCCAAGGACAAGGGCACGCGGCCGACGGCGCCAGCACGGAATGAAGGCGGGGATTTCGCGCGCATAACGCGCGTGCTCCTCGCCGAACTCGGCGCGAAACCAACTTATCCTCGGGTCAACACACCGCGATTAGCGGACCGTGGACCGCCGCCATCAGCTGGGTTCCGAAGCGCTCCATCAAATGTTCGTCGCGGCCATAATGGTCGGTCATGAACTGGACGCCGGTGGCGGTCGGCTGCGCGGTCAGATAGGTCATGTAGACCGGAACCGGCTTGGGCAGATCAACCTCGTCTCGACCTTCGGATCCTTGCCCTTGGGCACCGAGCCATCGAACAGCCAGGCCGCGAAGCCGCTTATAATCCTCAACCCGAACGCAGCCGTTGCTGATCCACAGCTCGTTCTTGGTGAAGTGCTCTTTCTCCGGCGAATCGTGGAGATAGATGCCGAAGTAATTGGGCAGCATGAACTTCATCATGCCCATCGAATTGGCCGGGCTCGGAAAGCGGCGCAGGCGAACGTCCTGACGGCCGTCGACCACTGCCTGCCAGTCGACCGTATGCGGGTCGATGAGCTGGGCATCGTCGCTATAGTCGGTCATCACCTGATATTCGCGATCCGTGAGATAGCTGACGCCTTGGGCGACCACGCGCGGGCGCGACGAGACTCCGCACCAGCTCCGGCGGCACGTTCCAGTAGGGATTGACGCTCGCATATTTAATGTAGGCGGCCATCATCGGCGTGGCCGTTTCGGCCTTGCCAACCACGACCTTCATCTCGTCGACCTTCCGGCCATTCTCCCACAGCGAGAGACGGGCATCGCCCGCGTCGACGATCGCATATTTGCTCTGTTCTTCGGGCGACGGGAGCCGCTTGGCGCGCTCCAGGTTGATGATGATCAGCTGCTCATAATATTGAGCGCCGCGATTGAGCGCGTCGATCGTGCCGGCCCCGGCGATGCCGTCCGCCTTGATGCCGTGGACCGACTGGAACTCCTTCACTTGGCCGAGAGCGCGGCGTCGAATTTCGCGCCGTCGGCAAGGCCAAGGCGGGTCCGAAGCATCGATACGCGTTCGCCAGTCATGCCGGCCTTGAGGGCCGGGCCCCGCGGGGATTGGCAGCTGGGGAAGGCTGCCCCAGCGCTGCTGATACTTGACCAGACCGCGCCGAAGGTCGGTGTAGATCGGGTTGACCGAGGAAAAGAGGTCCACCGGCGCGCCGCTCCACGCCGCGAAATTCTCATCGCTGCCGTCGTGGACTGCCTTGGGGACGAGCTCCTCGTCGATGTAGATCATGTCGACGCCCTGCTCGATCGCTGGTGGGAGATCGATCGGCTCAAGCGCCGGCGACTTTCCCACCTTCCGCGGCGGGCGACTGCCACGGCTGTCCCTGGGGGGCGGGCGGCCGCGCCATCCACGGCTCGGCGACCGGCGCGCGCTGGGCGGCGGCGGGACAGGCCCGGTACGGGCCAGCTGTGCCAAGCGGTGGCGGGGAGGCGAGCGCGCTGAGCGCGAGCAGGAATGGCGAATGTCACAGCACATATATCGCCGTGACAACTGAATGATTACAGAATCGCGGTTCGCCGCGAATTATTCACCTTCCAGCGGAAGCGTGCCTAAGCGCTCAGGAGGAGATGGCGTTTGCTCCACCTCCTCATCGTCGCGCATCGAGCAGTCCTCGACCGAGCAACCGCGTCATCGGAATTACAGTTCCGCTCCGCGATGTCTCGTTACGCCGCGTTCGGACTGTGCTCATCTTCGCTTCCTCCATGTGACGCCTCCAAGGGCGACCGGCATTCGGGATGTCCGCCTTTGTTGCGTGGGCGACGGGGGCCAGCCCATATGTTGGCCATGACCCGCTCCCTCCCTATCCTTCCTCTTCGCGACATCGTCGTTTTCCCGCACCGCATCGTCCCCCTGTTCGTCGGCCGCGAAAAATCGGTGGCGGCACTTGAGGCCGCGATGGCCGCCGACAAGGAGTTGTTCCTGGTCGCCCAGCTCGATCCGGGCGAAGACGATCCCGATCGCGACGCGCTCTACGATCTTGGCGTCATCGCCACGGCAATGCAGCTTCTCAAGCTGCCGGACGGCACAGTTCGCGTGCTGGTCGAGGGAGTAAGCGGGCCCGGCTCGTCAATCTCGAAGCGCGCGAGGGCTTTACCGTCGCCGAAATCGAGGAAGTTGACGAAGAAAGCGTGTCGGACCCCGAGGGACAGGCTTTGATGCGCTCGGTCATCGATCAGTTCGAGAATTACGCGAAGCTCAACAAGCGGCTCCCCGCCGAAACCGGCATCCAGCTCGGCGAGATCGAGGAACCATCGGCGCTCGCCGATGCGGTGGCGTCGAACCTGTCGGTGAAGGTTGCCGACAAGCAGGCCCTTCTCGGCGAGCTCAATCCCGTCACGCCGGCTGGAGATGGTGTTCGCCTTCATGGAGGGCGAACTCGGCGTATTGCAGGTCGAGAAGAAGATCCGCAGCCGCGTCAAGCGGCAGATGGAGAAGACGCAGCGCGAATATTATCTGAACGAGCAGCTGAAGGCGATCCAGCGCGAGCTTGGCAATGAGGGCGAAGAGGGCGGTGACGAGCTGCAGGAATTGGCCGAGAAGATCCGCAAGACGCGCCTCAGCAAGGAAGCGCGAACGCGGGCCAACGCCGAGCTCAAGAAGCTTCGCGCCATGGCGCCGATGTCGGCCGAAGCCACGGTCGCGCGCAACTATCTCGATGTCCTGCTCGGCCTGCCGTGGGGCAAGAAGTCGAAGCTCAAGAAGGACATCGCCGAAGCCCAGTCGGTGCTCGACGAGGACCATTATGGGCTGGAGAAGGTCAAGGACCGGATCGTCGAATATCTCGCGGTCCAGGCGCGCACCAACAAGCTCAAGGGGCCGATCTTGTGCCTGGTCGGCCCACCCGGGGTCGGCAAAACGTCGCTTGGCCGCTCAATCGCGCGGGCGACCGGCCGCGAGTTCGTCCGCCAGTCCCTCGGCGGGGTCCGCGACGAAGCGGAGATCCGGGGCCACCGCCGCACCTACATCGGATCGCTTCCCGGCAAGATCATTTCGAACATCAAAAAGGCCGGGACTTCGAATCCGCTGTTCCTGCTCGATGAGATCGACAAGCTTGGCCAAGACTTCCGCGGCGACCCGAGCTCGGCGTTGCTCGAAGTGCTCGACCCGGAGCAGAACAACAAATTCCAGGATCACTATCTCGAACTCGATTACGACCTAGCGACGTGATGTTCGTGACCACGGCGAACTCGCTCGACATGCCTCAGCCATTGATGGACCGGATGGAGATCATCCGGCTCGAGGGCTACACCGAGGACGAGAAGGTGCAGATCGCCAAGCGTCACCTGATCCCCAAGCAGATGGATGCGCATGGCCTCAAGGAGGGTGAACTGGAATTCACCGACGAGGGCCTGCGAACGATCCTCCGTCACTATACCCGCGAGGCTGGCGTCCGGACATTGGAGCGCGAGCTGGCGAAGGTCGCTCGCAAGGCCCTGCGCCAGATTCTCGAAGGCAAATACGACAGCGTCCAAGTTCGCGAAGACAATCTGGACTCGTTCCTCGGCGTGCGGAAATTCCGCTACGGCGTCGGCGAGGAGGAAGATCAGATCGGTGCGGTCACCGGTCTTGCCTGGACGGAGGTGGGCGGCGAGCTGCTGACGATTGAAGCCGTGACCGTTCCCGGCAAGGGACAGATCAAGACGACCGGTAAGCTAGGCGACGTGATGCAGGAGTCGATCCAGGCGGCGATGAGCTTCGTCAAAGCCCGGGCGCCTGCCTACGGGATCAAGCCATCGATCTTCGCGCGCAAGGACATCCACGTCCACTTGCCGGAGGGTGCAGTCCCCAAGGACGGTCCCTCCGCCGGTATCGGTATGGTCACCGCGATCATTTCCACGCTGTCCGGGATCCCGGTTCGCCGCGACGTTGCGATGACGGGCGAAGTGACGCTTCGCGGCCGAGTGCTTCCGATCGGTGGTCTCAAGGAAAAGCTGCTGGCGGCGTTGCGGGGCGGAATCCGCACCGTGCTTATCCCGGCGGAAAATGAAAAGGACATCGCCGAGCTTCCCGCAGTGGTGAAGGACGCGCTGGAGATCATCCCGGTTGATCATGTGGACCAGGTTCTTGCGCGGGCGCTGATTGAATCGCCTCAGCCGATCGAATGGACCGACGATGACGAGCGTGCCGCTGAGCCGCCGGTCCACCCGCCGTCGTCCGAAAGCGGCACAGCGGTTCGGCACTAGAGCCACTGGACAGGCGCGCGGACTCTTGCCTTAAGGAGTGACGGTCGGCGCGCGCGAAGTTTTGACGCGTCGGCGAGGGAGAGCTTCGGGCATGAACAAGCAGGAACTGATCGGTCATGTCGCCGACCGGTCCGGACTGAACCGAAACGACGCGATGCGCGCTGTAGAAACGATGCTCGAAGTGATCACCTCGACGTTGAAGCGCGGAGACGAGGTTCGCCTCGTCGGGTTTGGGAATTTCTCGGTGACTCGCCGGAAGGCATCGACTGGGCGGAACCCCCGGACAGGCGAGCCCATGCAGATCAAGGCCAGTTCGCAGCCCAAGTTCCGTCCCGGCAAGGTCCTGAAGGACGCCGTTCAGTAACGGCGCTGGACAGGAAGTCGCGGCTTCACTATATCCGCCGCTTTCCGCGATTTTCGGCAGCGGGCGCGTAGCTCAGTGGTAGAGCACACCCTTCACACGGGTGGGGTCGCAGGTTCAAACCCTGCCGCGCCCACCAGGCGGTAAGCCTGCCTTAGATTTCCAGGTAGTTTGGCTGGAAGCTCGCCATCCGGCTCATTTCTGACCAGTCGGTAAACTCGATCTCGCGCCCGTTGCGGCGGATCAGGCCCTGCCGTTCCATGTCGGCCAGCACTCGATTGACGTTAACGGACGTCTGCCCGGTAATGTCAGCGATCTGCTGCTGCGTGAACGGATTGACCATCCGTTCGCTTTCGTTGGTGTGCATTCGAACTGCGGTTTCGCATAACAGATGAGCGACCCGGGCGGTCGAATCCCGCCGTCCGCAATTGACCAGCCATTCATAGCCGATCGCCTCGTTGCGCTGGATCAATCGCCAGAAAAACCGTTGGATTTCGGGGTTGGCCTCGACAATCGGATCGAAGTCCTTGGCCTTGCCCACCATGACTTCGGAGCGGACGATCGCCTGGATGCCATATTGGGCCGCTCCATGACGCGGCAGGATTCCCTCGCCGGGGAAGCGCAACGCCACGATCTGGCGGCGGCCCGAGGTATCGGACTTGAACTTGGAGAGGATCCCGGCGCGGACGAACATGACTTCGTCACGCGCTGCGCCCGGATCCCGGAAGGGACGGCGGGCATCGACCTGGACCAGCCGATGCGGCATCGCGTCGAGCAGGTCAGCGAGATGCGCCTGGAGCCCGGCAGCGACCAACGTGTCTTTGAGGGACACCGGTTCACCAAGCGATTTCGCCCGGCGACTCGCCATGCGATTTCTCCCCTACAGGACGATGCGCTTCCGTAACGTCCGCCGCAAGATAATAACGGACTTAAGCTTTGCGGGTTAGTTACCGAAAGATGTCTGCCAAGTTCATTGGTCAGCTTATCAATTTGGTCGCGGCTTAGCTTGATCGGCTTGTCTAGCCGAGGCGGCCCGGGCCAACCGAGCGTCGGGAAACTCCACTTCGCCCCAGTGACGGGCTTCGCGATAGCGCGGGAATATATGGAAATGGACGTTGGGGTCGACCATCATCAGCATCAGATAATTGATGCGCTTATAATCGGTGACATGTTTCAGCGCCTGTTCGATCGCCGCGACGACATCCGCCTGTTCGGCAAAAGCCTCGCGCGGGAGATCGCCGTAGGCGGTCGCGCTGCTTTTTGCCGCAAGGACGAGGCTGGCGAGCGTGACTTGAGCCGGCCTCAGCAGCACGACCCAATGTTCGAATTCCTTGACCAGCGTGGCCGGATAGCCGAACTTCTCGATGGTCGGATTCATGGCCGGGCACCTCGCTTGCGTTCAATCGCGTCCAACCCTAAGTGGCGCCGGCGTCGATGAAAACCGCAAGAAGTGCGGGCTTCGCCGGCGTTCTATGGCGATCGTAGCTCAGCTGGTTAGAGCACTGGTTTGTGGTACCAGGGGTCGGGGGTTCAAGTCCCCTCGGTCGCCCCATTTCATAGCTTTCGCAACATCGGACACATCGAGCACATGACGACGCCCTGGGGCTTGCCCGACTTCGACGCGCACGAAGAGATCCATTTCGTCACCGACGAGAAGAGCGGGATGAAAGCGATCATCGCTGTGCATTCCACCCACCTCGGCCCCGCCGCCGGCGGCGCGCGCTTTTGGCACTATGCGAAGGACGAGGAAGCGCTGACGGACGCGCTGCGGCTGTCGCGCGGCATGAGCTACAAGAACGCCATGGCCGGTCTTCCGCTCGGCGGCGGCAAGTCGGTGCTGCTCGCCAACGAGGGCCGCGATAAGTCGCCGGCGCTGCTCCACGCGTTCGGTAAAGCGGTCGATGGTCTCGGCGGGCGCTATGTCACCGCCGAAGACGTCGGCATCAACGTTGCCGACATGATCGAAGTCGCGCGCTCGACCAAATATGTAGCCGGCCTTCCGAACAGCGCTGGCGACGTCGGCGGCGATCCCGGCCCGCACACATCGCTCGGGGTATTTCTCGGCATCAAAGCGGCCGTCAAATGGGCGCTCGGCAAGGACAATCTGGGCGGCCTTCACATTGCCATGCAGGGCGCGGGTAGCGTCGCGACGGGCGTCGCGCTCCACGCCTGCGCGGAAGGCGCCAGGCTCAGCATCGCCGACGTCGACGCCGCGCGGGCCCAGAAGCTCGCTGATGCGACCGGCGGCAAAGTCGTGTCGACCGAGGATGTCCTCGGCCTCGAAGCCGACGTCATCAGCCCGAACGCTTTGGGTGCGATCCTGACCGAGCAAAGCATCGCCGCACTGAAGACTCCAATCGTCGCCGGTGGCGCCAACAACCAGTTGGCGACGGCCGGGGATGGCCAGCGCCTGCATGCTCGCGGCATCCTCTACGCGCCCGATTACGTGATCAACGCGGGCGGCATCATCAACGTCTGCACCGAATATCTGGGCGACGGCGATGCCTCGCTGGTTCGCCGGCGGATCGAGGGGATTCCGGTGCGGCTCGAGCAGATCTGGTCCGAAGGCTCCGAGACTGGCCGCGATCCAGCGGCGGTCGCGGATGCGATGGCGCAGCGTCTGATCGGAAGGGCATAAGAGCGCGCGACATGCACGCGCTCGCCAATCCCGCCCGTTTCCTGCGCATCGCCCGGCCGGCCACGATTTGGCTGTTCCTGATCGGCTCAGTGCTGGCGATTGCTGGCATGGCCGCGGGCCTGACATTGACGCCGCCCGACTATCTGCAGGGCGAGACCGTCCGCATCCTCTATATCCACGTGCCCGCGGCCTGGCTCGGCATGGCAGGGTGGCTGGGCATTGCGGGGGCCTCGATCAGCCAGCTCGTCTGGCGTCATCCGCTGGCGGCCATCGCGGGACGAGCGGTCGCGCCTGCCGGGGCGACCTTTGCCGCCATCTGCCTGATTACCGGCTCGATCTGGGGCCGCCCTACCTGGGGAACCTGGTGGGAATGGGACGGACGCCTGACCTCGATGCTCGTCCTGTTCTTTCTCTACCTCGGTTACATCGGCGCTCGCCTCGGCGGAGCGCGAGCGCGGCGGGGAGGGGCGCATCGCCGCCATTTACGGCCTCGTCGGGGCGATCAACCTGCCGATCATCCATTATTCGGTGCTGTGGTGGCGCACGCTCCATCAGGGCGAAAGCATCGGCATCACCGGATCGAGCATCGATAGTTCGATCCTGTGGCCGCTGCCGCTGACCACGGTCGGCTTCACATGCCTGTTCGGCGCCGCGACGCTGATGCGAATGCGCGCCGAGCTCGCCGAGGCCAAGGTCGAGGCACGCATGCGGCGGATGAGTGCATGAGCCAGTGGCCGTTCGTGGTCGCCGCCTATGGAGTTGCGGCAGCGCTGACCATCGGTTTATTGTTATGGGCGTTCGGTTCAATGCGGCGCGCTGAAACGGCAGTCGACGCGCTCAAGCGCCAATGAAACCGAAAAACCAGCGACTGATCCTGCTAACCGCGGCGATGATCGCGGTGCTCGCGGCTGTCCTGCTCGCCATGTGGGGCTTGAGGGATCGCGCGTCCTATTTCTACACGCCGGCGGATATCGTCGCGGGCAAAGCGCCCGAGGGCCAATCGTCGCGCCTCGGGGGGATGGTAAAGCAGGGATCGATCCAGCGTGCCGGCGATGGCGTCACCATCCGCTTCGTCGTCACCGACGGTAAAGCGGAAACGCCGGTTCAATATCGCGGCATCGTGCCGAACCTCTTCCGTGAAGGCAGCGGCGCGGTCGCCGAGGGGCGGCTGGAGGGCGGTACCTTCGTCGCCGATACGATCCTCGCCAAGCATGACGAGCGCTACATGCCGCCCGAGCTCGGCAACCTCGCCGCGGAGCACAAGTCGGGGAAGACGCTCGAGAAATGATCGCCGAGGCCGGCCTTGCCGCGCTGTGGCTCGCAGCCGGGCTCGCCGCTTACCAGTTCCTGCTGATGATCCTCGCCTTGCGCAGCAACATCGAGGTCGCACGGGGAATGCGCGGGGTTTCGATCGCCCAGGGGGCGCTGACCTTGATCGCCTTTGCGTGTTTGCTGATCGTCTTCGCCAGAAGCGACATGTCCGTCGCCTTGGTCTTCGCAAACAGCCACAGCGCAAAGCCGTTCATCTACAAGGTGGCCGGCGCATGGGGGAACCACGAAGGCTCGATGCTGATGTGGGTCACCATCCTCGCGGTGGCGGGGGCTTTCGTCGCCTTGTTCTCGCGCCGCACCGGCGAGCGAACCCTGATCGCCGGATTGGGCAGCCAGGCCGTCCTCGCGCTCGGCTTCTATGCCTTCCTCCTGGTTGCTTCCAATCCGTTCGCGCGATTGTTCCCGGCACCGCCGGACGGGCAGGGGCTCAATCCGCTGCTTCAGGACCCCGGCTTGGCGTTTCACCCGCCGACTCTTTACCTCGGTTACGTCGGACTGTCGGTGGCCTTTAGTCTCGCGGTCGGTGCGCTGCTGACGGGGGAGGTCGATAGCCGCCTCGCGCGGGCCATGCGGCCGTGGGTGCTTGGCGCCTGGTTGCTGCTGACCTTGGGCATCACCGCCGGCAGCTACTGGGCTTATTATGAACTGGGCTGGGGCGGTTACTGGTTCTGGGACCCGGTCGAGAATGCCTCGCTGATGCCCTGGCTCGCAGCGACGGCGCTACTTCACTCGATCAACGTGCTCGCCGCCAGGGGCGCGTTGAAAGCGTGGACGATGATGCTCGCCGTCATCGCTTTCTCGATGTCGATGGTCGGCACCTTCCTCGTGCGGTCGGGGATCCTGACCTCGGTCCATTCTTTCGCCATCGATCCCGAGCGAGGCACATTCCTGCTCGTGCTGCTCGCGATCTATGTCGGCGCGGCGTTCACGCTGTTCGCCTGGCGCGGCGCAAACTTGAAGGAAGGCGCTCCGTTCGAACTTGTCAGCCGCGAGAGTGGGCTGGTGCTCAACAATCTTTTGCTTAGCGTCATCCTCGGGATCGTCTTCCTCGGCACGCTTTATCCTCTGTTCGTCGAGGCGATCAGCGGCGAGAAGTTGTCGGTCGGCGCGCCTTATTTCAACGCGGTCGCCGGTCCGCTGGCGTTGATTCTGGCGGCGCTTGTCGGAGTTGGCCCGCTGCTCAGCTGGCGCCGGGAGCGGCGGCCAGTCTTCGGCCAGCTTAAGCTTCCTGGCCTGTTGGCGGCGGTAGCCTTGGCGATCACGATCATTCTGGCCCCGGACATTCACATCCTGCCCCGGTTCGGCTTTACGATGGCGGCATTCCTGGCCGCCGCGAGCATTGTTCCGCTGACCGGACGCAACCCGCTTCGCGCTCCCTTGGCGACCTGGGGCATGGTGGTCGCGCACTTTGGCATCGCGGTCGCCCTTACCGGAATGGCCGCCAACGCTGCGTTCACAAGCGAGCGGCTCGCGGTCGCTAAGCCCGGCGACACGCTCAACGTCGGCCCGTGGCTAATCCAGTTGCAGGACGTGACTCCGACAGCGGGCAAGAACTGGACGGCGATCGAAGCCCAGCTCTGGGCAAGCCGCGGTTCGGGGCGGATCATGCTGAAGCCCCAGACCCGATATTTCTCGAACCCGCCCACCGAAACCAACGAAGCCGCGATCGAGACTTTCTGGAATGGCCAACTGTACACGGTGGTCGGCAAAGAGGACCCGGCTGGTGGATGGCAGCTTCGGCTGTGGTGGAAGCCCTTTGTCACCCTGATCTGGGCGGGGGGTGCGCTGATTGCGTTTGGTGGCGCGCTGGCGCTGCTGGGCCGGCTCTGGCGAACCCACTTGCGGCGCCGACCCGCCGCCGACTGGCGCAGGAAGCGCTACGCATGAGCCGCGGTTGGCGCATCATCCCGTTGATCCTGCTGCTGTGGCTCGTGAGCGGGCTTGCCTGGCGGCTCGTTAAGCCCCGCGATCCCGCCATTCCATCGCAGATGGTCAATCGACCGCTGCCGGCGTTCGCCCTCGACCCCGCAGTGCCGGGCAAGCCAGGCCTCAAGTCGGCCGACCTCGCGACCGGTCAACCGCGGCTTCTCAATGTCTTCGCGAGCTGGTGCGTGCCCTGCGTCGGAGAAGTATCGGTTCTGGGCGAGCTTCGTCAGCGCGGCGTGAAGATCGACGCCATCGCCGTTCGCGATCGGCCCGACGCCATCGCCGCCTTCCTCGCTCGCAATGGCGATCCCTATGAGCGCGTCGGCGCAGACCCGCGGAGCAGCGTTCAAATCAGCCTGGGCTCATCCGGCGTGCCCGAGACCTTCGTGATCGACGGCAGGGGAATGATCCGCCACCAATATATCGGCCCGTTGAGCCGTGCGAACATTACCGGTGTCATGGATCAGTTGAAAGATCTGCGATGAGGCCGCTACTTCTACTAATTGCCTTGACGGTGGTTCAGCCGCTGTACGCGGACAGCAACCTGCCGCCTGCTTACTGGTCGGATCGACAACTTCCCGATCCGCGGCAGGAAGCGAAAGCGCAACAATTGATGACGGAGCTTCGCTGCCTCGTCTGCCAGGGCCAGTCGATCGCCGATTCTGATGCCGAATTGGCTGGCGACATGCGCGACCTGGTCCGGCGTCGGATCGCGGCAGGGGAGCAGCCGAGGGCCATCCGCGCCTGGCTGATCGAGCGCTACGGGACGTGGATCAGCTACAAACCGACCGCCGAGCCGTCGGCCTGGCCGTTGTGGCTCGCGCCGGTGCGCTGCTGTTGATTGGGCTCTGGGTTATCCGGCGACGGATCAAGCTCGGCTCGAACCGCTGATGGGCTGGTTGATGCTCCTGTTGCTGATCGCCGTCGCACTCGGACTTTTATGGCTGCTTCGAGTGCGCGGAGGGCTGTTGACGGCAGCAGCTGCGGCGCTGCTGCTCGGCGCTTCGGGCTACGCGCTGCAGGGAAGGCCGGACCTCCCGTCGGCTCTGGCGCTAGGAAATCAAGACGCCGACGCCTTCCCGCTGACCGATGCGCGGCACGCATTCTTCGGCAACTTCACACCTGCCGAAAGCTGGCTTCGAATGTCCGAAGCGCTCGCCCGCGATGGCAAGAGCGAAGATGCCGTTGGCATTCTCCAGAATGCCGTGCGCCGCTATCCCGGTGATTCTCAACTCTGGATCGGCCTTGGCAATGCGCTGGTCGATCATAGCCATGGCCTAACCCCGCCCGCCGAACTCGCCTACCGGCGCGCGGCAGCGCTTGCCCCAGGCCATCCCGGGGCGCCATTCTTCTACGGCCTGGCGCTCGCTCGCTCGGGCGACGCGCCGGCAGCGGTGGCGATCTGGCAACGGATCTTGGCCAAGGCACCGAGGTCTGCCAGCTGGCGGCCGTTGATCGAGCAGGCGGTGGCAGCGCTCGGCGGACCGGGCGCCGCGAAGGCTCAGGCGGCAACCGGCTCGTAAGCGAGGTCGAGCGCTTCCGCGACGGCCTGGTGCCGGATCTTCCCGCCCGACACATTGAGCCCATTCGCCAAATGCGGATCCTGTCGCATCGCTTCTTCCGCGCCGAGCGATGCGATCTTGATCGCAAAGGGCAGGGTCGCGTTGTTGAGTGCGAACGCGCTGGTCCGGGCAACCGCCCCGGGCATGTTGGCGACGCAATAATGGATGATTCCGTCAACCTCGTAGACCGGGTCCGCGTGGGTAGTCGCGTGGCTCGTCTCGAAACAACCACCCTGGTCGATTGCGATGTCGACGAGGACCGACCCGCGCTTCATGGTCTTCAGCATGTCGCGGGTGACGAGCTTCGGCGCGGCGGCACCAGGGACCAGAACGGCGCCGATGACCAGTTCGGCTTCCTTGATTGCGTTGGCGATCGCCGAGCGCGAGGCATAGGCCGTCTTGATCTGGCTCGAGAAGAACATGTCGAGCTCGGCCAGGCGGTCGTTGTTGATGTCGTAAATGGTGACATCGGCGCGCAAGCCGGTTGCCATCTGCGCGGCGTTGACGCCGGACACGCCGCCGCCAAGGATCGCGACCTTGGCGGCGCAACGCCAGGAACGCCGCCGAGCAGCACGCCGCGGCCGCCTTGCTCCTTCTCGAGATAATGGGCGCCGACCTGGACCGACATCCGGCCCGCGACCTCGCTCATCGGCTTCAGCAGTGGCAGCGAGCCGTTGCGCGCGGTCACTGTTTCATAAGCGATGCAGGTCGCGCCTGATTTCATCAGGCCGAGCGCCTGCGTCCTTGTCGGCGGCGAGGTGGAGGTAGGTGAAGAGGATCTGGCCTTTCCGAAGCATCGCAATCTCTTGCGGCTGCGGCTCCTTGACCTTCACGATCATGTCGACGGAATCGAACACCGACTGCGCGTCGGGCAGGATCTTCGCACCGGCTTTTTCATAGGCGGAATCCGGACAATCGATACCGTTGCCGGCCTTGGTCTCGACGAACAGCTCGTGACCGTGGACGACCAGCTCGGCGACCGAGGCCGGAGTCAGCCCGACCCGGTATTCGTGGACCTTGATCTCTTTTGGCACCCCAATGCGCATTGAAACGTTCGCTCCGCTTGTCATGGTTTGGCGGGCCTATAGACGCGCTTTTCGCCCCTGTCCCGTCCGATTGCGGGGCCGAAACGGCAGTGCTACGGAGCGCCGTCCGCAGCCGAGCCTCTGGCGCGCGGCACTAGGGATGCGAATTCGCAGTCTGTCCGGTCTGAATTTCAACACATGAACATCACCGCGACCGGGGGCGCTGCAGCCGAAGCCCCGCAAGACACTGCGCATGGGCACGCCCAGGGGCCGCTTTACAAGCTGGTCGTGGGCGCCATCGGCATCGTTTACGGCGACATCGGCACCTCGCCGATTTACGCCTTCCGCGAGACCTTTGCGGGCCACCACACGCTGGTCCCCGACAAGCTGCATATCTACGGCGTCCTGAGTTTCATCTTCTGGTCGATGATGATCATCGTGACCCTGAAATATGTCACGATCATCATGCGCGCCGACAACAAGGGCGAGGGCGGCAGCCTCGCACTCCTCGCCCTCATCAACCGGACGCTGACGGGCAAGAAACGGTGGACGAGCGGAATCATCATGCTCGGCGTGTTCGCGACCGCCTTGTTCTACGGCGATTTGATGATCACGCCGGCCATGTCGGTGCTGTCGGCAGTCGAGGGCCTGACCACGGTCAACCGCGGGATTCGAACCCTTCGTCATCCCGATTTCCGTCGTCATCCTGGTCGGCCTGTTCGCGATCCAGGCGCGCGGCACCGCCAAGGTTGGGCTGCTGTTCGGACCGGTGATGCTGCTCTATTTCCTGAGCATCGCAGTGCTCGGCGTGATGCACATCCTGGACGACCCGAGCGTGATCCTTGCGATGTTCAACCCGCTGCACATCTTCCAATTTTTCGCAGCGGACTTCGTGCGCGCGTTCGTTGCGCTTGGCTCGGTGGTGCTGGCGGTGACCGGCGCCGAGGCCCTCTACGCCGACATGGGCCACTTCGGCCGCAAGCCGATCCGCATTTCGTGGATATACTTCGTCCTGCCCGCTCTCCTGCTGAATTACATGGGGCAGGGCGCCATGATCCTGTCGGCGGATACTGCGACCGCGCTTGCCAAGGTCAAGGACCCGTTTTTCTATCTCGCGCCGGACGCGCTTCGGCTACCCTTGGTGCTGCTCGCCACGGCCGCCGCCATCATCGCCAGCCAGGCCGTCATCTCGGGCGCCTTCTCGGTCACCCAGCAGGCGATCCAGCTTGGCTTTGTGCCTCGCCTCCGCATCGCCCACACCAGCGAGAGCGCGGCGGGACAGATCTACATCCCGATCATCAACTGGGCGCTGATGATCATGGTCACCTTGCTGGTCGTGACCTTCCGGTCCTCGTCGAACCTCGGCGCCGCTTATGGCATCGCCGTCACCGGCGCGATGTTGATCGACAGTGTGTTGATAGCGGTCGTCCTGCGCCAGATGTGGAACTGGAACCGCTATGCGGTCGCCGGCCTGCTGACGCTCTTCTTCCTCGTCGACTTCTCCTACCTCTCGGCCAACCTGCTGAAGGTTCCGGCGGGAGGCTGGTTCCCGCTGCTGGTCGGCGCGATCGCCTTCACCTTCCTCACGACATGGGCGAAGGGGCGTCAGCTGATGATCAGCCGGATGAACGAAGCCAGCCTGCCGATGGAAATTTTCATCAAGTCGGCGGCGCCGAGCGCTGCTCGAGTTCCGGGCACGGCCGTCTTCATGACCAGCTCAGCAAGCGGCGTGCCGCACGCGCTCCTGCACAATCTCAAGCACAACAAGGTGCTCCATGAGCGCGTCATCCTGCTGACGGTGCGGATCGAGGACGTGCCTTATGTGCCGTTCGAAAAGCGGCTCGAGACGAACGACTATGGTTCGGGCTTCTACCGCGTCGTTCTGCGTTACGGGTTCATGGAGGAAATCGACGTCCCCGCCGCCCTCGCGCAGTTGAAGGAAATCGGCAGCCAGTGCCGGATGATGGACACCAGCTTCTTCCTCGCCCGGCAAACCCTGCTGGCCTCGTCCCGGCCTGGAATGGCGATCTGGCGCGAGAAGCTGTTCGCCTGGATGCTCCGCAATGCGGAAAGCGCGATGGAGTTCTTCAAGCTGCCGACCAATCGCGTTGTCGAGCTCGGGAGCCAGGTGGAAATCTGAACCAAGTCGCGGCTGCCGCATTGCGGCGCCATGACAGACACGATTTCATGGGTCGCGACAGTCGCGACGATCATTGCCGCTTCGATGACGGCGGCCAACCTCGGGTCACGGATTACCGGCTACGGCTTCGTCCTCTTCACCTTCGGCGCATTGTGCTGGGTTGCGGTTGGCGCATCGACCGATCAGCCGGCGCTGCTCTGGACCAATGTCGTGCTGACGGTCCTCGACCTGTTCGGCATCTGGCGCTGGCTCGGGCGGCAGAGGAAGGTCGAGGAGGGTGGTCGGGCCGCATCCGAGGCCAGCGAGTTCACGCCCGGCGAAGCCTTGTTCCCCGTTTCCCTCCTCTCGCGCGCTCCGGTGATGAACCGGCGAACGGAGATTGGCCGCTGCATTGACGCGATGGCCGGCTGTTCGAGCGGTCGGCTCGACTATGTGGTCGTCTCGCAAGGCGGTCTCGCCGGCGTCGGAGAAACATTACGCCGGTTGCCCTGGGCCTCCGTCGGCATGCGATGGCGAGACGTTGCGTTGTAAGATCAGCCCAGCCGACTTGGCCGAACTGGAAGAGTTGCCGCGGGACCAATGGCCGGGGCGCTGATCGTCACCGCGGAGATCGGCCCGGCGGACTTCGCGTGGCTCGATCGCCTGCGCCGGGCCCATTTCCCGCCCGAGCGCAACCGGCTTGGCGCGCACCTGACCATTTTCCATGCGTTGCCGCCATCGGCGGAAGGCGCCGCTCGAGCCGCCCTTGCCCGCTGCGCCCCGGTGCCGCCCCCGCGCGCATCTATCGAAGGGCTGATGGACCTTGGCACCGGGCGTCGCCTTTCGCGTGGTCAGTCCGGACCTCGATCGAATGCGCGACCAGCTCGCCGACGACTTCCATGGCTTGCTGAGCGCCCAGGACCAGGGTGGCTGGCGGCCGCACGTCACCATCCAGAACAAGGTCGCCCCGAAAATGGCCCGCGTTTTGCTGGCAGACCTCGAGAAGGAATTTCGCCCTCGGGCGCTCGCGATCACCGGCACTCGGGCTATCTCGTTATCTTGACGGTCCGTGGGATCGCGTCGCGACTTATCCGTTTCGCGGTCGCTAGGAGACCTCGCCAATCCCCGCGCAGCTGAGATCGAAGGCGGCGAGCCCGGATTCGAGCACCGAGGCCAGCATCGGTTGCTCCATCAGCTCGTCGATCGCGCCCTGGGTGCCGTCGCTTACCAGGTTCTGCGCCTCTTCCATTGCTTCGTCCCAGTCAGCGGCCTCGTAGGTGCCCTGGCCGACCCAGCAGAAGGCGATCACCTCTGCCAGCTGATCTTCCCCAAGGTCTTCGAAGACCGCCTGCAATTCTTCCTCGACACTATCATTGATCTCGTCTTCGAGGACCGACAGCGTGCCTTCCTGCTCGTCATCGACGTTGTCAGGGTCTTCGCCGCGGTCGAAATCACTCGCGGTCTGCGCTTCATATTCGCGCGCCCGGAGGATGATCCGGCACAACGTGTCAAGGGGTGTAAGCGGGTCCATCGGCGCCTCTTGTTGTTGCTCGCTTAACGAGGGCAAAGGTAAGCGGTTCCTCGCGTTGACCGGCCCGCGGGCCACACCTATATGCCGCGCCTCCGACGCCCCATCGAGGGCGTCGAACGGCCCTTGGGGCGGAGTAGCTCAGCTGGTTAGAGCAGCGGAATCATAATCCGCGTGTCGGGGGTTCAAGTCCCTCCTCCGCTACCACCCTCAGTCGAGACCGCTTTCGTGCGGCGTGACCTCATGGCAACCCTTGGCGCGAATTGCTCAGGGAACGAGCCTGGGAATTGTGCGCGGCAACTTATTGACTAATGGTTGGTTAACTCTCTCATAACGATTGTCGAGGCTGCGTTGGTTATGAACACAACCATTTGTGCGCCTTGTCCGCGGTGAATCCGTGAGCAGTGTCGCTGTCTTGTTCGCGACCCGCCGGAATGCCTTCATCCTGGCCGCCCTGATCCTTGCCGGGCTAGCCACAGTCGCCGTCTACAACCGGCCAGGCTTCCCAACCGGATCGACACCGAATGGCTCGCCGCAGACATTCGCTAAGGCGATCGGTCAAACCCTCAAAGGGGCCGCGGATTTCAGTCGCCAGCCTGTTCGAGCTTCGCTCGCCAGGAGCCCGTGCCGAAGGACTCCTGGCGAACAGCAAGCATCGAACGGCGCAAAGCGCGCGCCATGAGCGGGCTCTGCCAAAAGTCCGGCGATCGCCGGTCAGCCCGCTCGCCGCCATCCTCACCTCGCCGCCGGCCCCGACAATCGTGCCGCCCGCTGCGGCGCCCCTTTATACTGCTGTCACGAGCGCACCTCCGGCTGTTCCGCCGGGTCAGATCGGGGGCGGAGGCCCGGGCTTTCCGGGCTTTTTGACCCCGGGCGGTGGGGGTGGAGGCGTCATCATTCCGCCCGTCGTAACGACGACACCGCCCAGCAATCCCGGCACGCCATCGACTCCTTCGCCGCCGACCACGCCGGTGACGCCCGTGACGCCGACCATTCCGCCAACGCCCGCTGTCCCTGAACCCGCGTCCTGGGCGATGATGCTGATCGGGTTCCTGCTGATCGGCCAGGCAGTCCGGCATCGGCCACAGGCCGGCATCGCCTAACCGACCCGTTAACCAAACCTGATAACGCGGTTCCAAGGATAAGGACCGTAGGCACGCGCCTGAAAGAGGCGCATTGTGCAAACCCGGTTCCATCGTCGGCTTCTCGCGCTCACGCTAGCCGGGTGCTGCCCGATGCTGGTCGGCGGAACCACCTATCGGGCGGATTTCAATGCGCGCCTGCTTGCTGCGCAGAATGCCGCACGGTCCGATGCCGGCGTCCAGCCATTGGTGTGGGATGCGCGGCTGGCGAAGGATGCGCAGGGGTGGGCCGACCATCTGGCGGCAACCGGCCGCTTCGAGCACTCGCCGGACGAAGACGGGCAGGCCCCGCAAGGCGAAAATCTCTGGGCCGGAACGCCGCGTGCCTTTTCCCCCGAGGCGATGGTCCAGCTATGGGTCACGGAGAAGCGCGATTACCGCCCCGGCGTCTTCCCGAACAACAGCCGCTCGGGCGACGTCGAGAATGTCGGGCATTACACCCAGCTGATCTGGCGAGAGACCAGAGAAGTCGGCTGCGCGAGCGCGACTGGCCGCGCGGAAGAAGTGCTGGTGTGCCGCTACAGCCAGGCCGGCAACGTCTACGGCGAACGGCCCGCCTGATCGAAGGCGGCCGCGAGGTCGGCAATCAAATCCTCGGGGTCCTCAAGGCCGATTTGCAGCCGGACCAGGTTGGTGGCCGGCGGCCTGGACACCGTCCGGATCGGATCGACCGGCAGGACCAGGCTTTCATAGCCTCCCCAGCTGAAGCCGATTCCGAACAGGTCGAGGCTGTCGACGAAGCGCTCTCGCGCCGCCTTGTCCGATCCCTTCAACTCGAAGCTGAAGAGCCCGGACGAGCCAGTGAAGTCGCGTTGCCAAAGATCGTGGCCCGGACAATCGGGCAGGGCGGGGTGAAGGACGAGTCCGACCTCGGGACGCTCCTTGAGCCATCGCGCGATCATGAGGGCGCTTTCCTGATGCTGCTTCAGCCGAACCGCCATTGATCTCAAGCCACGCGACGCGAGCCACACATCATCCGGGGACACCGCCTGCCCGAGGTCCCAAGCGGCGGATTGAATGCGGTTGAAGTGACCTTCGTTCGCGGTCACGGTCCCAAGCATGACGTCCGAATGACCGCCGACATATTTCGTGGCGGCGAGGATCGTGACATCGACGCCCGCCGCGATCGCCCTGAAATAGAGCGGGGTCGCCCAGGTATTGTCGAGCAACGTGACCAGTCCCCGCTCGCGAGCAACCGTGCAGATGGCGGGGATGTCCTGCACCTCCATCGTCAGGGAGCCAGGGCTTTCGAGCAAAATGGCCCGGCTGGCCGCGCTGATCAGGTCGCCGATGCCCGCGCCGATCAACGGGTCGTAATATCGCGTAGCGATCTTGAGCCGCTTGAGGATCGTGTCGCAGAACTTGCGTGTCGGGCCATACACATTGTCGGGAACCAGCAATTCGTCGCCAGGTGACAGCAGCGCGAGGAGTGGCGTGGTGATCGCGGCAAGGCCGGTCGGGAACAGCGCCGTTCCCGCCGCTCCCGGTTCCAGCTCGGTGAGCGCTTCGGACAAGGACCAATGCGTCGCGGTGCCTTGAAGCCCGTAATGATAGCTGCCGAGTCCGCGCCTGGACGTTTCCAGATCGGCAACGCTGTCGAAAAGGAGCGTGGACGCCCGCTCGACGGGCACGTTCACCAGCGGTCCGCGCCATTCCTTGCGGCGGCCGCCGTCGACGACTTTGGTAGAATCACCCGGTTTCCTGGGCACCGACGCGCTCCGGCGCCGTTGAGCCGTCTTTACAGACCGGCGCGGTCGTCGGTCGTGGAGTAAGGCTGCTCCTGGATGCTCGTGTCGACATCGACCATCTTGTAGAAGATGCACCGCGCGAGGATTCCGCTGAGCAGCAGATAGACCGCGATGACGACGAGGACGATCGAAGCGACCTCGGGAAAGACCTTCAGATAGGCGAGGAGTCCAAGCCCCAGCGCGGCGACGATTTGAACTACCCGATCTTCCGGTCCGACATTCCTGGCCATTGCCATTATCCCTTTCGAGCGCTCAATCCGTCGCGGCCTCTAATAAGCCGAAACCCTCTTGAAGCAAATCGCGTGTTGGGGCTGATCACAGAAATTCCGGGGCCGCGTCAACAGGGCGTCGACGGCAATCCGGGTCAAAAGCAAACGCCCGGATCGACCAGCGATCCGGGCGCCCTGCGTGACGATTGCTCGCCAGCCCCCTTGGATGTTTGCAGCCAGCGTCCCCAGTCGCCTGCTACGTGCCGGACCCGACCCAAGGGCCGATGCGTCCGGACAACGGTGTGCCTAGGCGCCATTGAAGGTCCTTGTCACTGCCGGAGATTGATCGGCGTTGCGTTTGTGCTGCGGCTGTTGCGGGCCTGCCACATGCCCCGCTGCGGTTGCCAGCCCCGCCGAATGCCCGCTAGAGCGCGGCGCCATGCGCTGGTCCCGTGCCTTTCTCCCGGTCCTCAAGGAAAGCCCTGCCGATGCCCAGATCGTCAGCCACAAGCTGATGTTGAAGGCGGGACTGGTTCGCCAGACCGCAGCGGGGATCTACGCTTGGCTGCCGCTCGGCTTTCGCGTGCTCAAGAAGATCGAGCAGATCGTGCGCGAGGAACAGGACCGCGCGGGCGCGCAGGAACTGCTGATGCCCACGCTGCAGTCGGCCGATCTGTGGCGGACCAGCGGGCGCTACGATGCCTATGGGCCCGAGATGCTCCGCATCAAGGACCGCCACGAGCGCGAGATGCTCTACGGTCCGACCAACGAGGAGATGATCACCGGCCTCTTCCGCGACGACGTGAAAAGCTACCGCGACCTGCCGCGCACGCTTTATCATATCCAGTGGAAGTTCCGGGACGAGGTCAGGCCGCGCTTCGGGGTGATGCGCGGGCGCGAATTCCTGATGAAGGATGCCTACAGCTTCGACCTCGACGAGGCGGGTGCTCGGCAAAGCTATTACACCCAGATGCTTGCTTATCTGCGGACCTTCCAGCGCTTCGGCATTCGCGCGGTGCCGATGAAGGCGGCGTCCGGGCCGATCGGCGGCGACCTCAGCCATGAGTTCATCGTGCTTGCCCCGACGGGCGAGAGCGAAGTCTTCTACGACGCGGCCTACGATGGCTTCGACTGGCAGCAGTCCGACCTGAACTATGGTGACGAAGCAGGGCTGCAGGGCCTCTTCGACCGGGTCAACTCTACCTATGCCGCGACCGACGAAACCCATGATGTCGCCAAGTGGGAGGTCTTGCCGGAGGGCAGCCGCAGGACCGGACGCGGCATCGAGGTCGGCCACATCTTCTACTTCGGCGACAAATATTCAAACGCCATGGGCCTCAAGGTGTCGGGCCGCGATGGGGCACCGGTAACGCCGATGATGGGGAGCTACGGGATTGGCGTGTCGCGCCTCGTCGGCGCGATCATCGAGGCCAGCCATGATGATGCCGGGATCATTTGGCCCGAAGCGGTGGCGCCCTGGCGCGTCGGGCTCGTCACCATGCGATCCGATGACGAATCCACCGTCGCGGCAGCCGAATCCATTTACGACCAGCTCCGCGAGGCCGGCGTCGAAGTGCTCTACGACGACCGCGAGGAGCGGGGCGGGGTCAAGCTTGGCTCAATGGATATCATTGGTCTGCCCTGGCAGATCATCGTCGGCCCGCGCGGAATCGTCGCCGGGACCGTCGAGTTAAAGTGTCGTTCAACCGGAGAGCGCCAGGAGCTGAGCCTCGAAAGCGCATTGGCGAGACTCACCGCATGATCCTCAACCGCGCCGAGCGAATGCTCGCCCGACGCTATCTTCTCCCTGGCAAAGGCGAGGGGTTCATCTTCCTTGTTGCGAGCATCAGCCTGGTCGCGGTCGCGCTTGGCGTTGCCGCGCTCATCATCGTGATGAGCGTGATGAACGGCTTCCGCGCCGAGCTGTTCGACAAGATCGTCGGGCTCAACGGCCACGCCGTGGTCCAGGGCTACGACGGTCGCCTGTCGGGCTGGCAACAGATCGCCGACCAGGCCAAGAAAACACCCGGGGTGACCTCCGCCGTCCCGCTGATCGAGCAGCCGCTCATGGCCACCGCCAATGGCCGCTTCGAAGGCGTGCTCGTGCGCGGCATGCGGGTCCAGGACATTCGGGCCAACCGCACGATCATGGGTAACGTCCGCGCCGGCGACATGAAGAGCGTCACGCCCGGCAGCGGCATGGTCGCATTGGGCTCGCGGCTGGCCGAGACTCTCGGCGCCTATCCCGGCAGCCAGATCACGCTCTGGAATCCTGAGGGCCGTTCGACTGTCGTCGGGACCGTCCCGCGCGAGGTGACCTACACCGTCGGCGCGGTATTCGAGATCGGTGTCTATGATTACGACAAGTCGTTCGTGCTGTTGCCGATGCAGGACGCGCAGGAGCTACTGCTGATGGGCGACCAGGTGGGCATGGTCGAGGTGCAGACAACCGACCCCGACAAGGTCCAGCAGATCGTCGCCCCGTTGCAAAAGCTGGTCCAGGGCCGCGGCATGATCACCGACTGGCGCCAGATGAATTCGGCCCTGTTCCAGGCACTGGAAATCGAGCGGGTGGCGATGTTCGTCGTCCTCTCGCTGATCGTCCTCGTCGCCGTCTTCAATATCCTCTCGTCGCTGATCATGCTGGTGCGGGCCAAAACGCGCGACATCGCGATCCTGCGGACCATGGGCTCCAGCCGGAGCGGTATGATGAAGGTCTTCGTGACGGTCGGCGTGACGATCGGTTCGCTCGGCATCGTCCTCGGGGTCATCCTCGGCGCCATCTTCCTATTCTTCCGGCAGGAAGTCGTGAACGGGATTCAGGCAATCACGGGCCAAAACCTGTGGGATCCGTCGGTGCGCTTCCTGACCGATTTGCCGTCGAAGTCCGATCCGTTTGAAGTTGGGGCGATCATCGTCACCGCGCTGATCCTGTCGTTCCTTGCCACCCTTTACCCGGCCTACAAGGCGGCCAGCACCGACCCCGTGCAGGTGCTTCGCTATGAGTGAGCCGGTCCTTGAGACCAGCAATCTCAAGCGCAGCTTCACGCAAGGGGATGCGACGATCCACGTTCTTCGCGGCGTCGACCTGGCGATCCAGCCGGGCGAGATCGTTGCCCTGCTTGGGCCTTCCGGCTCGGGAAAATCGACCTTGCTGCAAGCGGTCGGCTTGCTCGAGGGGGGCTTTGAAGGCTCAATCCGGCTGAATGGAGAGGAAGCGGCGACCCTCGATGACGATGGCCGCACGAGGCTTCGACGCGAGTTGCTCGGCTTCGTCTATCAATTCCATCACCTGCTGCCCGAGTTCAATGCGGTCGAAAATGTCGTGCTGCCGCAGCTCGTCCGTGGCGCCGGGACCGCAGCGGCCCGGACCCGCGCGCGGCAATTGCTCGGGGCGCTTGGCCTTTCAGAGCGCCTCGATCATCGGCCGTCCAAGCTCTCCGGCGGCGAGCAGCAGCGCGTGGCCGTGGCTCGCGCGCTCGCCAACAAGCCCCCGCTTGTCCTGGCCGATGAACCCACCGGCAACCTCGATGAGAAGACCGCCGACAAGGTCCTGTCCGAATTCCTCTCGCTCGTCAGGGGCGAGGGAAGCGCGGCGTTGGTCGCCACCCACAATGAACGGCTCGCGGCCCGCATGGATCGGGTCGTCCGGCTCCACGAGGGCAGGCTCGAATAGTGGAGCAGGACACGGAGCGGGGCGTTGAGACGCGCGTGCGCCGGACCAACTGGGCTCCTGTCGTTTTGATAGCCGGGGCGATCATCCTTGCCTTGATGATCGCTTATGTTGCGATGACCAAGAACGGGAATCCGGACAAGCTCACCAATGTGGCCGCTTCGAGCGAAACCCGCGACAGCAATGACAAGGCATGCGCGAACAACGCGACCTATGACCGCATCAAGCGCGAACTCTTTCGCCGCGCCGCCGAAACTCGGGGCAACGACCAGGCCGCCTATGACCGGATGGCGGGCTACGCCGTGGTCCGGATGGAAAACCCGGTGATGGAAAGCGAAGACGGCACCACCGGCGCCGTCAATTGCTCGGGATCGCTCTCGCTCGACTTGCCCCCGGGCATCTCCGCATCGGGGGGCAGACGAACCCTGCACGCCGATATCGACTACACCGTCCAGCCAGCAACCGGCGCAAGCGGCAGGCCCGTTGAGCTTCGCAATGTCGAAGCGATCATTGCACCGCTGGCCACGCTCGCCCGGGTGGCCGAGGCGCCCGCGCCCGAGCCGTCGGAAAGCGATGAGGTTGCTCCCAACGAAATGCCAGCGAACTCGGCGGTTCCCGAACCTGCCCAAAGCCCGTCCAACCCGGGCCGGCCAAGCTTCGACTGCAACGCAGCCCGGACCCATGGCCAGGTCGCCGTCTGCCAGGATAGCGGCCTTGCGGCGCTGGACGTCAACATGTCAGGCCAGTTGAGCCGCGCTTATGCGCAGGCCGTTCCCGACCAGCGCGATGCTCTAGACAGCACGCGCGAGCGCTTTCTTGCCTATGTCGATCGATGCCCGAACCGGCAGTGCATCGCCAACGCCTACATCGGCCGAATGCGCGAAATTCGCGACATCATGGAGGGCCGCTGGCGAGCGCCCCGATAGGTGGGGATAAGTGCCCGCCGCCGCTTGTCCAACGCGCCCATCGACAGCCATAATTCCTTGGTGAATCAGCCGTTCATTCCGCTTCGCGTCTTCTCCTCCTTCACCATGCTGGAAGGGGCGATGGAGCCCAAGACGATCGCCGAGCGCGCCGCCAAGCTCGGCTTTCCGGCAGTCGCGCTCACCGACCGCAACGGCCTTTATGGCGCGATGCCGTTCAGCGACGCCTGCTTCGCCAAAGGCGTCCAGCCGATCATCGGCGCGATGCTGGCGGTGGCACGTCCGGAAGGGCTTGGTGGCGCCGGCACGATCGACTGGCTGGCACTCCTCGCGCAGAACGATCGCGGGTACGCCAATCTCTGCAAGCTAGTATCGGCCGCTCATCTCGATCGCCCGGTCGAGCAGGACCCGCATGTCGAGCTCGAGCGGCTGGAAGGCTTCAGCGAAGGACTGATCGCACTCACAGCGGGCGCGGAGGGAGCGTTGGCTCGCCTGCTCGCCGACGGGCAGCAACATCAGGCGGAAGCCTATCTCGATCGCGTCCAGGCCTTGTTCCCGAGCCGCCTTTATGTCGAATTGTCGCGTCGCAACGACGCGGTCGAGCAAGCGGCGGAAGGCGCGCTGATCGAACTCGCCTACGCCCGCGACCTGCCGCTCGTGGCGACCAATCCGGCGGCATACGCGGACCCGGCGTTCCATGCCGCCCACGACGCCATGCTGTGCATCGCCAATTCGGCCTACGTCGAAAGCGCCGACCGCGTCAGCTCGTCGCCCGACACATGGCTCAAGGGTCCGCCGGCGATGGCTGAGCTCTTCGCCGACATTCCCGAGGCATTGGCCAACACCGCGGTGATCGCCCAGCGCTGCGCGGTTGCGGCGCCCCAGCGCAAGCCGATCCTGCCGCGCCTTGGCGACGACGAAGACGAGCAGCTCCGCCGCGATGCCCGCGCGGGGCTCGACGTTCGATTGCAACGGCTGACCGGCGCCGACGAAAAGACTTATTGCGAGCGCCTCGACTATGAACTCGACGTCATCACCGGCATGGGCTTCGCCGGCTATTTCCTGATCGTCGCCGACTTCATCAAATGGGCGAAGGCCAATGACATCCCGGTCGGACCGGGCCGCGGCTCGGGCGCCGGCTCGGTCGTTGCCTGGGCGCTAACAATCACCGACCTCGATCCGCTTGCGCTGGGGCTGCTGTTCGAGCGCTTCCTGAACCCGGAGCGCGTGTCGATGCCCGACTTCGACATCGATTTTTGCGAAACCCACCGCGAGAAGGTCATCTCCTACGTTCAGCGCAAGTACGGCCGCGACAAGGTTGCCCAGATCATCACCTTCGGACGATTGAAGGCGAGGGCGGTACTCAAGGACACCGGTCGCGTTCTGCAGATGAGCTACGGCCACGTCGACCGCCTTGCCAAGCTCATCCCCAATCATCCGACCGACCCGTGGACGCTCGAGCGGTCGCTGAACGGCGTGTCGGAGCTCGCCGCTGAATATAAGGACCCCGACGTCCGGCGCCTGTTCGACCTGGCGATGAAGCTCGAAGGGCTTCCGCGGCACGCGTCGACCCATGCCGCCGGTGTGGTCATCGGCGATCGCCCCCTCGACGAGCTGGTCCCGATGTATCGCGACCCACGCTCGGACATGCCGGTGACCCAGTTCGACATGAAATATGTCGAGGCGGCGGGCCTGGTGAAGTTCGACTTCCTCGGCCTCAAGACCCTGTCTGTCTTGAAGGAAGGGCAGCGCCTGCTCCGCGAGCAAGGCGTCGAGGTCGACTTCAGCGCGCTCCCTTGGGACGACGCAGCGGTCTATCAATTGCTCCAGCGCGGCGACGCGGTCGGTGTGTTCCAGCTCGAGTCCGAAGGCATGCGGCGGACCCTCTCAGCGGTCCGGCCGACGAGCTTCGGCGACATCATCGCGCTGGTCGCGCTCTACCGACCGGGCCCGATGGACAACATCCCGTTGTTCGGAGACCGCAAGAACGGCCGCGTTGTAATCGAATATCCGCATCCCTTGCTCGAAGACATTCTCGCCGAGACCTACGGCATCTTCGTCTACCAGGAGCAGGTGATGCAGGCCGCGCAGCTGCTCGCTGGCTATTCGCTCGGCCAGGCCGACCTCCTGCGCCGCGCAATGGGCAAAAAGATCCAGTCCGAGATGGATGCCCAGCGCGCGACCTTCGTCGAAGGCTGCGCGATTCACAACCAGATCGCCACCGCCAAGGCCAACGAGCTGTTCGACTTGATCGACAAGTTCGCCGGCTACGGATTCAACAAGAGTCACGCCGCGGCGTACGCGTTGGTCGCCTATCAGACTGCCTGGCTCAAGGCGCACCACCGCGCGGAATTCTATGCCGCCTCGATGAGCTTCGACATGGCGCTCACCGACAAGCTCGGTATCTTCATCGAGGACATGCGCCGCGGCGAAATCGAATGCCTGCCGCCTGATATCAATGCGAGCCATTCCTTCTTCACGGTCGAACAAGGAGCCGTCCGCTACGCGCTCGGTGCGCTGAAGGGTGTCGGCGAAAAAGCGATGGAAGCGCTGGTCGAGGAGCGCGAACGAGTTGGGCCGTTCACCAGCCTTGAGGACTTCGCGGCACGGATCGATCCGCGCCTCCTCAATCGCCGTCAGCTCGAGGGGCTGGCCGGCGCCGGCGCGTTCGATAGCATCAAGCCCGAACGCGCGGCGGTGTTCGGCGGCGCCGAGACGATCTTGGCGCATGCGGCGAGCGCGCACGACCAGCGAGCTAGTGGACAGGCCGGTCTGTTCGGCGCGAGCAGTGCCGAGGCCGCGCCCATCCGCTTGCCAAGGGATGCATCGTGGACGCTGGCCCAGCGGATGGCCGCCGAGCGGGACGCTTTCGGTTTCTACTTCTCGGCCCATCCGGTGGACTCCGCGCGGCATTTGCTGGCCGCACACAAGGTAAAAACCTTCGCCGAGCTTTCCGAAATGCGCCTTGCCGAGGGCGAACGTGTTGGGGCCATGATGGCCGGTCTCGCCGAGGAAGCGCGCTGGCGCACCTCCGCCAAAGGTCGCCGCTACATGGTAACGACGCTCAGCGACAATTCCGGGCAGTTCGTCGCGACCGCGTTCGACGACGAAGCCACGGCGTCGCTTGAAGCGGCCGCGAAAGCAGGCCAGTGCGGATTGCTCAGCGTCGAGCTCGATCGCCGCGCCGGCGACGAGACGCCGCGGGTCACGATCAAGCGCTTCCAGCCGTTAAGCGACCTCGCGAAGCGCACCCGCCTGCAAATGACGGTCCACGCCGCCGATCCCGCGATGATCGATCGCATCGCCCGTGAACTGGCTCAAGCGCGCGGATCGAACGGGACCCTTCGTTTCATCACGCGGCTTTCAGACGGCCGTCAGGCCATCATCGTCGCGGGCCGCGACTTCGCGCTCGATGCGGAAATCGCGGCCCGGATCGAAGCAATCAGCGGCGAAGGCACCGTTGACCTGTCCGTTCAGGAACCGCCGAAACTAGCGTTGGTCGGCTAACCTTACGCCATCCAGAACCCGTCGCGGTTCACGAGGCTGGTAACTCGATCATTCTGCTCCTCGTCGAGCGACTGTTTGAAGGCGGGGAAGACTTGTTCTTCTTCCATATGAGCATGCTCGGCGACCAACGCGCGGAATTCGCGAACTTTCTCAAGCCAGTTGGGGGCATCCGGCCCCAACTCGTTCAATTCGTAGATGAATGTCTTGATGTAGCCATGTTCGCTCTCGAGATGGTCGGCGTCGGCCATTTCATTGGCTTCGCGAAGCGCCGGATAGACGACCATTTCCTCCGCATGCGAATGCTTGTCGAGCGCATGCGTGAGCTTCATCAGGAGCATCTTGCGCTTGAAGGTCTGACTTTGGTCGGTGGCCAGCATCTTGTCGAAGATCGCCAGTGCCATGTCGTGTTCAGCGGCCAGGATCTCGTCCCAATCGCCGATCGAGGCCTCCATGCCTTGCATCATGAACTTGCGCCCGTAATTCGCCGCGAAGCCGATCGCCGCTCCCCCGAGCGCCGCGGCGATGATCGGACCAGGCCCGTCGCCCCATGAAAAGGCGCTGCGCTGTGAACTGGAGCGGTTGTTTCCTCCGCCGCTGCTGCGGCTGGTGCTCGAAGCGCCACCACTGGCACGGTTCGAGGTCCGGCTTTGGGTACGCGTAGCCATAGATTCCTCCTCTTGAAGATCGCCGCTTTAACGGATGGAGGAGTAGCCGCGTTCCGGAAGGAAACGCGGTTCGCACACTTTTTGGCGCATGGTTTTACAGCTGGTTGCGCGGTTCAGGGGTGACCGGTTGTGGCTGTGTGGCGACCTCATTCTGGGCCGAAGGCGCGGCTCGGGTTCTGTGCTGGATGATCGTGTCCGGTGGCGCTGCTACTGGCTCGTCGCGGCGGCGGGGGCTTGATCGTCTCATATTCCTCGCCCGGCAGCGGGCGCGGCTTCCGTGTCACCGGCGGCGGTGCCTTGTTTACCGGCGCGGTCACACCCTGGTAGATGCAGGCATCCAGGCCATCGCGGCCGACGACCGGGATTTTCGCGGCGATGGTGTTGCCGTAGCGACGGGTGAATCCCTTTGGAGCGACAGCACCGCGCTCCTTGGGCAGCGGGAGCACCGCGGCAATCCGCGCAGCTTCGGTCGCGCTCATCGCGCTCGCATCATGCCCGAAATAGCGTTCCGACCCGGCATTAACGCCGTAGGTCCCAATCCCGGTCTCGGCGAGGTTCAGATAGACTTCCATGATCCGGCGCTTGCCCCACAGATGCTCGATCAGGAAGGTGAACCAGGCCTCGGCCCCTTTGCGGGCATAGCCGCCGCCCTGCCACAGGAACGCGTTCTTGGCGGTCTGCTGGCTGATCGTCGATCCTCCGCGAATCCGCCCGCCCGAGGCATTGCGCTTCATCGCATCTTCCATCGCCTCGAAATCGAAGCCGTGATGCGAACAGAACTTGCCATCCTCCGCCGCGATCGCCGCCCTCACCGCATCGCGGTCCATTTCGCTGAGCGGCATCCAGTCGCGCGTCGCACCGCGGCCCGCCACCAGATCGCCGATCATGGTGATCGTGATCGGCGGGTTCACGAACCGATAGGCCAGCACCCAGAGGATCGAGATCAGGACGAAGGCAACCACCAACTTGACCAGCCAGCCAAGCAGGCGGCGGAACAGCGAGCGCTTCCGTCGACGTTTGTAGCTTGGAATTGAGGAAGCGGGGCGTTTGGCCATCAACCGTGCCTAGCCGTCGGATGTTACCGCTGCCAAGGCCTCGCCTTGCCGCACTGCAGCGCAGCATTTACATCCGGAACATGACCTCGACCAATGACATCCGCCGCGGCTTCCTCGACTATTTCGAGAGGAACGGACACGCGCGGGTGCCGTCCGCTCCCCTCGTTCCACAGAACGACCCGACGCTGATGTTCGTCAACGCCGGCATGGTGCCGTTCAAGAACGTCTTCACTGGCCTCGAAACGCGCCCCTATTCGCCGCGACCAGTCGCAGAAATGCGTCCGCGCCGGCGGTAAGCACAACGATCTCGACAATGTCGGCTACACCGCGCGCCACCACACCTTTTTCGAGATGCTCGGCAACTTCTCGTTCGGCGATTATTTCAAGGACCGCGCGATCGAGCTCGCCTGGAACCTGCTGACGAAGGAATGGGGCCTCAGCCCCGACCGGCTGACCGCGACCGTCTATCACACCGACGACGAAGCCTTTGACTTGTGGAAGCGGATCGCCGGCCTTCCCGAAAGCCGCATCATCCGCATCCCGACCAAGGACAATTTCTGGGCGATGGGCGACGACGGGCCCTGCGGGCCCTGCTCGGAAATCTTCTTCGATCACGGCGACCATCTCCCGGGCGGGCCGCCGGGCAGCCCCGACGAGGACGGCGACCGTTTCGTCGAGATCTGGAATCTGGTCTTCATGCAATATGAGCAGGCGGGCGGTGAGATCGTCTCGGAACTGCCGAGGAAGTCGATCGACACCGGCATGGGCCTGGAACGGATCGCCGCCGTCCTCCAGGGCACCACGACAATTACGACACCGACATCTTCCAGGCGCTGATCGAAGCCTCGCGGTCATTGACCGCCGACGACGGCACGGCGCGACCGCCAGCCACCGGATCATCGCCGACCACCTCCGAGCGTCGGGCTTCCTGATCGCGGACGGCGTGCTGCCGGCGAACGAGGGCAGCGGCTATGTCCTGCGCCGGATCATGCGGCGGGCCATGCGTCACGCGCATTTGCTTGGCGCCAAGGAGCCCCTGATGTGGCGATTGGTCCCGGCGCTCGTCGCGGAAATGGGTGCGGCTTACCCTGAATTGCTGCGCGCCCAACCGCTGATCGAAGCCACGCTCAGCCAGGAAGAGACGCGCTTTCGCCGAACGCTGGCCAATGGCCTCAAGCTGCTCGATGAAGCGACTGCCGGGTTGCCCGATGGTGGCACGCTGCAGGGCGAAACTGCATTCAAGCTCTATGATACGTTCGGTTTTCCCTATGACTTGACCGAGGATGCGCTGCGCGTCGCGCGGGCTGCGGGTCGACCGTGCCGGCTTCGACACCGCCATGGCCGGGCAGAAGGCGAAGGCCCGCGCCGCCTGGAAAGGGTCGGGCGCCAAGGCTAGCGACGACATCTGGTTCGACCTCGTCGAAGAATATGGCGCGACGGAATTCACCGGCTATGCGGGCGACGAAGGCGAGGGCGTGGTCCTGGCCATCGTCAAGGATGGCGCGCGCGACGATCGAGCCGAAATCGGCGAGACGGTCGAGGTCCTGCTCAACCAGACGCCCTTCTACGGCGAGAGCGGTGGCCAGGTCGGCGACAGCGGGAAACTGACGACCCTCAAGGGCTTCGCCGGTGAAGTTGAAGACACGTCCAAGCCGCTTGGCAAGCTGCATGTGCTGCGGACCAAGGTCATCGCGGGCGAGCTGGCAGTCGGCGAAACGGTCCACCAGAAGGTCAATGTCGAACGCCGCAATCGCGTCCGCGCCAATCATAGCGCCACCCATTTGCTTCACGCCGCCCTGCGCCGGCACCTTGGCACCCACGTGACGCAGAAGGGCAGCCTGGTCGCGCCGGACTATTTCCGCTTCGACTTCTCACACCCGAACGCGCTGACGCGCCAGGAGATCGAGGCCGTCGAGGCCGAGGTGAATGCGCAAATTCGCTCAAACGAATTGGTGACCACGCGCCTGATGACGCCCGACGAAGCGATAGCTGCGGGCGCGATGGCGCTGTTCGGCGAAAAATATGGCGACGAGGTCCGCGTCCTGTCGATGGGCAGCCTGCGATGCCGATAATTATTCGGTGGAGCTATGCGGCGGCACTCACGTTCGCGCGCTGGGCGATATCCAGCTGCTCAAAATCACGTCCGAAAGCGCGGTGTCAGCCGGCGTTCGCCGCATCGAGGCGCTGACCGGCGAGGCGGCGCGGCGATGGCTCGGTGAGCGCGACTCCCGGCTGCGCGAGGCGGCGGCGGTCCTGAAGGCCGCTCCCGACGAAGTCCCCGCGCGCATCGCCTCGCTAGTCGAAGAACGTAAGCGCCTGGAGCGCGAGCTGGCCGATGCCAGGAAGGCTCTCGCCATGGGCGGAGGCGCGGGACAATCGGATTCCGCCGCACCCGAGGACGTGAACGGATATCAATTCCTCCGGCAGGTCGTTGAAGGCTTGGATCCCAAGAGACTTGCGCTCCACCGTTGACGCGATGAAGAAGCGCCTCGGCTCCGGCATAGGGGCGCTTGATCGCTGTCAATGACGGCCGCGCCAGCGTCGCCGTCGGCGTCACCGACGACCTCGCCGGCCAGGTCAGCGCGGTCGATCTCGTCAAAGTCGCGGTCGCGGCGCTTGGCGGGCAGGGCGGAGGCGGGCGCCCCGACATGGCCCAGGGTGGCGGACCTGACGGCGCGAAGGCGAATGCCGCGCTGGATGCGGTTCGGTATGCGCTACAGAAAGTCGCTGCTTGATCGACACCCATTCGTCAGATCCCGTCACCTTGCAGGGTGCCTGCCATTGCGGCGCCGTGCGCTTCAATGTCATGCTCACCAAGGGATTCGCCTCGGCACGACGGTGCACCTGCTCGATTTGCCGAATGCGGGGAGCAGTTGCCGTGACGTCTACCCTGGACGCTTTCCACCTCATCCGGGGTGCTGATCAACTCGCCACCTATCGCTTCAATACCAACACGGCTGAACACCATTTTTGCCGCAATTGCGGCATCTACACCCACCACAAGCGGCGCTCGAATCCCGATGAGCTGGGCGTCAACGTTGCCTGCCTCCAAGGCTTGTCGCCGTTCGATTTCCGCGAGGTTCAGGTGTTCGACGGTAGCCGTCACCCCGCCGATAATCCGGACCACAAAACTTACATTGCCGGCGTGCTCCGCTTCGACCCCGTCGAACGCTAAGGAATAATTCCGATCCTTCGCCGGCCCAGGCTCGGCTCTATCGCCAAATCCGCTTCGGCCATGATTTGCGAACGCAACTCCGCTCTCTTCTCGTGAATGCTGGCGATCACGGGGCCCATGGGAGCCCCGACATCGACCAGTACGGCCTCGGCGAGTTGCAATGCCGCTTCGACGGCTTCCGGCACTGCATCGGTCACTCCGGCCTTATAGAGCTGCGCCGCATGACCAGTATCGCGGGCGCGAGCGATGATCGGCAGGTTCGGTACCCAGCCACGAACTCGGCGCGCGAGCTGCGCGACCAGCACCGGGTCGTCCATCGTCAGCACCAGCGCCGAGGCATTGCCCAGATGAAGCTGGTCGGCGAGCTCGGGTCGGCGCACATCCCCGAACAGGACCTTGTAACCGGCCTCACGGGCTTGCCTGACGCCGTCGACGTCGCTGTCCACGGCCAGATAAGGTTTGTCGTGCACAACCAGCATGTCGGCGACCATTTGGCCGACGCGACCGAAACCGAAGATTACCGTCCGATCCTTGCCGGACGGAATCTCGATTGCCGCCGCTGCAGCCTCGCTTTCTACGCGCCGGCCCATGCGCCGGCCGATTGCCGCCAGGACGGGGGTAACCGTGAGGCCAATGGCCGTGACCGTGGTCCAGAAATTCGCGTCCGCAGCGGCCAGGATGCCCGCGCCGGTCGCGGCCGTGATCACGATCAGGCTCGTTTCGGACGGACTTGCCATGACGATCCCGGCCTCGATCGCGACAGCAGGACGGATGCCCGAGGCGCGGAGCAAGGTCGCAGTCATCAGCGCCTTGATAACCAGTAGCCCTGCAGCGGCGCCGAGAATTGTCGGCCAATTCCCCGCGAGTGCATGCAAATCGATGCGCATGCCGACGGTGATCAGGAAGATGCCGAGGGCCAGTCCGGTTAGCGGGGTCGTGATCGCCTCCACCTCGGCGTTGTAATCGGTCTCGGCGATCAGGATGCCGGCGATGAGCGCGCCGAGGATCGGCGAGAGCCCGACGGCGCCCGTTGCCAGGCTTGCGAGGATGACCGTCAGCAGGCTGATTGCCAGGAACAGCTCGGGGTTTTTGGTGCGGGCCGCCTGGGCGAACAGCGCCGGGAGAGCGAGCCGCCCCACGACCAGCATCGCGCCCACGACGATCACGCCGAGCAGCGCCGTGCGGATGAACTCGCCAGTCTCGGCATGCCCGCCGATCAGCTCGATCAAGAACAGCATCGGGACCAACGCAAGATCTTCGAACAGCAGCATGGCGAAAGCCGACCGCCCGACCGGGCTGTCCATCCCGGTAATAGGCAGGACGAGGGCGGTGGACGACAGCGCGAGCGCGAGCCCGAGCGCGACGGCGATCGGCATTGAAACACCGAAGGCAATCAGTCCGGCGCTGATCAGAATCGCACAGCCGGCCAGCTCACCACTACCCACCCCGAACACCGCCCGCCGCATGCTCCGAAGCCTTCGGAAGCTGATGTGCAGTCCAGCCGAGAAAAGCAGGAGGATGATCCCCAGCTCAGCGAAGGGCTCGATCGCATGCGGATCGCTGATCGAGACCGCGTTGATCCACGGATGCGCCGGGGCCAGCGCGCCGAGCGCATAGGGGCCCGCAATGACGCCGACGATAATGAAGCCGATGATCGGCGAAATCCTGAAGCGCGCAAATGTGGGAATGACGATCCCGGCGGCGCCAAGGATCGTCAGCGCATCGCTGAGGCCATGGCCACCGATCGGAGCTCCGCCCGCCATACCGGCGTTAGAGCAGGTGCGGCGACAAGTGTCATCCGTAAGGCCGCAGCGCTTTCCTAATAGGAGTTCATCTGCCACCGGTGGCGGCATGACGTCACGCCGCAGCACCGGTGACAGGAATGGAGCCGGTGACCAACGTCGGCCTAAACGTGACGACAAAAGCGCTGCTGTCCGTGACTTTAGTGACGCTAAGGATCTCTTGGACCTGATCATTGTCGGTGGTGGACCGGCTGGGATGATGGCCGGCCTCCTCTTCGCCCGAGCCGGTTGCCAGGTGTTGGTGCTGGAAAAGCACGCCGATTTCTTTCGCGATTTTCGCGGAGACACGGTGCACCCCTCGACGATGGAGATTCTCGACCAGCTCGGGATGCTCCAGCGCTTCCTCACCCGACCGCACAACCAGGTCGCGACAGCTCAGCTGCGGATGGCCGGGCGCGAATGGACGATCGGGGACTTGTCGCATCTCAACACGCCCGCGCCGTTTATCGCGATGATGCCGCAATGGGACTTCCTCGATTTCCTGCGTGAGGAGGCAAAGGCCTTCCCGGGGTTTCACCTGGCGGTGAATTCGCCCGTGCGGGGATTTGTCGAGGAAGAGGGCCGCGTTTCCGGGGTGAGGCTGGAAGACGGTCGGGAAATCCGCGGCCGCCTGACGATCGCTGCTGATGGGCGCTCTTCGATCGTCCGCACCATGCTGCCGCTCGAAGACCTCGGCGCGCCGATGGACGTGTTCTGGTTTCGCGTCGGCAAGAAGCAGCAGGAGGGCGGTGCGCTTCGTGGCAATGTCGAGCGCGGCCGACTGCTGGTGATGATCGATCGCGACACTTACTGGCAATGCGCCTTCCTGATTCCGAAGGGCGCCGCCGAAGCCTACCAGGCGCGTGGGATCGACGCGATTCGGGAAGAAGTGAAGAAAGCCGCGCCGGCCGAGCTCGACCTCGCGGAGCTGGATGACATCAGCGACCTGCACTTGCTGACGGTCAAGCTCGACCGCCTCACACGCTGGCAAAAGCCCGGGCTGCTGGCGATCGGCGACGCTGCCCACGCCATGTCTCCCATCGGTGGCATCGGCATCAACCTCGCGATCCAGGACGCGGTCGCCGCCGCCAATATCCTCGCCGCGCCACTGGCCCGCGGCGAGGCGGTCGATCCACTCCTCCACAGGGTCCAGGATCGCAGGCAGTTTCCGACGCGCGCGATCCAGGCCGCGCAGAAGGTGGCGCAGGACAATATCATCGGCCGCCTGCTCAAGTCGGGCGAGCCCATTACATCGGCGCCGCTGCTGGTTCGGCTCCTCGACCGTTATCCGATGCTGCGGCGAATTCCGGGCCGTTTCATCGGCCTCGGCGTCAGGCGCGAACGGGTTCGCTCGCCGCTGGCGAAGACTTCCATAGCCGCTTCGAGGTTGTGGACGATCGCCTCGAAGAATTGCTCGGTCGTCATCCACGCCTGCTCGGGGCCGACCAGGATGGCGAGGTCCTTGGTCATCTGCCCGGCTTCGACCGTCTCGACACACACCCGCTCGAGCGTCTCGGCGAAGCGGACGACCTCGGGCGTGTCGTCGAACTTGCCGCGATATTTGAGGCCGCCGGTCCAGGCGAAGATCGAGGCGATCGGGTTGGTCGAGGTCGCCTTCCCCTGCTGATGCATGCGGTAGTGGCGGGTGACCGTGCCGTGGGCCGCTTCCGCCTCGACCGTCTTGCCGTCCGGAGTCATCAGCACCGAGGTCATCAGGCCGAGCGAGCCGAACCCCTGCGCGACCTGGTCCGACTGCACGTCGCCGTCGTAATTCTTGCAGGCCCAGACGAACTTGCCGCTCCACTTCAAGGCCGACGCGACCATGTCATCGATCAGGCGATGCTGATATTCGATCCCAGCAGCCGCGAACTTGTTCTTGTATTCGCTGTCGTAAATATCCTGGAAAATATCCTTGAAGCGCCCGTCATAGGCCTTGAGGATGGTGTTCTTCGTGGACAGATACAGCGGCCATTTGCGGCCAAGGCTGTAGTTGAAACAGGCATGGGCGAAGTCGCGGATCGAGGCATCGAGATTATACATGCCCATGGCGACGCCTGAAGCAGGGAAGTCGAACACGTCGAAGTCGAGTTCCTGTCCATCACTGCCAACCCATTTCATGGTCAGCTTGCCCGGCCCGGGGACGAGGAAGTCGGTGGCGCGATACTGGTCGCCGAAGGCGTGACGGCCGACCACGATCGGGTCGGTCCAGCCCGGGATCAGCCGCGGCACGTTGGAAATGACGATCGGCTCACGAAAAATGCAGCCGCCGAGGATGTTGCGGATCGTGCCGTTGGGCGATTTCCACATTTTCTTGAGGCCGAATTCCTCGACGCGGGCCTCGTCGGGCGTGATGGTCGCGCATTTGACGCCGACGCCATGCTCGTTGATGGCATTGGCCGCGTCGATCGTGATCTGGTCGTCGGTCGCGTCGCGGTTCTCAACCGAAAGGTCGTAGTAAAGCAGGTCGACGTCGAGATAGGGCTGGATCAGCTGTTCGCGGATCCATTGCCAGATGATGCGGGTCATCTCGTCGCCGTCGAGTTCGACGATCGGGTTCTTCACCTTGATCTTGGCCATTGGGTCCCTGCGTTTTGGTTCGGGGCGCGCTCTAGGACCGCGGCTGCGGACAGGCAACCGCGGCGTTGTGCGAGGGGCGGGGCACCACTAAGGAGCGGCCATGCCCGCACTCGACAAGCATGAAAGTCCGCTGCCAACGACTACGGTCAAATGGCGCTTCCCCGCCGTCCACCCCGAAGGCCGCAAATATGCCGTAGCGGTCGGCGCCGCCGCTGCCCTCGCGTTCTTGCTCCACTGGGAATTCATCGCCTGGCTGCTCGTCGGTGTGACGATCTGGGTCGCGACGTTCTTCCGTGATCCCGTCCGGACCACGCCGCGTGGAGAAAAGCTTATCGTCGCCCCGGCTGATGGCCTGATCACCATGATCGCCAACGTGCCGCCACCACCCGAACTGCGCGGACCCGAAGGCCTGGCCGATGGCGAATATACCCGCGTCTCGATTTTCATGAGCGTGTTCGACGTGCACATCAATCGATCGCCGATCGCGGGGCGGATCAAACGGATTGCCTACGTGCCCGGCAAGTTCGTGAACGCCGACCTCGACAAAGCGAGCGAAGACAATGAGCGGCAGCATTTCCTGGTGGAAGGAAATGGCGGCCTGCGCATCGGCTTTACGCAAATTGCGGGGCTGGTCGCGCGCAGAATCCTGTCGTTCGTGCGCGAAGGCGACACGGTAGACGCGGGTCAGCGCGTTGGCCTGATCCGCTTCGGCAGCCGGGTCGATGTCTATCTTCCCGCCGGGACTTCGCCGCGCGTGTTGCTCGGCCAGCGGTCGATCGCCGGCGAGACGGTGCTGGCGGAAATCGGCAGCGACGTGACGCTGACCGGGATCAGCCAGTGATCGACGACAGGGATCCGCGGCGGATCCCGTTCCGGGCGATGATCCCGAACGCGATTACGGCGCTCGCGCTGTGCATGGGGTTGACGGGCGTCAGCCTGGCCATCGGCGGCCAATGGGAAAAGGCGCTCGGCGCAATCATCCTGGCCGGCGTTCTCGACGGGCTCGACGGCCGGATCGCGCGCCTGCTGCGGGCGCAAAGCAAGTTCGGTGCGGAGCTCGACTCGTTAAGCGACAATATCGCGTTCGGCACCGCGCCTGCGCTGATCTTGTTTCTATGGTCGCTGAAGATGGCGCCGCGCTTTGGCTGGATTGCCGCGCTTGCGCTGGCCGTGTGCTGCGCGCTGCGCCTGGCCCGCTTCAACGCGCGGCTAGATGCCGCGGAACAGCCGCACAAGTCGGCCGGCTTCAACACCGGCGTTCCGGCGCCAGCGGGGGCCGGATTGGCCTTCATCCCAATCTATCTGTGGTTGATCAGCGGAGACGACCGGTTTCGCGAATGGCCCGGAGTGATGGCCTGGACCCTGTTCATTGCTGCGCTGATGATCTCGAGCCTGCCGACCTACAGCTGGTCGAGCATTCGCATCCGGCCCGCATGGCGGCTGTCCGCGCTAGCGGGAGTGGCGTTGCTCGGTGCCTCGCTGCTGGTTGCGCCGTGGCTGACGTTGTTACTGATTTCCGGTCTCTACCTGGTGATGATCCCCGTCGCCATGGCGAGCTACGCCAGGCTCAAGCGGCGGCGCGCCACTGCGCGTTTGCGCGCATAGGCTGAAGCCGCGGCCGGGCGCGGATCCGCACAGGAACCGTGTTCACCGATCGAACCGGCGCCGACCTGCCCATGAGGGCAGCGGCGATCTTCGCGCCGCTTTCCTCAAGAATGGTCGCACCCATCACAACCAGGAGCCACAGCGTGACCAGGAAGACGAGGGTGCCAAGTGCTGCCGTCATCGCATCTGTTCCTTCTTTGATCGCGCCAACATTATCGGACCCGATTTGTTCCGCGCGAAGATTTCGCCTTGCGGCTGCTATAGATATGTTCCTCTTTTGTTCTTCCTGTCAAGCGACTCGCTTCGAATGGGTGAGTGGCTTGAAAGCGCCGGAGTGTTCGGCTAGGGCGCGCGGCATCCCACAGGCGGAGCTAACATACCGGTGCCGGCCGTAAGGTCGGTCATTCGGCTCCGTCGAGGCAGAACCGGAAGGAGAATGATTATGGCGGCCACGGTCGTCACCATGCAGCAATTGCTCGAGGCCGGAGCGCACTTCGGCCACCAAACCCATCGCTGGAACCCCAAGATGAAACCGTACATTTTCGGTGATCGTAACGGGGTGCATATCATCGACCTGTCGCAGAGCGTGCCGCTGTTCGCGCGGGCGCTCGACTTCGTCCAGCAGACGGTCGCCCGTGGCGGCAAGGTGCTGTTCGTCGGCACCAAGCGCCAGGCCCAGGATCCGATCGCGGAATCGGCCCAGGCGAGCGGCCAGCATTTCGTCAACCATCGCTGGCTCGGAGGCATGCTGACCAATTGGAAGACGATCTCCAATTCGATCAAGCGGCTCAAGAGCCTTGAGGAGCAGCTGTCGGGCGACACCGCCGGCCTCACCAAGAAAGAGGTCCTTCAGCTCACCCGCGAGCGCGACAAGCTCGAAAAGAGCCTTGGCGGCATCCGCGACATGGGCGGACTTCCCGATGTGATGGTCGTCATCGACACCAACAAGGAAGAGCTGGCAATCAAGGAAGCCAATACGCTCGGCATCCCCGTCGTCGCCATCCTCGATTCGAACAGCGACCCGTCGGGCATTGCGTTCCCGGTTCCGGGCAATGACGACGCCAGCCGCGCCATCCGTCTGTACACCGACGCGATCGCGCAGGCAGTCGGCGAAGGCCGGGCCGGCAATGCGAGCGCACGCGGCCAGGATGTGGGCGAAATGGCCGAGCCGCCGGTGGAAGCTGCGGTGGAAGCCTGAGAGCTTCCCCTCCCGCTTGCGGGAGGGGACTGAGGGGTGGGCCTGAAATCAGGTCCATCTTTCAAGATATTCCTACCCTCAGCCCCTCCCGCGAGCGGGAGGGGAGTAAAGGATCAAGACATGGCTGAGATCACGGCCGGATCGGTGAAGGAACTGCGCGAGCGCACCAGCGCCGGCATGATGGATTGCAAAAAGGCGCTCGCCGAAACCAATGGCGACATGGAAGCCGCGATCGACTGGCTGCGCGCCAAGGGTCTATCGGCCGCCGCCAAAAAGGCTGGCCGGACCGCCTCTGAAGGACTGGTAGGCGTGGTCGTCGAGGGATTCCGCGGCGCAGTCGTCGAGGTGAACTCGGAAACAGATTTCGTCGCCAAGAACGAGGTCTTCCAGAATTTCGTTCGCACGGTCACCAAGCTTGCCCTGGAAAAGGGCACCGATATCGAAGCGCTGGCGGCGAGCGCTTATCCGGGCGGCGGCAGCGTGCAGGAAAAGCTGACCGACAACATCGCCAAGATTGGCGAGAACCAGTCGCTTCGCCGCGCCGCTGTCCTGGAAGTGACGCAGGGCGCAATCATTCCCTACGTCCACAACCAGGTCGTGCCTGGTCTTGGCAAGATCGGTGTCCTGGTTGCGCTCGAGAGCGCGGCCGCCGCGGATGTACTGACCGCGCTCGGCAAGCAGGTCGCGATGCACGTGGCCGCCGCGCACCCGTTGGCGCTGAACGCCGATGATCTCGACGCCGACCTGATCGAGCGCGAACGCTCGATCGCGATGGAGAAGGCGAAGGAAAGCGGCAAGCCGCAGAATATCGTCGAAAAAATGGTCGAAGGCGGCCTCGCGAAATTCCGCAAGGAAAGCGCGCTGACGTCGCAGCTGTTCGTGATGGATGGCAAAACTCCGGTCGCGGAGGTCGTCGCCTCCGCCGCCAAGGAGGCCGGATCGCCCATTTCACTGGCGGGATTCGTCCGCTTCCAGCTCGGTGAGGGCATCGAGAAGAAGCAGGAAGATTTCGCCGCGGAAGTCGCGGCTGCCGCGGGAACGAGCAAGGCGGAGCCGGTCGCTTAAGCTAAGACTTCGGTGACAGGAAAGGCGGGGCTTCGGCTCCGCCTTTTCAGGTCAGCTTCGCAGCCTCTGCCTTGCAATCGTAGGGCAAATCCGGTTCGAAGCAAAAATCCGGCCATTTGCCGCTGGTTTGCCAATAGCTTATCAGGCCAAGGTCGTTTGCGACCTTCATGAATCGCGGGTTCTGACGGAAATGGTGAAACTCCGGACGAAAGAACGCGTCGCTCAAATAGGAAACGGCTATCCCGCGGGGGTTCTCGACGATTGAGTAAATCATATCGTCTTGGCCAAACTGGGCGAGGGCCACAACGAGCCAGCCAATTCCCCTCGGCGATCTGCCCACTTGGGCCCTTGCGTCCGCGATCGCTCGGCCGACATTTTCCTTGCTCGGATCGATTCTCGCCATGAGGAGCGACTCAAAATGGGAGTCTTCGGGGCTTGTCGTGCGGATGATTCGTAGCGCTTCGCGGGGATCACCATATCGCAGGTGGAATTGAAAGCTTGCTTCGCCGATGACGATACGCGCGTCGGGCCAAAGTCTTCGAGCTTTCTCAATCTCCGCGAGTGCCGCATTTCGCTGTCCGGCATAGGTCAGTGCCTCGATGTAATCAGTGGTCACTCCGGGATCCAACGGATCAAGATCGGCCGCTCGACTCGCATTCTCGACCGCTTCCTTCATGCGGCCCACGCGCCGAAGAAGAGCCACGCGCATGCCCAGGAGTTTTGGATCATCGGAGCTGGCTCGCGACGCTCGTTCGAGAATTCCTGCCTGCTTCGCCAGGTCATCCTCGCCGGCGAGGACAAATTCCGCCCCATAGGCTTCGGGCATGCGGGGATTTAGCTTCCGGGCGGCAGCGATATCCTTGGCCAGCGCTCGCCCCTCAGCTGAGTTTTTGGGAATGGATCTCCCAACCTATTACAGAAGCTTCGGCTGTAAGCAGCTTTGCCCATCCGTCCTCGAAGCCGGGCACCCGCCTGGTCACCTCCCGAAAGACCGGCACGAGTTCGCGGAAGTCGTGCCCGGCGATTTCCGCCAGATTTGCGCAGCCATTGAGATACAGCTTCAGCGTCTGCTGATTGAGCTTGCCGCCTTGATTGGTGACCGCTTCCGTCGCGCAACCGACGACGCGGGCAGCGGTCAATGCCAGTTGCTGCTTCAGGTCGCTGTACTGATCGGCCGGACGCTCGAAGTCGTTCGACCACAGGAGCGCGCGATCAGGACCGAGCATCGAGACGCTTGCGGCGGCCCTCTCAGCCGTCGGCGAAGCGGAAACCTGAAAGGTAAAGTCAGCGCTTTTCCCCTTTCTATCCGCGACAATCTCGAGCGCGTCGGGATTCGCTGCTTGAAGACGCCCGAGCTTGACGAACAAGTCCCGAACGAGCGCCTGGCTCTGCGGGGAAGGATCAGCGGACTGGACGGCAACCACCAGCGGTGCCTCGGAACGCTGCAGGAGCCACCATCCACCGACGACGCCAAGCGAAAGGACGGTGGCTGCGCCTATGTAAGAGCCATTGACCTGCCGAGCCGCGCTCAATGCCGGGCCCTTCACAACGGCCTGCGTGTGCCGCTCCGCCGCCGCCTCACCAGCCTGGCTTCGGATGGCCTCAAGCAACTCCCGCAGCCGGGGCACTTTGCCGCGCCCTTTCCACAATCCAAGGTCGACTGTCTGGAACTGTCGAAAGCCCATCGGCGGCGTCACGCCCCCAAGGCTCAATGGGACCAGCTTGCCGCGGTCGCGCCCTTCGGCCGCTTCGTCGCGCACCCAGGCGGAGTCCAGCGAGCGTGCCGTCCACAGTACAACGACCGCATCCGCTTCTTCCAGCGCCTGCTCGATCTTGCGGCTGTACTGCGCGCCGCCGTGAACTTGGCGATCGAACCAAACAGTATGGCCGGCGTTCTCGAACGCCCGGACCAGCGGGCGCGCCAGCGCCACGTCCTCGTGGTCATAGCTCAGAAATACGCCGGCCATGTGCAGCCCCCCGCGCTGGCAATGCTGCTCTCAATTCATTGAGCGAGCAAGGAAAGCATCGGCAAGGCCGTCACTGTGCCGTCGGAACGCTTTCGTGACTGCCCAAGTGCGGCCCGGCCGAATGACCCCCCCCCTTCAAAATAAGAGGAAGGGCGGAGCCAAAGCTTCGCTTTTTTCTTTGGTTTAACTGAGCTTTGCCGCCTCGTTCTTGCAGTCGTAGGGAATGCCGGGCCGGCTGCAATAATCGGGCCACGTGCCACTCTTCTGCCAGTAATCAACCAGGCCAATGCGCTTGGCCAATGGCAGGAAGCGGGGATCGCGACGAACAGAGGCGAGCGCCGGCCGGAATAATATGTCGCTTATTTCCGAAACCTGGTCGTCCGAAAGTCTGGCGAGCCAATAATAGACATCGTCGACCAACCCGAATTCTGCGAGTCCCTGGATGGCCCATCCCACCTGGGACGGCGAGACTGACTTGGATCGAAACTCATCAATCCCCGCCTTGAGCTTCGCGATATTGTCAGGCGAGGGGTTGGCACGGGCGCGGTAATAAGCTGCGGTGTTATAACCCTCGGGGTCCAACTTCATCGCGATAGCGGGGTCGCCGTAACGAACATGGAACGCGCGTTGAGCATCTCGCAGCGATCCGGTGCCGGCCCACAGGGCTTCGGCTTTTGCCAATTCGTCCCGAGCTGTTTCCACCTGGCCGCCGTGCGCCAAGGTCATGATATACGTGGTGGTTCCCCCGGGCGATAGCGGATCGAGTTCCGCCGCTCTCCGGGCAATGCTGATTGCATCGGCCATGCGTCCAACCCTGAGATCAGCATTGCTCATTTCGGCCAGTAGGCCAGCGTTGGTCGGTGCATGCTGGATGGCCGCACTTAGCTCACCGATATCCCGGCCGTAATCGGCCTTTTCGCGTAGCCGTACTTCGGCCACCGCCAATTCCGGGAGGTTCGGAAAGTTTGCTCGAGCTTTGGCTGCGTCCGTCACGAGCTGCTGTTTCAACTGGGAAAACGTGGGAGTGAACCTTGCAAGCTCGATCGCCGTGGATTCGGCCATGATCAAGCGGCTCCAGGCAGGTTCGAACCCAGGGGCACCATCGACTATCTTGCGAAGTTGAGCAGTGACCGGGCCATAATCCTCCCCGCTCTGATCCGCGAGCGATGCGCAGGCATCGAGGAAAGTCCTGAGGAGATCCGGCGCGAGATGACGCTCGCTCCGGCTTTCGAGCGCGCAGCCCAACACGCGGCCCGCTGTCAACGACATTTGCTGTTTCAAATCGGCCACTCCACCGACGGGAAGAGTGAACTCGCGCGACCATAGGAGACTGTCGTCCTTCCCGTTGAGCAAAAGGAGATTTGCGGCCGATTGCCTGGATGAGCTCGTATCCGAGGCTCGGAACAGAAAGTCGGGCTTGCCCTTTGCCGAGGTGCCTTCAACCAACTGCCACTGGCCGCCTCCCACTTGAGCGAGGCTGCCGAGCTTGACGAACAAATCGCTGGCGGCGGCCGCCGAGCGCGGCGACGGGTCAGCTGCGGCGACTTGGACTACCGGTAGAGTGGAGGCGCCGGGCCAGCTCCACAGAGCGAGTCCAAGAACGAAAAGCAGCAAGAAGGCAGCGGCCGCTCCTATCATCCAGGTTCGACCTAGCAGGCGCCCGCGAAAATCGATCTTCCGTGAAGCAGGAAGCGTGGGCGGCTCGGATCGCCGTTCGGCTCCCGCAATCGCTTCGACATCCGTGAGCAGTGCGCGCAGGGCAGCCGGATTGCCGCGCCCGCGCCAGCTGCTCAGGTCGATCGTCTGGAATTGGCGGAAGCCGAGCGGTGCCTGCGTGCCGTCGATCGTGACCGGGACCAGTCGACCGCTATCGCGGCCCGTCGCCGCCTCGTCCCGCACCCATGGCGATTCGATGGAATTGGAAGACCACAGGACCACGACTGCATCCGCCGCCTTGAGCGCTTCTTCGATTACCTTGGAGAATTGCGCGCCGCCGCGCACGTGCAAGTCCCACCAGACCTGGTGACCGGCCTTCTCCAGCGCAGCTGCAAAGGATCGCGCTCGCTGGGTATCGTCCCGGTCATAGCTCAGAAAGACACTAGCCATGCGCTGCCCCCTGCGGGCGCGATGCTGCCCTTAAACCAAAGAGTCGGCAAGCAAGGCAGTTGGCAAGCGGGCGGCTCGGCCATAAAGGCTTGGCCGCCCTTGCTGCATCTGAGGACGAGAACCCGCCGCATGACCCGCCCGCGCTTCAACCGAATCCTGCTGAAGCTGTCGGGCGAAGCCCTCATGGGACAGGGGCAGTTCGGTATCGATCCGGTCGCGGTTGATGGCCTGGCGAGTGAGATCGCGGCAGCGAAGGAACAGGGTCACCAGCTGTGCCTGGTGGTTGGCGGCGGCAACATCTTTCGCGGCATGGCGGCGGCAGCCAAGGGTTTCGACCGGGCGACGGCCGACTACATGGGCATGCTGGCGACGGTCATGAATGCACTGGCGCTGCAGAACTCGCTCGAGAAGGCTGGAGTTGAAACGCGCGTGCTCTCAGCGATCCCGATGGCGAGCGTATCCGAGCCCTACATCCGCCGGCGCGCGCTTCGCCATCTCGAGAAGGGCCGTATCGTGCTGTTCGCGGCCGGGACCGGCAACCCTTATTTCACGACCGACACGGCCGCTGCCCTGCGCGCGGCCGAAATGGGCTGCGACGCGTTGTTCAAGGGAACCAGTGTCGACGGCATCTACACCGCTGACCCGAAAAAGGTCAGCGACGCGAAACGATACGAGACGGTGAGTTTTGGTCGCGTGCTGAGCGATGATCTCAAGGTCATGGACGCCGCGGCCGTCGCATTGTGCCGCGACAACAATATTCCGATCGTCGTGTTCAACATCCGCCAGTCGGGCAACCTCGCCCAGGTCCTGGCGGGCGGAGGAACGGCGACGGTCGTGCAAAACGGAGACTAGCCACGATGACGACGACCGTTTCCACCGCCGACTTGAAGCGCCGCATGCATGGCGCGGTCGACGCCTTGAAGCACGATCTCGCCGGGCTTCGGACAGGCCGCGCCTCGACCGCATTGCTCGATCCCGTAAATGTCGAGGTCTATGGCTCACACATGCCGCTCAACCAGGTTGCAACCGTCTCGACCCCCGAAGCGCGAATGCTGTCGGTGCAGGTGTGGGATCGGTCAAACGTTGGCCCGGTGGAGAAGGCGATCCGCTCCGCTGGCCTCGGCCTCAACCCGATTACCGATGGCCAGATGATCCGGCTGCCCATTCCCGAGCTGACCGAGGAGCGCCGCAAGGAACTGGCCAAGCTCGTCGGGCAATATGCCGAGAAGGCCCGCATCGCCGTCCGCAACGTGCGCCGAGACGGGATGGACCATCTGAAGACCGACGAGAAAAAGCACGAGATTTCGGAGGACGAGCGCAAGCGGCTCGAAATCGAAGTCCAGAAGATGACCGATGAAACGATCAAGGAGATCGACGACGTGTCGGCTACCAAGGAAATGGAAATCCTCGGCAAGTGATCTCGGCCCCGGCCCCCGACCAGGGCGCGGCCGGGCTCGACGGCGGCCTGAAAGCCCCGCGCCACGTCGCGATCATCATGGACGGCAACGGCCGCTGGGCGAAGCAGCGCGGCCTGCCGCGCGCGGCCGGGCATCGTGCAGGCGCGGAAGCGGTTCGCCGCGCTCTCCAGGCCGCAGCCAATCATGGCGTCGGCGTACTGACCATTTACGCGTTCTCGTCCGAGAACTGGCGCCGAAGCGCGGAAGAGATTTCCGACCTCACCGCCCTGATGCGCTTCTATCTCGACCGCGAACTGAAGACCTTGGAAAAGGAGCACGTCCGTCTCAAGCTAATCGGCGATTATTCGGCCTTCGGCGGCGAACTGGTCGAGCGTCTTGAGCGGGCAGTCGAGCGAACGGCTACGAACGACCGCCTGACCCTGGTGATCGCGCTGAACTACGGTTCCCGCGCGGAGATTGCCGCCGCCGCGCGCAGGCTCGCGGACAAGGTTGCCGCAGGGGAAATCGACCCGGCGTCGATCGATGAAGCCGCGATCGGGCGAGAGTTGCAGACCGCCGATTTGCCCGCGCTCGATCTGCTGATCCGGACCTCCGGTGAGGTCAGATTGTCGAATTTCCTCCTATGGCAGGCTGCTTATGCGGAGCTGCTGTTCCTCGACACCTTGTGGCCCGACTTCGACGAGCAGGTCTTTGCGGCGGCATTGGACTATTTGCGGCTCGTCAGCGCCGATTTGGTGGCCGGTGAGCGAGCTCGTCGTTCGAACCATCACCGGAGCTGTCCTGATCGCCGCGGCGCTAACGGCCGCAATCGTCGGCGGAAACGTGCTGGCCATCGCGGTGGCGGCGGTTGCGACGCTGATGTTTTACGAATGGACGCGGATCGTCAGGGGGTGGGGCGGCGCCTGGTACGCCAGCGGCTTTATCTACGCCCTCCTGCCGGCATTGGCCCTGCTCTGGATCCGCGAGCGCGACCAGCATGGTCTCGCCCTCCTGATCTGGACCTTCATTGTCACCTGGTCGACCGATATCGGCGCCTATTTTGCCGGTCGAAGCTTCGGCAAGCGAAAGCTCGCGCCGACGATCAGTCCCAACAAGACGGTCGAAGGCCTAGTCGGGGGCATTGTGGCGGCAACCGTGTTGGGTGGTGCGTGGGCCTTGGCGCAAGGTCTTGGCGCCGCGCTTCTCGCCCTTGCGCCGGTCCTCGCGGTGGCGGCTCAGGGCGGGGATTTATTCGAGAGCGGAATGAAAAGGCGGGCAGGGGTCAAGGACTCCGCCACGTGGCTGCCTGGGCACGGCGGCGCGCTTGACCGGCTCGACGGCCTGGTTCCGGTCGCTGTCCTGACGGCGGCGGCGCAGCTATTGGGCCTGACGTGACCCGCAAGATTGCAATCCTTGGCGCTACCGGTTCGGTCGGAACCTCGACGCTCGACTTGGTCGAGCGAAATCCCGATCGATTTAAAGTCAGCGCGGTCACCGCCGCAACCAATGTGGACAAGCTTGCGGCCAGCGCACGGGCGGCTGGCGCAAAGCTTGCCGTCATTGCCGATGAAACGCGGCTGCCTGAATTGCAGGCGTTGCTTGAAGGCAGCGCGTGCCGCGCGGCCGCCGGTGAACTGGCGCTGGTCGATGCGGCTACCGACGATTCCGACCTGGTCGTTGCGGCGATCGTGGGGTGCGCAGGGCTGCGGCCCGTGATGGCTGCGATTGAGGCCGGGAAAACTGTCGCCCTTGCCAACAAGGAGGCCCTCGTCACGGCGGGCGCCCTGATGACCGAGGCCGCGACCAGGTACAATGCGACGCTACTGCCCGTGGACAGCGAGCATAATGCTATATTTCAGTGCCTTGCAGGAGAACGCCCTGAAAGCGTCTCAAGAATTATCCTGACTGCGAGCGGCGGTCCGTTCCGAACCGCGTCGGCGGACACCATCAATGCGGCGACTCCGGCCCAGGCGGTCGCGCATCCCATTTGGTCGATGGGCGCGAAGATCTCGGTCGATTCGGCGACGCTGATGAACAAGGGTCTCGAGCTGATCGAGGCCCATTATCTGTTCAACGTTCCGTCGGCCCGGCTGGACGTCGTGATTTACCCGCAATCGGTGATCCATTCGATGGTCGAGTTCGTCGACGGATCGGTTCTGGCACAGCTCGGCAGTCCTGACATGCGGGTTCCGATCGCCTATGCGCTTGCCTGGCCGGAACGAATGCCAACGCCGGCGCGCCGGCTCGATTTTGCGGCCATCGGCCAGCTCGACTTTGAAGTGCCCGATCTGCAGCGCTTTCCCGCGTTGCGGCTTGCGCGTCGGGCACTGGAGGCGGGCGGGGCGGCACCCATCGTACTCAATGCCGCGAACGAGATTGCTGTCGCCGGCTTCCTGATTGGCGCAGATTCGATTTCGGCGACATCCCCGGCCTGGTCGAAGAAGCGTTAAGGAGCGGATTCGACGAGCCGCGCTCAATCGGCGATGTGATGGAAATTGACCGGGCGACGCGAGAAACAGCGCGCCAGCTGATGAAAGCGAGTTGCTCCTAACCGATGCTTCCCCAACCTCCTCTGTGGCTGGTGCTCGTCGCCTTCGTATGCGCGCTGGGGCCACTCGTGTTCTTTCACGAGCTTGGCCATTACCTCGTCGCCAGGCTGTTCAGGATACCCGCCGAAACTTTTTCGATCGGCTTCGGGCGCGAGATCCTGGGCTGGACCGACAAGCAGGGCACGCGATGGAAAGTCGCGTGGCTGCCGCTCGGCGGCTATGTAAAATTCGTCGGCGACATGACGCCGGCGAGCAACCCCGCCGAGCTCGAAAGCATCCCGGAGCATCTTCGCGAACATGCTTTCCAGTTGCGTCCGGTGTGGCAGCGCTTCCTGGTCGTGCTTGCCGGCCCCGTCGCCAATTTCCTGCTCGCCATCATCATCTTCGCGGCCTTCTTCATGACCCTGGGGGCGCCGCGGACCAATGTGATCGGTGAGGTCATGCCGGAGACTGCAGCTGCCGCGGCAGGATTAAGGGCAGGCGACAAGATTTTGTCCGTTGGAGGCCGCGAAACGCCGGGCTTCGACGATATCCGTTCGGTCGTGACGCTTCGGGCCAATGAAACTGTGCCGATCCTCATCGAACGCGATGGCCAGAGGCATTCAATCACGGTCCACTTACAGTCAGACACCGTGACTGACCCATTCGGACAACGTTTCAAGCGCGGGCTCCTCGGGGTAGCGCCGACAACCGAGGTGCTGCAGCGGCTCCCGGTCTATGAGGCTGTTCCGGAGGCCTGTCGCTACACTTTGCTGATCGTTCGCTCGATGGTCGACGGGCTTGGTCAAATAATCACCGGCAAGCGCGGGACCGAAGATGTCGGCGGACCGATCAAGATCGCTCAGATCGCCGGACAACAGGCAACGCTCGGCGCATTGCCGTTCGTTCAGCTGCTCGCATTGTTCTCAATTAATCTCGGATTTATCAACCTGTTGCCAGTTCCGATGCTGGATGGAGGACATCTGTTCTTCTATGCGGTCGAGGGCGTTCGGCGTCGCCCGCTCAGTGCTCGCGCGCTGGAGTGGGCGTTCAGGGGAGGGCTGGCGGTCATCCTCGCGCTGGTACTGTTCACGACCGTCAATGATTTGGGGTCACTCGGCCTCTGGGACCGGCTTCAACGCTTGATTGGCTAGGAGGGTTGGGGCAGGGCAGGAACCGGGGCTATGCGGCGAAGCGCGCCGCTGCACCATTTGCACACAAGGCGGGGACGCGTGATTTCAAGGTCGAAGAGTTTTAGCCGGCGCGCCGGTACTTTCCTTCTGGTTGGAACGGTGCTCGGCGGTTCTGCTGCGCCTTTGCTCGCGCAAGCCGCTCCGCCGCCCGCGAAGCAACCTGCCGTCACGGCCGCTCCGGCGGCAATCACGGCGCCGCCAGCGACGAATGTGGTCTCCGCGCCGGCCCCCGCCGAGCGGATCATCCGCTCGATTGCGGTACGCGGCAACCAACGGCTCGAGCCGGAGACGATCCGGGCTTATGCGAACCTCTCGCCGGGTCAGACCTATACGGCCGAGTTGCTCGATCAGGCATTGAAAGATCTCTACGCGACGCAGCTGTTCGCCGACGTTACCATCAGCGGCGGGGAAACCGGTGACCTGGTCATCGCCGTCCGCGAGAACCCGGTCATCAACCGTATCATCCTCGAGGGCAACAAGCGCCTGAAGAGCGACAAGATCAATCCCGAGATCAAGCTCGCGCCACGCCAGATTTTCACTCGGAGCGCGGTTCGTTCCGATGTTGATCGAATCCTCGAGCTCTACCGCCGCCAGGGCCGGTTCGCGGCGCGAGTTGAACCCAAGATCGTCCAGCTCGACCAGAACCGCGTCGATGTCGTCTTCGAAATCTACGAGGGCGACCTCGCCAAGGTGCGGGCGATCAACATCCTCGGCAACGCGCATTTCCCCGACGGACGGCTGCGCAAGGAAATGTACACGCGGCAGACCGGCGGCGTGCTCGGCTTCCTGAAGTCGAATGACACCTATGATCCTGACCGGCTTGCGGCCGACCAGCAGAAGCTTCGTTCCTTCTATTTGACTAAAGGCTACGCGGACTTCCGAGTTGTCCAGGCCCTGGCAGAGCTGACGCCGGACCGGCGCGATTTCGTCATCACCTATGTCGTCGAAGAAGGCCCGCGCTATAAATTCGGCACGGTCGAGGCGGACAGCGCGCTTCGCGACATGCCCAATGCCCAAGTCCTCCAGCTGGCAAACATCAAGCCGGGCGGCTGGTTCAACGCGAAGCAGGTCGAGGATGCGATGACCAGCCTCAACGAGGCGGCCGGCAACCTCGGCTACGCCTTCGCGGACATCAATCCCGCTTACAACCGCGACGCCGAAAAGCGGTTGATGAACCTCACCATCAAGGTCGCACCGACGCCGCGCGTCTATGTCGAGCGCATCGACATCACCGGCAACACATCGACCCGCGACAAGGTCATCCGCCGCGAATTCCGCCTCAATGAAGGCGATGCGTTCAACGCGCTTCGCGTGAAGCGCAGCCAGGATCGCATCCAGAGCCTCGGCTTCTTCCAGGAAAAGCTGGAGGTCAAGCAGACCGAAGGCTCGGCGCCGGATCGCGTGGTGCTTGGCGTAAATGTCGAGGAAAAGCCGACGGGTCAGCTGTCGCTCTCAGGCGGCTATTCGAGCCTCGAGCGCTTCGTCGTCCAGGTCGCGGTTAGCCAGAACAACTTCATGGGCAAGGGCCAGCAGCTCGACGCCTCCGTCAACTGGTCGCGCTATTCGCGGTCAGTCGAACTCGGCCTGTCGGATCCTTATTTCCTCGACAAGCCGATCCTGTTCGGCGCCAACATCTTCCGCCGCGATTACCGCAGCTTCAATTTCATCGGCAATCAACGCAATACCACTTATTCGCAGGTCAGCACGGGCGGCGTCACGCGCCTCGGCTTTCCGCTGACCGAATATTGGAGTTTCGGCAGCAGCTACAAAATCAGTAACGACAAGCTCTCGCTCGACCGCACCAGCTTTTACACCGATCCTGACGGAGCCGGCCCACTTCCCGCCGTTTGCGATCCAGTGCTCGCGGGACGGTATCTCTGCGATGAAATCGGCACCCGCCTGACCTCGGCAATCGGCCTTTCCACCGTTTACGACGACACCGACGCAATTCACCCGACGAGGGGCCAGCGCTTCACGCTGACTCAGGATTTTGCGGGCCTTGGTGGCGACGTTCGATACCTTCGGACACGGGCCGACGCGACCAAGTACCGGAAGATTTTCGGCGGTTTCGTGCTGTCCGGTCACGCCGAAGGTGGCGTTATCGTGCCGCTGCAAAAATCCCCGGGGCCTGGACGCGACGCGATCCGACTGACCGATCGGTTCTTCGATCCCGGCCTTCGCGGATTCGATATTCGCGGAATCGGCCCCCGCGTCTTCCGCCAGGCCTACAATGCAGATGGCACGCTTCAACCGCTCGATGTGAAGAAGGGCGTGACCGATGCCCTTGGCGGTCGCGCTTATTACATGGGCCGGCTTGAGCTAGAATTTCCAACGAGTTCCGGGTTGAAGAGTGTGGGGCTACGGCCCTCGGCATTCATCGACGTCGGCTCGCTGTGGCACGTAACCCAGCCTTCCTTGCTCAACATTCGCAGCATCTGCACGCCCAAGTCCGGCACTACGGGCCTCACCGGATTTAACAGCACGCTCGCGGACTGCAGCGTCGATCTCGCGGGCGGCGCGCATGATCCGACGCAATTTGATTCATCTCCGGGGTTCCAGGAAGTCTTCCTCGGCAATTCCCCCAAGCCGCGCCTGTCGATCGGCGTCGGCGTCAACTGGATCTCGCCCTTCGGGCCGCTCCGCCTGGATATCGCCAAGGCGCTGCTCAAGCAGAAGGGCGACGACACCAAATTGTTCAGCTTCAACGTAGGAACTTCATTCTAATGAAAAATCTGCTCATTTCCGCTTCGCTCGTCGCTTCCGCCGCACTGCCCGCGGCAGCCCAGGCGCAGGCCGTTCCGGCCGCGGTCATTTCGATTGTCGACCTCGAAAAGGTCACCGGCCAATGCAACGCTTGCAAGACGGCGACCGCGGCCCTGCAGGCTCAGGGCACCGCGCTTCAAAACCGCCAGAAGGCGCTCTCGGCTCCGCTTGAGACCGAAGGCAAGGCCATCCAGACCGCTGTCGACGCTCTTGAAGGGAAAAGAACCTGACGCCGCGCTCAAGGCGCGCGCCCAGGCATGGGAAACGAAACGGAACAACGCGGCTCAGGAACTGCAGACGCAGCAGGCCCAGCTTCAGCGCAACCAGCAGTACATCCAGCAGCAGATCGCGCAGAAGCTCGGGCCGATCTACCAGCAGGTGATGCAGCGTCGCGGCGCCAACGTGATGGTCGAGATCGGCACCACACTCGCGAGCGGCGCGAGCCTTGACGTTTCCAATGACGTGCTGACCGCCCTGAATGCGGTATTGCCATCGGTGCAGACCGTCGCACCGGCGCAGACCACCACGACCAAGAGCCAGCCTCAAGGCCGCTAAACCCTGATGAACGACCAACCGGCCAGCACTGCCATCGGCCCGCTCGATATCAAGCGGGTGATGGCAGCGCTGCCGCATCGCTATCCGATGCTGCTGGTTGATCGGGTCGAAAGCCTCGACCCGGACAAAGGCATCGTCGCGATCAAGGCGGTGACCATCAACGAGCCCTTCTTTCAGGGGCACTTCCCGACCCGGCCGATCATGCCAGGCGTCCTGATCGTCGAAGCGATGGCGCAGGCGGCGGGCGTGTTGGCTGTCGAGGCGCTCGGCCTCGCCGGAACCGGCAAGCTGGTCTATTTCATGGCGATCGAAGGTGCGAAGTTTCGCCTGCCGGTCGAACCCGGCGTGCTGCTGAAGCTGGAAGTCGAATTCCTCCAGAAGCGCGCGAGCGTGTGCAAGTTCTCCGGGCGGGCGAGCGTCGACGGCAAGCTCGCGGCGGAGGCGACCTTCACCGCGATGATCGCCGACCCGCCCGCCCAGTAGATTTTCAGCGGCTCAGACGCACACCGGCATAAACGGCTCGCGGCTCGGTGCGGTAACTGAACACATCCTGATAGCGCTGCCCAAGCAGGTTCGACCCGCGCGCGAACAATTCGACGCCCGGCCGAACCGAGTAAGCGATCCGCGCATCCGCAAGCCAATAGGACCCGAGCGTCACTCGATCGAAGGGGAACGTGTCGCGATTGTCGAAATGCCGGCCGACGTAGGCCAGCGAAGCGCCGTAGCTGAGCCGTCCCGCCGAGCCATCGGCTGCCACGGAGCCGCTATGCCTGGGCCGCCGTGCCTCTTCCACCTGTCGGCCGGTATCCGGGTCGGGCTGAGTGGCGTCGAGATAGGAATAATTGGCCGAGAGATGCAGGGCATCGGCAATCGTCCATTCCAACGTCGCCTCAATTCCCGATCGCTTGCTGCTTCCGGTTGCATTGAGCGCGCTGGTGAAGTCGGCGTTGTCGACGATTTCGTCGTGCAAACGCTGCTTGTAACCCGTCAGTGAAGCTCCCACAGGACCGCGGCGATACCGTAACGACAGCTCGAACCCGCGCGAGCTTTCCGGTTTAAGACCTGGATTTCCGAAGAAAGTCCCCGGAAAGAAGCCGTAGAGATCGAAGAAAGTCGGCTGGGCGATTCCTTCGGCATAGGATCCGGCGAGCGAGAAGCCTGCGCCGAGTTGTCCCAGCAGCGACGCCCGCAGGCTGGTGGCGTCCTTGAAGCGGTTGAACCGATCGCGGCGGACAGCGACATCGCCGACGATTGCGTGGGCATCGGCTCGCCACTCGCCGGTGATCGACTGATGGCTGCGGTCTCGATCCTGGTTGGAAAATCCGCCGAACACCGTGTCGCGCGCATGGAAGCTCTCGCGCTCCACGTCGGCGGCCACAATCAGCCGGTGGGTGATCGGTCCAGTCGAGAAGCGTCGCTCCAGCTGGACGGAAATGTTGCGCCGAGCGCCCTCTGTCCGGTTCTGCTCGACGTCGGCGAGATCATTGGTGTTCGAGGAAGCCAGCAGCGAGCCGGCAATGTGCCCGCGCCACGGCGTTTCATCGCTTCCGACTGCCGCCCAAACCCGGCCGGCCGCAAGCCGATTGCGGCTGCTGTCAAGCGTATCGACATGGGCGCCGGTCAAGGAATTGAAACCGTCGAATTCGGAGCGGCCAGTGAGCGCAAGCGCCGACGCGCCGAGTTCGACATTGGCTGCGGTGTGCCAGGTGGCACGCAATCGACCTGAAAGGTTGCGATACCCATCCTTATCGCCCGTCCCGGCGACGCTGTTGATTCCCGTTGCGCGCTGAAAACCGATGCGCCCGCAAGGCCGGCGGTAGCTGTCGCCAACGCGCCCGAGGCGCTGGCCCGAACCAGTCCGAACGATCCGCCTTCGGCCTTCGCGGTGACACCGGCATGATCGTCGACGCCGTTGACAGCAATCACTCCGCCGATCGCTTCAGAGCCCCACAACGCGGACTGCGGCCCGCGCACGATTTCGATTCGCGAGGCAAGGTCGGCGTTGAGAATCTCGAAGCGCGGCGTGTCGCCCGATGCCGGGTCGTCGATCTTGATGCCGTCGACGAACAGCAAGGTGTGGTTGGCCTCCGCTCCGCGGATCCGAATCTCGGTGAGCGACCCTCCAGGGCCGGATGTGCTGACCGATGCGGCGGGCGTCAGGCGAATGAGCGCGCTGATCAGCGGTTCGCCGAGGCGCTCGATCCGCTGCTGATCGATGATGGCGACGCTGGCGGCGGTTTGCGCTTGGTTTTCCGGCGCGCGCGACGCGGTGATGACGATCTGATTGGTGTCGATGGGTAGTATGGGCATGGAATCCTCCTGTGACGAACTTGTCGTCACGGAGGGATCGCGACGGTCTCATCGACAGCCGGACCCACGCCCCGCGGCTGGACCCGGCCGAGGAAACGGACGACTGACCGGGGCAGGTTCCTGACTTCGCCACCAAGGTCGAAACCCCGTCGGCTTCACAGTTGCGGGCACAGCGCCGGAATTCCGCCGGCTTCCCTTTGAACCGTCCCCGGCGAGCCGAAGCTCGTGGACGGCACCCCAGTCGCCGGCCCGATTGGCCGAGGAGCGCCGGGCTGTCAAATTGCGGCGCAACGGATTAATGAGGCGCTCATGACCGCTAACCATCGCCTGATCACGCTCTTGTCCGCGATCGTCGCTGCTGCCGCGCTTCGGCTTGTCCCTCATCCGCCGAACTTCACGCCGATTGGCGCGATGGCGCTGTTCAGCGGAGCCTATCTGGGTCGCAAGCCGCTGGCCCTGGCAGCCCCAC
>CAVVKB010000004.1:0-89317 GCA_963748685.1 uncultured Pseudomonadota bacterium | reverse complement strand
AGACGATGCTCGGATAGGCGGTCGAACGCAAGGTCGATGGCGCCGGTGTCGGGATCCTTGAACAAGGTCTTTGTCCAGTGTGCCACCTCGGTCGAGCGGAACACGCCGCGCTCCGCATTGGCTCCATAGGGATGGCCGAGCGCCGCGACGAGCAGTGATCGGGAATGCGATCGACCAGGATCCGGGCGATCTGCTGAGTATCGGCGAGCCCGATCGCTTTCCAGCTCCGCCGCCATCGGCCGACCGAAACATGCCGATGCCCTGCGCGATGTCGGAGCGCATGTCGGCTTCGCCGGTCCCGACATAGATGACCTTGGGCGAGGATGGCGCGACGGCGATCGCGCCGATCGAGCCCACGTTGACCTGGTCGAAGATCGGCGCCCAGGTGCGGCCGGCGTCGTCGGTGCGCCACACCCCGCCATTGACCGCGCCAATAGAAGCGGCGCGGATCATCCGGTGTACCGGTAACCGCGAGCACTCGCCCGCCACGGAACGGCCCGACCGATCGCCACTGGAGATCCTGGAACAGGCTTGGATCGACGTTCGCCGCGGAGCCGACGGACGCGGTAGCCAGAACGAGAGAGGCCAGCAACATCACTCGACTGCGCATCCGGTTCATCCTGCGGGAGAAGAATTCTGACTCGCGCCTTAGACGAGGGCGGAGGCGGCTTGAAGATGCAAGCGGTTGCGCCCCGGTTATGCCCATGCTACCGGCGCCGCCGCTCCAGAGCGCTTTGCCGCCGGGAGCTTCGCCGTATGGCAGTGGACGCATAGCTCAGTTGGTAGAGCAGCTGACTCTTAATCAGCGGGTCCTAGGTTCGAGCCCTAGTGCGTCCACCATTTTTTTCAGCAAATACAGTGGTTTAAGTGTGTCGCAGCGCAGCCGCCGGATTCCGCGGCGTTTGGTTCTAGCGTATTTCTAACACCAAGCTGGGGTTCCCAGCCAAAGTTATGCCAACGCATCCAAACGCAGATTAAGGATTGCAACGAACATTCGTGCCAAACGCATCGTTCTCATGCCAAACGATGCAAAACGGTTCCGCGACCGGGCAATGGAGTGTCGAGCGCTAGCTAAGGGCGTTCGCCATGACAGCGATGCAGCGCTGCTGGAAGAGATTGCTGAAGAGCTGGACGACGAAGCCCGCAAGCTAGACGCAGAGCTTAAGCTCGTTTCTGGTCCTGCTGTGGGCGCGTAGATCCGATTAGCTTGTTACCACTCCATACTTCGCATGTGCTGTCCGGGTGCCGAGCCTGAATGTCAGCTACGGCCTGCTCGTCGCTATCGGCGTCAAACCACTCTGCGTTATGAATGTTTCCTGCGCCGTCTAAGCAATAGTAGCGGTAAGTAGGCATACTGAACCCCCAGGCCGAAGCGGGAGCTCTCATCAGTCTCTCGGTCACCAACTCGCTAAAATGGCATCGGCAATAAGCTTTGTTACGCCACCTTCATGAAACTACCTAATGGCTTTAAGCGCATCTTGACTAGCAACAGCGCCCCGCGCCCGAAGGCACGAGGCGCTGGCAACGTCAGAACTAGGAGAAGCCGTGTCCCCGTTGCTGCGGTGGATGTATTTAACGAGGGTCTCGCCGCTTAACCTCGGCGTGGCGGAAGATGACCACGCTATCTCGCAGAAGCGCGCGTCCAGGTGCCATCGCCCTCCCAAGCGCGAAGGGCAGCAACAACGTCGATCATGTCGGCGCGGTCGAGCGCTCCACTTTCGATGCCGGGCAGGATCGCAACCTCAACGAACAGGTCAAACGACCCGTAGAAAAGGACGAGGGGCGACGGCGTCGGCTTCGCGGCGTTCTCCAGCTTTACCACCCGACGCTGAAGTGCCCGAACCGCGCCCACGTGGTCAGCTCAATCCAAGCGACCGGCGCAAGTCGTCCGGCGGCGGCGCAGCTGCCGGTTCGGGAGGTTCAGGTTGAGTGACCGGCTCAACGGGGCGCTCGCGTCCGCGAACCCTGCTCAGCACTCGCTGAATCCAGGGGCCGATGCGGAGCGTATGCGCGAAGTAGAAGGCGGTGATCGCCTGCTCTTCCTCCGTCACGTGGAAGTGGCGCTCGACTAGCTTGTCCTGCTCCATCGCGCCCATGCCGTACTTGACCACATGCTCGCGGGGTTCGTCCGCCCTCATTGCAATGCTCCTAACTGACCGAGGAGCTTCAGCGCGTCCTCGCGGTCTGCTTGCCCGCCGCATTCGCGCAGCACGTCCATGCAGTTCTTGACGGCTTGCTCACGGAACGCCGAATCGAGTCCCTCAATGGGTTGCGGGTCCGCGCGGCGAATGCCGAGGAAGTTCATTAGCTCGCCCCCGGTCATTGGCAGCACCTTCGCCTGGCACTGCTGATTCTCTGCCAGCCGCTCCGCTGCTACCCGCCACTGCGCATAGTCAGCAGCGTGCTGGATCGTCACGCGCCGCCCATCGATGAGCACGAGCAGAAACAGGTCTTGCGGACCGGGTTCTGGGCACATTGCGCGGAAGCGAGGGCGCCAGCTTCGATAGTCGTTCATCGCATCGGTCTCCTGCCCTAGGGTCTCAATTCGCGTTCGAAGCGTCGCATCCGGCCTCGAAGGATTTTTTGCGTTTTTTGCGAGTTTCCGTTCACCCGAGCTTCGCCTCCTCGAGAGCGACAATCCGAGCCTCCAGCTCCTCCGTCGCTCGGACGTCGCTGAGCGCTTTGATGGACTCGATGATCAGCCGGCCAACGTCGGGCGCGACCGCACCGGCCGCGATGGCGTCGAGCACCTGAGCAACCTGTTCACTGATCGGTGCGGTGGCGTCGAACTCGAAGTTCACTTTCTCGGCTTGCGCCTTGATCGACGGCATCACCTTGGACAGCACGATGCTCGCGGCGTTCGTGTCGCCTTCCAACGCCTTGCCGACCAGCACAGCAACGATGTTGCGCATCTCGTCGAGCATCTGCTGTGTGGCCAGCAATCGCTTGTCGGGTATGCCGCCGGGGCGACCCTTCGGGTTCGGTGACGGGCAACCCGCCTTCCACGATGGGTTTCCCGGCCCTCGCGATGTGACCACAGGGGGAGGCGGTGCAGGCTTCCATCCTGCCAACCACGGCGGCGTCAGAGCGTCACTCATCCGATTGACCTCAATTTGAACGGATCAATTGGTGGGGATGACGAAGCGCTCGTCGGCCTTTGTCTTCTTTTTGCGAAGTTCGCTAGGTAACACTCGCCGGGTAACGATGCGGCGTCCGTTCCGTCCTTCCTGTGTCTCCTCAAGGACGCCGACAGCCTTGTGCCACTCCTTCAGCATCAGAGGGCCGGTTCGGTCGACATAATCGAGAGCGGCATTGACCGCGCGCAGGCGCTTGGCGACGAGCGGGTTCACCTCCTCCTGCCATTTGCGAGTGAACTGCTTGTGCATCTCGTCAGTCAGTCCGCAAAGGTACGCGGGAGCGCCGAACAGGCTTGAGCAAGTCACTTCGTCGCGGGCTTCGATAGCGGCCTGAATTGCCGCCACGCGCTCACCGACTTTGAGGCTCTTGAAATGCGAGCGAATCTCACCCGACACCATCTGCGAAGCCTTGGCGACGATGGGTGCAGCAAGTTCCTTCTCCATCTGTTCGATGTTGTTCTTGAGTGTGCTGGCGGTGCGATCCCACTGCTGCGTGATCGTGGTCATTCGCTGGGTTGCATAGTCGTCCACCTTCAGTAGCGCGGCGGCGGGCGTGAGCGTCGGGTCGGTAGCAGCAGCTGCCTTCGCATCGTGGATAGCGCCGAGCGCTGCTTTCGTGCTTCGGAGCAGGCTTTCCGTGCCCGTCAAAACGGTTCGGACCTCCTCGTTTTCGTACCCATCCCAGCCCGCGACAACGCCCGGATCAAGGTCGAGGGAAACCCGCGTGTCAACTTCGTCTGCCATTATCGAACCCCCACTCTCTACAGCGGCTAAGTATGCGCTAGAGCGTAGGGGGGCCGGTTGTAGGTCCGCAACGATTATTTAGTTAAAACAAATACTTAGGTCAGTTCAGGCAACTTCGGCCAACTAATACCCTGTTTGACCGTCGACCCCATATTCGGGGTGATGTGGGAGAGCAATGCCGCTGCTCTGGCGCTACAGCGTCGGTCGGTTACACTTTCCGACTTTGGAGTAAGCTTAACGTTTTCACGCTCCAGTGCGGCTGCTAGCGTTCTAGCCACAGGCGGGGGACAGGATGTCGAATGAAGTAATGATCGCGGGTTGGTCGATCCGAATGGCTGATTTGGCAATTGTGTTTGCCACGCTCCTCGGGCCTGTTCTTGCAGTTCAGGCACAGAAGTGGCTGGAGAAGACCCGCGCAATCAACGAACGGCGCAACTTCATCTTTCGCGTTCTGATGGCGACCCGCGCAACTCGGCTGTCGCCCAACCATGTTGAAGCACTCAACGCGATCCCAGTTGAGTTTTATAGTCGCGGCGCGAAGCTGAAACAGATCGTGGACGACTGGCACACCTATCTCGACACCCTTGAGAACAAGGCGGGGCTTGAGGGTCAAGGTAATCGCAGTCGCGGTGCAGAACGCCTTTTTGGACATGCTGCACAAAATCTCGATCTACCTCGGCTACAGCTTCAATCGCTCGGAGCTGGAGAAGGACGTCTATTACCCGAAGCGGTTACAAGATCGTCGAAGACGAGCAAGAAGTGATCCGACGCGGCTTTGCTTCGCTCTTCAAGGGCGAGGTCGCAATCCCCATGGCAGTGAAGGAATTTCCCGCCACAGTGGATGAGCAGACGTTCGACAACCAAGCCGCAATCGCGAAGCTTCTGACCGAGTGGCTGGAAGGGCAGCGAGCGGTCAAAATCGAGCAGTCGAACAGCGATGACCACAAGCCAGCAGCCAAGCAGTAGCGCGTTAGCGGTTAGCCTCGGCCACTCTCCCGCTCGCCCCCGATATGGCGCAAAACCAATCTTTGCACCCTGCAAAGGCTAACGCACTAACTTACTTTGTATTTATATAAAATCCCTTGGTTTTTTGCGGTTTTTCTCGTTAGCCTCCCTGGCGCTAATGCGGGCTGCCGTTAGCCAGAGGTCTACGTACCTGGTGCTTGCAGGGCTACATGCGCTAACGCAGTCGCTGGCTGTAGCCCTGCCATTGTGGTCATTCAGTTCAGGCTCAAGACCCGATAAGCCTTCCCATGAAAGCCGAATCTGCTCGACCAACGGCTCCTTCTTCACTTCCATAAATTCCCATTCGTCATGGCGGTCTTGATAGTCATATTGAGCGCCGTCGTGTGCCCGAGTTTGAACTTCTCGAACGCGGCGAGGCGCTGGGTTCGCTGTTGGAGGTATTTCCGGGGCACGATGCCCGCCTGCTGCATTTGCTCGCCGTGTTTCAGCCATGCTCGGAATCTTGTCGCAACCGGCAGCCTCAAGAACTCCCGGCACAGTTCCAGCACCTTCTGCTCGCGCCCGCCATCGGTGCCCTCACCCACGTCTCCCTCGCGGATCCGCTTTTCGAATGCGCTGATGCCGTGTCGAATTAGGTTCAGCGAATAGTTCGCGTGCTCCAAGGACACGACCGGGGAGAACGGATTGTCGCCAATCGCCAGCAAACGCGGACGACGCGAAGCGCCTTCAGGTGCGCGCGGTTCCAGAGCTGCCGTACCGCCTCGTCGTCACCTGCGCTTCGGATGCTGTGATCCACACTCATCTTCGAAGCGATCTAACAGCGCCTTCGCGTCGTCGCTGAGTGCGCACGGTAAGGTACTGCTCCCTGGCCTGAAGCAACGCGCCGTACTGAAAGATGGCATTGAACGCAGCGACGAGCTGCGGCGGTGGAGCTTGAAGGCGCGGCGCGATTGGCATCCGGGGCGCTCGCCTGCATATTCGATTACGCAGAACCGCGACATGAAACCATCATTCATCATCGCTGGTGTGATGGACTTATAAAAATTGCTAGGTGTCGTTTCGCCGATAAGGCTGAAGGCAACTCCGTTTATCGAAGCTGCGTTCGTCTCCTGATCGCTGTAGGAAATGCCGCCAGCAATGCTGTTCGGGCGCTGACTTTGAATACAGGTCAGTCAGCGTCTTTCGATAGGTCCGCATGGCTGGCTACGCGGTCGTTTCGCCATCGCCAAAAACCTATGGCCTATCTCGCTCGACACGTTCACGAAGCAGGGGTTTTGAGCACAACGCTCTTCACGAGCGCGGGTCCAGAGGCGTAGTCGCTAAAGTCGAAAGCGTTGCCGTCTCCGGGCACTCCACCATTGCGGCGCGAACGAGCATCGTGATGCCACTGTGCATCGCCTCTTTGCCAATGGCGGAGCGGGCAACGAGCACAACGTACAGGTTCAATCCGGTTCCAGAGATAGACCATCCGCGACCGGCGATGCCCGCCATCGCGCCAAGCGCAGCGACAATAGCAACCTCAGGAACGGGACGCGGAGCCTGCTGGTAGATGAACCTGGCTAAGCTCCCCAACGGAACCCGTCAGGAAAGGGCAATGCACCCTCGACAGGCGGAGGTGCCTTCGTTTTCCTCAGCTTTCAGCGCCTCAAAGTCGCGTCGAAGCTGGTCTGCGCGTTGGTCTTGATGTTGGGAGAGTACCTGTTCCGCCTTGGCGAGCGAGTCCAGACAGGTCACGAAGCGTGCTCAGGGTCAACCATGCGCCGCCCCTCCGGGTATGCCGTCAATTCGGGTTCGCCCGTTCACAATCCGGCTTCGATTGCAAATTGTGCGAATTTTGCGATGTAGCGTTCGGGTTGCGGACCTCTCGGCCAGCCGAGTAAATTGCTGCTGTTCACGTTGATCTTTCCAGCGGCAGGGTTCGCCCCCTGCCGCTTTTCTTGAGTGGGAGGTTAGGCGGCGGCCTGTTCGCTCGTGCTTTGACGAGCGCCGGAGGCTAGCCAGCGAAGAACGTCGAGCTCGGCGTACCAAACGCGACGAGTACCAGGCGGGCTGAAGTAGCGCGGCCCTTCGCCACGGAATTGGTACTGGTCCATCGTGTTCGGATGGATGCCGAGAAGTGTGGCCACCTCTTTGCTGTCGAGCGGGCGGCGTTTGGGGGAATAGGCGAACAGCTCGCACAGCTGCTCAAAGGTCATATCGGCCATAGGTCGAGCCTCACAAAGCTGCCCGACTGTTATGTCGAACTGGAGACCCGCGACCGCGTGAGCGGTGGATTCGTGCCCAGCGGAGAACCGGCTGGAAGCGAGTAAGCTAGCTATAGCACGGGCAAACCGGCCGCGCTCGGAGAATTTGCGCCGGTCCGCGGTCGGCGGTCGGGTCAAAAAATAGTAGCTGGGGGTGGGCTGCGCGCGCGGCCCCTCGGCGGTTCAAAAAATAGTAGGTGGGGCAGCGCCCCCGTTGCGGCCTTCGCGCTGCTGGTCTCTGCGCGGACCCAGCAGGCCTCTCGCTACGGGGCGGCTACAGCGGCGATCGCTACCCTTTCGCCCCTACCCCGGCACCCTGCCCCGATCGGGGCTGTACGCGAGGCTACGCGGCCCCAGCTGTGCGCAGCTGCACGACGTTCTTGCTGGCGGCGATAGCTGCTTGCTGCTCGATCCAGTCAGCGATCTTCTGCACCTCCGGCTGGAGCCAATCGAGGCGCGCCAGGTCGAGGTAGTTGCGAGCGGTGATGTCCTCTTGCGCAGGCTTGTGGCCAGTCAGGAGGTCGGTGCGGAACTTCTCGATCAGGCACTCGCGCATAGCGTAGTTCGTGAACGAGCGGCGCAGGTCGTGGAGCGAGAGGTGCTTCCCAACGATCTCGCTGATGGTCTCCATCGGAGCGCGGGCATCCCGTATGTGGCCAGCCTTCGACCAGCTCGGGAACACGAACGCGCTGACCGTCTTGCCCTCGGCAATGTCCGCATCGACCACAGCACGGCGCGATTTGAGCAACGCGACCGCCTGCGACGACAGCGGGAGCCAGATGGGGTCACCACGCTTCCGGTCGTCGATATGCCACCAGCAGTTGGACGGGTCGTGGTCATCAATGTTCACTCGGTCCCAAGTCAGGGTCGCGCCCTCGTCGCGCCGGCACCCTGTCAGCAGCGCGAAGATGCTCAGATCGATACCGGCTAGGGCATCGCGGTTCTTCGGGTTCTCGCGGGCAGCTTGCAGCGCGTTCCACACTTCGCCGACCTTGCGTCGGTCAATGTAGCGCTCCGTCCGCGAGCCTAGCTTCGCCCAGTGATCCTTCAGCACTTCCACAGGGTTACGCTGGACCAGCGGCGAGCCGTCAGCGCGGCGGTATTGGCGGCTAGCGAAGTTTATCAGGATGCGCAGCGTGACCATTGAGGCGTTCGCGCTGGCGGGCGCTCCGCGCTTACCATCCAGCCCCTTTTCAACCATCTCGCGGTGACGCTTGCGAACGTCGTCCTCGGTGATCGCAACGATGGGTTTGTCCTTCCAAGAAGCGAACACCTTTTCAACGTGGCGCTTCATTTCGGCCTTGCTGCTCTCCTTGAGCTTGCCGGGGCGCTCCACGTAGGCGTCACACACCTCTTGCAGCGTGACCTTCATCGCTTCGTCGGCTCGCTTGGAATTGCGCGGGTCGATGCCCTCGCGCATGTCCTGCAAGACCCTCTGCGCCTTAGCGCGCGCCTTGTCCTCGTGAGCACGCCGTACGGCCCCAGCGTGAACTGGATCGGCTTACCGAGCACCCTGCCCATCGCAATGAAGACGCGCTTGCCTTGCGAGGATACCCGCAGGCCGTAGCCCTTCACGGAATCGTCCCAGTGGACCGCATAGCCCGAGGCGGGCGGCTGAACCTTGTCCACGAAGGTCTTTGTAATCTTCGCCATGTTGTTCTCCGGCGCTAGAATTTAGCGTATTTCTAGCAAGGAGCTTACAGCTACGACAAAGCACCACAAAAAAGCAACGGCTTAAGTCGCTGAAAAATCACGTTTTTGTAAGCTAGAATAAGTTGTCGCAAACTAGCACTAAGAGCCGATTCCCAAACTCTTAATCAGCGGGTCCTAGGTTCGAGCCCTAGTGCGTCCACCATTTTTCAATGACTTAGCGCAAAATCCTCGGAGCCGGTACAGCGTTGGGGTCCCATTTGGGTACCAGATTTCTGGCCGAACGACATTTGGCAGAGGCACTTTTCAAAACGCCTTTGTCAGGCGGACTTCGCCGCGAACCCGCCTCTCCTTGTAAAGCGAGAGTGTAGAATAATTGCGACTGACCGTCACGCTCAGCGATGGCGCGAAGCCACCGATGTTCCAATCGCGCTTGTAGATGCTGAGCGAGCCCTGCAGCAGCCAATCGCGGCGTTGCTTGCCAAACGGCGCCAACGGAGCATCACCTACCTGGCGAGCCAGATCGATGCGGAGCTGCGGGCGCAGCCCCCGGGAGATTTCCTTCAGGACGCTGATGCCAAATCCGCCCCGCCAAAACGCCTGCCCTGGATCCTTGGCCAAGTTGCGCTCGGCGCTCAGGTAGGCAAAGCCAAGGGCCGTCGGGCCGAGTGGTCGACTGGCCGAGGCCCGCATCTCGGCATCCCATCCATCGACGTCGCTGCGCCGCGCATAATTGTTGTGGCGGAGCAGTAAAGTCCCGCCGATAGTCCATTCATCGCCGACCAGCTTCTCGTAATCGACATGGCTGCCGAAGCTGCTCACTAAAGGCCGTCCGCCGTACCAGCGCATCAAGGCGGTGGCAGTGGTGCGCAATCGACCTGCCGCGAGCTTGAACTCGGGCCCCGCCTCGGCACCGGCATAGGCATCGTCAAAGCGGTGGTCGCCGTAGCGCGTCCATCGCCCATAGCCGCCGACGTAAATCGCGACCTTCCCGAAGCGGTTCAGCCGGACGGAAGCATCGCCGCCGGCGAACAGGCCGGTGCCTGAGCGGGCGCGTCCCCCCGGATCGAGCTGGAAAGGCAGGCCACGGATGTCGACGGTTTGCTTGTCGGTCGCGGAATTGATGTTGCTGTCGGGAGCAAAGCCGACGTCGACGTTGAATTGCCATGCCCGGCGCGCTCGGATCGCCTCGCGGAAGCGGAGGATGTTGCGTGCTACCCGAGCCGGCGGATGTTCGGCGGCGGCCAAGCGGAAATGGTAGTCCGCCTGTTCGTCCTTTTTCTCCATGAACAAGGTGCGGGCGAGTTCGAGACGGACTCGAAGTAGCTTAGGATCACGGTCGAGAATGCGCTGGAACATGAGTTCTGCCCGACGATAGTCCTTGTCAGAATAGCTGGTCCGGCCCTCCAGGAACTCTCGCTCGGTTTCGCTCTCGCTGGCGGCGGTCACGGGTTCCGCCCGCGCCATCCACGGGCTTGCGCCGCCGCCAAGCGAAAACGCCAGGAGCAAGCCGACAAAGGCTTTGCGCGCCATTGCGCCGCTCGCTCACGGGCGGCCCTGTCGGCCAATAAAGGCATCCTGCATCAGCAGCACCCCGCCTGGCCGCTCGACGGAGAAGGTACCACCGACCTGCTCGGCGTTGGGGCCGAAGAAGGCGCCGTTCAGAATGCCGGTCACGGACTCCGACGGAGGCGTTACCTGCAGATTCGATGTGGCATAATTGGCGGTTCCCGCCAGCGGGATGTCGAAAGTCCCGCTGTTGCCAAACGGCGCGCTGCCGCCAACGTGGATGCCGAGGGCTGCTTCGGTGGTGGAATTCGAGGGATCATATAGATAATCCTGGTCGATCCGCGTGGACATCGTGCGGCGGCCGAAATCGGCGGTAAGTGCGAAGGGAATGCCCCGGTTTCCGCCGCCTGAGAGCAAATTAAGCGTATGCGCATCGTAGGTAGCGGTGCCCGACGCCGGGATGCCAGCTGCCGGCGTGCGATCGCCGTTGACGAACAACAGATCGCCAAAGTCGCCGGCGGCGGTGCCGTTCAAATCGACGACCCGCCAGGACCATTCGCCCATGGCGACATATGAATAGCCGATGTCGTAATCGAGATTGGCCCGCAGGTTCGTATTTGCGCTCAACGATGTAAGCGTGCTCGTCGACCCGCGCGTGAAATCGTCATTTACCCTGAGGTTTTTTGTACCGTCACGAAACAGCTCATATTCCTTGAGGTTCTGACCGAGGTATTGGGGATAGTCCCCACCCGGCCCACCGCGAAAATTCGGGCCGCCGACGTTGAAAGTCCAGGTCGTCAATGGGCTGTTGGCCGGTCCGAGAGACGTCGAGCCTCCGGGGAGAAGCCCGGCCGGTGCGTTGAGCGCGTAACTGAAGGCATTGGCTGTCTTGGCGACGGTCAGGCTGAACTCGCCGGCTCCAGTGGCACGATATGAAGTCGGGTCACCGTTCCCTGGCGTGAGTGTGAGCCTGCCGATTAGATCATATTTCCCCGTTCGCGTTGCGGGAGATTCCGAGCCAACTGGTCTGAACGTCAACCGTTGCGGGCGGCGGCAGCGGCGCGGGCGTTGGAGTTAAGGGTGGAGGCGGAATGCTCGCGACACCTGAAGTCCCACCTCCGCCGCATGCCGACAGCAGCATGCAGAGCGGTGGAATGAGAGCGCTGACCAGGCCAATGCGGCGACCGGGGAACCTGAACTTATGTGACATGGGCCGTCTTCCTTTCAGAAAGAGATGCAATCGTATGAGCCCCTGCTCAGGACCGACCACAACTTATCTAAGCTATTGAGATTTCATGGCCCGATCTCTGCCCGATCTAGCCTGATTTCCGCCCGACTTCGTTCCGGTCGGACGAAAATCGAGACGATGTCGGCCGGATGTTCGTCCCTGTTGCGCGGCATGTTATAACGCGGCTTGCCGAGAGCTGGTTGGGGACCGCATGTACGAGTCAACGCAGGACGCCGCGTGGATGCATGGCATCGATTTGGCACAGGAGGCGGACTTCGATCTGGGATCGCTCCGTGTTCGGCCCGCCAGATGTGAAGTCGAATGGAACGGCGTCACCCACACCCTGCAGCGCCGAGTGATGCAGGTCCTTGTTACGCTCGCCCAAGCGGGCGGCTCGGTCGTTTCACAAAATGATCTTGTGAACCGCTGCTGGCGTGGACTGTCCGTCAGCGACGACGCCATCTACCGCTGCATCAGCAAACTCCGCAAACTTGCTGCGGACTATGCCGATCCTCCCTACGCGATCGAGGCTATTCCCGGTGTTGGGTATCGCCTCACATCGCCGGGTCTTGCCGACGGTGACCCCGCGACCGAGTCCGCGGCGCCGCATAAGGACCATTTAGGCTTTCGCGTCTTGGTGGCCGCAGCTGCGTTTCTCGTCCTGGTCATGGCCGGTGCGGTGTTCTGGGTATTTCATGCCCGTGCCCCCGACCACCATCCGCTTCGCGTCGCGGTGCAGCCGTTCGAAGCATTGAGCGATTCTGCAGAAGTACGCTCACTCGCGCGAAGAATTCCTAACGAAATCGTCGATGCTCTGGGCGATAGTCAAATTGAGACCGCGTTGGCGGGAGAACAAGCCGGCAAGGAAGCTTCCGGAACAGCAAGCCGACCGCCCGGATTGATCGTCACGGGGATTCTGCGCGACGACGGGCATAATACGTTTGTCGATGTCAGGATCGAGAATGGCGCAACCCGTGCGGCATTGTGGTCGAATGAGTTCAAGCGAGACAGTCGAAGCGCGTCGGACCTATCGCTCGAGGTTGCCGCGCGCGTCGCCGACGTAATCAACATAACCAACTTTGCGCGTACCGCGAACCCGCCTTTGACCGATGATGCTGCACTTACGCCCCTGCTCCAGACAGCTGATATGATCCGTGACACCAAGGACGGCGCATGGGCTCCCATGATCGAAAACGCCCAGGGCGTGGTCGCAATTCACCCGGAATTTGCATTCGGGCATTCGGTGCTGGGTGAGGCCTACGCCGAGGCCGCCCGCAGCATCAATGTTCCCGATCGCGCGGCGGCAATGAGCGACGCTGCCCGGCGGGAGGCTAATCTGGCACTCAAGCTCGATCCCGAAGATGCGGGTGCGTACGGCGTCCTGTCGGGGCTCGAGAAACCCTACAATTACCGTGCGCAAGAAGCGATCCTGCTGCGCGGCATAAAATTGGGGAAGCATCCCAAAGAGCCACTCGGCGCACTGTACTCATATGAAGGCACTTTGCTCGGCGATGTCGGGCGTTTGCGCGAAGCTCTGTCCTTCCAGTTGATCGCGCAAGCCACGGACAAATGGGGCGCCCCAAAAACGGTGAAGGTTGCCCTCGCTTATGCCGCCATGGGAAACTTGCCGGCAGCAAGAAGTTGGATCCAGAAGGCGGTCGAGCGGTGGCCCAACCATTCAGCTGTCCGATCGTACCGGCTTTACATTGCTGGCTTTTACGAACGGCCCGCCGATGCCCTTGCAATGATCAATGCAATGCCCGCGCAAACGCCTTCCGGTGACGACCAAAATGGAATTTGGCGGACCTTTATCGAAGCCAAAGCAGGGCATTCCACCGACGCGGCTACCCAGAAAATCCGAGATGCCGCCGACCACGGCGAAATCACCCGCGAGACCGAGATCATGATGTTGGCCGCGCTTGGGAAGACGAAGCAGGCGATCGAGGCCGCAAATCTCGCCCTCGACCATCAACAGCAACTGGAGCCGAGATTCCTGTTTACGCCGATCATGCGGAATGTCCGGCGGGACCCAGGCTTCGTTCCTTTGGTTTCGCGCGTGGGCCTCGTCACATATTGGCGCGAGACCGGCAAACGACCTGATTTTTGCGCCGATCGGGTAAATCCAGGCGGATGCGGCCCACAATTGTTGGCCGCGATCAGCTCTAACTAGGGCTTCAAATCGACGGCCAGGCTGGCGAAAACGAAACGGCCGAGCGGATCATACCATTCGGGATAGGTGTTGGCATTGAACGGTCCATCACCCGCCGCTGTGTTGCTGACGATGAGCGGCGGCTGGCGGTCCAGCACGTTGTTAACTCCCAGCCGCAATTCGAACCCGTTGCGAACCCTGAAGATGGTGGCGAGGTCGAAATAGTCCTGCTTTCGCAACTTCGTGTACGCCGGACTGACCTCATCCGTCAGGTTGAACTTAGGATCGAGCGCGGCAAGCTTCACGCCACCCAGGTGTCGCCACCGGAGTGAAAGCGAAATTCCATGTAACGTGTCCCACGTGGCTCGAGCCGTGTGTTTCCAACGCGGCTGCATGCCGCAGGGGGCGCCGAACAGGCCGGCACAATCGTAAGGCGTCGACACACCCCCATTGTCCACGATCCAGCGCAAAACGTAGGCGCCACGAAACTCGAAGTTCGCCGAACCCAGACGGCCCAGCAGGATGGAATAATCTGCGCTTCCGTCAATCCCGCGGACGTTTAAGCCGCCGATGTTCGCCTGGCGGTCATCGACGTAGCCGTTGCCGAGCCACAGCGAGCCGTTCGGGTCGCGGTGGATACGGCTGCAAAATGTGGGATCGTCGCTAGCGACGCAGCTATCGACGATGGCCTGGGCGCCGATCTTTGTGATGGCGCCATCTAGCTTGACGTCCCACCAGTCGATCGTTGCGCTGAATCCGCGCAGGAAGCGGGGCTTGAGGACGATCCCGATTGTGCGCGTGGTCGCGGTCTCTGGCTGCAGGTTTTCGTTGCCGCCGAGAATCGCATTGTAGCCGAATAGACTGGCGTTGACCTTGGCGACACGTCCATATTGCTCCGGCGTGACTCCGGTGAGCGCGCACTGCGCCTCCGAGGCCACGGGCGCCATGCCGGCGCATGGATCGCGAAGGAAGGAGTTGGGCTGGAGGGGAGCGAAAAGCTCCAGAATATTTGGCGCCCGGATAGCCCGCTGCTGGCTGGCACGAAAGCGCAGTCCGCTGACGACGGTCAGATCAAGCGCCAGCTTGTAGGCGTCGCTCGAGAAATTACTTCGAGAGTTGCTGTACCACGATTTACGAAATCCGCTCTCGAAGGCAAGCCGCTGCACCAGCTTGCCGGTGATCAGCGGAATCCGCGCCTCGCCGAAAATCTCTTTCGTGACGATTGAACTGCGAATGGCAAAGACCTCTTCGCCGAAACCCGCAATGTCGCCAATCTGCGAGAATTCATCAGGATCAAAGTCGACAGCATCTTTTCGAAATTCGGCGCCGACGTTGATTGCTGAGCCTTCATCGGACCAGGGACTGCCAATCCCCCAACGCTCGAGCTGGACGGTGGCATTCGCGTTCGCAATTCGCTGCGCGAACGACCCGCGCATGAATGGAGGTATGGTGAGATAGGCGGTGGATTGAGGCGTCACCTGTCCTGTTGCGAACACGTCCCAAGGCACGCAATTTGAATTTGCGTTTGAAGCGGAAGGACCGAGTTCTCGCGCGATCAGTACAGAGCGGCAAATTGGTTCGCCCGTCGAAGGGTCGGATACCACATCCAGCGCTCTGCCTAGGCGCGTGATCGAAAAGTTGTTGCGATATTGCCGATCGAGACTGACGCGGCCGAATAGGTAGCTCGCGTCATAACTGACGCCGCGCCCGAGGTCGCCCTTGAACCCTCCGAGAAGCCGAATGCTCTTATGCTCAAGATCGTCCTGTATTGAACCGCCTTCGATATTGCGCCGGGCGATCAGGAGCCAGGCACGAGAATATGTCGCGCGCGTCACCGGATCGACGAATGGCGTCGATGACCCGAGAATTGCCACTACGTTACCGTTGTTCAACACCGGGATTTCCCCGACAAAATTACCAACCCTGCAAATCAGTGATCGCTGCTGATCGGACAGCAGGGGATTGTCGCAATTGATTGTCTCGGTATTCGTGAAATCACCCGATGGCCCGATTTGCCAACGCGATCGGTCCTTCATCGCCATCACTTCGGCATATGCCTGAACCGCTTTGGAAAGATCGAAGTTTGCGAAGCCGCCGGCGGTGTAGCGTTTGTCCGGCCGCTGGAGGAGATTCCATGGGCTGGAATTGAATCGAGTCATGCCGGGCACAAACTTGCGGTCGGATGTGACCTGGTATGTATTGCCGAGATTGTCGAAGTAATTCCCGGGATAGGAGACGATCGGACCTCCGCATTCCAGAATGGACGTCGGCACGTGTTGCGCGATCTGCGCGGTGATGGGACAGGCGCTGTAGTCGCGCTGGTCCTGCGTCACCCCGTCAGTTTGGCGGTCCCCGGCGTAGAGCGTGAGGTGCGCGCGATCATCGAAAAACCCATGTCCAAAGGCCACGGACAGATTCTCGCGCCAACCGTCGAAGACGCTCCCCTTCGGATACGAGAGTTGCCGGCGATCCAGCAGATCCTGGGCGAATTCATCGCGATTGTCGTGCTGATAACCGCTGATCTCGCTCTCGATCTTGAAGCCATCGAGCTTCGTGTCGAGAATGAAGTTGACGACACCGGCTACGGCGTCGGAGCCGTAGACGGCTGCTGCGCCGCCCGTCAGCACTTCGACGCGCCCGATGATCGGCGTCGGAATGCTGTTGATGTCCGCAACCGGGAATTGGGGATCACCGGGCATGAGGCGATGCCCGTTGATCAGAACGAGGGTCCTGACGGAGCCGAGACCTCGAAGATCGACCGTAGCAGCACCTGTTGCGCCAGCGGAAACGAACTCGCCTTGCGACGGGCTGACCTGAGGAAGCTGGTTTAGGAGTTCTTCAGCGTTGGTGGCGCCTTCCAGGTGGAATTCGTAGCTTTGGACCGTCGTCACCGGACTTACCGCCTTCAGGTCCGTACGCGGAATACGCGAACCGGTGATCATGATCTGGGTGGCGGATTTACCCTCACTTGAGAATTGTGAGTTAATCGACGCTTTGGCAACGGGAGTCGTTCCATCGTCGTGCGTCAACGGCGGCTGAATTTTATCCGCTAAGGTGGCTGGCGATCGTGCGGCGATCGCTAGTGCGACTGCGAACAAACTCACCTGCCAGTGAATGGATGCCCCCACCCGCTGCTCCCAACGCGAAACCGGGCCGAGTTCCCGAAATGCGGAGTTTACACTACTTCGAACCGAGGGATTAGTAGGTATCCTGCCCAACAGCTGACGCCGCTGGTGCGTGCGGTTTGGCCACTGGATTTCTTCAGCTTCTCTGAGGCCGCGCTCTTAATCAGCGGGTCCTAGGTTCGAGCCCTAGTGCGTCCACCATTTTTCAATGACTTAGGAGAAATCGGACATGCCGCGTCCCGCGCCGGGGTCCCATTTGGGTACCAGAAAATCTTGCGTCACTTCGGCGCTCTCAGTTGGAGCGATGGGCATGGGCAATGTTCGCGTTCGATAGATCGAGAACATTGCTTCTCCCGCAGATATTACGGCGTGACGGCTACTTTCAGGACGCCATCGCGCTGCTGAGAGAAGAGCTCATAGGCTTCCTCGATATTGTCGAGCTTGAACCGGTGGGTGACCATTGCGCTTAGATCGACACGGCCGGACTGAATCACTTCCATCAGCCGCCGCATCCGCTCCTTGCCTCCTGGGCAAAGCGACGTGACGATCTTGTTGTCGCCAAGGCCGGCGGAGAATGCGTCGGCGGGAATGACCAGATCGCCCGAATAGACGCCGAGGCTCGAAAGCGTTCCACCTGGGCGCAGTACCCGCAGCGCTCCTTCGAACGTGCCTTGCGTTCCCAGCGCCTCAATCGCGACGTCCACACCGCGACCTTGTGTCAATCTCATGATTTCCGCGACGGGGTCAACGGACCGAAAATCCACCACATGATCGCAGCCGAGCTTGGTGGCCGCCTGCATTCGGGCACGGACGGTATCGACACCGATGATCTTTGTCGCGCCCATGAGCTTGGCCCCGGCGACCGCGCACAAACCGATCGGCCCGAGGGCAAAGACCGCGACCGTGTCACCGATCCTTACCCGGCCGCTTTCGGCGCCGGCAAAACCTGTCGACATGATGTCAGGACACATGAGGACCTGATCGTCAGTGAGACCGTCCGGGATCGGCGTTAGATTGGCCATCGCGTCGGGCACGAGCACGTATTCGGCCTGACAGCCGTCGATTGTATTGCCAAAGCGCCAGCCGCCCATTGGCTTGAAGCCGTGCGCTGTTCCGGGACCGTCCTGGGAAAGGCACCCGCAAAGTGAGCCGTAGCTCTGCCCGCTCGGCGTGATTGCTCCGGTGATTACGCGCTGCCCCTCGTGGTAACCGCTGACCGCCGAACCAAGCTTTTCGATCAGTCCGACTGGCTCATGACCGACTGTCAGGCCCCTCGCGACGGGATATTCGCCTTTCAGGATGTGGACATCGGTGCCGCAGATGGTCGTGGTCGTGATGCGGATGAGGGCATCTGTGAGGCCAACGTTCGGGATTGGCTTTTGATCGAGCACGATCCTGCCGGGCTCGACGAAAATTGCGGCTTTCATCGTAGCGATAATGAGTTCCTTGCGAACAGCAGCGGAGAGAGGCGAGTTAGGACACGCTCAGTGGTGACGCTCGGCCGCGCTCACAGCTCGCGACCTCAAGCAGCAGGGTGCCGGTAGCGACAAAGCTCAACGCGAGGACGAAACCGTAGCTCGCAAGCAGTTCCGGTGATGGGCCAAAGATCGTGACCGCAAGTGTCGCGACCGAGACACCGACCAACAAACCGACACCAAGTACCAAATCGGTCGCAGCAGATATGGCGAGAAATTTCCTTACCGACCCGTGCGCCAGTCGGCTTGTGAACAGCAGGATGACAGAGCGAACGAGGAGCCAAGCCGTGACAATGGTTGCATTTGGCAGAACGCCACTTCCTCGGTTCAAAATCAGAAGCGTCCCCGCAAGCATGGTGGCAAGCCCAGCGAGCATCGCCAAGCTTCTCGTTTCATGCCGCAACTTGCCGGCAATCGTCTCAAGAAAACCGGCAGTTACTAGGAGCAAGCCAAGGACCGTTGTGCCAGAAACGTGATCCAGAGCGGGGGAAAGCGCCGCTGCGGCGCCCAAGATGATTATGCCGACTGCGGCGGCAGCAATGAGCCGCGCGCGCGAGCCGCCGCCGACCCGCATGGGCCCGTCGTCTGCCCCCAAAAGCTGCGGAGCAGTGAGTAATCTACTCATGATGGTTCGTCAGGTGACGAAGCTCGAGGGTCCCGCGAGGCGGATACTTCCGGCGGTGGCGCGTCTTCCAAGTGGAGCTGCGGTCTCGAGGCGTTCGCAGCTTTAACACTGTAGCGACCTGCAAGTTCGTAATGAATTAGTCTGGCTGCCGCGCTGACCGCTTTTTGCGCCATCGCGACGGATGCGCGTTTGCGGCTCAACCAATGTGCCTGTTCCATGATGTCCACCTTGCCAGCAAGCGGGAGCACGACGAGCGTCTCTCAGTCACAGGATGCTTGCGGAAGGATCAGGTGATGATCTGATCTAGCAGGTCCGCACCTGAATGACGAATTAAGCCCGCAATGAAATGTATTTTGCATTATAAGATTGCGGAACTTCTCGGCGTGACGTGATCGATTATTGTTGATTGTTCGCGGGGAAACGCTTGTTACCTTTCGCGGTGCCGAACCTCCACTCGTGTGCCGGGTTTTGCATCTGCGATGGTTACAGTAGCTTCGAGCTGCTTCGACAAGGCCTCGACGATGCCGGTTCCGAGCCCAGGCGTTGCGCGCTCCCTTCCGAGCCGGCATTCCCGCTCCATTATCTGACACGGACAACAGCCAGCCCCTCTCATTCGTCGCGAACGACACAATGATCTTGCTGCCGGCTGCCTGATCCGGAAACGCATGCTTGATTGCGTTGATCACCAATTCCGTGACGATTAGTCCCATGCTCACCGACACATCTGAATTCGTTGTCGTGTCATCGACAATCGCTGTGAGGGCCAGCTTTGTTGGATCGTCGATCATCGATGCGGAAATGCTTCGGCACAGCTCGGCGAAATAGGTCCGTAGCTCGACGGCTCTTGAGCTGGGTGACGGCGAGCTGCTTTTGGAGCATCGCGATCGACATGACCCGGCTGTGCGCATCTTGAAGATGCAGACGCGTCTCCTCCGACTGAACCCGCCGCGCGCTTTGCATCAACACGCTGGCGATGATCTGAAGGCTGTTGGCGACACGGTGCTGAAGTTCCTGCAGCAGGACCTGTTTTTCGCGGACGAGTGCGTCCTTCTGCTCTTCGGCCAGGCGCGTTGCCGTGACGTCGGTCGCGGCAAGCACGACGCGCACCTTCTCGGTGTCGAAATAGTCGAGTTTGTGCGCGCTCAATATGAGACGGCAGGTTTCCTTGCCCTTCCGGACGAGGTCCATTTCATAGGCGTCAATCTCCGCAGCTCCGGCAATCGTCGCTCTGCAGCAGCGAGTTGAGCTGCGGAACATCCCATTCGCCGGCGCCGAGATCGGCCAGCTTGCGGTTGGCGATGGTCGATGGATCGAGGTTGAACGTATTGCAAAATGAACTGCTTGCACCGATGACGACCACCTCGTCATCGAGCAGAAGCAGCGGAGCTTTCGATGACTCGACGAGGGCCATGGCGAGGCTGTTCACTGCCTCGTTTCGGCAGCGGCACTGATCTCACCCATTTCCTGTCGGCCTTTGTAATTGCGTGACGGAGATTGGTCGAAAACCCGGAGCTACTCTCTGTCGTGCTTAACTTGCCTCATGCGTCAGAGCCTGTTATCGCAGCCGATATAACGTCGGCGCTGAATGGCTTCTCGACCAATGCATGCCCAGGCATTCTTGCCCTGACCTTCATTGGGGCTGCCCGTAATGAACAGGACCGGTATGGCCGCTTCCGAACAGATCGAATGAACCGCCTCGATCCCGCAGCCCGGCCTCAGCTCGACATCCGCGGTGATGAGGTCCGGGCATCTGCGAGTGGCGGCCGCGACCGCCTCCTCGGCCGACACGGCAAGATCGAACGAAGTGAAGCCGCAATCACGCAACGCTTCCTCGATCGCCAGGGCTATCAGGGATTCATCCTCGATGATCAGCGCATGCACGACAGGTCCTCGCAATCGTGAGCGGATCGGCGCCCAGCGGGCTACGCCAATGCTCCCAGAAGTCGAAAAAGAGGCGGGAGTTTTCACCTCCCGCCTCGATAGCTTAGACAGTCTTCAGGTTCAGCGCGCATGGCTTGCTGTCCCTCGTGCCGACGTCATACGACAGACGCTGACCGGCCGTGGGAGGGGTCTCCTTCGCGTCCCAAGAAATCGCGCTTCTCTCGAAGCCAAGATCCGCGCCGCCGGCTTCCTGCTTGATCGAGCCGTGGCCCTTGGCGTTGTCGAACGAATTGACGGTGCCAAAAAGTTTCATAGTGAGTTCCTTTGTTCCGACCGCCAAAATTGGCGTCGGGCTAGGAGACGTCAAAGATAGGAGGAAGGTGCGGCTTAGCGCCCAAGACCGTCGATAGCGACTGGTAGCTACGGTATAACCTTCGGGGACAGGTAACGTTGCCCCACGCTGCAATTAAACATGGTGGCGCAGGGACGAAGCGATGGTGGACTTTGAAGAAACTGCTGAGCCATTGCCAATGCCTTGCGCCGGAGACTGACGCTGCATGATCAGTCCCCAGGAGCATCCCGGTCATAGGTCGTGCGCCGAGCGGTCGGCACCGGCGTGTTGCGTTTGATGAATGCCTCGGCCTCACGCATAGTGGCGAAGGCATGTTGCGTGTCTTCACCCGCATCATGAGTTAGAATGGCCTTGTAAGGCAGATCCGAACCGGGCGTATGCACGATCTTGCCTCGCTCGGAACTCATATGTCCGCCTTCAAGGTCGGAGCTTTCCTGATTGCCCATATTAGATGCCTCTTCAGCGGCTGAACGGAAGGGCGTGAAGTGTTTGGAATCGCCGGTTTCTTCAGGGTCGGTTCCGGACATGTAAGTTCTCCTGGAGGAGCTCGGCAAGGCGCTCGCAACAACCATGTGCCGTGTCAAAGGTCAGAACGGCTCAACCGTGCTGAGGTTCATCTGGCGCGTCCGCCTGCCAAGGCGGGTTCGTACGAGTGACGAAGTCGGATGAACCCTGTGGAACCACCTGACTTTCGCGAGCTCGGAACCGCTCAGATCGGCATTCTGTAGCCATAGAATTCGTGATCCTCGTTGTAGCCGCCTTGGCCAGCTCCGAGGTCGGCGAAGTCACTGACGAACTCGATCGCTGCGATCCACTTGACCATCTTAAAGCCGAGCTCGTTTTCGCAGCGTAGCCTGAGCGGAGCGCCGTGAAGGACGCTGAGCGGGTGGCCATTCATGTCATAGGCCAAGATCGTGAGCTGGTGGCGCATGTTGAACAGTTCGTGGACGTCATAATAGCGGCCCCCGTCCGCGCCATCGGCGAGCGAATAGAAGACTGCGTAGCGTGCCTCGGGCGTGGGTCGCACCAATTCGAGGATGTGTCGCATTGGAACCCCGCCCCATTTGGCGACTCCGGACCAGCCTTGGATGCAGAAATGGGTGGTGATCTGATCCTGTTTTGGCATCGCCTTGAGGTCGGCAAGCGAAAACTCCTGCGCCGCCTCGACCAAGCCGCTGATCCGAAGCCTGTAGGTCGCGAAGCCGTCTGCCACCAAGCCGTCGAACTCCTCCGAAGCCGGCATGGTGCCGTTCGGCCAGAAGAAAGGCGATATGTCTTTCTCGCTCAGCTGCGCGTGAACGTCCCACCGCTCGGCCAAGCCCTTGAGCCAGCCGATCATGAAGGCGCCGGTGCGCTGCACGAGCCGCGCATGTCTGATCGTGAACGGTGACGCGAGGAGCCACGCGGCGACCATGACGGCCATCGCGAGCACGAACAGCGGAAACCCTGCCCAGGACGCGTTATCGACGCCGCCGAACATGTGATTGGTGTTTTGCCGAAGGCCAGTGACGAACACCATGATGCCGTGCATCAGGATGAACAGCACGAACCAGGCGAAGGCGAGGAAGTGGACCGACCGCATCGCCTGCCGATTGAAGACCGTTCCGAACCAGCCCAGCTTGTTCGAGATCGCCGGGCTCTGCATTAGGCCAGTGCCGATCGAGACCGGCGCGGCGATGAACACCGTGGCGAAGTAGCTGAGCTGTTGAAGGCCGTTGTAACGTGTCCAGCTGTAGTCGACGGGGAAGTTCAGCGACGCATATTGGATGGCGGTCGAAAGTGCCGCAGGGAAGACGCCCCACGTGATCGGCACCAGCCTTCGCCATTGATCGGTGTAAAATAGCAGCGCGTAAAAGAGCACGCCGTTGATCACCCACAGCAGGTTGATCGAGAAGTGCCACCATCGGGCAAGCCCGACGGAATGACGCACTCCGGGGAGGCCCAGCCATCGTGGAATCGACACGGAATCATCTTTCGAGGTCCACACGCGCCCCTTCGGAATGGGGGCCTGGAAACGGAACCAGTCGGTTCCCGGCGTGCAGTCCCGCTTCCAATAGAGCCGTGGGTGATCGGCGAGGATCTGGATGCCGGCCCGCAGGATGAACAGCATGAAGAACATGTTCAGGAAATGCTGGAGCTGCAACCACCAGGGGAAGCCTGAGTCCACAGATGGCGCGGCCTGGGCGATGCCGGGATATTCCTTGATGAACGCCCTGACGCTCGGAAGCTCGCGGAGGCTCTGCGCGATCGCGATCACGATTACCAAGGCCGTGGTCCCGATCGGCAACGCCCATAAGGTGCTGACCCAGCGCTGGCCGATGCGTATCCTCGGCACGATCCCCGCCTGCGGCGGCATCCAGTGATTCAGCAGGAGCCGATCGTCTGCATCGGTGAGCACGCCTTCCAGCGGTTCCGGGGTCATCGGCGGTGCGGCGCTATCGCTCATCGCCTGCTCGCTGTTCGGTCGGCACCTGTCGGGTCAGTCAGTCGGTAAGCTTGGTCAAGGCCGAGCCCTTATGTGCGGCAATATGATCTGTCTTGCGGCTCTTGATCTCATATTGCGGCGACTCGGGAGTCGCTCGGTGGGTGTGCCCCTTGTAGCCAAAGTCCTTGGTATGAACCCGGATGACCGTGCCGCTGACGTGACCGGCCTCCGAGTTCCAGGCGACCCGATCGCCGACTTTAAATCGTTCAGGCATCTACGCTTCTCCTGATCGTTCCTGCTCCGCCATTCTAAAGCCGCGTGTAAGGACCCATCTACAAGGCGTGAAGACGCTCGATTCTTTGTTAGAGGAGGTTCGCGGCTGCCGCGTCTGCGCCGATGTGCTGCCGTTGGGACCTCGACCTGTCGTTCAAATATCGTCAACGGCGCGCATCCTGATTGCAAGCCAGGCTCCAGGAACCAAGGTTCACGAAAGCGGGATCCCTTTCGCGGATGCGTCGGGAGATCGCCTGCGCGAATGGATGGGCGTGCCGGACGACATTTTTTACGACGAGCGCAGGGTCGCGATCCTGCCAATGGGGCTGTGCTATCCGGGGCGCCAAACAGGAGGCGGCGACGCGCCCCCGCGTCCCGAGTGCGCACCGCTGTGGCGGAACCGGCTGCTTGCGCAGATGCCCGAACTGCGGCTGACCTTGCTGGTGGGCACGCACGCCCAAGCCGATGCGTTGGGGCCGGGCAAGATGACCGAGCGCGTGATGGCCTTTCGCGATCACCTGCCGACCGTTTTCCCGCTGCCGCACCCCTCGTGGCGCAGCCAGCACTGGGCGGCGCAAAATCCGTGGTTTGACGCGGAGGTGCTTCCCGCGCTCCGCGACGAGGTTCGATCGGCGCTCGCATGAACGCCGGTGGAACGGCCTCCAGTCTATACGGTGGGCCATTCGACGCGCAGCATCGCCGAGTTCGTAGAATTGCTGAGGCAGGGGCAGGTTGATCTGGTCGCCGATATCCGCAGCACGCCGCGATCGCGCACCAATCCCCAGTTCAACCTCGATACCCTTCCGGAGGCGCTGGCCGCCTGGCAAATCGGCCATACGCGGATCGCGGAGTTGGGCGGACGGCGCGCCAAGTCGAAGACGGTTCCGCCCGAGGTCAACGGCTTCTGGACCAATCAGAGCTTCCACAACTACGCGGATTATGCGCTCTCCGACGAGTTTAACGCCGGTTTCTCGCGCCTGACCGCTTTGAGCAGCGAGCGGCGCTGCGCGATCATGTGTTCAGAAGCGGTTTGGTGGCGCTGCCATCGGCGGTTTGTCGCCGATTACCTCCTCCATGATGGGAGGCATGTCTTTCACCTGATGGGCGCTGCCCGGGTCGACGTTGCCAAGATGAACCCCGCCGCACGCGCGGAGGGCGCCTCGCTCGCCTATCCCTCGCCGGACGCGGTTGCATTATAGATCGGGCTGGTGGTCGTAGAACTCGACCTGCATTCGGATGGGGCCGAGCGGCTCGACGAGATGAGGCTGCTCGGGAAGGATCAGCCCCGGTCGGCCTGGCTCAAGGATGACCTCGGAGTCGGGGTCGAGCACGTGGTAGCGCAGGCGCCCTTCAAGCACTCGAATGACGCCCCAAGACCCGGCCTTGGTGCGGTGTTCCCGCCGCAATCCGGCAGGAAGGCTCGTCTCGTCGAAGACAGGCGTGGCTTTGTACGGCTTCGCCCGCGTTGGCCCCGCCGCGTTCATGACCGGGTCGACGCTTCGGTAATGAATTGCTCGATTGACGATATCGACCATGTGCGCTCCCGCCTGAACAGTCAGCGGGTGGTGCGTGAAGCTAGGTCTCGGAGAGATGTAGGCGGCCATTTCCCGCGCGAGTTGCAGCTGCCGATCGGAGCCTTCCGCGAGCAACATGATCATCAGGTTCTCGAGCGCGATAACGCGAACCTGCAACTGCACGAGTTCGGCGTTCGACAGCGGCGGCACCTTGGATAGGTCCACATCAAATGAGTGTTCTTGAGGTCCGTCAGGTCCTGCGCCGCCTTCATTGTCCCATCGCGAAAGGGCTCGAAGCCGATGCTCTGGTGAGCGAAGCACGTTTGGGTTGTCGTCAGGCATTGAAAGGCGTCCTAAGTCAGGGAGAGGCATCAGCGGCTTTGGCGAATGGCTCACGCCGGCGGTGGACGGCGGATTACTACGCGACCAGGAGCACGCCACCGATCGCGAGAACGATGAGGAGGAGGCCCCCGACGAGCATCGGTAGCAGAGTGTCGCCTCGACTGCCCTCTTCGGGACTGAGACTTCCCCTCGCGTCGTCGGACGCAATCGCTGTCGCGGGCGGATCGCTGTACTGCTCAGCAGACGGTGGTATTGAAACTACCGGCGATGCGAGTGGCGCTTTGAGCGAGCGAAAAGCTGCAAAAACGCCGCGCGCTGATCGGGGAAATTCTCGCATCGGGTAAACTCCTTCGAGCGGGAGTCTCCGAACTCTCAGTCGCATCAAGCTCAAGATGGCGGTGCGATACTTGCCCATGTTGGCGCGGGCGTCGCAAATGCAAGAGGGGATCTTCCACGCCTCTTCCGCCTGCCGCTGGTTCGGACCTACTTTTGCACGCAAACAGATCATTGGCTTACGGCCAAAATCAGCCATTTTTGTCCCTGAAGCGCTCTTAATCAGCGGGTCCTAGGTTCGAGCCCTAGTGCGTCCACCACTTTTTCAATGACTTTTTGGCGAACTCCTTGCTCGGAGATGGTGCGCTCTGATTGGCTCAGCGCACAACCAACAGCGCAAGCAGAGTCAGGTTCAACGCAATGATCGCACATGCGATCAGGTAACCGATCACCTTCGTCCACGCCCGGTTGACGTGCGCTCCCATCAGCCCTGCGTCGCTGGTAAACTTGACTAGCGGAACGACGGCAAACGGCAATTGCAGGCTGAGCACGATCTGGCTCAGGATCAACAGCTTGGCGGTCCCGCTTGCGCCGTAAAGGCTCGCGACGATCGCGGCCGGCACGATCGCGATCGAGCGGGTCACGAGGCGGCGCAGCCACGGCGCGAGCCTGATCTCCAGAAAGCCATTCATGACGATCTGGCCGGCAAGGGTCGCGGTGATGGTCGAGTTCTGCCCGGAAGCGAGCAGGGCCAGCGCGAACAGCGTGCTCGCCGCCCCGGCTCCAAGCAAGGTGGCGAGAAGCTTGTACGCCTCCTGGATCTCGGCGACCTGGGTGTGGCCCGCGACATGGAAGGTCGATGCGGCAAGCACGAGGATCGCGCCGTTGACGAACAGCGCCAACAGGAGCGCGGCCGTGCTGTCGATGGTTGCATGTCGAATGGCGTCGCGCTTGCCGTCGTCGGTTTTGGCGTACCGACGCGTCTGCACGAGCGCGCTGTGAAGGTAGAGATTGTGCGGCATCACGGTCGCGCCGAGAATGCCGATTGCGATATAAAGCATGGCGGGGTTGCTAATGATCTGCGTAGTTGGAACGAGGCCGCCGAGGATCTCGGAGCCGCTCGGCCGCGACATGGCGAGCTCGATTGCGAAACAGGCCGCGACCAGCACCAGCAAGGCAATCACGACGGCCTCGAGCTTGCGGAAGCCGCGCTGCTGCAGCGTAAGCACCAGGAGCGTGTCGAGGGCGGTAAGAATAATCCCCAGGACCAGCGGTATGCCGAACAGCAATTGAAGCGCGATCGCGGTGCCGATGACCTCGGCGAGATCGCAAGCGATGATCGCAATTTCGCAGATGCCCCACAGGAACAGGCGGGCGGGTGCCGGATAATGGAAGCGACAGGCCTGCGCGAGGTCGAGGCCGCTGGCGATCCCGAGCTTTGCGGCAAGCGCCTGCAGCAGCATCGCCATCATGTTCGATAGCAGGATGACCGAAAGCAAACGTGTAACCGAATGCCGATCCCCCGGCGAGATCGGTCGCCCAGTTGCCGGGGTCCATATAGCCGACCGCGACGAGGTAGCCCGGACCGGCAAAGGCGTAGAGTTTGCGCCACACCGAGCCGCCGGAGTCCGGCACCGCGACGCTCCGGTGCGCGCGCCCAAGCGCCGCTGGGAACAGCTCGGGATCGAAAGTTGGCGTGAGATCCGGCGGCGGCGGCGTCATGAGTGTCCGCTAATAACGACAATGATCCGTGCCAATCCCATCGGCCCCACTGGTCAGAACCGATCGCCGACGCCGGCCATCATCCGGTTACGTAAGCTACGGTTGCGATAGCGCGAATAGACATATTGTGCATCGGCATAGAAATGGCTCGCCAGCGAATATTCAACGCCCGCGCCAAGCTCATAGCCCTTCTCGCTGAATCGGGTGTTACTCGACGGCGGTCCGGGAACGAACTGGCCGTTGACGTAACGGGTTCCGCTGCTGGATGTAAACACCTCGCGCTGACGTCGCGCACGCAGCCCGCCTTGCCGAACAGAAGAAGCGCGGGCGTGACCAGGAAGCCGGCGCGCGCGGGCACGCCGAGCTCGCGGTGGCCGTTCGAGCTGCACAATGTTCCAGCGCCTGCGGTCACGCAGTCAGTGATTTGTCTTAAATCGCGCCAGTAACTGGCATCGACGCCGAGGACGAAGCGGCTGAGCTCGGCATCGGCGCCAATCGAAGCTCCAACCGGGCCCCTCCGCCATCTGGACCGCGGTGACGACGACATATTGCGCCAGCAACGAACACAGTCGGGGATTGGCGGCGCTAGCCACAGCATCGAGCGTCCCTCGGCCACTTCGGAAAGCCACGAATTCCCAGGGCGCGGCGACGCGGGCATGGGCGCGTTCGTGGATGGCCTCCAGATCATCCTCGTTTCGCATCAACCAACTCGCCGACGCATAAGATCGAATTCGAGTGCCGCTGGCGGATTTCCGGGGCCAACCTGCTTCCTCGGCATCTTCGTTCCGTATAGGCGTTGAACGCTCAGCCTAAGGAAGCAGTGTGTCATGAAAATCGGGGTGATTGGCCTTGGCCGCATGGGCGCGAATATCTCCCGCAGGCTGATGCGTGGCGGCCATCAAGTCGTCGGGTTCGATCGCGACCAGGACAACGTTCGTCAGCTCGTGACTGAAGGCGCGGCCGGCGCGACGTCGCTTGAGGAAGTTGCTTCCCACTTGGAGGCGCCTCGGATTTTCTGGCTGATGTTGCCATCCGGCGCGCCGACGGAGGACACGGTCTCGGCGTTGCGCCGACGTCGCGCAAGCGGGTGACGTTGTGATCGACGGCGGCAATAGCTACTTCAAGGACGATGTTCGGCGGTTCAGGGAGTGCGGCGAGCGCGGGGTGCATTATGTCGATGTCGGGACCTCCGGCGGCGTCTGGGGCCTTGAGCGCGGCTACTGCCTGATGATCGGCGGCGAGAAGGCGGTCGTCGACATGCTCGACCCGATCTTCGACACGCTCGCGCCAGGTTACGGAACGATCCCGCGCACTCCGGGCCGCGACGGACGCGATGACCGCGCGGAGCGCGGCTATATCCATGCCGGGCCGGCCGGCGCCGGACATTTCGTGAAGATGATTTATAACGGCATCGAATATGGTCTGATGCAAGCCTACGCCGAGGGCTTCGACATCCTCAAAGGACGGGCAAACGCGCGGCTTCCGGAGAATGAGCGCTTCGACCTCAGCCTGCCGGACATCGCGGAGGTTTGGCGCCGCGGATCGGTGATTTCATCATGGTTGCTCGACCTATGCGCGCTGGGCTTGGCGCGCGACCATGATTTGGCCGGCTTTTCGGGAACGGTCGCCGACAGCGGCGAAGGGCAATGGACGGTCGACGCAGCGATGGAAGAGGCCGTCCCCGCGAATGTTCTGACGGCGGCTCTGTTCGCCCGCTACCGCAGCCGCATGGACCACAGCTTTGCCGACAAATTGTTGTCCGCCATGCGCTTCGGCTTCGGCGGGCATGTCGAGGTGCCGCAATAAACTACTCGTGCCAGCTGATGCCGTCGCGCTCGGTCAGCGCGATGGCGGCCGACGGGCCCCACGTTCCCGCGGCATAAGGGCGCGGAGTCATGCCCTTTTCCGCCCAGGCGGCGCGGATCCCGTCGATCCACGTCCATTGCGCCTCGACCTCGTCTCGCCGGACGAACAGGGTCGGGTCGCCCTCGATCAGGTCGAGCAGCAACCGCTCGTAGGCAATGCGGCGGCGATGTTCGGATAATGCATTGGCCAGCCCGATGTCGAGCGGGATTTCGCGCAGCCGGACTCCCTGCGCGGTCGAGTCCTGGCGTCTTGGCCATCAGCCGAAGCTCGATGCTTCTTCCGGCTGGAGGCCGATGATCAGCTTGTTCGGCCGTGTCGTCGCGCCGCGCGAGGCGAAAATCGAATAAGGCACGTCCCTGAACTGGATGAAGATCTGGGTCTCGCGCGCCGGCATTCGCTTGCCCGTGCGCAGGTAGAACGGCACGCCTTTCCACCGCCAGTTGTCGATCAAAGCCTTCAGCGCCACGAACGTCTCGGTGCTGCTGTCGTGCCCCAATTCCTCGGCATAGCCGGGCACCGTTCCGCCATCGACCGCGCCACGTCCATATTGGCCCGTTACCGTCGCGCTTCCGCGTCGGCGGCAGTGATCGGACGAAGCGCGCGCAGCACCTTCACCTTTTCGTCGCGCACGGCGGTGGCGTTGAAGTCGCTCGGCGGCTCCATCGCTACCAAAGCGAGCAGCTGCAGCATGTGGTTCTGGACCATGTCGCGCAACGCGCCCGCGCTATCGTAATAATCCCCGCGACCTTCCACCCCGACAGTTTCGGCAACAGTGATCTGCACATGGTCGATGTGCGTGCTGTTCCACAGCGGCTCGAACAGCGAATTGGCGAACCTCAGCGCGATCAGGTTCTGGACCGTTTCCTTGCCGAGATAATGATCGATGCGGAAGGTGCGGTCCTCGGGGAATGCGCGCCGCCACCGCGTCGTTGATCTCGCGGCTGGATTCGAGGTCGCTGCCGAGCGGCTTTTCGAGCGCCATGCGCACCGTCGGGCAGGCCAGCCCCGCGGCTTCGAGCCCGTCGATGGCCGGCTTGAACAGGGACGGCGCGGTCGACAGGAAAATCGCGACCCCGTGGCACGGGTCGCCGATCGCCTTGGCGAGATTCTTGAACCCGTCCGGATGATTGATGTCGAGCGGCACATAATGGAGCCGCGACAGGAAGCGGCCGGCCACGCCCGCGCTGTAGAATCCGTCCGGCAAATGTTCGCGAAGCGCCTCATCGGCGCGCGCTCGAAATCCAGCATCATCGAGCTCGGTCCGCGCAGTCCCGATCATCCGAAGCTGCGTCGGGCAGCAACCCATCGGCATCGAGGCCGTAAAGCGAAGGCAAGAGCATGCGCCGCGCAAGGTCGCCGGTCGCCCCAAACATCACCAGCGTGGAAATCCGGTCAGCCATGGCGGCGCGCTATATTGTCGCGCAGCTCAGCGCAAAGGCCGAAAAGCCGTCACTCACCCGGCGCAGGCGATGAGCCCTCATAGACAGCGCCGACCACAGCCCTCGCGCCCTCGAAATCCGCCGAGGCTCCGGCTTCGACAAGAAGGCAATCCCCGGCGCCGGCAAGGTCTTCCCCTGCCCTGACCCCGCCTTCGAGCGGCATGATCCAGCGGCGGCGGTTGCTGAACTGGTCCTTGCCCGCGATCCCCAAGCTGAAATGCGGTCCGTCGACGAGAATTCGGTCCTCCGCCATCGAGACAGGTTGGAGAAATGCCGCTGACGAAGGGCCAGTGTCGGCCACCGCGACTGCATCATCGAGGTGCAGTTCGCGCGGCCGTCCGTAATCGTAGAGGCGGTAGGTGACGTCCGCGTTCTGCTGGAATTCCAGGAAAGTCACCCCGGCGCCGATGGCATGAACGGTGCCGGCCGCGACGTAGAAAAAATCGCCTCTTCGAACCGGCCGCCAATCCAGCAACTCTTCGATCAATCCGTCCAGCGCCGCCGCGCGGAGCGCTTCACGCGTGACTTCGCGCTTGAGGCCGAGGCCCACCACTGCTCCTGGCATTGCGTCGAGGATCAGCCAGCATTCGGACTTGCCTTGGGCGAGTCCTCGTGCCCGCGCCTTTTCGTCATCCGGATGCACCTGAAATCGAGAGACGTTCGCTGGTAAAGAGATATTTGGCGAGTAGCGGTTGCTCTTCCCGCCCAGTGAACCACACCTCGCCGACCCTGACGCCATCGGGAGCCCTGAAATAGGCTGGCAGATCCGTGCGTCCCCACGGCTTTTCGACATATCGGCGGCTCAGTTTCACGAGGCCGCCAATCTATATCTTCGCTGCACCCTTTGCCCAGTCCGCCCGTCGTCGGCCCTCCCCGCCCGTTCGTCGAATGGCAAAAATGTCATGTTCGCGGTTGGGCCTTCCCTCCCTTTGCGCGCGCGGTGAACGTTTCCCTCGCCACGATGACACTGCCCGACGACCCCTCCGGACTTTCTGGCACTGGATCGATTATCTGGGCGAGGGGTTGCAATCGAGACCGACTATCGGAATTGCCCGCCTCGTGATCCATTATCTTTCGACAATCCGGCCCAGAGGACTTTTCCTGGGATCGTTGCTTCTGCTTGCCAGCTGCGGCGGAAGTTCCGGCGACCAGCAGGCGGGCGGTGGCCGTGGCGGCGGCCAGCGCGGACCGACGAATGTGGGCTTTGTCGTCGTCCAGCTCGGCAGCGCCCCGCTGCAGCAGGAGCTTCCGGGCCGCGTCGCCGCCTTTCAGGTCTCCGAAGTCCGACCGCAGGTCTCGGGCGTCGTCCAGAAGCGCCTGTTCCGCGAAGGAGCGGTCGTCAGCCAAGGACAGACCCTCTATCAAATCGACCCGAGCATCTATGCTGCGCAGCAGGCCCAGGCCACCGCCAACCTGCAGAGCGCGCGGGCTAGCGCTGTCGCAGCGCGCACGCGGGCTTCGCGCTATGCCCCGCTCGCTAAGATGGAGGCGATTTCCAAGCAGGATTATACCGATGCCGTCGCCCAGGCGCGGCAGGCGGATGCGGCCGTTGCCCAGAACAACGCGGCATTGCGCGCCGCACAGGTGAACATGCGCTTCACTCGCGTTCCCGCGCCGATCACGGGACGCATCGGCCTGTCCAACGTCACCGAAGGGGCCTTGGTGACCGCCAACCAGACCGATCCGCTGGTCACCATCACCCGGCTCGACCCCGTCTATGTCGACATCCAGCAATCGGCCGCGGACCTGTTGAAGCTCCGGCAGGCCTTGGCGGAGGGCGGCGCGGTGCCGACTTCGGCGCAGGTCCGGCTCAAGCTTCCCGATGGCTCGATCTACGGCTTCACTGGTACCGTGGAGTTCAGCCAGGTGATTGTCGACCAGGGCACCGGGACGGTCACGGTCAGAGCGCGCTTCCCCAACCCGCAGTCATTGCTCCTGCCTGGCATGTTCGTGACCGCGCAATTTGCACAGGCCGTCCAGAACGCGGCGATCCTCGTCCCACAGCAAGCGATCACGCGCGATCCGCAGGGCAATGCGACTTTGTTCGTCGTCGGCCCCGGCAATCGCGCGGTCCAACGCACGGTCCAGGCCGACCGGACGATTGGCACCAACTGGGTGGTTACCGGCGGCCTCGCGCCCGGCGAAAAGGTCATCACGCAGGGCACCGCGAACCTGAAGGACGGCGCCCAGATCAAGGCCGGTGCCGGCAACCGCGCCGCAGCGGGTCGGGGCGCCGCGCCGCGAGGAGCCGCCAAAAATCGACCCCCGGGCAGCGGCGGCGGCTAGCGGATGTCGAAGATCTTCATCGATCGCCCGATCTTCGCCTGGGTGATCGCGATCATCATCATGCTGATGGGCATCGGCGCCATCGTCTCGCTGCCGGTGGCGCAATATCCGGATGTCGCCCCGACCCAGATCAACATCCGCGCGAGCTATCCCGGCGCCTCCGCGGCAACCCTCGAGAGCAGCGTGACGCAGGTGCTGGAGCAGCAGCTGACCGGCATCGACGGCATGCTCTATTTCTCCTCGTCGTCGACCGCGCGGGGTTCGGTGTCGATCAGCGTCGTCCTCAACAAGGGCATCGACGCCGACATTGCCCAGGTTCAGGTCCAGAACGCGATCCAGGCCGCGATCTCGCGCCTGCCGCAGCAGGTTCAGCAGCAGGGCGTCCGAGTCAGCAAGGGCTCGCCCGACCTGCTGCTCATCGTCGCCATCTTCGACAAGACCGACAAGCGCACCAATTACGACGTGTCGGACTGGCTGACGACCAACATGCAGGACGAATTGTCGCGGGTGCCCGGCGTCGGTGACGTCAACGTCTTCGGGTCATCCTACGCGATGCGCATCTGGCTCGACCCGCATCAGCTGGCGAGCGTCGGCCTGATGCCAAGCGACGTCATCACCGCGATCCAGAGCCAGAACACCGAAGTTGCGGCGGGCGAGATTGGCGGCATGCCCCAGCCCGAAGGTCAGATGCTCAATGCGACGGTCACCGCGCAGTCGCGGCTGCAGACCCCCGAACAATTCCGCGACATCGTCGTCAAATCCGATCCGTCGGGCGCTCGAGTCCTGCTCGGCAACGTCGCCCGGGTCGAGCTCGGCGCCGACAATTATTCGACCACGATCCGCTCGAACGGGCACCCCGGCGCGGGCATCGGCATTTCGCTCGAGCCAGGGGCCAATGCGCTGCGCACGGCCAACCTGGTCAAGGCCAAAGTCGCGGAAATCGCCCCGCGCATGCCGCAAGGCTATGATTATGCATTCGCCAACGACACCTCGGACTTCATCAAGCTGTCCGTGCGGGAGGTCGTGAAGACCCTGTTCGAGGCGATCCTCCTCGTCGTCCTCGTGATGTTCATCTTCCTGCAGAGCTGGCGCGCGACCCTGATCCCGTTCATCGCGGTGCCGGTGGTGCTGCTCGGCACCTTCGCAATCCTTTATGCGCTGGGATTTTCGATCAACACGATGACCTTGTTCGGCCTGGTGCTGGCGACCGGCCTGCTGGTCGACGACGCAATTGTCGTGGTCGAAAACGTCGAACGCCTGATGGACGAAAATCCGGAAATGAGTCCGCGCGACGCGACCATCGCGTCGATGGAACAGATCCAGATGGCGCTGGTGGCGATCGCTCTCGTCCTTTCGGCGGTCTTCCTGCCGATGGTGTTCTTCGGCGGATCGACGGGCGTCATCTACCGCCAATTCTCCGCGACGATAGTCTCGGCAATGGCGCTATCGGTGTTCATCGCGCTGACCCTGAGCCCGGCGATCGCGGCCAACATCCTTCGCCGCAACCATGCAACGGTCGAGGAGACGTGGCTCGGCCGCAGCGCTCCGAAGGTCGCGCACTCGCTCGAACTTGCGCGCGTCAAATTCAACCGCGGCTTCGACCGCTTGCGCGACTGGTTCGTCCTGTCGGTCACCCGCGTCGTCGACCGCAAATGGCTGTTCCTCGGGATCTACGCCGGCGTGTTCGCGGATCCTCCTGTCCTGCTGTTTTTCCGCCTGCCCCACCGGCTTCCTCCCGACCGAGGACCAGGGTGCGGCGTTCGTGCAGTTCCGACTGCCCGCGGGCGCGACGATGACCCGCACTCGGCAGGTGCAGCACGCAGTCGAGAATTATTTCTTGCACGGACCGGAGAAAGCCAACGTCAAAACTTATTTCACGGTGGCCGGCGGCGGCCAGGGTGCGGCCGGCCAGAATACCGGCCAGGCCTATCTGAACCTCGCCGATTACGATCGTCGCAAAGGCGGCAAAAATAGCGCGGACGCCATCGTCCAGCGGGCATCGGCGGCATTCCGCGGGCTGCGCGATGCGCAGGTCTTTGCCCTGGTACCAGGCGCGATTCGCGGCCTTGGCCAGTCGTCCGGCTTCACCCTCGAGCTCCTCAATACCGGCGGGATGCCGCAAAAGCAGTTCGAGGCCGCGCGCGACGAGTTACTCGCTGCCGCCTCGTCCAATCCGAAGCTGACCTCCGTTCGCTTGAGCGAATTGCCGGACGTCGCCAGCATCAAGGTGAACATCGACCAGCAGCGGGTGGCGAGCCTCGGTCTGACGGCCTCCGACGTGAACAGCACGCTTTCGGCCGCCTGGGGCGGGCGCTACGTGAACGACTTCATCGATCGCGGCCGCGTGAAGCGCGTTTATGTGCAGGGCGATGCACCCTATCGCGCGGCGCCGCGCGACATCGACCAATGGTTCGTGCGCAGCAACCAGGGCAGCATGGTCCCCTTTTCCTCCTTCGCGCAGACCTCGTGGATCACCACGCCGACCAGCTCGTCACGCTTCCTCGGCTATCCTTCGTTCGAGATTTCCGGCCAAGGCGCACCCGGCATAAGCTCCGGCGATTCGATGAGCATCATGGAAACGCTGGCTTCGAAATTCCCTGGAATCAGCGTCGCCTGGTCGGGCCAATCCTACCAGGAGCGGCTATCGTCGGGGCAGGCGCCGATTCTGTACGGGGTTGCCCTGATCGTCGTCTTCCTCTGCCTCGCGGCCTTGTACGAAAGTTGGTCGATCCCGGTCGCGGTGCTGCTAGTGGTCCCGCTTGGCCTGGTCGGCTCGATTTTCTTCGTGACGCTGCGCGGGCTTCAGAATGACGTCTACCTGCAGGTCGGCCTGATCACGACCATGGGCCTGTCGGCGAAGAATGCGATCCTGATGGTCGAGTTCGCTGAGCGCGCCGAGCGCCAAGGCGCGCGCGTCATCGATGCCGCGATCGAGGCCGCGCGGATCCGCCTTCGGCCCATCCTCATGACCAGCTTCGCGTTCATTTTCGGCGTTATGCCGCTCGCGCTCGCAACCGGCGCCGGCGCCAACAGCCGAATGGCGATTGGGACCGCCGTCGTGGGCGGAATGCTCACCGCGACGGTGCTCGCAATCTTCTATATTCCATTCTTCTTCGTCCTCGTCCGCCGCGGCGTCCGCGATGGTTTGAAGGCGGTGCGCGAGCGGCTGCGGCACAAGCGGGAAGCTCAGGCGTGAGGCGGGCGGCCATACTCCTCGTCCTGCTCACGAGCGCGTGCTCGACGCTGGAGCCCGCATATGTCCGGCCGGACGCTGCCATTCCGATGAGCTGGCCGGTTGGCGATCCCTATCTCGCGCAAGCGGAGGTCGGCCTTCCGGTCCTCAGCTACACGCAAATTTTTCAGGATCCGCGGCTGCAGACGCTGGTTGGACAGGCGCTCGTCAACAATCGGGACCTGATGGTCGCCGCCGCCAATATCGCGGCGGCCCGCGAGCAATTCCGGATCCAGCGGGCGCAGCAATTGCCAAGCCTCGACGCGACCGCCGGAGCGACGGCGCGCGGCACGAAGAACGATGTCGGCGCCGACTATAACGCGGGCCTCAGCGTGCCGAGTTTCGAGCTCGACCTGTTCGGGCGCGTTCGCTCGCTCAGCCATGTCCAGCTCCAACGATATCTCGCGACGGAGGCCGGAGCGCGCGCGACCAGGCTGTCCCTCGTGGCCAGCGTCGCGGGCGCATGGCTCGATCATGCCGCCGACCAAAGCTTGTTGTTGATAGCCCGGCAGACTGCGGCCAGCGCGGAGAAAAGCGTTCGGCTGACCCGCATCCGGCTCGAGGGGGGCGTCGCGCCGCGCACCGACCTCAGCCAGGCCGAGCAAATCCTGGCGCAAGCGCAGGCGGATCTCGCGCGGCAGCGGACGGCGGTCGCGCAAGACATCAATGCGCTCCAGCTCCTGGTCGGCGCGCCGATCGATCCCGCGCTCCTCGCAAGCTCAATCGATGAGGCGTTCAGCAAGATCGCGCCGGTCCCGTCGGGCCTCGATTCCTACGTCCTGTTGCGTCGTCCCGACGTGATTCAGGCTGAATACCAACTCAGGGCCGCCAATGCGCAGATCGGGGCCGCTCGTGCCGCCTTGTTCCCTCGAATCACGCTGACCGGGCTGCTCGGTTTTGCCAGCACGTCGCTCCTGAAATTGTTCACCGGCGGGGCATTCGCGTGGAGCGCCGGCGCTGACGCGGGCTATACCATCTTCCAGGCGGGCGCGGGACGGGCCAATGTCCGCCTCAGTGAAGCGCAGCGCAATGCTGCGATCGCAACCTATCAGAAGACCATCCAGACCGCATTCCGGGAAGTCTCTGATGCGCTCGCGCGCCGCGGGACGATCAACGACGAGCTTGCTGCCCGCCAGCGCCAGCAAGCCGCGACTGCCGACACCTATACGCTAACCGAGGCGCGCTACCGGGCGGGGATCGACCCGTTCCTGACGGTTCTCGATGCGCAGCGATCCTATTATTCGGCGCAGCAGACGATGGTGGACACGAAGCTGACCGCAGCCCAGAATATCGTGTCGCTCTATCAGTCGATTGGCGGCGATGCATCGCTGCAGGCGACACCGGTCTGCACGCCGCTGCCCGGCGATAACGCAGCAGTCAGCGCGCGGCCCAGCCTTTGTGGTCAGCCTTAGCCGCTAGCAAGGCCAACACGGCGAAGCTCGCCAGCCAATGCTCCCCCATATAATCGCCCGCAATGTGCGGGAGGGCGGACGAAAGATGCGCCGCGGCGGTCTCTCGTGCGACTTGAGCTTCTGCATCCGGAAGTAGTGTCGCCAGGCGCGTCCAGCACCAGGCTCGGCTGAGGTTCAGGCCATCGAGATGGGCGATCTTGCCGTCGCTGCGATCACTGACGGTCGCCGGTGTGAACAAGGTCACGGGCTCGCGGTTGGCAACACGGGGCAGGAATTGCTTGAACCAGCGCGGGAAGCTCCGAGGTTCGACCCTTGCCATGCACAACGCTTCGGTTAGCGCGGATGACAGGAATTCATCGCCGCCGGGCTCCCAGGCCTGGCAATCCTTGTCATCGCCGTACCAATGGCGCGCGCGGCCACGGATTTCGTTGGCCAGCGGCGAGTCGAACGCCTCCGCCCATTCGAGCGACAGGATCAGTGCGAAGCTGGTGTTAAAATGGGTGCCGACCCGGATTGGATAGGTCATCACCGCCAAATAATCTCGCAGCCGCGTGGCAAAGGCGCCGGCGAGTGGTTCAATCTCCAGGCCCCATTGCTCGGGATGCCGCGCCGCTTCCAGATGCAGATACAAAAGCCAGGCCCAGCCGTAGGGCCGCTCGAAACCACGGCTCGACGGGCGGTCGAGGTAAGCGAGTTCGGCGGCAACCTTGTCGGCCGTGAAGCTTGCAGCAGCCAGGTCCGCGATTGCTCGCGCCTCCGGCATTTCTGGGAACAGGCGCCGAAGCGTTAGCAGCGTCCACCAGCCGTGGACGCAGCTGTGCCAGTCGAAGCTTCCGTAAAAAATCGGATGGAGCGCCCGCGGCAGAAGCGCATCCTCGTCACCATTCAGCACATGATCCAGCTTATGCGGATATTCTTTGGCGACATGACCAAGCGCGATGACGGCGATGTTCGAGGCCAGTTCTGAGTCGAGCTCCATCAAAGGTGAAACCCCGCGAAATAGAGGATGAGGATGTTGGCGATCAGTAGCGGGACCGCGGTCGCAACCTGGGCTCTGATGACGCCATACTGGTCCCTAAGCTCGAGCAGCGCTGCGGGGACGATGTTGAAGTTGGCCGCCATCGGGGTCATCAGCGTCCCGCAGAAGCCCGAGAGCATGCCGACTGCACCGACCACCGCGGGGTTTCCGCCATCGGTCTGGATCAGGATCGGCACACCGATCGCGGCCACCATCACCGGGAAAGCGGCGAAGGCGTTCCCCATGATCATCGTGAAAATCACCATGCCAAACGCGTAGAGCAGAACAGCGAGGAAGACGCTGCCGCTCGGGATGATCGCTCCCGCGACGGAGCCGATGGTGGTGCCGATGCCGGCTGCGGCGAAGATGGTTCCCAGCGCCGCAAGCATCTGCGGCAGCACCGCGGCCCAGCCGACCCCGTTCATCAGCCGGCTGCCGTCCTCCAGGGGCGCGTCGGCGGGCGGCTTCAGCCAGACCATGCAGACCACGAGTGCAATGATGACGCCAAGGCCGAGCAACACCAGGGTGACCGCCTTCGGCTCGATGAGTCCGCTGCCCTTCAGCGGCGTGTCGTTGAATAGCAATGTCCCGACGAATGCCGTGAACGGGATGATCAGCGCGGGCAGGAACAGCCGGTTGCCGTAACGGCCCGCAAGGCGCTCGCGGTCATCGCGCGAGTTAGGCTCCTTCGAACCTCGTCCCAGCCGATGCGTTCCGGCAAGCGCAACCAGCGCCAGGACCACCACGCCGTTGCCCATGTCGCCAAGCAGATCGCCGAACCAGAAACTCGTCGCGACCAGTGCCCAGAAAGCGCCGTTGCCCCATCGCTTATGGTTGGTCTCGTCACGCGCGCTGCCAATCGCGAAGCCCGCAAACACTGCGCCGGCGAAGGCATAGAGCCAGTGAAGATCGATCATTTATGGCGGCCGAGCCGGCGATCGAATAGGATAAGCCGCGTGCTGTGGATGGCAAAGGCGCAGATGGCGCTCGGGATTGCCCAGACCGAAAGCTGGAACGGCGTCAGCTGAATACCGAACCCCTGAAGCGCGCCCTGGATGAGCAGAATCGACGCAACCGCGAGGAAGATGTCCTCGCCGAAGAACAGTCCGATATTGTCGGTGGCGGCGGATAGGGCCTTCACGCGTTCGCTCGTATCTTCGTCGAGCGTGCCGTGCTGCTTCTCGGCAGCAGCGAGCGCCATAGGTGCCAGAAGCGGGCGCACCGTCTGGGGGTGGCCCATGACCGACGTAAGCCCCACGGCGGCTAGTGCCTGGCGCAGGACCATATAGACCAGCAGCAGCCGTCCGGTTGTCGCTCGCCGCATATTGCCGATCAGCGTTCTCGCCCGTTCCTGCAAGCCGTAGCGCTCGAGGAGGCCGATGACGGGCAGGACGATCCAAATGATCGTGACATACCGGTTCTCGTTGAACCCGTGGCCGAGGACGGCAAGCACCTTGAGGAAGGGCATGTGGCCGAGCAGCCCAGTTGCGATCGCGGATACCGCCACCACCAGCAGCGGGTTGAAGCGGAGCGCGAAGCCGACGACGACCAACGCGATTCCCAGCAGCGGCCAGTAGTTGGTCACTCGCTTTTGTCCCCAAAGCCGCCGCCGCCCGGGGTCTCGATCACGAACCGATCGCCGGGCTGCATCTCAGCATAAGCGGTGGCGCTCAGCATTTCGACAGTGCCGTCGCCGCGCTCGACCCAGTTGCGGCCCGGCTCGCCATCGCCACCGCCGGCGATGCCCCTGGGCGCGACGCGGCGGCGGTTGGCGAGAATATTCGCGCGCATTGGCTCAAGGAAAGTAACGGCACGCTCGATGCCGTCGCCGCCGCGATGCCGGCCCTCCCCGCCCGATCCGCGCCGGATGGCGAAACGGTCGAGCCGAACCGGCAAGCGCGCCTCGAGGATTTCAGGGTCGGTCAGCCGGCTGTTGGTCATGTGCGTCTGCACCGCGCTCGTCCCGTCATGGTCCGGCCCCGCGCCCGATCCGCCGGCGATGGTCTCATAATATTGGTAGTGCTCGTTCCCGAACGTAAAATTGTTCATCGTCCCCTGGCTTGGGGCAAGGCGGCCGGTGGCGGCGAACAAGGCATCGGTGACGACCTGGCTGGTCTCAACATTCCCGGCGACAACTGCGGCGGGGTATTTTGGGTTGAGCATCGATCCTTCGGGCACGACCAGCTCGATCGGGCGCAGGCAGCCGTCGTTCATCGGGATCGCGTCGTCGATCAGGGTGCGCACGACATAGAGCGAGGCGGCGCGGACGATCGAATAAGGCGCGTTGAAATTGTCGGCTTGCTGCGCACTGGTGGCGGTGAAATCGAACGTCGCCGAGCGCGCTGTTTTGTCGATCCGGATTGCAACCCGGACATGCGCCTTATTATCCATTTCATAGTCGAACTCGCCATCCTCGAGGCGATCGAGCAGGCGCCGCACCGACTCTTCGGCATTGGCGAGGACGTGGCGCATGTAGGCGGCGACCGCCTCGGCGCCGTAATCGCGCGCGGTCTGCACCAAGACCTCGGCGCCGCGCGTGCAGGCCGCGAGCTGGGCCTTAAGGTCCGAAATATTACGGTCCGGATTGCGCGCGGGCCAGTCGCCGGCGCCAAGCAATGCGCGCATCTCCGCTTCGCGAAAATGCCCCTCATCGACCAGCAATTGGTTGTCGATCAGGACTCCTTCCTGATCGATTGAGCAACTGTCTGGCGGCATCGATCCCGGCGCTATTCCCCCGATGTCGGCATGATGACCCCGAGCCGCGACGAACGCGGAAGGATCCGTCTCATCGCCGTAAAAGATCGGCACGATCACGGTGATATCGGGCAAGTGCGTACCGCCGCGATAGGGGTCGTTGAGCACATAGGCATCGCCGCGCCTGATCCCGCGCCCGTCCCTTCCTTGACCTCGCATATCGATGATGCGGCGAATGCTCTCACCCATGGAACCGAGGTGCACGGGAATGTGCGGCGCGTTCGCGATCAATGCACCCTCCGCATCGAAGATGGCGCAGGAGAAATCCAGCCGCTCCTTGATGTTGACGCTCGTCGCGGTCGATTGAAGCGCGACGCCCATCTCCTCCGCGATGGCCATGAACAGGTTGTTGAAGATTTCGAGCCGGACCGGATCGACGTCGGTGCCGATCGCCTTTTCGCGGTTGAGCGGCGCGGTCCTCGTGAGAACCAGCGTCCCGTCTGATGCGCGCACCGCCTGCCAGCCGGCTTCCACGACAATGGTCGATGTCGGTTCATAGATCATCGTCGGGCCGGTGGTCACTTCCTCCCCAGCAGACCGCTGGGGAGGGGAACCATTCCCCGCAGAGGGAATGGTGGAGGGGTAGAAGCCAGCGGCGCCAGTTACCCCTCCACCATGCTCCGCGTGGTTCCCCTCCCCATCGCCTCGCGATGGGGAGGAACCCACAGCCTCGACGATCAGCGCATCGACGATCGCCTCCGCGCCTTCATCCCAATAGCCAAAACGCTTCTTGTGCAACGCGGAGAAGTCCGCGTGCATTTGCTCAGCCGAACCGATAGCCATCTCTAGCGTGGTGTCGCTGCCCGCCGTGCGCAGCCGAGCGCGGCAGATGAGCTCGATGCGCTCACCGTGGAGCCCCTGCTCAACCAGAGCATTCGTGGCTCGCTCTTCAAGCTCGGCAAGCGCGCCGGAGAAGTCCTCATCCAGCGGCCTCAGCCAGCTCGTTTCGCGAATCGCTTTCAGGTCCGCGATCCCAATTCCGTAGGCGGAAAGCACACCGGCCAGCGGATGGATCAGGATGCGCTCCATTCCGAGCGCGTCGGCCACGGCACAGGCGTGCTGCCCTCCTGCGCCGCCGAAGCAGGCCAGGGTATAGCGCGTCACATCGTGCCCCCGCGCGATGGAAATCTTGCGGATGGCAGCGGCCATGCTGTCCACCGCGATGTCGAGAAAGCCCTGGGCGATGTCCTCCAGCGATCGGGGCTGGCCGAGGTCGTGCGCAACTTCCTCCAGCCTTCTCCGTGCAGCATCGCAATCGAGCGGCTCGTTTCCGTCCGGCCCAAACACGGCGGGAAATCTGTCGGGGTTGATCCGCCCGAGGAAGAGGTTGCAGTCCGTCACGGTCAGCGGGCCACCGTTGCGGTAACAAGCTGGGCCCGGATTGGCACCCGCGCTTTCCGGGCCGACCCGGAAGCGCATGCCGTCGAAGCGGCAGACCGATCCGCCCCCTGCGGCGACGGTGTGAATCTGCATCATCGGCGCCCGGATGCGTACGCCTGCGACGATGCTTTCGTCCGCCAGCTCGAACCGTCCAGCGTAGTGCGACACGTCGGTCGAAGTGCCTCCCATATCGAACCCGATCAGCCGCTCGTTGCCGTGCACGGCACTCGTCTCGACCATGCCGACCACACCGCCCGCCGGGCCGGACAGGATGGCGTCCTTGCCGCGAAACGCCGTCGCTTCGGCAAGGCCGCCGTTCGACTGCATGAAATGGAGGTCGGCGGTCTCCGGCAATCCCGCGGCGACGCGATCGACATAACGGCGAAGGACGGGGGACAAATAGGCGTCGACGACCGTTGTGTCGCCGCGCCCGACGAGCTTGATCAATGGCGCGACGTCATGGCTTACGGAGACCTGTGCGAAACCCAGCTCGAGCGCGATCGAGGCGAGGCGCTCTTCATGTTCCGAATGATGCCAGCCGTGCATCAGGACAATCGCCAATGCATCGATCCCGTCGTCGTGGATCGAGCTCAGCGCATCGCGCGCTGCCGCTTCGTCGAGCGGAAGGAGGATGTCTCCATCCACGCTCAGCCGCTCATCGATTTCGACCACCCGCTCGTAGAGCATCGATGGAAGAACGATGTGCCGCGCGAAAATGTCAGGCCGCGCCTGGTAACCGATCCGAAGCGCGTCACCGAATCCGCGCGTGATCGCCAGCGCGACGCGATCTCCCTTCCGTTCGAGAAGAGCATTGGTCGCGACAGTCGTGCCCATCCGCACCTCGGCGGCGACACCACCCTCTTTGTCGATGATCCGCGAAATCGCTTCGAGCGCGGCATCCTCATACTGGCCTGGATTTTCGGAAAGCAGCTTTTCGACGTGCAGTCGGCCGTCGCTTGATCGGGCAACGACGTCGGTGAACGTCCCGCCGCGGTCGATGGCGAAGCTCCATGAATGATTCACACCTCCACTCTAGGGCCTTTGCGCCCCAGACTGCACCCCCTATGGGGCGGCCATGGCTGTTCTGGTCACCGGCGCTGCGGGCTTTATCGGGGCGGCAACCTCTCGCGCGCTGTTGGAGCGCGGCGACGATGTCGTCGGGATCGACAACCTCAACGATTATTACGATCTGTCGCTGAAACAGGCTCGGGTCGGCAAGCTGAAGGAGCTCTTCGGAGACAGGTTCCAGTTTAAACGCGTTGATTTTGCGGATGCGCACGCGCTCAGAGGAGCAACCGACCCGCTGGAGATTAGCGGCATCGTCCACCTCGGTGCCCAGGCCGGTGTTCGCTACAGCCTCGAGAACCCGCAGGCCTATGTACAATCCAACCTCGTCGGCCACTGCAACATGCTTGAGCTCGTGCGCCAGCAACCGGGCGTACCGATGGTCTATGCCTCATCCTCGTCGGTGTACGGCGGCAACAAGAGCCTGCCGTTCCGCGTCGAGGATCGCGTCGATCATCCGCTATCGCTTTATGCTGCCACCAAGAAGGCCGACGAGCTGCTGAGCGAAAGCTATGCCAGCCTGTACCGATTCCCACTCACCGGTCTTCGCTTCTTTACGGTCTACGGTCCGTGGGGGCGCCCCGACATGGCGATATGGATCTTCCTCAAGGCCCTCTACGCCGGCGAGCCGCTGCCGCTGTTCAACCGCGGTCAGATGCGGCGCGATTTCACCTATATCGACGATATCGTTCGCGGCGTGATTGCGTGCCTCGACCGGCCGCCGGTGGACGACGGCACTGTCAAGGCCGGCGGAAGCACCAGCCCGCACGTCCTCTATAATATCGGGAACAGCCGCAGCGAGGACCTGATGCGCGTGGTCGAGCTCCTCGAGCGCGAGAGCGGGCGCGAAGCCATGCTCGATCCTCAGCCAATGCAGATCGGCGATGTGCGCGAGACTTTCGCGGACATCAGTGCGATCGAACGCGATCACGCTTTCGCGCCGGCGACGAGCATCGACGAGGGCATCCCTCGCTTCGTCGCCTGGTACCGCGAGTATCACGGACTGTGAGCCTGCCCTCGATCCTCCAGGGTCTGCGCCTGCCCGTGATCGGTTCGCCGCTGTTCATCGTGTCCAATCCAAAGCTGGTGATCGCGCAATGCACCAGCGGGATCGTCGGAAGCTTCCCCGCGCTCAACGCGCGGCCCGCTACGGCTCTGGACGAATGGATTCATGAGATCACCGAGGCCCTCGCCACATGGGACCGGAACCATCCCGAGCGGCCCGCGGCGCCCTTCGCGGTCAACCAGATAGTCCACCGCTCGAACGACCGGTTCGATCAGGACATGCAGGTCTGCGCCAAATGGAAGGTGCCGATCGTCATCACCTCGCTCGGCGCTCGCGTCGAGCTCAACGAGGCGGTCCACAGCTGGGGCGGAATCACGCTCCACGATGTGATCGACGATCGCTTCGCCAGGAAAGCGATAGAGAAAGGCGCGGACGGGATCATCGCCGTCGCGGCGGGGGCCGGCGGGCATGCGGGGCGCTGGTCACCCTTCGCTCTCGTCCAGGAAATCCGGAGCTGGTTCGATGGCCCCCTGATCCTGTCGGGTGCGATCGCGACCGGCGACGCCGTGCTCGCGTGCCAGGCGGCCGGGGCCGATCTCGCCTACGTCGGCTCGTCGTTCATCGCGACCGACGAAGCCAATGCACCGGCAAACTACAAGCAGGCCATCGTCGACAGCGGCGCAGCCGACATCGTCTATTCCGACCTTTTCACGGGCGTTCACGGCAATTATCTGCGCACCTCGATCGTCAACGCGGGCCTTGATCCGGACCAGCTCGCCGCAGGCAATCTGGACACGATGAAGTTCGGCTCGGATGGATCGGCCAAGGCCAAGACCTGGCGCGACATTTGGGGCTCGGGCCAGGGGATCGGCGTCGTCGACAAGGTGCGGCCGGCTGCCGACTATATCGATCAGCTCGGCCAGCAATATGCCGCGGCAAAGGCGCGGATCTGCGCTAGTTGATCGCTTCGAGCCGGTCTCGCCATTCGCGCGGCACATCCACCGGCATCCGGGTCGATCGGTCGACCACGACGTGCACGAATTCGCCCTGTGCGGCAGCCGTTTGGGCTCCTTCGCCGAAGACGCCAATCCGATAGCGGATGCTCGATCGGCCAAGTTTGGCAACGGCCAACCCCACTTGCACGGCTTTGGGAAACTCGAGTGGGGCGAAATAGGTGCAACGGGTCTCGACAACGAGCGCGATCGGGTCGCCGTTCGCGATGTCGAGCATACCCTCCTCGACCATCCACGCATTCACTGCGCTGTCGAACCATTGGTAATAGACGGCGTTGTTCACGTGCCCGTAGGCGTCATTGTCGGTCCAGCGCGTCGTGAACTGCCGCCACACGTTGAAGGCCGATCTGTCGGCCGGAGCGTCGCGGCTCACCAGGCGGCTTCGTAGAGGCGCTGCGCATCGCCCTCGGCGATCTCGCACGGATTGTTCACCAGCAGCCGCGTCTGCTTCATTGCTTCCCTCGCGAGAACCGGAGCCTCGTCGAACCCCACCCCATGATCGCGCAAGCGCAAGGCGAGGCCGCTGTTCCTGGCGAGTTCGTCGAGCCGTTCGATCAGCAGCGCCGCGCGCGCCTGGCTTCCCTGCCGGGCGCATTCCGGCTCGATGATCTCCGCGAGCTCCGCATAATGATCGCGCGCGGCTTCGAGATTATGCGCGAGGACGTGGCGGAGCATCAGGGCGTTGGTGAGGCCGTGCGGGAGGTGATGAAGCCCGCCGAGCGGATATGCCAAAGCGTGGACGCCGGCAACGGGAGCATTCGCAAAAGCCAGCCCCGCAAGATGCGCGCCCAGCAGCATCGAAGAACGGGCTTCGAGATTGCTCGGCTGGTCGATCGCTGTCGGCAAATTGCGGTAGAGCAATCGAATGGCTTCGCGGGCGAGCGCGTCGCTGAGCGGGTTCTTGAGCCGCGCGGAAGTATAAGCCTCAACCGCATGAACGATCGCGTCGATGCCGGTGGCGGCGGTCACGTGTTTCGGGAGACCCAGTGTGAGCGTCGCATCGAGCACTGCCCAATCCGCGATCAATGGCGGTGAATTGACGGCAAGCTTCACGCCCCCCTCGCAGGTGATGACCGAGATCGGCGTGGCTTCGGATCCGGTGCCCGCTGTCGTTGGCACCAGCGCCAGCGGCAGCCGCAGCCCCGTCGCCAGGCCAACACCCCAAATCTCATCGAGCTGATCGCCCGAGCCGAGCAAATAAGCGGCGAGCTTGGCGACATCCATCGGGCTGCCGCCTCCGAAACCGACGACCGAGGCGGCGCCGCCTGACCGTCCGACTTCGGTCGCGGCCAGCAATGTCCGCTTCGAAGGATCGGCTTCGACCGCGTCGAACAGGATGACCGCGTGGGATTCCGCGATCGCGTCGACATAGGCGTCTGCCAAGCCGAGCCGCATGAGATCCTGGTCGGTCACGATCAGGCATGGGCCGGCCGGTAATTTGCCGGTTAGCGTCTCGGCCTGATTTGGACCGGAGAGGATTTTTGGACCGGGATTGAACGTGAACGGCCGCATCAGCGACCTGTTAGCCGGTCTGCCCGCCGAGTCCACGTTCGAGGCGGCCCATCAGGGCGCGGGCCGGGCTTTGTGGTGCCTCGGCTTCGAGGCCACCCTCGTCGAGCCGCCTTACCCGGGCGTAAAGGTCCACGCTCGAGTTGATCAGCTTGCGCGCTGACGCGGGAAGGGTTGTCGACGACCACGGGATCGCTCTCTTGAGCGTGGCCCAAACGCCGCTCCGGGCGCCTGCCCTCCAGGCCGGCAATCTCTCCGGTTTCGATCGCCCGCTGCGTGAGTAGCCAGGCGACAATGTGCATGATCCGCGTGGTGACCTTCAGCGACTCGCAGGCAAAGCCGACCCGCGCAAACGGCTCCAGGGTCGCGCGCTCATCGCGCCCGGCATCGTCGAAATAGGATCGCGCTTCGTCGGCAAGCAGCATCGCTTCGGTGTATAGCGAGTCGATCAGCCGCGACGTGATCCGAGCTTGGGGTTGCGGCAGTTCTTCATGTTCCATCGTCATCGGCAATGCCACCTCAAGTCGAGCGAGAAAACGCCCGCTTTGACCAATCGAGCTTCAGACCGGCGCGTATTGTCCCCGATCGGGACGGCCGTGCAAGCTCATGCGATGATGTCCGGGACGTTGGAATCGACGATCAGCTGGATGTGGTCCTTCAACATCAGCTTGCGTTTCTTGAGCCGCGCGAGCTCGAGCTGATCGCCCGTCGGCTCGACTGCCAGAAGCCGAATATGTTCGTCCAGCCGGCGATGCTCATCCTTCAAATTTTCGAGCAGGCCCGCGGGATCGTCGTCGTTCATGATCGGGCTGTTCTAGCGCAAGGGCAGGCGGGTCGGAACCGTCTCTTTAAATCACGACGAGCAGCACCGCGGTGCCGCCGAACCGCGAGAAGGCCCAAGACACGGGGCCAGATTCGTGATTTATTAGCCGGTGGTGACACGCTGACCGAAAGGACCTGCACCAATGGACAAAGGAATTTCCGAGGAACTCGAATCAAAGCATGCCGCTCTTCATGCTCTCATCGATGAAGAAGAGCATCGAACCCACCCCGACGAAGACCTTCTCCACCGCCTCAAGAAAGAAAAATTGAGACTGAAGGACGAGCTGGCCGGCCACCTCACCCACTGAGGCGGCCTTTTTTGTGCGCGGCGGCCGAGCCCGCCGCGCCAGGCGCGATTAATCGTCGCGCGAAACCTTTTCGATCCGCTCATGGCGTTCTTGCGCTTCCAGCGTCATCGTCGCGATCGGGCGGGCTTCGAGGCGGCCGAGCGAGATTGGCTCGCCGGTCACTTCGCAATAGCCATATTCGCCCTCGTAGAGCCGGCGGATCGCGCAATCGATCTTGGAGATGAGCTTACGTTGACGGTCGCGCGTGCGGAGCTCGATCGACCAGTCGGTCTCGCTCGAGGCGCGATCGGCAAGGTCGGGCTCACGCAGGAAGTCGACCTGGAGCTGCGCCATCGTCTGCCGCGACTCATCGATGATGTCTTCCTTCCACGCTTTCAGCTTGCGAAGGAAATAAGCGCGATGCTTGCCGCACATGAACTCTTCGGCTTCCGATGGATGATAGCCATCGGTAAGGATGATTCTGTCAAAAGGTCCGAAATCTTCGCCGCCATAAAGGTCGACTAGCGCGGTCGCCATTCGCTTCCCTCCCCGTACATGCCCGCATGCCAAGCATGCGAACGCCCCATTAACGCCGCCGCCTGGCTGCGCCGGGGCCACCGGTGCAGCCGGAGGCGAATTAGACTGGTTTTACCGGAGCTTAGCCGATGAAATCCCGTCTTCCCCGCGGTCGCTATAGATACGCGCCCAACCGTTAACAAGCGCTGACGAGACTCCCGTGAAGAAATCGCCAAGCTGTTGCGAATATGGCGCAATTTTCGCGAACCGACTTGCTGGTTGCGGCGCCGGGTCGGCTCCCGCATAGGCGGGCGATGCGCATCCTCCTGACCAATGACGACGGCGTTAACGCGCGCGGGCTGCGGGTCCTTGAAAGCGTCGCTCGCAAGTTCACCGACGACATCTGGATCGTGGCGCCGGCAGAAGAACAATCGGGTGCCGGGCACTCGCTGACCCTGACCACGCCGGTGCGGCTTCGCCGGCACGACGAAAGGCGCTTCTCGGTCACCGGAACGCCGACGGACGCAGTGATGCTGGCCCTTGCGCATATCATGAAGGACACGCCTCCCGACGTCGTCCTGTCGGGCATCAATCGAGGCGCAAATCTTGCCGAGGATGTGACCTATTCGGGCACGGTCTCCGCCGCGATGGAAGGCGCACTTGCCGGCGTGCGCTCGATTGCGCTGAGCCAGGCCTATTCGCGCGAAGGGATGGGCGACACCGTCCCGTTCGCCGCCGCCGAAGTCTGGGCCGAGCGGGTTCTTGGCCGAACTCCTGCAGTTCGATGCGGCAGCCGGCACGCTGGTCAACGTCAATTTTCCGGCGACGGCACCCGAAGAGGTTAAAGGCATTCGCGTGTGCCGCCAGGGTATTCGTGATTATGGGCGGCTTCGGATCATCGAACGGACCGACCCGCGCGGGTATGATTATTACTGGTTCGGTCTGGGCCCGATGGTGGAGACGCCGGGTCATTCGACGGATTTGGAAGCCATTGCCGACGGCTATGTCGCGGTTAGTCCGCTACACCTCGATCTGACGCACGAGCGTTCACTCGAAACCTTGGGCGCGCGCTTCTCCGAAAAAACCTAGCGGCCGCGCTCGCCGCGCTGCGCCGGAGGCGGCGGCGGAGAATTGGTCGAAGCCGCGAGCCAGGTTGACGTCGCGTTGCACGAGCTGGTGACGGTGACCGGCTGGCCGGCCTGGAAGGGCGCCGAATACGGGAAGCATTCGCGGCCGCCGGCGCTGAGGCAAAGCTGACCATTGGCAGCAGTCCAGGTACCGGGAACGACCTTTCCACCGGGCGATACGATCTGCACCTGCCCGCCCGGGTTGAGCGTCACCGTATCGGTCACGCCGTTGGTGGTCACCTGAATCGGTTGACCGACGACTTCGGACGCCGGAGTCCATGCCTGTGCGGAGGCGGCGGTCGGAAGCGTTAGGGCAGCAGCCAGGCCGACAATCGCGCGCGGGGCAATGCTCTTCATGATGAGGTGTCTTCCCTTCCCGTCAGAATGAGAATGCCCTCGTCTTGTCAGGCGGGGCTGTTCCCGTGGCCGTTGTTGTGGAGCAAGAAATAGGCCCCGACGCCGGCTGCGATCGCAAGGAGGCCGAGAAACAGCGGATTGAACCCCACTCGAGGCGCTGGCGATGGGGGCAGAGGCGCGGGTGGTACCGGCGACGCGTCAACAACCGGAAGCACACATCCGCCTGGACCCTGAGCCGCAGCCGAAGTCGCGGCCGATCCGCACATTGCAGCGGCGGGTGCGCCACCGCTCATCGCGGTCAGGATGGCCCACGGGCTCGGCTGCTGAACAGTCGCCACCGTCGAGGCAGCGGCAGCGGTCGAACCGAACAAGAGTGACCCGGCGACCAGTGCGGCAACGATGCCCTTCATTCCCTGGCTGGCCATTCTTTTCCTCCGGCACGGCGGCGCGAAATCCGCGAATGCGTAATGCATTAGTCCAAGGTGGAGTTTCATTCCACCACTGTGGCAGAATTTTATTGCTGAATGTTGCATGCCAGCCGCGGTCGTCATGCGGCTCGCTCGCAGACCATTGACCACGGCCGTCCGGGCTGCTGTCAATATGCTTCCGGAACGGATTAATCAGGAACCATTGCGCGCTCATGACCTCGCCCGCCACAATTGCGTTGCCGTTGGTGGAGGATGACCGCGGCAAGTTGAGCTTTGGCGAGGTCGGCAGGCAGCTGCCATTTAGTCCAAAGCGCTATTTTCTGGTCTTCGACACCGGCGGCGGCACCGTTCGGGGCGGGCATGCCCACCGGCGGTGCAGCCAGTTTCTGGTTGCGGTTTCGGGCATCGTCGTCGTGACCACGGACGATGGTGCCGAGCGGCAGGAACATCGTCTCGATCGGCCCGAGCTTGGCCTCCACATTCCCGCCGGCATTTGGGCGGAGCAGCATTACCTATCGAATAACTCAAAGCTGCTTGTGCTCGCATCCGAAGCCTATGATCCTGAAGAATATATTTTGGACTACGAAGACTTTTTGGCGAGCAGGGGCGAAAGCCGGTGATCCCCGTTCTCGAACTACTGCCTGGCTATCAGGAGTTGGCGCCCGAGATCGATGAGGCGATCAAGGGGCTACTGTCCTCAGGCTGGTACATCGGCGGGCCGGCGGTCGAGCAGTTCGAGACCGAATTCGCGGCTTATTGCGAGGCCCCGCACTGCGTTGGCGTCGCCAACGGGCTGGAAGCGCTCGCGCTGTCTCTTCGAGCGCTGGGTGTTGGGTCGGGCGACGAAGTGATCGTCCCCGCGAACACCTACATTGCGACGTGGCTCGCGGTTTCGATGGCCGGCGCAACCCTTGTTCCGGTCGAGCCCGACGCCGCAACGCACTGTATCGATCCGAACCGGATCGTGGAGGCGATATCTCCCAGGACCCGCTGCATCATGCCGGTTCACCTCTACGGGCATCCTTGCGACATGGATGCGATCAATGCGATTGCCCGCGAGCACGGTCTGCTCGTCGTCGAGGATGCCGCCCAGGCGCACGGCGCCTCACTCGATGGCCGAAAGATTGGAACCCACGGGGACGCGGTCGCGTGGAGTTTCTATCCAACCAAGAATCTCGGCGCATTCGGCGACGCCGGGGCAGTTACAACCCGCGATCCCGCGCTCGCCGAACGCCTCCGGCTTCTCCGGAATTACGGCTCGGCCGTGAAAAATGTGAACGACATCAAGGGCTACAACAGCCGCCTCGACCCGATCCAGGCGGCGATCCTGACGGTGAAGCTTCGCCATCTCGATGCATGGCAGGAACGCCGGCGCAAGATCGCCGCCTTGTACGCGGATGCGTTCGGCGGTTTGAACGACGCCATCGCCCCGATCACGGCCCCTGGAGCCGTCCATGGTTGGCATCTTTACGTCATGCAATTCGACGAGCGGGATCGGGTCCATCGCGCGCTTGCCGAGCGCGGCGTCCGCACCCTCGAACATTATCCGATCCCGCCTTATCTCCAGCAGGCGTACGTGGAGTTCAGCGGTCGAGCCGCTGAGTGGCCAATCGCCACCTCCCTTGCGAACCGGGTCCTGTCGATCCCAATGGGCCCCCACCTCAGCCTAGAGGATGCAGGCAAGGTGGCCGAGTTTGTACTCGATGTCGTGCGCGGCTGAACCGGGCCATGGCCTCACCGATCTTCCGCAAGCTTCGTCTGGCCGAGATCGAGGACACAATCCAACGCTTGCGACGGCACAAACCGTCGGGAACGCTGCTGGAAATCGGCGCGGGAACCGGCTGGCAGTCGAAGGCGCTCGCCGAGGCGGGCTACGAGGTCGATGCGATCGATCTTCCCGCTGACGCAGGGATCAGCAACCATGCCCGGACCCGCGAGTGGCCGATCCGCAACTATGACGGCGCCCGCCTTCCGTTCGGCGCCGGCACGTTTGACATCATCTACAGCTCCAACGTCCTCGAGCATGTTGAAGATCTCGACACCTTGACCGTGGAGATGCGGCGGGTGCTGCGGCGGGACGGGCTGGCCCTGCACCTGCTCCCAAATCCGGTGTGGAGGTCGCTTTCGTTGCTGACCCATTACCCTGCGCAGGCGATCGACGCAGTGCGCTGGGCGCGGCGCAAGCCTGGCTTTGCCGATGGCAACTCGGCGCAGACCGAGGGAACCCGGCGGAGCTATCTGGGCAAGGCGATGAGGCGCCTCCTACCCCACGCTCACGGCGCGCGCGGGACGGCGGTTGGCGAACTGCGTCGATTTTCCAGGTCGAGCTGGGATGCTTATTTCGACCGCACCGGTTGGGACGTGGTCGAATATGCCGACAATGGATTGCTGGCGTCCGGCGACTATCTGCTCGGGCGCGCACTCCCGATGCGGGCCCGCGCCGTTCTTGGCAAAGCGATCGGCGGTATCGCCCACGTCTATCTGGTCAAGCCAAGGCCGGTCGCGTGACTCCGAACCAGGCCTTTTATGACGACAATTACGTGCCGCTTCTGCCCGCGGATCGCGATGCCCAGATCCTCGACCTCGGCTGCGGCCAGGGCGACTTTGCGCGCTATCTCAGCGGGCGCGGCTACCGACGTGTGACGGCGATCGATCGCGACGAGGACTTTGTTGGCGAATTGGCCGGTACACGCGGCGTGACCGCGAAGGTGTCGGTACTGGACCCGTCAACAATCGAACGCCGTCGCGGGGGTTGGTCACTGATCGTCGCCAAGCAGATCATCTATTATTTCGACCGTGCCGACGCTCCGGACCTGATCGCCTCGCTTCGTGATGCGCTCGCACCCGACGGACGCCTGATCGTCGAGATTTTCAACGGCGCTTTGGTGAGCAGCCGCTTCACCGAGCTCAAGGATCCCGGCATCCTCACCGCTTACACGGAGCACGGGCTGCGTCGCCTGCTGGAGCAAAACGGGCTTGCCGTCGAACAGCTGTTCGGTGCGAAGTTGCGCCACCGCGGGTTGCGCGGACTGGTTTACGCGATCGCCCAGACGCTCTGGTTTCGGCTCTATCGCCTGCTCCTCATTATCGAGCGCGGGCGTGACGATGAGCTTCCGCGCATCTGGTCGAAAGCCATCATTGCCGTGGCCCGACGACGCTGACCATGCGGGTGTTGCATCTATGGGACAATTACGCTCCCGGCCTGTTCGACCGCTCGTTCGAGATTTGCCAGGACGAAGGATTGGAAACGCGCCTCATCTGCATGAATTTTATCGGGCGCGGGCAATCGCGCATGGAAAGCGTGTCGGCGGTCCGTGAGATAACGGATGAGGCCGCGCGCACGTCGATCGAACGCCTCCGACGACGATTGCGAAGGGCCGTCGACCAGTCGCGCTTTCGCAGGCTCGCTCGCGATGCGCTCGCGAGCTTTCAGCCCGATGTCGTCCACGCTCATTATGGCACGACCGCGGCCGCGCTGGCGGACGAACTGGAATCCCATGGCGCGCGCACGCTCATTTCATTTTACGGCTTCGATATTTCGCAAGGACTTCGCATCCCGGCCGTCCGCTCAAGCTATAAAAGCCTGTTTCGAACGCGGCCGCTGGTCCATGTGCTTTGCAAGGATGCCCGCGATCGGGTCAGCGCGTTGGGGTTAAGCCAGGACCACATCGTCGACGCCAACCTGCCTCTGCCAGTGAACCTCTACCCGGACATCGGCATCGCGTCCGAGGGACCGTTCCGCTGGCTGATTCCGGCGCGCTTCGTCGAGAAGAAGGGACACGCCGTCGCGCTTCAGGCCTTCAAGACGCATCTCGATCGCTGTCCGGACGACCGTCTTACGTGCTGGGGATATGGCGATCCTGGCTGGCTGGTTGTGCTGGTCGCCGAGATGGGACTGGGAGACCAGGTCGACGTCATCCACAATCGCGGTGAAGGGCCGTTCGACGCCGCCTATCTGCGTCAGCTCCGCGATCATGACGCAATCCTGGCTCCGTCAGTGACGGCCCGCCGCGGCGACGACGAGGGCGGCCCGGCGCTGACGGCGGTCCTTGCACAGGTGGCGGGCAAGCCGGTCATCATGTCAGATTTTCCCGGGCACGAGCGATCCCTAGATGATGGTGTCGAGGGTTTCGTCGTGCCGCAGGGCGACATCGACGCGCTTGCGTCAGCCATGACCGACCTTGCCGCGGATCGGCAACGCGCGGCCGCCATGGGTCAGGCTGGTCGTAGTCGCGCCCTTCGTGCTTTCGATGAATCCACATATCGGTCGGCGCTGCTCGGGTGGTACCGGACCCTCGCCTCATGAGCTCGTCGGCAAGCTCCAGCTTTTCGCGTGGAAGCCTGCTCAGCTTCGCACGCCTTGTATCGGGGCTTATCCGAGTCAAGATCGTGGCGCTTGCGCTCGGGGTCGGCGGCGTGGGCCTGTTCGCGCTGGCACAGCAGTTCAACCTCACGGCTGTCAGCCTGGTGAGCATGAGCCTCGCGGTGCCGATGATCAATCTTGGTCGGCCCTTCGTGACGTCGGATCGGTTCGAAGAGGCGGGGCGGATCGCGGGCACGGCGCTCGCCATCGTGCTGTCGAACGCGGCGCTCCTCCTGCTTCTAAGCCTGCTGTTCGGCCGGTCCGCCCTCCTCCGCATCGGCCACGGAAACATCGATCCGCTTCTGCTCTGGCCGTTGATTGCCGCGATCGTCCTCGGTGCGATCGCCAGCTCGTTCTGGGAAGGCCTCTCTTATCTATCCGACCGTTTCGACATCTATGTGAAAGCTGGGATCGCGAGCGCAATTGGAGACCTGATCTTCGTCGGGATCGGAGCCTGGACCCATGGGCTTCGAGGCGCGATCCTGGCCATGCCTGCGGCGCCCCTCATCCTCGTGCTTGGCTATGCCGTTCTTCTTCATCGCGATGGCAATGCCAGCGCCGTGATGGGCAAGCTCTCATTTTCAAGGCGAGAGTTGCCGCGCTTGCTGGCTTTTTCGGCGATGATGTTTGCCGCAGTGGGCCTGACTAACGTCGGACTGACCGCGGCCCGAACCAGCGTCTTGCTGCATTCAGGCGCTGCCGCTAACGGAAACCTTCAAACCGCGACATCGCTGTCAGCCTACATTCTGGCCTTCGTAACGACGGGTTTCTGGGGCCATCTTCACGCACGCGCCGCAGCTGCCGGGGATGTCGCGGAAGTCAGGCGCGAGCTCAACCAGGCTCTCGAACAGGGCCTGCTGATTTCGTTCACCGGCTGCGGGATCGCGGCGGTGCTGCCTGATTTGCTGCTGCCGCTGTTTTATTCGAAACAGTTCGCCGGCGGCGCGCGCCTGGTCACGGCCTACATGCCGGGTGAGTTCTGCTTCCAGTTCCTGACTCTGCTCATTTCCTATCAGCTGACCGTCACCCGCCGCCGTCGCTACCTCGCGTGGAGCCTGGGTTATGTCGCCCTGCTGCTTTCCGTCGCCATTCTTCTCGTTCCGAGACTCGGCGCGCTGGGCTACGTCGCAGCGCATGTGAGCTCGGCGGGTGTGATGGTCGCGATTGCAGGTTTCATTTGCTGGCGCTCACGGCAGGTCGAAGGACGCACCCTGCTGCTGGCAGGAGTCCTGCTGGCCGCAGTTGCGTTGATTTCGGCAGCCCGTCTCATTGACCGCCCCCCGCTGGGGCCATGGACGATCGCCGCGCTCCTCCCGTTTGCCGTGAGCGGCACCGTGGTTGGCGCCCGGATTCTTGCCGGCGTGGGTCTTTTCAAGCGGCGCTCGAGCCAAGCATGACGCGAGTGCTGTACCTATCTTATGACGGCATGTGCGACCCGCTCGGCGGCTCCCAGGTTCTCCCCTATCTGTTCGGGCTCACGAGGCTCGGGCACGAAATTTCGCTGATCAGTTTTGAGAAGCGCGACCGTGGCGACGAGGAGCGCGCGGCTGTACAAGATACTTGCGCGGCCGCCGGCATCGCCTGGCATCCCTTGCCCTACCATAAGCGACCACCGGTGCTGTCGGCGATGTACGACGTTTGGAAGATGCACCGGGCCGCTCGCCGCCTGCACCGGGAACGGCCGTTCGACCTCATCCATTGCCGGAGCTACCTGGCGTCATTGGTCGGGTTGCGCATGAAGCGTCAGCTGGGCGTTCCCTTTATCTTCGACATGCGGGGGTTCTGGGCTGACGAGCGCGTCGATGGCCGCATGTGGAAGCTAAACAAACCGTTGTTTCGGGCCGTCTATAAGTTCTTCAAGCGAAAGGAATCCGAGTTCCTTTTCGAAGCCGACGCGATCGTCAGCCTCACCGAAACCGGCGAAAAAATCCTTCGTTCGATGAGCCCCGGGAAAGAGCTCCCGATCACGGTCATCCCCTGCTGCGTCGATTTTGGCGCGTTCCCCGCCGTCACCAATTCGGCTCGCGCCGCCGCCCGCGAGAAGCTCGGCATCGCGAAGACGGCCAGGGTTGCGGTATACCTCGGCTCGTTCGGGTCCTGGTACATGGTCGACGAAATGATGGACTTCTTCAGGGTCCAACTCGATCGCGATCCAAGTGCCATCTTCCTCGTCATCAGCCGCGACCCGCCCACGCAGATCACCCAGTGCGCTGCCTCGCGAGGCGTCCCTGCCCGAAGCATCATCATCCGCCCTGCCACCCGAAGCGAGGTTCCGCAATTCGCTGCGGCGGCGGACTACGGCCTCTTCTTCATCATGCCGGTCTTTTCCAAGAAGGCCAGCTCACCGACCAAGCTGGGCGAACTGCTCGCGCTTGAGCTACCGGTGGTGACTAATGAAGGTGTCGGGGACGTCGCCGAGATCGTCCACGAGACGGGGTCAGGGATCGTGGTTCAACAACTTGACCGGCGTATCTACGATCGCGCCCTCGATGACCTTGCCGCGCTCCATCCGGACATCGCACAGTGGCGCTGCGCGGCGCGACGCTGGTTCGACCTCAATGAGGGCGTCGGCCGCTACGACAGGATTTACAAGGAGCACCCAGGTGCCTCGTGAGCGCCGGGTGCTGGTGCTGGCAAACAAGGCGGCAGGCATTGCGCCGGGCCAGCGTTACCGCTTCGAGCAATGGGCTCCCCGCCTGGAGCGCGATCACGGCATCCTTCTGACTTTGGAGCCATTTGAGTCGAGCCAGCTGACCGAAATTCTCTACCAGCCCGGTCATTTCGTGTCGAAGGTGCGTCTGGTGCTTCAGGGCTTCGCCAGGCGCTCGAGCGTGCTTCGACTGGCACGGAATTTCGACGCCATCCTGATCTTTCGGGAAGCCGCCTTGATTGGCCCGGCAATCTACGAAAAGCTGCTCGCGAGGACCGGAAAGCCCATTATCTACGACTTCGACGACGCTATCTGGTCCCGTGGCCAGGTTTGGATGAACGGGATTTTCTCGAGGCTGCGCTTCCCGAGCAAGACTGCCGATATCTGCAGACTGGCGTCGACGATAACGGTCGGCAATGAATTCCTCGCTTCTTACGCTCGTGGGCGCAATCCGTCTGTCGTCATCATTCCTTCAAGTATCGAGCTTGAGAACTATCCGGCCATTCCGGAATCCGACGAAGCCGGGAAGTTCGTGGTGTGCTGGACCGGATCAACGAGCACGCTTCCTCATTTCGAACATGCGCGCGACGCATTGGAGATGTTGGCAAGGACGGTCCCGCTCGTCGTCAAAGTCATCTGCAGCAGACCTCCGGACAGACCGATCGACGGCGCAGAAACGCGCTTCGTTCCTTGGTCCGCGAATGGCGAGGCTCAGGAAGTGGGCGATTGCCACGTCGGCATTATGCCGTTGCCGGACGATGAGGTTTCACGCGGCAAGTGCGCGATGAAGGCGCTACAGTTCATGGCCACGGGCCGACCCGTCGTCGTCTCCCCGGTGGGCATCAACGCCGAGGTGGTAAGGTCCGGGCATAACGGTTTTACGGCGGTGACGGCAGAGGAGTGGGTCTCCGCTTTGTCGTCGCTCGCGGCCAGTGCTGAATTGCGCGCAAGGCTCGGCACCAATGCAAGAGCGACCGTGATGAAGGCCTACTCCGCCGAAATCGCGGCAGGAGCCTTCGCGGAAGTCGTCCGCTGCCTCTTCAAGCCGGGGACGAAGACTTGATGCCGCAGGCGACCCAATACGGCGGTGTTTCACCGAACCGGATGTGTGACAGACCAGCCGACGCCATCATTTCCGCGATTTCGGCCCGCGAGAAGCGGCGTTCCAGACGAGTGCCGAATCGATCCAGCGCATCAGTGCGCATCGTGTAAAAACTCCAATTCCGGTAGCTACTGAGCGGCAGGTTGCCGACCTCGCCCCCGCCCCGCTCGACCAGCTTCGCAAACCGCGCAGCTGGAAAATAGATAAGCGCCGCAATCACGCTCGTGATATTCTTCCTGACCGCGAACGGCATCCTCGAAATAACGCGACGCATATGGTCGCTGACCAGCCAAGTGCGGCGGTACCATGCCGGTTTAATATCGAACGAATAATATAGGTAGAGAAGGAAGGGCGCTCCCGCTTTCAGCTTGCGGACGCACATCTCCAACGCCAACCGGGGGTCCGGAACATGGTGGAGGACGCCCAGGCTATAGCCGAAGTCCTGACTTGAATCCCTCAACGGCATGTCGGCGGCCGAAGCGAGATGAAAGCGAGCGCCGGGTACGCCGTTCAGACGCCTGCGCGCGACCGCCAGCGCCCGCTCGGATGGATCGACGCAGTGCAGCATGCCCACGCGCGGCATGACCAGCTCTGCCCAGCGGCCCGATCCACAGCCGGCGTCGAACCCCTCCGCATTCTCCGGCAGACGGTCGAACGGAAAGATGCGGAAATAACAATCGAACATCGCCTGTTGCTCGCCGGCCGACAAAGCGAGCTGGTCGTACTCAGTCCATTCTTCGCCGAAACCGGCGACTGTGCGCGGGTCAACGTTCGGTAACGGAGCCTCTGCCGCCGCCTTCGGCTTGGCAGGGCTAACCATTCAAAAAACTTCCTGTACGGAATGTAGTAGCTGGAAAACTTGCCAACCATTAGGAACACAATTTGAACCAGTGCGGCGTAGCCGATGACCAGCATCGTCCATTGGCCGCTTGTCCGCTGCTCCTCGGCAAAAGCTCCGGGTATCCGGCTGAGCACGATGAACTGCAAGGGGAAGAGATAAAGAAGGAACCGATCGATTGCGGTCGACGATGGGAACACAGCCAGCGCCGGAACGAGTGCCAAGGTGCACAGCGAGATGTTTCGCCACAACCTGGCTTGATGCTCTTCCATTTGGAAACGTCGTTGAAAGACCAAGAACGAAAGGGCGGCCACGCTATTCATTGCGAGACGATAGGCGGTCCCGGTCGATTGAAGCGTGTCCGTAGAGTATCGATAAGCATAGCTCGTGAAGGCATCTCGCGAGAAATAATAGCCAAGAACCGCGCCGCCGATCAGCAGCAGTACGCGCTGGACGCCATTCTTCGTGTAGGAAAGCAGGCATAGTGGCGCCATCAGGACGACGCTCCCATGAACGAGGGCGCCGATCAGGATCAGCACGAGAAACCGCAGCAGCTGGCCTCGTTCGAAAGCATTGAGCGCAAAGAAGAGAAGCCCCAGCGCGAATGATTGCCGGTCCGCACTCATGGCGACCACGATCACCATGTAGGGAAACGCGATCAAGTACGTCAGCCATGGGTTGGGTTGACGCCGAGCGAACGCCGTCAGCCCGGCAACGAAGACCAGGCCGCAGATCATGTTCAACACCCAGAACGGCGCGCCGACACGGTGAATCGCCCACATCAATATGAAGAAGCCCGGGTCCGAATGGGTGTAAGATTGCTGGAAAGAGAACAGCCGTGTGTAATTGAAAACGATCGAGTAACCGCGCCAGTCAGGTCCGATCTTCCATCTTAATCCAATCATCAACGCGGTCGGCACCGAGGCCAGTGCAATGAATGCCGGCCACGAACGCCCAGTATCGTCGCGGCGATTGACCAGAGCCCCCCCGGCGAGGATCAGGAAGATAGCCCAATAGACAAGCATGCGCGCCCCTTCTGAGGCCGCTTTTCACGATATGCGCAGGACCGGCAATAGTCTGGCGGGAGTCAGAAAACCCGGGCGGAGGCCAGCTGCGTCTCCAACGCGCTTTGCTCGGGTACCACCACCCGGAATTTCCGGTTGGCGAAGTCGATCGAGACTTTTTTGAAGGCGCGGATCGCGTTCATGCCGAGCAACAGGGCTGGCTTCTTGTCGAGGCCGAGCTGCTTGAAGGTATGCGCGTCGGTGAACACGATGGCGAGGTTGGCGAGGCCGACGCCGCCGATCGTGAGGTTGCGGATGAACATGTAGTCGCCGGTCAGCTTTTCGCCGGTGACCGATTCCAGCTCCACTTTGCGCAGCGGATCGATGAGGTTGTTGCCGGTCAACTTCTGCCGCAGCGCCTCGTTGCCGATGCTGAGCTCAGCGCCCGTGTCCAGGATGACCGTTACCGGCTTGCCGTTTGCCACGGCGTCAGTGATGACGAGGCGCCCGTTCTTGCGGCGCGCCTCGACCACGATTGCCCCGGCTTCCCTGTTCGGCTCGGGTGTCGACGATGGCACGATCGACATCGTCTCATGCTCGAAATCGAGCTCGACCCGCGTCGATCGCAACAAGTCAACTCCGACAATCCCGTCGGCGCCCATGCTCGGACCATCGAGAACGGCGGCATCGACCGGCCGCTCGGGCTTTTGGGTGATTTGAACTCCTGGCAGCCGCGCCGTGTTCACCGGTGTGGCGCCGGTCACCGTATGCAGCTGGGCGCCGCTCGTCTGCTTGAAATTCAGCCGGTCAACGAGCTGCCGTGAGATCGCGGTCCGGTCTGCCCCGGTGTCGACCATGAAGCGATAAGGGCCGGCCCCGGACAGCCGCACGTCGACCATCATCCGGTTCTGGCCATCGCTGATGAAGCGAACGTCCTGCGTCTGGCTGTCCTTGTCGATGCTGCCGAGATCCCGAAAAGGACCGGGCGCGACGGGGACATTCTGACCCCAGGACGCGGTGCTGCCTGCCAGCGCGGTCGCAAAGACCAGGGACCAGTTGATCATCGAAATTCTCCCCCGCGTTTCAATGCGCTTCGGACGCTCGCATCGCAAATCGCCAGATCGGTCCTAATGAAAGGATCTGGTAAGCCTTGTCTGCTCATAATCTGCAACAAGTGGGGCCGGTTCGACAAAAGTCGGACGGAAAAGGAACTTATGTAGCGTAATCGCAGTCGGAGCCCGGACTTGGCCAAGAAGAAGTTAGTCGAAACAACCCTTTACTCGCTGTCGGCGGCCCCACCTGAGTGCCCTGACCGCCGCAGCGGCGACCGGTACGTGAGCTTGCTCCGCGTCGGGGCAATGATCGTTGATGGGCGCCGCGAACTCTGCCTCATCCGCAACGTCTCCGCCGGCGGCATGATGATACGTCCCTACTCCGCGATCAGGGTGGGCGCCCGCTTGTCGATCGAGCTTAAGCAGGGGACCAGCGTGAGCGGCGCCGCGCAATGGTCCGACCAGGGTTTGATCGGAGTTGCGTTCGATGAGGCGATCGACATCCTCGATCTGCTCAATGCGCCGGCCGACAAGCCGCGACCGCGGATGCCGCGGATCGAGCTCGATTGCGTCGCCACCCTCCGCCATGAAGGCACGGTCTTCCGCGCGCCCGTGATAAACATCTCGCAAGGTGGGATCTGCGTGAAGTCGCTAGTCGACCTGGTGCTCAACCGCGACGTGGTCGTCACCCTCGCCGGCCTGCACGCCGCCGCCGGCGTGGTGAAATGGCGGGATGGCGATCATTTCGGGATCGGTTTCAACCGGGTCTATCCGGTCAATGAACTGATGGGCTTTCTGCACGAGCAACAGCGCGAGGAGGAACAGCGGGCAGCGGTCGCCTGACCGGTCAGCGCCGCATCAGCAGCAGCATCAGATTGTTGGCGGGCATTGCGCACGTTGTCACGAGCTCGAACCCGCGCTCATTCGCCGCATCCACAAAATCCTCGACGCGCCGAAGTCCCCACTCCGGGTTTCGTCGCTTCAAATCGGCATCGAAGGCGAGATTGCCCTCCGCCGTATTGATGTCATCTTTGAGCCACGGGCCGTAAAGCATCAGCGGCGCGTCCTTACCCAGCAAGCGAGCGGCGCCGTCGAGCAGCCCCAGGGCGGACGCCCACGGGCTGATGTGGACCATGTTGATGCTGAGCACCGCATCGGCGCGATCGATCGGCCAGCCGGGGGCCGAGGCGTCCACCACAATCGGACTGCGGACATTCGGCAATTGCGGAGCTTTCCGCCAGGCCGCGATCGAGGAGAGGGCATCCGGATGTAAATCGCTCGGCTGCCATTCGAGACTGGAAAACGCTCGGCGAAATAGATCGCATGCTCGCCCGTGCCGCTGGCGATTTCGAGCACCAGTCCGGCAGGTGGAAGCCATTCGGCAAGGACCTCGGCAATCGGCTCCCGATTTCGCAGTGCTGCCGGAGCCGAGCGCCGAACTCCCGCTGCCGGTCCCTCGTAAAATCGGTCGCCGGCCATCAGGCGGCGCCGCGCGCCTCCTCCAGCAACCTCTTCGCCCGCAGGTACATCTCGACCCGCTGAAGCGTGAACATGCCGAGCGCAAAGGCGATCAGCGGATCGGTCAGCATCGCCGGGCTAACGGCGCCATCGTGGCCGAGCACCCCGCGGGCCGCCGTCCGGACGACGATCAGGACGATCAGGAAGACCATCGCCGCGGGCGAAGCCTTCTGGTTGAGCGCATGCGTCTCGGGGTCGACCTCGATGTGCATCATTTTGCCACGCTGCCAGCCAACGGCGGCCCCGATCGCAGCCCGACCATCGAAGCGATTGCAACCCAGCCTGTGGGCGGCAGCGGATGAACATCAGAGCCGCCACGGCCAGATAGATCGCCGGGACCACCCAGAGCTTCTCGATCTTCAATGGCCGCATCTGTCCCATGCGACGCATCCGCAGTCCCAGCACCACAACCATGATCACGACCGGGATCGCGTAACTCGAGCCAGTTTTGTTGCACCGGGTGGACCTGCACTTGCATTCGAACGCCTCCCCTATTCGCGCGGCTTGAGCCGCGGCTCCTCCCTCCACGTCAGGACCGGCTTCCTCGCCGCAAGCGTTTCGTCAAGCCGGCGCCGTGGCGCATAGACCGGCGCGGCCTTGAGGCTCTGGTCGCCGGCCTTCGCCCGTTCGGCGATCGAGCGGACCGCCACAATGAATTGGTCGAGGCTTGCCTTGGACTCTGTTTCGGTCGGTTCGATCAGCATCGCGCCATGCACGACCAGCGGGAAATACATCGTCATTGGGTGGAAGCCTTCGTCGATCAGCGCCTTGGCGAGATCGATCGTGTTCAAACCCCCTTCGAAGCCGCGATCCGAGAAGATCGCCTCGTGCATGCACGGACCGCTTTTCGCGAACGGCGCGTCGAGCACATCCTCGAGCCGGCGGAGAATGTAGTTGGCGTTGAGGACGGCATCCTCCGCGACCTGCTTCAGGCCATCCGCGCCGTGGCTGAGGATGTATGCGAGTGCCCGGGTGAACATCCCCATCTGGCCGTGGAAGGCGACCATGCGTCCGAATGCGTTGGGATGCTCCTCGCCCGCAGTCTCCTCTTCCACGATCTTGAAGCCGCCGTCGAGATATTTGGCGATGAACGGCAGCGGGCCGTAAGGCGATAGCGCTTCCGACAGGACCACGGGGCCAGAGCCCGGCCCGCCGCCGCCGTGCGGCGTCGAGAAGGTCTTGTGCAGATTGATGTGCATCGCGTCGATGCCGAGGTCGCCCGGCCGCACCTTGCCGACGATCGCGTTGAAGTTGGCGCCGTCGCAATAGACGAAGGCGCCGGCGGCGTGGACCGCGTCGCTGATCGCCTTCATGTCGGGCTCGAACAGCCCGCAGGTGTTGGGGTTCGTGATCATCACCGCTGCAATGTCCGGCCCGAGCCGCGCTTTCAGCGCTTCGAGGTCGACGCGGCCTGCTTCGTTCGCTGGAATATTCTCGACCCGGTAGCCGGCGAAGGCCGCGGTCGCGGGATTGGTCCCATGCGCGCTTTCCGGCACCAGCACGACCTGGCGGACGTCGCCACGGGCTTCGAGCGCCGCGCGGATGCACAGAAGCCCGCACAGCTCACCGTGAGCGCCGGCCTTCGGGCTCATCGCCACGCCGTGCATGCCGGTCAGATCGAGCAGCCAGAAAGCGAGTTCGTTTATCACCTGTAATGCGCCCTGCACCGTCTCCTGCGGCTGCAGCGGATGGACGTCGGCGAAGCCCGGCATCCGCGCCACTTTCTCGTTGAGGCGCGGGTTGTGCTTCATCGTGCACGAGCCGAGCGGGAACAGCCCGAGGTCGATCGCGTAATTCTGCCGCGACAGGCGGGTGTAGTGGCGGATGGTTTCCGGTTCTGAGAGACCGGCTAGGCCGATGGGACGGGAACGCTCGAGACCGCTTAGCCTGTGTCCCTGCGAAGGCAGGGACCAGACTGGGCTCCGCCCTTCGCAGGAGCACTCTCAAAATCGACTCCGGTCTGCTCCGGCGTGCCGATCTCGAACAGCAGCGGCTCCTCGAGCATCAGCGCGCGGTTGCCGGTCAGGGTTTGCGCTTCGCCTTGTTCGTTGGCCGGCGCCGACGGCCGCCAGCCCCCCGGATTGGCGGTCATCGGACGGCCTCCCTCAGGGCTGCTTCAAGCGCGTCGATGTCCTCGGCTGTGACCGTTTCGGTCACGGCCAAGACCAAGCCATGCTGTAGCGCTTCGGCGCCCGGATAGAGCCGGCCCAAAGAGACGCCGCCGAGCACGCCTTGCTCGACCATCGCGTGAACGGCAGGCCGGGCCTCGACCGGCAGCTTCAACGTGAATTCGTTGAAGAAGCTGTCGTTCACCAGCTCCACGCCCGGGATCGCGGCCAGCCGTTCCGCCGCTTCGCACGCGCGCGCGTGATTTAAGGAAGCGAGCTGACGTAGCCCCTTCTCGCCAAGCAAGGTGAGGTGCGCGGTGAAGGCGAGCGCGCACAGCACCGAGCTGGTACAGATATTGGAGGTCGCTTTCTCGCGACGGATATGCTGCTCACGGGTCGATAGCGTGAGGACGAAGCCGCGCTTGCCTTCGGCGTCGACCGTTTCGCCGGTTAGCCGGCCCGGCATTTGCCGGACATGCTTCTCGCGGCACGCGAACAGGCCGACATAGGGGCCGCCGAACTGCAGCCCGACTCCGATCGACTGCCCTTCGCCGACGACGATATCGGCGCCCATCTCACCCGGCGACTTGATCAGACCGAGCGCCACCGGTTCGGTGACGACCGCGATCAGCAGCGCGCCGGCGACATGCGCGGCTTCGGCAATCGGCGTCAGGTCAGTGATCCGCCCGAGGATGTCGGGATATTGAACGACGACGGCGCTCGTGCCGGGACCGATGGCGGCGATGAGTGCATCGGCGTCCGTCGCTGCAGTGAGTTCGGGCAGAGATGTCTCGAGCTGGTCCTCGGTGAACTTCGCCATCGTGGTCGCGACGCTGACGTAATGCGGGTGAACGCCCGATGAGATGATTGTTTGGGTCCGCCGCGTGATGCGGTGCGCCATGACGATCGCCTCCCACATCGCGGTCGAGCCGTCGTACATCGAAGCATTCGCGACCTCGCAGCCGAACAGCCGCGCGACCTGGGTCTGGAACTCGAACAGCATCTGCAGCGTGCCCTGCGCGATTTCGGGCTGATAGGGCGTGTAGCTGGTCAGGAACTCGCCACGCTGAATGATATGATCGACGCTAGCCGGCACGTGATGCCGATAGGCGCCGCAGCCGAGGAAGAAGGGCACGTCGCCGGCGACCATGTTCTTGCGCGACAAAGCCGACATGTGCCTCTCGACCGTCATTTCCGACGCGTGCATCGGCAAGCCGTCGATCGGGCCCTGAAGACGCGCTTCTTCAGGCACGTCACGGAAGAGTTCGTCGATCGAGCCCGCGCCGATCACGCCCAGCATCTCGCTGCGGTCGACATCGCTCAGCGGCAGATAACGCATCAGGCAGGCTTCCTCATGATGAAGCGAAGGCGGACATAATCGGCGACCTTCGAGCCGACGCGGTCGGCGACGGCGGCGGCTATTTCGCTGCGCTCGGCCTCGGGCACTTCCGCACGATCGAGCCAGCCCTTGCGGAAGGTCGTGACCCATCGGGCGATGCCATGCTCGATGGCCGTCGGGCGCTCGATCAGCCGCGCATCGAGCTCGCGGAACCCGGCGGCTTCATAGACAGCGGCGAACTCATCCGGCGAGGCGTACCAGTTGCTCGCCTCGACCGGCGGCGCATAGCCGCGAATGATCAGTTCCTCGTCGAGCGCTTCGCGCAATTGCTCGAGATTGCCGTCGCCGCCCATCTCGCCGGCGAAGCGGCCCCCGCGCTTTCAGCGCGCGGAAGATGGCGAGCGCCGCCTGCTCCTTGTGCAGCACCCAGTGCAGGGTCGCGTTGGAAAAGGCGCCATCGAACTCCGCGAAGAATTGCATGTCCTCGGCCGCCAGGAGCAGGGCATCGACGCCCGCCGCCCGGGCTGCAGCGATCATCTCAGGCGAATTGTCGATGCCGAGGACGGTTGCGCCGCGCTCCATGATCCTGCGCGTCAAAGTTCCCTCGCCGCACCCGACGTCGAGAATGCGCTCGCCCGGCTTGGGATCGAGTAGGTCAAGGGCGGCAGCGCCGAGCTCGGCAACGAAGCCGCCGACGCACGCGTAATCCGCAGCGTCCCATTTGCTCGTCGAGGCAGCCGTTTGGCTCAAAGCGTCCGGATCCACTCGCGGTAAGCGACCTCGTCCATCAACCCTTCGAGCTCGCCCGGATTGTCGAGCTTGAGTTTGAAGAACCAGCCCTGCCCTTCCGGATCGCTATTGATCAGCGCGGGCTCGTCCCCGAGCGCCGCATTGCCTTCCACAACCTCCCCCGAAACAGGCGCGTAGACGTCTGAAGCGGCCTTCACCGACTCGACCACCGCGGCTTCCTGTCCCTTGGAAAGCTGGCGGCCCGCCTCGGGAACTTCAGCAAAAACGATATCGCCAAGCTGCTCCTGCGCATGATTTGATATGCCGACTGTCGCGATGTCCCCGTCGACGCGGATCCATTCGTGCTCCTTGGTGAAATAGACGGGCATCAGGCGGTCCCCTTCCGGTGATAGCGATGTGGAACGAACGGCATGGGCACGACGCGCGCATCGAACAGCTTCCCGCGCTGCTCGAGCTTCATCGTCGTGCCGGGATTAGCGAGATGGGTGGCGACATAACCCATGGCGATCGGGCGCTGTAGCGAGGGCGCGAAGCCGCCGCTGGTGATCTTGCCCACTTCATTGCCCTCATCGTCGAGGACGAGTGCACCCTCGCGGACGGGCTGCCGGCCATCGATCTCGAAGCCAACCCGCTTCTGCGGCGCGCCGTTCTCGAGTTCGGCGAGGATGCGCAGCGAGCCATTGAAGCCGCCTTCGGCGCGGCGCCGCTTGTTGATCGCGAAATTGAGGTCGGCCATCACCGGCGTGGTCTTGGTGTCGAGGTCGTGGCCGTAGAGGGGGAGACCGGCTTCCAGCCGCAGCGAATCGCGCGCGCCGAGACCGATGGGCTTGGCCAGCTCGTGAGCACAGATCGCATCCGCCAGCTCAGTCGCGGCGATGGCGGGAACCGAAATCTCGAAGCCGTCCTCGCCCGTGTAGCCCGATCGGCTGATCCACAGGTTGCGACCGTGCCAATTGTAAGGACCGCCCTGCATGAAGCCGAGCTCGGCGACCCCCGGAATGATCGTGTCCAAGACGTCGACCGCGCGCGGGCCCTGAAGCGCGAGCAACGCCTGCTCCTTCATGTAGTCCACGACAACATCGCCGGGCAGGCGGCGCTCCATGAAGGCAATGTCGCCATGCTTGGTCGCGCCATTGACGACGACGTAAAAATCCTCGCCGCGGCGGGTCGCCATCAAATCGTCGACGATCCCGCCGTCCTCATCGAGCAGCAACGAATATTTGGGCTTCATGTCCTTCGCGGCAAGGAAATCGCCGGGCATCAACGCTTCAAGCGCCGCGTCGACCGAGCGGCCATGCACCAGCAATTGTCCCATGTGGCTGACGTCGAAGAGGCCCGCATTTTCGCGCGTCCAGAGATGCTCGGCCATGATGCCTTCATACTGGACCGGCATCTCATAGCCGGCGAAGGGCACCATCCGGCCCCCGCGAGCGCGGTGCCAGTCGTCGAGGGGAAGCTTACCCAGCTGATGTTCCGGCTCGGCACCCTCGCCGCCCTGCGGATCGCCGCTGAAGGGCGTGCCCCGCGCCTGGGTCTCGTCGGTCGGGCCGTTGTGGACTTCCCTGCTCATTTCCAAGCGCTCCGGCAAAGGGTGCGACGGTTGGCGCAGCTCTCCCGAGTGCCCCAGCTGCCGCCCCCGTCTGTCTTTGCGCCTGAGAGCTTTGCCCCTTCGGCGGCCCCTTCCGGGGCTCTTTCCAGACTGTCAGGCACGCGCGGTCCTGGATGCCTGAGAGATTCCGGGGGCGGTTGCTCCTTCGGCGCTGCAGTTTGCAGTCTCTCCCGCGCGGCCATTCCGGAAGCTTGCGTTTCCGGCGACGTCGGTGCCTTGGCGGCGCCCCGCGGTTAAGTCAACGCGACTTTCGGTGAGAATCTAGCGGGTTGCGTTGTACTTCAGTTGGTCCTGCGTGAGCTGGAAGCCGACCAGATGCTCAAAGGTCGCATTGGCAACCGCCGTGCGGATGGTCGGATCCGAGAGCGGATCGACCGCGGCATCCGCTTCGCCCGCCTTGCGTGGGCGGGTTAGGAAGGTGCGGACATTCGCCGGCAGCGTCGCCGCATAGCGATTCACTCGAACGCTGGCCTGCGCCCGAGTTATCGCGTGCTGGCTGCCTTCCGGGAAGTTGAGCGCAACCGCTCCTACCTGCTTGGCGGCGATGGTGGCGCCGCCGCGCAGCGCGACGTCAAAGTAAGGCAGAATGACTTGCCGCGCAGGGCCGGCGTCCCGGCGGAGCGCGGTGACGGTGAACGTGACGGTGGAATTCACTTCGGACGCGCCCTCCTGGCACGTCGCCCGCACCTGAGAGATCGAGGCAGTCACGTCGATCGCCCTCGCATCACTGCTCCCTTGCGGATTGAACAGCGTGATATCTCCGGTCCCGGTGGGGATGCCGGCGATTGGGCAGCTGCTGCGGACGGCATAGACGCCACCGCCATTTTCAGCGGTCAGGTCGCCCGTGTGGCGGCACGCGCCGAGCAGGGTGAAAGCAAGCAGGGCGGCTAAACGAAGCTTCACGTCGGCAAATTCCTTAAGCGGCAGCAGGCCCGCGTTCATAGGAAGGGCCTTCTATGGCTGCAAGCGATGCCTTACATGGCCTGCACCGTGCCTGAACTCAGCAGCTCACTTCCGCCTTTGCGAGTCCTGATCGCGGCGCCGCGCGGCTTCTGCGCCGGCGTCGACCGGGCGATCCAGATCGTCGAGCTCGCGCTCGAGCGCTTCGGCGCGCCCGTCTATGTGCGGCATGAAATCGTGCATAATCGCTTCGTCGTCGACCGCCTGCGAGCCCTCGGGGCCGTGTTCGTCGACGAGCTAGACGAGGTGCCTGACGACCGGCCCGTCGTGTTTTCCGCTCATGGCGTGCCCAAATCGGTCCCGGCCGCGGCGCAGAATCGGGGTCTCGCTTATGTCGACGCCACTTGCCCGCTGGTTTCCAAGGTTCATCGCCAGGCCGAGCGCCTGATCGAAGAGGGGCGCCACATCCTGTTCATCGGACATGCCGGCCACCCGGAGGTGATCGGAACCTTCGGCCAGGTCCCGGAAGGGTCGATGACCCTGGTCGAGACGGTAGAAGATGTCGGGGCCATCGAAATCGCAGAAGATGCCAGCCTTGCTTTCCTGACCCAGACGACGCTCTCGGTCGACGACACCGCCGCGATCGTGGCTGCGCTTCAGCTACGCTTCCCCGCGATTCGGACGCCGCGCAGCGAGGACATTTGCTACGCAACCTCCAACCGGCAAGCGGCGGTCAAAGCCATCGCCGCCGAATGCGACCGGATGCTGGTGATCGGCTCCCCGAACAGCAGCAATTCCTTGCGGCTTGCAGAGGTGGCCGAACGGCTCGGTGTCCCGGCTCGCTTGATCGGGCGAGCCGCCGAGATCGACTGGGACTGGCTGGGATCGCCGGCAATTGTTGGGATTACGGCCGGCGCCTCTGCCCCGGAAATCCTCGTGCGCGAAGTTGTCGATGCCCTTCGCGCCCGGTTCGACGTCAGCGAGGAAATCGCCGATCACACGCCTGAGCGAATGATCTTCAAATTGCCGCGCGAGCTCATTTCTGACCGCGCTGCCTGACGTCGAAATCTATACCGACGGCGCGTGCCGCGGGAATCCCGGTCCGGGCGGCTGGGCAGTGTTGCTCCGCATGGGGCCGAAGGAGCGCGAACTTTCTGGCGGAGAAGCGCTGACCACGAATAATCGGATGGAGCTAATGGCCGCGATCAGGGGCCTTGAAGCACTAACGCGGCCGTGCCGGGTCCGGCTTCACACGGACAGCATCTATGTCCGGGACGGGATCACGCGCTGGGTCCACAACTGGCAGCGCAATGGCTGGCGCACGTCCGACAGGAAACCCGTGAAGAATGCCGAGCTGTGGCAGGAGCTGATCGCCGCTTCCGATCCGCACCGGATCGAATGGCATTGGGTGAAAGGTCATAGCGGCCATCCCGAGAATGACCGCGTGGATGCCCTCGCCTGCGCCGAAGCCGACGATCAGCGCCGCCACCACCGCCTGTGAATTAAAGTTCACTTTTGATAAGAACCTCGCGGGATTAAATAGCCGGCCGTCACCGACTCTCTCGTTCCCCTGTTGGATAGTTGGTGAGGGGAGGCGTGACCCGCGCCTCCCCAATTTCGCTCAGACGCTGAACCGCGCCGGGCTGAACAGCCGCGATTCAATGTGCTCGACCATGGCCGGCGACGGCTCCCCAAGAAGCATCGCAGCCGCCATCATGGCGGCGGCGGGCGACGTCTGGATTCCGAAGCCACCCTGCCCGGCACACCAGAAGAAGCCGGGGACTCGAGGGTCGAAGCCGTAGACCGGAAGCCGGTCAGGCGCGAAGCTTCGAAGGCCCGCCCAGCTGCGCTCGACCCGGAGCACCGGCCAATCGACCACTTGCTGAAAGCGATCGATCGCCGTCGCGACATCGATCTCGTCAGGCGCGGCGTCGCATGGGTCGGTCGGATCTCGTCATGCGGGCTAAGCCAGATCGATTGGTCCCCTTCGCCCTTGAAATAAAAAGTCCCATCTGCGTCATCGACCAGCGGCAAATCCCGAAGGCCTGTGCGTCCGACCCGCAGCTGAACCATGGTGCGACGGAACGGCTTGATTCCGATCGGCCCAACGCCGCAGCTTACCGCCACCGGATCGGTCCAGGCACCGGCCGCATTGACGAGAATCGAGGTCGTAATCACCGAGCCGTCCCCGATTCGAACGGTCCAGGTTCCATCCGCGAGAATCGCGCGCTGCAGACTGGTGTCGATTTTCACTGTTCCACCCAGCTTACGGAACCGGCGCAGATAAGCCGCGTGCAAGGCGGCGACATCGATGTCGGCGCAATTCGGTTCGAACAGCCCTCGGCGCCACTCCGGCCGGAGGCCGGGAATCCAGCGTTCGAGTTCAGCTCTTTCGACGACGCGCGCCTCTATTCCCAGGGGCAAGGCCGGGATCGGGCCGCGCGTCAGGTGCACATCCCCGCGAGTTCGGAGAAAGCTGCGATCGGAAAATTCCGCTTCCGGCGCCGCCAGGAAATCGTGAGAGGCGCGGCTTAGCTTGGCAACGTCAGGCCCGCCGTAGCTCTCCAGGTAGAAGGCCGCCGAACGCCCGGTCGAATGATAGCCGCATTGGCCTTCTGCCTCGATAATCAGGCTTCGGCGTCGACCCGCAATCTCCGCGCCCAGGCTGGCCCCGGCGATCCCGCCCCCGACAATGATGACGTCAAAATCGGTCATTTTCGCCGCTGGTTACGAATTGGAAAGCCCCGGCGTCTAGGGGTGACAGTCATGTTCAATGGGGGGTTTACCGATCTGCTGCTGGTGGCGCTTGCCGCGATTTTGATCGTGGCGGCGGTCATTGACGTGCGGACGTTCACCATCTCGAACCGACTCAACGCCGCGATCGCTCTCGGTGCTCCGCTTTATTGGTTGTCGCTGGCAATGAACCCGTGGCCCGGAGTCGCGATCCAGCTTGCCGCGGGCGGATTGGTCTTTCTGATCCTTGCGGGCGCTTTCTACGCCGGCATGATGGGCGGCGGCGATGTGAAACTCGCCGCGGCGATTGCCCTCTGGTTCCCGCCCGGAGCCACGGTGAAATTTCTGATGTGGATGGCGGTGGCCGGTGGCGTGCTTACGCTCGGTATCGTCGCCTGGCACCGAATTCGGCCGCCACGAGGGTCGGCCCAAAATTCCATACGGCGTTGCGATCGCTTCGGGGGCACTTTTCGTCCTCGGGCCGATTCTCGCCCAACGGTTTCTTAACCAATTTGTCTGATGTGTGAGGCTGTTCAAGGGGCCCGCAAGGGGGAGGCGAATTCGCCATGGATGTGAAGAAGGTCGCACTGCTCGTTGGAGCACTGGTCATCGCGGTAATCACTGCGGTCATGGCTAGAAACATGTTCGCCGGTGCCGGCGCACAACAGGCCAATGCTGCGCCTGCGGTGCCGCTCGGTCCCAAGGTCCTGGTCGCCAAGAAGGCGCTCCCGGTCGGCACCATCATCGATGCCGACAGCTTCAGCTTTCAGCCCTGGCCGAAAGAGCTGATGCAGAACGCTTATTACATGGATGGCCAGCCTGACGGTGATCCCAAGAAGTTGCTCGGAACGGTAGTTCGCTATGCGATGACCGCCGGCCAGCCGATCACCAAGGGCTCCCTCGTCGGTCCCCAGGACCGTGGCTTCCTCGCCGCCGCGCTCGGCGCCGGCATGCGCGCCATCACGGTGCCAGTGAACACGAACTCCGGCGTCGCCGGCTTCGTGTTCCCGGGCGACCATATCGACCTCGTGCTCACGCAGCAGGTCGAAGGCGGCGGCGACGGTCCGGCGCTCAAGGTCTCCGAAACCATCATCCGCAACCTTCGCGTCCTCGCGACCGACCAGCGGATCACGGACAAGGACGACGACGGCAAGACCCAGGTCAAGGTGTTCGGCAACGTCACGCTCGAGGTCACGCCGCGCATCGCCGAGAAGATTGCCGTTGCCCAGAGCCTCGGCTCGCTGTCCCTGTCGCTCCGCTCGATCGCCGACAATTCGTCGGATCTCGAACGCGCGGTTGCCTCCGGCGAGGTCAAGGTTCCGGCCGGGACCAGCCCGGATCAGGAAAAGCAGATGCTGCTCGCCATGGCCAACCGCCCGAACGACAGCAACACCACCTTCTCGACCGGCGGCGACGTGTCGCGCTTCCAGCGCCGCACCGTTCCTGCTCGCCCGGCCGACAAGTCGGAAGCGCTGGCGAAGGCCATGGGCAGCCTGGGCAAAGGCCTTGGCCAGGCCCTCGGCGGTCAAGCCAATGGCCCGGTCGTCCGCGTCGCACGCGGCAATGATGTCACCGTTGTTCCGGTGGGAGCTCGCTAAGATGAAAACTCGTAACATGACCAGCCGGGCTCGCCTCGGCACCGCGGTCGCGGCGATGGCCTTTGGCATCGCTTCGATCACGGCCCCTGCACCCGCTAGGCGCAGCCTAAGGCCTACACCTCGGGACCTATCGCCCGACGACCATGGTCGCTCTGTCGGTTGGCGAAGGCCAGATGATCACGCTGCCACGCAACGTGTCGAACGTCTGGGTTTCCAACCCCAAGGTCGCCGATGTGCTGGTCAACAACCCGCGTCAGACTAAATCTTTTCGGCAAGGATTTCGGGGAAGCGACGGTGATCGCGACTGGAGCCGACGGGTCGGTGGTTTACGGCGCGCAGGTTCGCGTCAGCCAGAACCTGCCGTCGATCAGCTCGGTCCTCCGGGCGGCGATGCCTAATCCGACATCCACGTGTTGGTCGTCGGCCAGACCGCAATCCTTCAAGGCACGGTTGCCTCGCCGGACGACGCGTCGTTCGCGGAGCGGCTCGCCAGCCGCGAGCTTAATCCGGGCGTCGACATGTCGCAGCCCGGGCGCTCTCTGCAAAATCTGCGTCCTCAATCGCCTGCGCACGGCAACGCCGTTGCAAGTGACGCTGAAGGTGCGGATTGCCGAGATCAACCGCACCCTCCTCAAATCGTGGGGGTGAACCTGCTCTCGAGCGACCCGACCAGCGGCTTTCGCTTCGGCGTGGCGCAGGGCCGGCGGAATCCAGCTCCCGACCACCAGTACCGATCCGGCTAAGTCCTCCGGAGCGCGATCCGGCGGCACCACCCTTCGGCGCCAGCACGAAGTTCCTCGGGCTCAACATCCTGAGCTCGCTCGACATCGCTGCTCAGGACGGGCTCGTCTCGGTCCTCGCCGAGCCAAACCTCACCGCGCTTTCGGGCGAAACCGCCAGCTTCCTCGCCGGCGGCGAGTTCCCGATCCCGGTCAGCCAGGCGCTCGGCGCGGTCACCATCGAATATAAGCAATATGGCGTCGGCCTCGCCTTCACCCCGATCGTCCTCAACGACGGCCGCATTTCGATGCGGGTCCGCCCGGAGGTCAGCGAGTTGTCGAACTCCGGTGCAGTGACCCTGAACGGGTTCACCGTCCCGGCACTGACAACCCGCCGCGCGGAAACGACGGTCGAGCTCGGCTCGGGTCAGTCTTTCATGATTGCCGGCCTGCTTCGCAACACCGCGTCGAACAATATCAACAAGGCGCCGTTCCTCGGCGACTTGCCGATCCTTGGCTCGCTGTTCCGCTCGACCAACTTCCGGCGTGAAGAGACCGAGCTCGTGGTCATCGTGACCCCCTACCTGGTGCGCCCGGTTTCGGGTCAGCTCGCGACGCCGATCGACGGCTATCGCACGCCGAACGACATCGTTCGCGACTTTGGCGGCCAGACCTACTCGGGCGTCAGCGGAGACCGCGCGCCGACGGCTGTGGCAGCTCCGGCTGCTCCCGGCCGCCGTCAGCGGCCCCGCACCCGCCCCCGGGTTCCGTCAGTGATCCGCGGCGCTTTCAGGAAGGAATCGACGATGCGTTCGAAGTTTCTCCTCATCGCTCTCGGGACTGCCCTGGCAGGCTGCCAGACTTCGGGCAGGCCGGATGTCCCGGCTTCGGGTCTGCCGGCGGTCAATATCCCGGTGGTCACGAGCGCGGACTATGTGTTCGACGCTGCGGCCTCCGGCGGATCGCTAGCTCCTGCGGATGCAGGGCGTCTCGACGGCTGGTTCCAGGGCCTCGGCCTTGGCTACGGCGACACGATCTACGTTGACGGCGGATATGCATCCGGCGCCCGCAATCAGGTCGCGGAGATCGCCGGAAGGTACGGCATGCTGGTGAACGCCGGCGCGCCGGTCACCGCGGGCGTCGTGCCGCCAGGCGCCGTCCGCGTCGTGGTCGCTCGCCGCCGTGCGGTCGTTCCGGGCTGCCCCAATTGGAGCAGGCCGTCGCAGCCCGACTGGGACAACAAGTCGACGCCGAACTTCGGATGCGGCGTGAATACCAACCTCGCGGCCATGGTCGCCAATCCGGAAGATCTGCTGCACGGTCGCGAAGGCGACGCCGTCAGCGACAGCCGGGCAGCTACCCGCGCGGTCGACCTGTACCGTTCCAAACCGCAGACCGGTCAGGGCGGCCTGATGGATGTCAGCCCCAAGGGAGGCAAATAATGAACGCCCCGTTCCAGGCACGCGCAGGCTTGCGCGACCCCTTCACGGCCTTCGTTTGCGACGATGCCACTGCCGACATGCTGCGGCCGGTGGCGGTCGAGCACGGCTGGTCGCCGGAAAAGGTCAACAAGGGCGGCCTTCGCAATGCGGTCCAGTCGCTGTCCGTCTCGGCCAGCCCGAACATCCTGTTCGTGGACCTCAGCGAGTTGGCGGATCCGCTTGAACGACATCAACGCTTTGGCCGAGGTGTGCGAGCCAGGAACGATCGTGCTCGCCGCAGGCACCGTCAACGACGTGCGCCTCTATCGCGACCTCGTCTCCAGCGGCATCCACGATTACCTGCTGAAGCCGTTCACGGTCGATCAGCTGCGTGATGCTTTCGCCCACGCCCAGATGATCCTGTCCGGGCCGCGCGGCGAAGCGCAGGCCGACAAGCCGCACGTCATGGCCGCGGTCGTCGGTGTCCGCGGCGGTGTCGGCGCCTCGACGATCGCGACCTCGCTCGCCTGGCTGTTCGGCGAGAAGTCTCGCCGGTCAACCGCGCTGCTCGATCTCGACGTTCACTTCGGTACCGGTGCGCTGGCGCTCGACCTCGAGCCTGGCCGCGGCCTAACTGATGCGATCGAAAACCCGAGCCGCATCGACGGCCTGTTCATCGAACGCGCCATGGTTCGAGCCAACGAGCGACTGTCGGTACTCTCGGCCGAAGCGCCGATCCATCAGCCGCTGGTGACCGATGGGACCGCCTTCTTCCAGCTTCAGGAAGAAATGCGGAACGCCTTCGAGTCGACCGTGCTCGACCTGCCGCGCCATATGCTGATCCAGTATCCGCACCTGGTGCACGATGCCCACGTCGCCGTGGTTGTTGCCGAACTGACGCTCGCCGGCACTCGCGACACCATCCGCGTCCTCGCCTGGCTCAAGTCGAACGCACCGCAGACGAAGGTCGTGGTGGTTGCGAATGGCGTTCCGTCGGGCGGCGCGCTGGAGATCAGCCGCAAGGATTTCGAGCAGTCGATCGAACGTTCGGTCGACATCGTCTTCCCGTACGACGCGAAGGTCGCCGCCCAGGCAGCCAAGCTCGGCAAGCCGATGGCGGAAGTCGCCAGCGGCAAGCTGGCGACGCCGTTCAACGCCCTCTCCGGCATGGTCCTCAACCATGCCACCGAGGAAGGCTCGGCGCCGGAAGCGGCCAAGGAAGGCGGCGGCAAATCGTTGGTCAATGATCTGAAGTCGATGCTGGCCAAGCCGAAAGACAAGGCCGCGTAATCTCCTGCTGGCGGCGCCGGCCGGTGCCGGCCGCAAATTGAGAGGCGAAGGCTGTTATGCTCCTCTGGATCATGATTATCGGCGGCGCTGGTGCGCTCGGTCCTCGCCTTTATGGCGATTAGCGGCCCGTCGGCGTCGAAGAACGTCAAGCGCCGCGTGGAGCTGATCAAGGAGCGCCACGGCGACGCCATCACCGGCAATGCGCAGGCGCAGATCCGCAAGCTCTTCGCCGACCGCGGCGGCGGCAAGATCGAAGGCTTCGCCTCGACCCTGATCCCTAAGCCGGCACTGCTCCGCATTCGGCTCGAGCAGACCGGCAAGAACATCACGCTCGGAAAATATGCGCTGGTCTGCATCGGCATCATCGCCCTCGTCGTGGTCGGCCTGACGTTGCGCGGCGCGCCGTTCATCCTGTCGCTCATGCTCGGCCTGTTTTTCGGCGTCGGCGGACCGCACTTCGTGATCGGCCGGATGATCAAGAGCCGCATCAACAAGTTCAACACGAACTTCCCCGACGCCATCGAGCTGATGGTTCGCGGCCTTCGGTCGGGCCTTCCGATCACGGAAACGCTCGGCATCGTCGCCAGCGAAATCAAGGGCCCGGTCGGCGTCGAGTTCCGCATGGCGGTCGACAAGATGAAGATCGGCCGGACGATGGAGGCCGCGCTGCAGGAAACCGCCGACCGCCTCGGCACGGCCGAATTCCAGTTCTTCGTCATCACGCTGGCGATCCAGCGCGAGACCGGCGGCAACCTCGCCGAAACCCTGTCGAACCTCGCCGATGTGCTTCGCAAGCGCGCGCAGATGAAGCTCAAGATCCGCGCGATGAGCTCGGAATCGAAAGCCTCCGCCTACATCGTCGGCTCGCTTGCCATTCGTCGTGTTCAGGCTCGTGTGCATGATCAACCCCCATTACATGGGCGGCTTCTTCACCGATCAGCGCCTGATGGTCGCCGGCATCGGCGGCATGATCTGGATGGGCATCGGCGCCGCGATCATGGCCAAGATGGTCAACTTCGAGATTTAAGGGAGCAATTCAGACCATGCAGGCCGCGCCCCCTTCAACGCCCACACATCCTGGGCTTCGACGTCATCTGGATCGCGACGATCCTGAGCGCCGTCGCTGCCTTCGCCGTGCTGCTCGCCATTTACGCCGCGACGACCGTCAAGGATCCGATGGCCCGCCGCGTCAAAGCGCTGAATGAGCGGCGCGAGCAGCTCAAGGCCGGCATCGTCGCCTCGACCAACAAGCGCAAGAGCCTTCGCAACCGCAACCAGGCGGCGGATAACGTTCGGCAGCTCCTGGGGCAGTTCAAGATGCTCCAGGACGACCAGGTCAAGAAGACTCAGATCCGCCTGATGCAGGCCGGCATCCGCACCAAGGACCTCGCGTTCTTCATCATTTTCGCCCGCTTCGTCCTGCCGGTGATCCTCGGCCTCGCCGCGGTCGTCCTCATCTACGTGATGAATCATTGGCCCGAATGGGGTGGCTTCCGCCGCTACATGACCGTCGCCGGCGTCCTCGTCGGCAGCTACAAGGCGCCGGACATCTGGCTCAAGAACAAGGTCACCAAGCGCAGCAACGCGATCCGCAAGGGCTTCCAGATGCGCTCGACCTGCTTGTCATCTGCGCCGAAGCCGGCCTCACCGTCGACGCCGCCTTCCATCGCGTCGCCAAGGAGCTCGGCAAGGCCTATCCGGAGCTGGGCGACGAGTTCGGCCTTACCGCGATCGAATTGGGCTTCCTCAACGAACGCCGCAACGCCTTCGAGAATCTCGCCCAGCGCGTCGACCTGGAGGCGGTTCGGGGCGTCGTCACGACCATGATCCAGACCGAGAAATACGGCACGCCGCTGGCTAGCGCGCTGCGAGTCCTCTCGGCGGAGTTCCGTCACGAGCGCATGATGCGCGCGGAAGAGAAAGCGGCGCGGCTACCGGCGATCATGACCGTGCCGTTGATCCTGTTCATCCTTCCGACCCTGTTCGTGGTCATTCTCGGCCCGGCCAGCTGCTCGATCAACGACAGCTTCCTCCACGGAAAATAAGGGGCGTCCGGCTCGTTCGGGCGTGAGGGTGGAACGCGGCGGCTCGCTCAGGCGTAGTCGCCGCGTACCATTCTCGTTGAGGAACCGGCATGAACATCTCGAGCGACCCGAACCTGTGGGCCATTTGCGCCCTGGTCTTCCTGCTCGGACTGCTGATCGGCGTCTTCCTGACCGCCGGCGGCCGCCGCAAATGGAAGACCCGCTACAACAGCGAACTCGACCGCCGGCGCGAGATCGAAAAAGCGCACGAAGACCGCAACCGCGACTTCGAAGCAGCGCGAGAAAGAATGGCGGGAACGGGATTCGCTGCGCGAAGCAGCCGTCCGCGACCGCCGACCGCGACGACCGGCCGCTTTAGACGTCACCCGAGCGCGAAGGGCAATCCACATCGACGAGCTCGTGTCAGCTGCAGTGACGGCTAACCCTCGATCCTCGAGAAGTCCGCGACCTGGTTCACTGCGTCGCGGAAGCGCGTCAGCAGATTGAGCCGCCGCTCGCGCTTTGAGCGGTCGGGATCGTTGACCGTCACATGGTCGAAGAAAGCATCGATCGGGCCGCGCAGCGTCGCGAGCGCGGCCATCGCGCCAGTGAAGTCTTCCTTCTCGATGGCCGCGGCCGCCTTGGGCTCGGCACCATCGAGCGCCGCGATCAGCGCTTTCTGCTCCGGCAAGTCCGCGCCCGCCTGCCCTGACGCCATCTCCGGCACGGCCTCGACCGACGACCGGATCGTCGACCAGCACCAGCGGATCTTCCTCGCCCGTCTGCGGAATGCCCTGCGTCCCCTTGCTCGTCATCGACCCGCGGACCGGTCCAATTTTCCTTCTTGAGGATGTTGGCGGCGCGTTTGTAGGCGGTGAGCAGGTCGGCGCCGTCCTCGGTCTCGACGAAATTCTGAAGCGCATTGACCCGCGCGAGCAAGCCGCACGAGATCGTCCTCGCCGCCGAGCGCGAATACCGCATCGATCAGATCGTGCCGGACGCCGCGTCGCGCTGCTGGACCTTCAGGCGGTCGGCGAAGAATTCGAGCAACTCCACTGCGCAGTCATCGAGCCGGTGGGCCAATCCCGGATCCTGACCTGACCCGGCGCGGTTCGCAAGCGCGCCGCGAATGCCTTGCGTATGCTGAGCCGAAGCCGATTGCTGAGGATGATCTCGATCGACGAAATCGCTGCGCGACGGAGCGCAAATGGATCTTTCGACCCGGTCGGTTTCAGGTCCACGCTGAAGAAGGCAGCTGATAGTGTCGAGCTTGTCGGCCAGCGCCACTGCGACCGACGCGTGGCAGCGCCAGGCGACGGCCATATTGATCGCGTATGGCGTCGGCGACTGCCTGCGGCTCGCCCTGCGCTTCGGCGAGATAGCCGCCGATGACGCCCTGAGCTCGGGAAATTCGCCGACCATGCCGGTGACGAGGTCAGCCTTCGCCAGTCGCGCTGCGGCGACGCATGCGAGCTCTGCATTCTCGGCGATCCGCGCCTTTGACGATCCCTGCTTCAACCAGCCAGCGCGCCAGTTTCGCGACGCGCTCGACCTTGTCGGCGACGGTGCCGAGCTTCTCGTGAAACACGATTCCGCCGAGCTTCTTCGCCTGCTCCTCAAGCGGGACCTTCAGGTCCTGCTCCCAGAAGAAGCGGGCGTCCGCCAGACGCGCGGCAAGCACCCGCCGATTGCCCTCGACGATCGCTTCGCCGCCATCCTTCGCCTCGATATTCGCGACGCACACGAACGCCGGCGCGAGCAGGCCCTCATCATTGGTGCAGGCGAAATATTTCTGGTTGGTGCGCATGGTGAGGACGATCACCTCGCGCGGCACGTCGAGGAACTCGGCATCGAACCGGCCGAGCAGCGGCACCGGCCACTCGGTCAGCCCGGCATTCTCGACCACCAGCCCTTCGTCGAGGAGCAGCGTAGAGCCCGCCTTCCTTCGCCGCCGCCTCGGCGCCCTCGCGGACGATCCGCTCGCGCTCCTCCTGGTCGACGATCACGTGGCACGCGCGCAGCTTCTCGACATAATCCGCGGCGCCGCCGATGGTGATCGGCCCCGGATGATGGAAGCGATGGCCGACGGTCGTCGCGCCGCGCGCGAATGCCGTCGATCTCCACCGGCACGATGTCCTCGCCGAGAATGGCGACGATGCCGTGCAGCGGCCGCACCCAGCGCATCGACCCGATCGCCCCAGCGCATCGACTTGGGCCACGGGAAATCGGCGACGATGCGCTTGACCGCCTCGGCCAGGACTTCCGCCGCCGCCCTGCCCTGCCCGCTCGATCGACCGCGAAATAGACGCCGTCGCGCTCTTCGAGCTGATCCTGCTGAGCCCGGTCTTGCGAAGGAACCCTTCGAGCGCCTGCGGCGGCGCCGACGTGCGCGGCCCCTTGATCTCCTCGCGGCTGGCCTCGGTCGCCTCCGCGACATCGCGCGCGATCAGCGCCAGCCGGCGCGGTGTCGAATAAACCTCGATCGCGCCGGTCTTCAGCCCAGCTTCGCCGGTGCATTCCGCAAACAGCCGCGCCAGGTCGTTGCGGGCCTTCGCCTGCATCCGGGCCGGGATCTCCTCCGACAGCAGCTCGAGCAGGAAGTCGGCCATCAGGCCGGCCCGCTCCAGCCATGCCCCGCACGCCGCCTTCGCGAGATCGCGGACGCGGCCGATATAGGCCTGGCGCTCGGCGACGCTGATCACGCCGCGCGCCTGCAGCGTGTTGAACACGTGGCTGGCCTTGATCGCCTGCTCATAAGCGGGGATCGGGAGCTTCGCCGTCAGGCAGCGCTCACTCTCGGCGGCCGCCTTGCGGAACAGGTCGAACAGGGCGTCGGTGTCCGCGACCTCGAAATTGTAGGTCGACATCTCGCGCTCATTTTCGAGGAACACGTCGCCGTAGGTCACGCCGGCGTCGTTGAACCGCAGGTCGAACACATTGTCGACGCCCTGGATGTACATCGCCAGCCGCTCGAGCCCGTAAGTGAGCTCGCCGGTCACCGGCCGGCATTCGAACCCGCCGACCTGCTGGAAATAAGTGAACTGCGTCACCTCCATCCCGTCGCACCACACTTCCCAGCCGAGGCCCCAGGCGCCGAGCGTCGGGCTTTCCCAATCGTCCTCGACGAAGCGGATGTCGTGCTTCAGCGGATCGATGCCGATTTCGACCAGGCTGCCGAGATACAGGTCCTGGAGATCGTCCGGGCTCGGCTTGAGCACCACCTGATACTGGTAATAATGGCCAAGGCGGTTGGGGTTCTCGCCGTAGCGTCCGTCGGTCGGGCGGCGGCAGGGCTGGACGTAGGCGGCCTTCCAGGCATCCGGCCCGAGCGCGCGAAGCACCGTCGCGGGGTGGAAAGTCCCCGCCCCCATCTCCATGTCATAGGGCTGCAGGATCACGCATCCCTGCGCGCCCCAGTAATGGTGGAGCGTGAGGATCAGGTCCTGGAAGCTCAGGCTCAAGCGGAAGGCCCTCGAAGTGGTTTCGGGCGCTTTGGCCGATGCGCCGCAAGGGGGCAAGTCGGCGTTCAGCTGGCACCATCTAGCGCCGCATGAACCGAAGCGTGGAGGGTTTGAAGTGAATGTTGAAGTCATTGCTGCGGCGGGTCGGAGCCGCACTCGGCCTGTCGCTGCTGATCGGGCAGGTTCCGGCGGCAGCCCGTGCGCCGCAAGTCGCCAGGCCGGCGCTGTGGGAAGTGTCGGATGCCGACACCACCATCTACCTGTTCGGCACCATCCACCTGCTCCCAGCCGATATCCAGTGGCAGACGCCGCAACTGAAGAAGGCCGTGGCAAGCTCGCAGCAGCTGGTGGTCGAGACGATCGTCGACGACAAGGACCCGACCAAGCTCATGTCGGCGATGGCCAGCCTTGCCTTCAACACGCCCAACCTCCCGCCGCTCCTGGAGCGAGTCCCGGCCGCGAAGCGTCCCGCGCTGGCCGCCGCGATCAAACAGACCGGCTACCCGCCGCAAGCGCTCGACCGGATGGAGACCTGGGCCGCGGCCTTCATCCTGCTCGGCAACAAGTTCCGCGAAATGGGGCTGTCGGGCGGCGTCGAAGGCGTTCTGCGCGGCGACTTTGCCAGCCCAGGGAAGCCAGTCGGCGAGCTGGAGAGCAATCTCGACCAGCTCAGCTTCTTCGACAGGCTTCCCGAAGCCGCCCAGCGCTCAGCTGCTGGAAGGCGCGATCGAGGACAACAAGGCGATGGACGACGACTTCGGCGGGATGCTCGAAGGCCTGGTCGAAGGGCGACGTCAAGGAGATCGCGCGAGACCTTCGATCGCGACCTTGCCGCGTCGCCGGCGCTGCAGGAAGCGCTGATCAAGCAGCGCAATGCCAACTGGAGCAAGTGGATCGAGACAGCGCCTAACCCAGCCGGGTTCGCTCCTGATCGCGGTCGGCGCCGGCCACCTCGCCGGGCAAGGATTCGGTGCTCGAACTGCTGAAGAAGGACGGGTACCGGGTGCGACGCCTGCAATAGTTACGAAAACGCAACTAACTCGTCGGTACTCCACCGATAAAAGTTCACCTTCAGCGAATTTCGCTAGACATTTCTTAAGCAGTTGGTGACCATCCTCACCTGGTATCGGGCTGGGGGGTCTGATGCGCGCAGGTCTTCGGCGGATGGGGCTCCGCCGCGGGCGAGTTATCGCCCGCCGATCGAATCGCGCATCGATCAACCAGCGCCTTCGCCTCGGGAGGGTGATGGGATGGTGAATTTTCTGGCTGCCGCCGCGCTTGCTGTCGCGACGCCGGCTACCGCGACGGCAGCCTCCGGCAACTGCGCCAGCCATGTTCGTGGTCAGGGACGCGGACACGACCGTCTACATTTTCGGCACCTTCCATGCGCTTGACGGCCAGGCGCAATGGTTCGACGACCAGGTCAGGAACGCCTTCGAGCAGTCGAACGAGCTGGTCTCGAAACCGTCATCCCGGAGCGGCCCGACGCTTCGTGCCCACGTCGGCGCCGGGCTTTCCGGCCGCCCATCGGTAACGCCCTCGGCCTCCTTCCTCGCGACGACGCGGATGGCGATCAATGCCGGCCGCTCGCAAGGCATGCAGGTCGGCAATGGCGCCGACATGGTGCTTCGCCACGTCGCGGAAGCCGAAGGCAAGCCGGTCGACGGCCTCGAAACCTTCCAGTCTCAGCTCGACATGTTCAACCGAATGCCGGCGGCTCCGGCCGCTCCAACGGCTCCGGCGGCCTGCACGGACGCGGCCGACGGCAATCAGATGACGAGCCTGTCGAAGGCGATGGCCGACATGCAATCGGCTTGGAAGCGCGGCGACCAGAGCGGTCTTCGTGCGCATGCTGGGCCAGCTCAAGGCGCCTCGCCCGACACCTACCGGATGATGTTCACCGAGCGGAACGAGCGCTGGGCGGACTGGATCAGGGCGCGGATGCAGACCCCGGGAACGGTATTCGTGGCGGTCGGCGCCGGCCATCTCGCGGGCAGGACAGCCTGCTCGTGCGTCTCGCCGAGCGCGGCATCCCGTCGCAGCGCGTCAACTGACTCCGCCAATCTTGCTTTTCCGGCGGTCCCGCCACTATGGGCGCGCGCTTCCCGGCCATGGTCATCCCTGGAGGCGTGGCGGGGGCATTTTATCAATCGGAGAATAGCAAAATGAGCGAACAGCTGACGCTGCCCGCCGAAGCGCGCGAACGGGCTGGCAAGGGAGCCTCCCGCGCACTGCGCCGCGATGGCCGGGTCCCCGCCGTGGTTTACGGCGAAAAGAAAGAGCCCCTCTCGATCCATGTCGAGGAGAAGCTCCTGACCAAGATGCTTTCGACCGGCCACTTCATGAATTCGGTCGTCATGATCGACTTCGAGGGCAAGCCGCATCGCACGCTGCCGAAGGCGGTCGATTTCCACCCGGTCAGCAGCCGGCCGATCCACGTCGATTTCCTGCGCATCGGCGAGCACACCAAGGTGCACGTCGCCGTGCCGGTCCGCTTCGACAATGAGGACGCCTCGCCGGGCCTCAAGCGCGGCGGCGTGCTCAACGTCGTCCAGCACGAGCTCGAGCTGATCTGCGACGCGGCGAACATCCCGGACGAAATCCACATCCGCTCGAGGGGCTGGAGATCGGCGATTCGATCCACATCAGCCAGGTCAAGCTGCCCGACGGCGTCACGGCCGCCAATCAGCGACGACGACTTCACCGTCGCCACCATCGTCGCTCCGTCGGCGATGAAGTCCGAAGAGGAAGAGGCCGCGCGCGGCCGATGCCGTCCCGACCGTCGAAGGCGAGGAAGCCGAAGGCGAAGCGAGGCGAAGCTGCGCGACAGGCGGCGAATAATCCTGCCGACGAACTAAACCGTTCGTCCTGAGCCATTCGAAGGACTGCCTGGTTCGAGGCAAGCAGCCCTTCGACCGCTCAGGGCGAGCGGTTTTTGTTTGCCTGAGCTCACTGCTAGGGAACCGCGATGCAACTCTGGGTCGGCCTCGGCAATCCCGGCGGGCAATATGCGCTGCAGCGGCACAATGTCGGCTTCATGGCCGCCGACGTCATCGCCGAGGTCCATGACTTCTGCCCTGGACGAAGAAATTCCGAGGCCTGATCGCGAAGGCCGGGTCGGCGCGCCAGCGCGTGCTGCTGCTCAAACCGCAGACCTTCATGAACGACAGCGGCGATGCGGTTCAGCAGGCGCTGCGCTTCTACAAGCTCGACATGGACGCGCTGACCGTCTTCCATGACGAGCTCGACCTCGCGCCGTTCAAGGTCAAGGTGAAGCAGGGCGGCGGCACTCGCCGGACACAATGGCCTGCGCTCGATCGACGCGTCGCTCGGCCCCGATTTCCGCCGCGTCCGCATCGGCATCGGCCATCCCGGGCCCGGGCGCAAAGACCTCGTCACCCCCCACGTCCTCGGCAATTACGCGAAGTCCGAGATGGAGCCGCTGTCCGACCTGCTCGCCGCAATCGCCGCCGAAGCCGAGTGGCTGGCCGATGGCGACGACGCGCGCTTCATGAGCGAGGTCGCGCTTCGGCTGCAGCAGCCGGACTAGCCGCAGCCGGAGCAGCGTCGACCCGCGCCTTCGCCGCCTTCGAGCATTGCTGGAAACGCGGATCGTCGCGCAACGCATCGAGGTTGCGGATCCGCCGCGGCAAGGCTGATCAGGTCTTGCCCGCCGCTCGCGCAAGGCTGGCTCGAGCAACTCCAGCGCCTCTTCCTTGTCGTTGAAGATAGGCGAGCACCGGCCAGGCGAGATTGTAGCGCATGTACATGTTGTCGGGATCGAGCATCAACGCGCGATCGATCCATTCGCGCGCCCGCTCGACATCTGCCGATCGCCGCGAAGCTCAACGCGCCGTAGGCCAGCGCAGCGCCATTGTCGGGATCGCGCGCGAGCGCCCTCTCGACATGTTCGATCATCTTCGCCGCGCAGGCTTGCGCCCGATGGTCGCCCGCGCGCGAGGTACAAGGCCGAAAGCATCCGCGGCTGTGGAAGTCCGTTTCCGCAAGCTCCGTCGCCTTTTCGAGGTGGCGCGTCGCTTCCTCGATCTTGCCGCTGCCGATAGTAAAGGCGCGCGCGGCTTCCTTGTTCGCCTCCCATGAATCCGGGATCGAGCCGAAGCGCGGTTTCGAGCTCCTTTGGCCTCGATCCTGGCCGTGCATCGCCAGATGCCACGCCCGCGGCAGTAGCGCTTCGGCGATGATCGGATCGAGCTCGAGCGCGCGGTTCGCGGCGGCGAGGCCGTCATCGTCCTCCTGCCGGTGTAGGCATAGCGAAGTTGGCCTGCGCCAGCCCCATCAGCGCCCAGGCCTGCGCGTATTCGGGGTCGATCCCGGTAGCCCGCTCGCAGATGCGGATCACCCGCTCGTTCGCGCCGCTCTCGCCGAAGTCGCCGTCGATCCAGGATTGCCGCGCCATCAGGTAGAGATTGTAGGCCTCGGCGTTGGTGGTCCCGCGCTTCTCGATCGCCTTCTTTTCCGCCGGCAGCAGCTTGAGCTTGAGCGCATCGACGATCGCTTCGAGATTTCGTCCTGGATCGCGAAGATGTCGGTCAGGTCGCGGTCGTAGCGCTCGGCCCAGACGTGGTCGCCGGTCGCTCCTCGATCAGCTGCGCGGTGATGCGCACGCGCTTGCCGGCCTTGCGCACGCTGCCTTCGAGCACGTGGTCACGCCGAGCTTGCGGCGACTCGCACACGTCGACCGCCTGGCCCTTGAACGTGAACGCGGTGTTGCGGGCGATGACCGCCAGCGCCGAGACCTTGGACAGGTCGGTGGTGATGTCCTCGCTGATGCCGTCGCTGAAATATTCCTGCTCGGCATCGCCGCTCATGTTCGGGAACGGAGCACGCAAATGGAGATGATGTCGCCGCCGCGCGATCGAGCGGAGCGAGGGCTGCCGCGCGGTCCCGCGAGCGCGGCAACACTCGACCTTGACGCTTGGACCAGCCGGCTGCTCGAATCCCCGTCCCAGCCGTTGAGGTCGCGCACTGGATCTGGTTGAACGGCATCGGCGGGGCCGTTCAATCCAGCCTCGCTTGAATGAGCGTCCCCGACCCGCGCGCGACATCCGCCTCCGCTCGGACCCACTGCGATTTGACGGTCTCGGCCGACCACAGGACGACGACTGCACGGGCCGACTTCAGCCGTTCCTCGATGACGTCGGCGTAAGCGCGATGAGCCGGCAACTTGTCATCGCGCCAAACCGCGATACCCTTGCGCCTGCAATGCATCAGCCACGCGTTTCGCATGCAGCTCGTCCGACCGTGCGTAGGAGACGAACACGTCCGTCATCCAAATCCCCTTCGCTTCCCGGGTTACCAGCCCTTTAGCGCCGAGTCATTTTCCCTAACTTGCTCATCCATCCCGATCGGCATCCCCGGGGGCACGGTTGGCAGCCGCGAGGGGTCGGCCGACGCCTTGTCGAGCGCCTCGCGATCCTTGAGCAGGCTCGCGAGCCCCCGCGCCCATCGCTGTGGGAGCCGCGCGGGCGCTGAAGCTCGTCGGCAAGCCGGTCGAGCCGCCCCGACAGCTCCAAAGCAATGGTCGGCGACAGGGCCGTATCGCGCTGAACCCGGGCGAGCGCGAGAACGCCGTGGTCGCGACCCGGCGGCCGACGGCATTGCCCGATTCCGAGGTTCGGGCCAGCAGCAAGTCGACCAGTTGCGCCGGGGCGGGATCGTCGCATCGCC
>CAVVKB010000003.1:0-253019 GCA_963748685.1 uncultured Pseudomonadota bacterium | reverse complement strand
ATGGCACCCCACAATCGTCTGGTGTTTCCGAGCGCGCAGGCCGCAGAACAGGCGGGTTACCGGGCTGCTTATAATTGTCCCCGATGAATGTGGGGACAAGATGGAAGGGTCCTGCTGAATGATACCAATGGACGTAAAAATACTGCCAGTAGGTGAAATCTCTCTGATGCCAGGTATACTGAACTGGGCGAGCCAGTCCAGAACGCTTTCATCGAGAGCTTCAACAGCCGTCTCCGCGACGAGTGTCTGAACGAACACTTGTTCGACAGTCTGGCCGAAGCGCGCGCGATCATCGAAGCATGGCGGAACGACTACAACGATCTGCGACCGCACTCGAGTCTCGGAGCGCTGACGCCGAGCGAGTTCGCGGCACTCAAAGAACGGGAAGACACCGCCCCGGGGGGGGCGTGTCAAAAACCGGCGGACTCTACTTATGAATGGCGGGAAATTGGGGGGGCAGGCCACACACCTGATCCGGCGATTCGAAAACTCGAAGCTCCTCATAGGTCAGTGGCCTCTGGTGACCAAGCGACGCGACGGACGTTTCAACTAGGGCGAAATCGCATGGCGTCCCGTACTTTTTTCCTGTGACTTCTCGAAACTGGCTGAGGCATTTTTTTAAATACGCTTCTAGTGTCGTCACCCGAATCCCTCCGAACGACTATGAGTGCTACTCAAAAATGGCATGATCGAAGAGGAGCTAGGGAAATTCCGATCAACACTCTTTCGCACAGAGGTTGAGTCCATAAGGAAATTCCGGTCCCAAAGAGGGAGGAGACAATGCACCGCAGCGAAGGGCGCTTCTTGACCACACATGTGGGCAGCTTGCCGCGCAGCCCACAATTGCTGGCGATGTTGCTGGCGAAGGAACAACGTGCGAACGAACAACGAGGCTGCCTTCAGACATCAAATCGAGCATGACCTCAGAGGGGTGATCGACCACCAATACAGGGCTGAGATCGATATCGCAGGCGACGGTGAGCTTCCTCGGATCGGATTTTCCTTCTATGTCAAAGACCGCATGAGCGGCTTCGGTGGCGTGGCAAAGCGCGGCACCGTGACCGATTTCGCCAAGTTTCCGGATTTTGCCGCGCTCAAGCTGGCCTCCGGCAGCAAGCTCGCCAAAGTGCGACGGTTTATCAGGCACCGGAGTGCGTTGCGCGAATCGAATACGATCCACGCCAAGCGGCAGCGCGTCAGGAGTTGGATGCGTTCGCACAAGCCCAGCAACCTCGGGTGTGCAATTCCTCGAGACCTTCGTCACAGCCGCAACTCCCGGCATCATCTCGACCACTCGACCACGCTCTGCGGCAAAGACCACCTGACGCCAGCGACCGCGATTATCTGTTCGCACTCGCCGATGAATTGCGCAAGGAGTATGAGTTAATCGTCAGCCGTGGACACGTGCTTCAACTCGACGCGCCCGACTTGGCCCTCGAGCGGCAGATCATGTTCGCCGATCAGCCTCTTGAGGCCTTCCTCGATCGTGTCGAGCTTCACATCGAAGTGCTCAACCGTGCTTTGATTTAACATTCCGCCCGATCGAGTCCGGCTTCATGTTTGTTGGGGAAACTGGGACGGTCCGCACATAGACGATGTTGAGTTGGAACCGCTCCTGCCGCTGCTCTATCAAGCCCGAGTGGGCGCGCTGAGCTTGGCAGGAGCCAATCCGCGCCATCAGCACGACTATAAACTCTTCCATCGAATACCGCCGCCCCGGGAGATGATTCTCATTCCCGGAGTAATCGATGTAAACGCAGACTATCTGGAGCATCCCGAAGTGGTCGCGGATCGAATCGAGCGCGTCGCGGAGGCGCTGGGCGATCGCTCACGCGTGATCGCCAGTACCGATTGCGGCTTCAGCACCTTTGCGGCTACGTTATGGTGGGCGAGGACGTGGCTTGGGGTAAAAGCTGAGGATCATGAGCGAAGGAGCCCGTCTGGCATCCAAGAGGCTTTGGTAGTCGGCTGCACTAGTCGATGGATGACCACCCGTCTCAAAGTTCGCTGGTTATGCGCCAGCAGTCTGCGGCAAGAAGTTCGGTTGGTTCCGGAAAGGACGAACCTTCCCCTCAGGGTCGCAACGCAGCAGCCACACTGAGGTCTGGGGGCTGGCTCAGTTCAGGTTCGGCGAGTTCGGGGCCCGGAGGTGGCGGGTCGTTGGCCTGCCTCCCGCCCGCCCAGCAGTTTAGAGGTAGAGTCCGTCACTGAAAGGAGACGGACGATGAAGGGCAGCCGGTTCACCGAAGAGCAGATCATCGCGGTTTTGCGCGAGCACGAGGCGGGCGCGAAGACGCCAGAGCTATGCCGGAAGCACGGGATCAGCGATGCGACTTTCTACAATTGGAAGGCGAAGTTCGGCGGCATGGACGGTGTCGGAGACGGCGCGGCTGCGGACGCTGGAAGAGGAGAACCGGCGGCTGAAGAAGCTGCTGGCGGAATCGATGCTCGACAACGCCGTGCTGAAAGATCTGCTGGGAAAAAACTGAGAGGCCTGCGGCGCGTTTTGCTGTGGTGAAGCGGGTGATCGGCGATCACGGCTAGACCGAGCGGCGGGCCTGCAGGCTGATCGGTGTCGATCGCACAGCATTCCAATATCGAGCGCGGCGGCCGGACGATGCCGTGCGAGCGGCTGCGCGAACTGGCCAACGGACGCCGTCGGTTCGGCTACCGTCGGCTGGCTGCTGCTGAAGCGCGATGGGCTGCGGATGAACCTGAAGAAGGTCTATCGGCTCTACCGCGAGGAGCGGCTGACCGTGCGCAAACGCGGCGGCCGGAAGCGGGCGCTGGGAACCCGGGCGCCGATGGCGATGCCGCAGGAGACCAATCAGCGCTGGTCGCTCGACTTCGTGTCCGATGCGCTCAACGACGGACGGCGCTTCCGCATTCTCAACGTTGTCGATGACTTCACGCGAGAGTGCCTGGCGAGCGTGCTCGATACTTCGCTCTCGGGCGTGCGGGTCGTGCGCGAGCTCGACCGGCTCTGTCGAACTGCACGGCAGGCCGGCGATGATCGTCTCCGACAACGGCACCGAACTGACCAGCCACGCCGTCCTGGGCTGGGTCGAAGCAACCGGCATCGAGTGGCATTACATCGCGCCCGGCAAGCCGGTGCAGAATGCCTTCGTCGAGTCGCTTCAACGGCCGGCTTCGCGACGAATGCCTCAACGAGCATGTCTTCAGGTCGCTGCATGAGCACGCGGTCATCGTCGAAGCCTGGCGGATCGACTACAACACCGTGAGACCCCATTCGAGCCTCGGCGCGCTGACACCGTCGAGTTCGCACAGCTGGGAACGGAGAAACTGATTCCGCCCCAGGAGGAGGAAAACAACCAAAGACTCTACCTATGATCTGACGGGCATCGGGGCAGACCAAGGGCCGTAAGCTTGTTGCTGGTGGCAAGCGCAGTTGGAGAGTTGTCTGAAACAATGCCTACATCGTTATCACTCAACGTATTGCCTACGACTTGCACTCCGGTCGTCAAAGCTGACTACTCGCTGGTGAAATCTGTACGCCTCCAAAGAGGACAACCACAAATAGCGTGAGCGAGTTCCAAGAGTCTTCCAGAATTTCATGCAGCTCTCGGGCGTGGTGAGCGCCGGGTTATCGGGGAGCGCGGCAGCCTCAGGATCAAATCTGCGGTCCGAGTTGGAAAAGTCGACGAAAGTGGAAAAAGCGCGAGTTTACAGAAGTCCCTGTTCCTAATGGAGGATAAAAGCAAATGAAATTTTTCAGCGCACTCTTGAGAGCTTGCGCGAGTGCCTCGAAATTAGCGTGCGTTATTGAGGGTTATCCTGCTTCATCAAGGCTGCGCTAAGGCAACCGGCAGGGGTGGCGGAGTTTCACCACCTATTTTTCCTTGAGGCGCGGATCGTCTGTCCGCGACGCAGATCGTCAAACCGCTCTGGAACTCCTGCCGCTCTTTCTCGCACTCCTCCTTAGTTTTCCGCAGCCGCTGAAAATGTACGAAACAGGGAGGCATACCTTCGAAATCGGCCATCGGAACCGACTTATGGCAGCATCAGATGCCATGCGACAAAGGCGAGCGCTGGCGTGGTGGAGTTCATCGACTATTTTTCCTTGAAGGCGCGGATCGAGCAGCCTGCCGAAAGCCAGCGCTCTGTACTTCTCGTTGGTTCAGCGCGTAAAGCGCATCCAGCTCGATGGCGTGAAGCGTTCTGCGCGAGGCGAGCGCGCCGGTGGCGCCGCCCTGCGCCCGCCAGACCACGCCGCTACCGAGCCTGAGAGCGATGGACATGCCGCTGAAAATCCGAAGATTGAAAACGAGGGGACGCATGATCGCTGAACTTGCCGAGTCCTGATGTGTCGGGCGTGACGAGACCATGCTGATCATTGCGATTCGGGAAACCTGCGTTGCGGTCCTACCCTTCACCAGGCAAATAAAAAGCCCCCGGCCGGGTTTACCGCCAAGGGGCTTTGCTCCGAGGGTTCGTGGGTCTCGGGGGGTTTTTACGATGATGACGGCGCCGATAATTCTGATGCGTCGACGGTATCGCCGAAGCGTCCCGCGTTGCTCAGGATCAGCACCGATACACTCCGGTCGCCGGTACCGCCCACGGCTCCGCCGGTTATCAGCCGGACTAGGTGACGCTGGATCTCCCGATTGAACCATACCGCTCGTGCCAAACCTGCCCTTCGAAGTCGATGCGGAACTGCTAGTCGATGTAATACATCTCCTCGAGTGCTTTTGCGACTTCTGTCGGCAGATTCGCCATCAGTGCGCCCTTAGTGAAAAACGATACCGAACCGGGGCCACGTTGGTGGTGCAGTTCAATAAGCGGCGAGGCCATGACGGACCGGTGGAACGTCCCTCTTGGGTAGATGTTGCGCACGCCGAGAAAACATAGGCACATTGGTGATCGGAGCTTCCGTCGAAGCGTTAAGGTCCGTGCCAGGTCGATACACACATCCGAACTGCGTGCCATCGCCGGCATCGCGCCGGTGAAGACCATCACCGCTGCTAATCGATATGTGACGAGTGCTCGCATGAATCATATCTCCTTCTTAGTGGTAAACGCCGGGCTATAGGGAGAGCGCGGCAGTCTCAGGATCAAAGTCCTGTCGTGCGGTCCGATTTAGAAAAAGTCGCGAAGGCGAGAAGAAATGCGGCTTTACAGAATTTACTATGACTCCTAATGGATGAGCGAAAACAAATGGAATCTGTTCTCTCGGTAACAGAAACTGAGTATTGGCGCGATCAGCAAGGCCGAAGGGGATCGCGAGCGCGCGATCAAGAACATCTGCATACTGCCAGTATTCGTTTCATACTTACGACCGGACCGGCCCAGGCCTGGGCTTATTATCCGGGCGGCGACCATCAGTACGCGCGGATCAGCAGCGACGTTTATACCGCCGATCCCGCAGTCAATAACACCAACGTTTGGTTCGATTTCGGCGGATACGGAAACACGACGCTGATCCACGAGCTGGCCACACGCTGGGGCTGAGCCATCCGGGCGCCTACAATTTCGGCCCCGGCTTCGACGCGAACTACGTAAACGGCGCCGAATATGCGCGAGGACAACACGCAGATTCGATCATGCCAGACTGGTCGGGCAGCGAGACCGGCCAGATCACGCGTGATTGGCTGTCGCAGCAGGCGAACTACCCACAGACGCCGATGCTCCACGACATTTTCGTGATCCAGGAAGAAGTATGGCGCGGACCCGACCACTCGCGCCGGCGACACCACTTACGGCTTCAACTCGAATGCCGGCAAGGACGTCTACGACTTCACCAAGAACCCTTATCCGAACATCTCGATCTATGATGCCAAGGGGAACGACACGCTCGACCTTTCAGGCTCGAACGCCGGAAACTTCATCAACCTCCATCCCGGGCACCTACAGCTCGGTCGGCCAAGCCGTTCCGACGCTTGCCGCGGTCAATGACAGCGCGGGTTGCTCTGGGGACCGAACTGGGCATCACGCTCGCACCATATACGCAGGCAACATTGGACGCACGGCAAGCGACGTTCCTGCCGGCGATCGAAGCAGAATCCTTACGGACACCGGCGTCAGTGGTGTGAACGCGACCCAGTACGACAATCTTTCGATCGCCTATAATACGATCGTCGAGAATGCGACCGGCGGCTCTCAACGCGATGTGATCTGGGGCAACGATGTCGCCAACGTCCTCAAGGGGATGGCGGGTGACGACGTCCTGAGGGGCTATGGCGGGAACGATACGCTGATCGGTGGAACCGGGAATGATACGCTGAGGGGCGATGCGGGGAACGACATCTTCGTCTTCGCCAATGATGGGTCGACCGATACCATCAGTGACTTCCAGACCGGTGCTGACAAGGTCGATCTTCGTGGCGTTGCGGGAGCGACGTCCGCGTGGGTGAACTATGATTTTGTCGAGCCACCAGCTAAAGATCGACACCGATCATAATGGGACGTTCGATCTGTTCATCAATTCGCAGAACACGATCTCGAACAGCGATATCCTGTTCGCGGCCTAAGTCGAACTACATGAGGAAAGGGCGTCGCCGATGGGCGGCGCCTTTTTCATTTCGACGCTGCACCACCGCATATTCTTTGTAACCGCGCTCCACGCTTCGGCGAATGGGAAGAGCAACCGGTCATTCAGGCCGGCGGCTCATCGACCCGACAGGAGCATCGCGCATGATTTGATTTTCCACACGCTTGTTGACAACTGCCGGCCTCGCGGCCGCTGCAGGTCTGCTTGCGCCAGTCGCCGCCGGCGCGATCGTGCCCGGTTCAACCGCCGCGGTGAATACCGATGCCGACCATCTCGCGATGCATGGCTATGACGCGGTCGCTTATTTCACTGCCGGAGCGCCGACGAAGGGCGATGCCCGTTATGCGATGACCTTCCATGGCGCTCGTTATCAATTCGCAAGTGCCAATAACCTCGCGCAGTTCGAGGCAAATCCGGCGGCTTATGCGCCACAGTTCGGCGGCTTTTGCGCAATGGGCGCGTCCTTCGGCGAAAAGGTCGAGGCCGATCCCGCCGCCTGGCAGATCGTGGGCGGCAAGCTCTACCTCAACAACAGCCCCAAGGTGCTCGCGCGGTGGCGGGAGGACGTTCCCGGCAACATCGCCCGCGCCGACGATCAATGGCCGAAGATCGAGCACAACCCGCAATGAAGCAAGGGTGGCGTGCGGCCGTTGCAGCCTCGCTGTTGACGACGATTGCGGGAGGCGGGCGCGCGCAGCAAGCGGGCAGCCCGCCGCCGATCATCAGCGGCTTCGCCGGGCGGCCCGTGGCGAAGATCGACGCAACGCTGCGCAACGGCAAACGCACGAGCCCCGATGTATTCCGCGGCAAGATCGTGGTCCTGAACCTGTGGGCGACGTGGTGTCCGCCGTGCCGGGCCGAGCTGCCGACGCTCGATCGTCTTGCCGCAGCTCACCCGGGCGACCTCGCGGTGCTGGCCTATTCCGAGGACGAGGGGGGCTGGCGGGCGATCGACCGCTTCTGGGGCAAGCGCTTCCCGCATCTCCGACTGGCGCTTGCCGGTCCTGGCGTCATGGAGGGCATCGGGGCGATTGGATTGCCCTTCACGATCGTGCTTGACCGCCAGGGCAATGAGATTGCGCGCGTGCCGCGTGGCGTCGACTGGAGCGTCGGTGAGCCGCGCAAGCTGATTGAGCGCGCGCTGGCCTCGCGCGGCTAGCCGCGCCCGACGACGCTTTCGGGCAGATCCTGGCCGAACACCCGCTGATAATATTCGGCGATCAGCGATCGTTCGGATTCGTCGCACTTGTTGAGGAAGCTGACCCGGAACGCATAGCCGACGTCGCCGAAGATGTGCGCGTTCTGCGCCCAGCTGATGACCGTGCGCGGGCTCATGACGGTCGAGATATCGCCGTTGATGAACCCCTGGCGCGACAGCTCGGCGACCTTGATCATCTTGTCGACGATCGCCTTGCCGCCGGGATCGTCATATTCGCCCGACTTGGCGAGCACGATCTGGGCCTCGACCGCTGCCGGCAGGTAATTGAGCGTGGTGACGATGTTCCAGCGGTCCATCTGGCCCTGGTTGATCGCCTGCGTGCCATGATAGAGGCCGGTCGTGTCGCCGAGCCCGACGGTGTTGGTCGTCGCGAACAAGCGGAACCAGGGGTTCGGCCGGATCACCCGGTTCTGGTCGAGCAAGGTGAGCTTGCCCTCAGCCTCCAGCACCCGCTGGATGACGAACATCACGTCGGGACGCCCGGCATCATATTCGTCAAACACCAGCGCGACCGGATGTTGAAGCGCCCATGGCAGAAGCCCCTCACGGAATTCGGTCACCTGTTGGCCGTCGCGAAGCACGATCGCGTCGCGGCCGACGAGGTCGATGCGGCTGATATGTGCATCGAGGTTGATCCGGATCATCGGCCAGTTGAGGCGCGCCGCGATCTGCTCGATGTGGGTCGACTTGCCGGTGCCGTGATAACCCTGGACCATCACCCGGCGATTTTCGAGAAGCCGGCGCAGACGGCGAGCGTCGTGTCGGCATCGAACACATAGGTCGGATCGAGGTCGGGCACGCGCTCGTCGGCTTCGGTGAAAGCCGGGACCTCCATGTCCGAATCGACTCCGAACAGGTCGCGCACCTTCACGACCTTGTCGGGCGAGGCGAGCAGCGTGTCCGCGCGGCTTTCCGGCTGGACGTTCGAAATATCAGTCATGCCGCCTGACTCCGCCTTAACCCGCCTTGGGTGGCAGGGGAAAGAGCGTCACGAAACGCCTGGCAAGCGCCATGTCTCCCTCGACTCGCGATCAGGTCGAAGGGCGCACCACCGTGGATCACCGCGACGATGTCGGTCGGCGCGCCGGTGAAGATCACGTCGCAATTGGCGGTCTCGCCGCGCTCGATTTCGAGCCGGCCATCGCCGAGCACGGCAACGTAAGCCGACATGGCCCATGCGAAATCCGACGCGCGCTTTCATCCCCTCGCGCTCGCTCGGGCGAAAGCAGGGTCTGCAGCGACATCATCACCGAGACGTGGCTCATCGGCAGCGTCGGATCGTGGCGCGGGCTTCGCGCCGCCCATTTGCCGAGCGACGCAATCACCGGCGTCGCTTCAAGCCCCCATTCGGTCGCTTCATAGACCTGCACCGACGCGGGGGGCGGAAGCTTCACCGCCGGACGAGCCCGCGATCTTCCAGCTCGCCCAGACGCTGAGTCAGCACATTCGCGCTGATCCCGGGCAAGTCGGCCTTCAGCTCCGAAAATCGCCTGGGACCGTAGGCGAGTTCGCGAAGCACGAGCATCGCCCAGCGCTCGCCGATCAAATCGAGCGCATGCGCCAGCCCGCAGGCGTCGTCGTAACGCCTTTTTTTTTCCGATCTAGTCATTTTTTCTAACTGCACAGTTGCAATTTATAACTTCTGACGCCAAAATTCAAGCGAATCGAGTTGCAAGGAGAGAAAAATGTCGAGAATGATCTTCGTGAATTTGCCGGTCGCCGATCTCGATCGCTCGAAAGCCTTCTATGAAGCGATTGGATTCCGGAACGAGCCGAAGTTCAGCAATGACGCCGCGGCCATGATGGTTCTAAGCGATACCATCTCGGTGATGCTGCTCACTCACCCTTTCTATGCCACGTTCACCCGCAAGCCGATTGCGGACGCCAATAACAGCAGCCAGGTGATGCTGTGCATCTCCTGCGACAGCCCCGCGGAAGTCGATCAGATCACCGATGCCGCCGGCGTGGCGGGTGGCAAGACCGACGTCTCGCAGGAGGTCCAGACCAAGGGCGGGCCGATGTACGGGCGCGACTTCGAGGACCCCGATGGCCATCAGTGGGCGCCGATGTGGATGGATCCGGCCTTCGCCGAAAAAGGCGCTCATCCCGTCGAAGACGCCGCGGCCGCGTAGCAATCACGGACTAGGAGGAAAATATGCCAGTCAATCCGAATGCGTCGATCGAGATCACCGCATTTCGCTGGGTGCCCGAGTTCGCCCAGGGCGTGGTACGCGACTTGCGCGCCCGATGGGCGCTCGAGGAAGCGGGGCTGGATTACCGGGTCCGGCTGCTCGGGCAGGACCGTCCGCCCGAATATCTGCGTGAACAGCCGTTCGACCAGGTGCCGTGCCTCAACGATGGCGAAGTCCGGATCTTCGAAAGCGGCGCGATCGTCCAATATATCGGCGAGAAAAGCCGCACGCTCCTGCCGAACGAGACGCGGGATCGCTACCGCGCAATCCAGTGGACCTATGCGGCGCTCAACAGCGTCGAGCCGGCGATCCTCAACCTTCTGCTGATCGACATCTTCTACAAAGGCGAGGAATGGGCGACGCTGCGCCGGCCGGGCGCCGAGGATTTCGCCAAGCTGAAGCTCAAGCGCGTGTCCGAGTGGCTCGGCGAGAGCGAGTGGCTGGAGGACCGCTTCACGATCGGCGACCTGGTGTTGGTGACAGTGCTGCGCTTCCTTCGGCACACCGATCTCGTCGCCGGTTTCCCCAACCTCGCCGCTTATCTGAAGCGGGGCGAGGCCCGACCCGCCTTCCAGCGCGCGCTTGCCGACCAGCTCGCGACCTATGCCGCCAATCAACCCCAACCAGAAGGAGCAGCAGCATGAGCTATATCGATGGATTCATCCTCCCGTTACCCAACGGCAAGGAAGACGAATATCGCACGCAAGCAGAGAAGTTCGCCCGCAAGGCGACGGAGCAAGGCGCGATCGGAACAATCGAGGCGCTCGGCGACAATCTCGAGCATGGCCACACGACCGACTTCTACCGCGCCGTCCAGGCGACCGACGACGAGAATGTCGTCTTCTCCTTCATCGTCTGGCCGGACAAGCAGACGCGCGACCAGGCCTGGGAAAAGCTGATGGCCGATCCCGAGATGCAGCCCGGCGCGCAGCCCATGCCATTCGACGGCAAGCGCATGTTCTGGGGCGGGTTCAAGCCCTTATTGAACACGCTCGAGAAGGTGACCGAGGCCGCTTGAGGCCTGACCATGGAGGGTCGAACCATGACCGATGTGCGTGACGAGGTGGCCAGCGCCACCGCGAGCGGAACCGCGCGGCGATTTCATCTGGTACGAGCTGATGACCCCCGACCCTGATGGCGCGAAGGCTTTTTATGACGCCGTCGTCGGCTGGACCATCGAAGCCCAGTCGCAGTTCCCGAACGGCTACCGGATGATCGGACGCAGCGACGGCAAGATGGCTGGGGGCCTTCTGCCGCTCAACAAGGAGATGCAGCAGCATGGCGCCCGGCCGACCTGGCTCGGCTACATCCTGGTGGCCGATGTCGACCGCAGCGCTCAGTCGATCGAGCGGGCGGGTGGCAAGATTTTCATGGAGCCGTTCGATATCCCGAACATCGGGCGTGTGGCGATGGTCGCCGACCCACAAGGCGCGCCATTCTACATCATGAAACCGATCCCGCCCGCCAATGACCCGAACGCGAAGAGCGACGTCTTCTCGGCGAACGAGCAGCAGCGAGTCGGATGGAACGAGCTCAGCACTACCGACCCCGACGAAGCGCGGCGGTTCTACACCGAGCAATTCGGTTGGGACGACAGCGAGTTCATGGATATGGGCGAGATGGGCCAATATCGCTTCCTCGCCCAAAACGGCACGCGCATCGGCGCGCTATGCGGCGTGGTGCCGGGCGGCCAGGCCAAATGGCGCTATTATTTCCGGGTGTCGTCGATCGAGACCGCGAAGGAAATGGCGCAAGCCAATGGCGGCGGGATCCAGATGGGGCCGCATCAAGTTCCATCTGGCGACTGGATCATCATCGGCACCGATCCCCAGGGCGCGGAATTCGCGCTCGTCGGCGGCCAATGAAGGAGGATTTCGAGATGGCTAACAAGATGACGACGTGCCTGTGGTTCGACAAAGGCGAGGCCCGCAAGGCCGCCGAATTCTATGCCTCCGTCTTTCCCGACACCCAGGTCGGCAAAGCGAATCCCGCGGCGTCGGATTATCCCGGCGGAGAGCAGGGCAATGAGCTGACCGTCGAATTCACACTGCTGGGCCAGTCATTCGTCGGCCTCAACGGCGGCGACAATTTCAAGCCCAATGAAGCGGTCAGCTTCATGGTCCTGACCGAAAGCCAGGATGAAACCGACCGCTACTGGAACGCGATCACCGGCAATGGCGGCGCGGAAAGCATGTGCGGCTGGTGCAAGGACCGTTGGGGATTCTCCTGGCAGATCACGCCCCGCCGTTTGCTCGAACTCACCAGCCAGGGCGGCGAGGCGGGCAAGCGCGCCTTCCAGGCGATGATGACCATGCACAAGATCGATATCGCCAAGATCGAAGCCGCCGCCGCGCGGCGAGTTGGTCAATGCGTAAGATCATTGGCGCGGCGTTCCTGTCGCTCGACGGCGTGATGCAGGGACCGGGCGGACCAGCCGAGGATCCGACCGGTGGCTTCACGCATAGCGGCTGGCTCCCGCCGGTCGGCGACGATGCGATCGATCGCAAGATCGGGGAGCTATTCGGCCGCCCCTTCGACCTGCTGCTCGGCCGCCGTACCTACGAGATCTTCGCGGCTTACTGGCCTTACGCCAGTGACGAGATGGCGAGCATTCGCGACCCCTTCAATGCGTGCACCAAATATGTCCTCACTCACCGCGATCGGTTGCTCGAATGGGAGAATAGCGAGCGGCTGGCGGCCGTCGAAGCGGTGCACGAGATCAAGCAGGGCGACGGGCCGGACCTCGTAATCCAGGGCAGCAGCACGCTCTATCCGCAGCTATTGGAAGCCGGGCTGCTGGACGAGTTGACGCTGATGATTTCGCCCGTGGTCCTAAGCGAGGGCAAGCGCCTGTTCGGGGACGGCACCCCGCCCCGCACGCTCAAGATGACGGAGCATTATGTGTCGGACGCTGGCACCATCGTGGCCACCTACCAGCCGGCGGGACCCGTAAAGATCGGGACCTACGTCACCGAGCAGCCGAGCGAGCGCGAGAAAGAACGGCAGGCTGCAATGGCCGGGGCAGCTGGTAATGCTCGAGCTCTATGGCCACCCCTTCTCGTCCTTCACCTGGAAGGCGCTGATCCCGCTTTACGCCGACGCGACCAGCTTCGAATTTCGACAGGTTCCGGAAAACGAGGAAAATTACCGCGAGCTCAAACGGATCTGGCCACCAGGCAAGTTTCCTCTGCTGGTCGACGACGGCCAGGTGATCCCCGAAGTGACCTGCATCATTGAACATTTGCAGGCGCACCACCGCGGTCCGAACGAATGGATTCCCGACGGCGAGCTGGGGCGGCGGGTGCGCTTCCTCGACCGCTTTTTCGATCTTTATGTCCAAGGCAACATGCAGCCGGCGGTCAATCATGCGCTGCGACCGGAAGGCATGGGCGATCCTTTCGGGGCCGAGCAGGGGCGCAAGAATCTGCTAATCGCCTACGACTGGCTCGAGGCTAACTTGCCCGACGGCGGATGGGCGGCGAGCGATATCGTTCACCTTGGCCGACTGTGCCGCCGCTCCGGCACTCTTCTATGCCGACTGGGTGGAGGAAATTGGCCCCGGTCGCCCCAAGCTGGCGGGCTATCGCGTACGGCTGCTCGCCCATCCGGTGGTTGCAAGAGTGGTCGACGAGGCACGCGGCCCTTATTTTCCGCTCGGGGCGCCGATGGGATTGAACTACGTTGGTCGTTGCGAGGAGCGAAGCGACGCGGCAATCCAGCTGGATTGCTTCGCTTCAATCGCAATGACGAGCTAGCCGAGGGCGCGAATCTTCCGCAGCAATTGATAGGCCTCGATCACTTCGCCGAGCCGGCCCTCGTGGCTGCGGTCGCCGCCATTCTTGTCGGGATGGTAGCGGCGGACGAGGCCGGAATAGCGCTTGCGGAGATCGTGACGATTGGCGTCTTCGCCGAGGCCGAGCACGGACAGCGCGCGGCGCTCGCCCTTGCTGAACCGCGATTGGGTCGCGCGCGTTCGGCCGAACCGCCCCGAGATGGCATCGAGCGGGTCCGAGAAATCGCTCCACACCGGCGGCGGATCGGCGCCGTTGGACGCGAACTTGCGGCTCGGGCGCTCCCAGCCGGACAGCGGGGACTGCGCCTCGCTGATCTCCTCCGCGCTCATGCCATCGAAGAAATTATACTTATTGTTGTGCTCGCGGACGTGATCCAGGCACAGGAATCGCCAGGCGCCCGGCCCATCGAAATTGGCCGGCTGAAGCGGAGCCTTGAACTCGCCCGGCTCGCCGCAACCGGGCACAGCGCAGCGCGCCTGCGCCCCTTCGATACGCCCGTGCATTTTGGATTGTTTCGTCGCCATTGAACGCCTCTATATAGGCGCAATGAACGCCCAAAAAACCGGTCCGGTCGCAGCTGAAATGCTTGCCCGCCTCAATTCGGCGCTAACGCCGACAACAGTCGAACTCAGGGACGACAGCGAGCAGCATCGCGGCCACGGCGGCTACAACCCCGCCGGTGAAAGCCATTTCAGCCTGCGCATCGAAAGCCCAGCCTTCGCCGGCAAGTCGCGCGTCGAACGGCAGCGCATGATCTACGTTGCGCTCGGCGACCTCATGAAAGAGCGCGTGCATGCGCTGTCCATCCGGGCCACGGCACCAGGAGAAAATAATGGCCGAGTTTGACAGTGCGGTGATGCAGACGATCACGCCGGTCACCCATGATCTTGGCGACTTCAAGGTCAACCGGTCGCTCCCGGCCCGCGAGCGGACGATGGTCGGTCCGTTCATTTTCGTCGATGAATTCGGGCCTGCGCGCCTCCCTGCTGGGCGAGGCATGGACGTGCGGCCGCATCCGCACATCAACCTCGCCACCGTCACCTATCTGTTCGATGGAGAGATCGAGCATCGTGACAGCATCGGCTCCCGCCAGGTGATCGAGCCGGGCGCGATCAACCTGATGACGGCGGGCAGCGGCATCGTTCATTCCGAACGCTCCCCGCAGGACATTCGGGCATCGGGGCCAAGCCTCTACGGCATGCAGACCTGGCTCGCGCTGCCGGATGGGAAGGAGGAGATTGCGCCGGGGTTCGACCATGTCGGGTCTGACGGACTGCCGCTGATTGAAGATGGCGGCGCGAGCGTCCGCGTGCTGATGGGCACGCTGTGGGGCGCGACCGCCGCCACTCCCCAACATTCGTCCACGATCTACGCCGACGTCGACTTTCGCCTGGCGGATCGATCCCGATAGAAAGCGGCGCGGACGAGCGCGGCGTGATGCTGGTCGAAGGACAAGCCGAACTGGATGGGCGGCCACTCAGCCTTTTCAGCCTTTATGTGTTGCGGCCCGGCATCGAGGCGCTGCTGTCGACCGCTGCCGGCGCGCGCCTGATGCTGATGGGCGGCGAGGCATTCGCGACACCTCGGCATGTATTCTGGAACTTCGTTTCCTCGTCGCGCGACCGGATCAATCACGCCAGGGAGGAATGGAAGGCGCAGCGCTTTCCACTGATCCCCGGCGACGATCAGGAGTATATTCCTCTGCCCGAAGTGCCGACCACGGTCAGCTATCCGTGACCGAGATGCGCCGGCTTTCCCTGTCGACCGGCGTAACCCTGAATGTCGCCACCGCCGGCGATCGATCACGGCCGGCGGTGATCCTGCTTCACGGCTTTCCGGAATCGCACCGCACCTGGCGGGAGCTGGTTCCGCTGCTGGAAAGCGATTTCTTCCTGGTCATGCCCGACCAGCGCGGATTTGCGGGCTCCGATCTTCCGCAGGATGTCGAAGCCTATAAAACCGAGGCGCTGGTGAACGACGTTTTTGCGCTGGCGGAGGCGCTTGTCATCGAGCAATTTGCGGTCGTCGGCCACGATTGGGGCGGCGCAATTGCGTGGGCGGCGGCGCTTCGGGGCGACCCACGGCTGACGCGGCTGGGAATCGTCAATGCGCCCCATCCGATCATTTTTCAGAAGAGCCTGATCGACGACACCGACCAGCGGGCGGCGTCGCAATATATTACCGCCTTCCGCGCGCCGGGCTTCGAAAAGCTGGTCGAAAGCCAGGGCTTCGACTGGTTCTTCGACAAGACCTTTGCGAGGCATGTCGATGTGTCGAAGATCCCGGTCGAGGAGCGGCGCCAGTACATCGCCGACTGGTCGCAGCCGGGGGCCTTCAACGCGATGCTCAACTGGTACCGGGCCGCGAAGGTGACGGTCCCGCCGCCTGGCGTCACGGTCCCCTTGCCGGACCTGCTCCTCCGCGCGTTCCCCTCCGTGAAAGTGCCAACTCTCGTGATCTGGGGAATGGCCGATCAGGCACTGCTGCCGGTTCAGCTCGAGGGCCTCGACAAGCTGGTCGACGACCTCACCATCGCACGCTTGCCCGGCGTCGGCCATTTCGCACCGTGGGAGGATGGCGAACAGGTCCGGGCGGCGCTCAAGCCCTTCCTTGCCGGACAAGCCGCCGCTACTGCGCCCCCCGCATGACCCAGACGCGTTCCCGTTCCCGCTCGGCGGCCCGGCTCGCCGCCGTCCAGGCGCTCTATCAGCAGGACATGGAAGGCACGCCCCTCCCGCGCCTGCTCAAGGAATTCCACGATCATCGGCTCGGTGCGACGATCGAAGACCACACCTTTCACCGGGCCGAGCAGGATTTCTTCGACGATGTCGTGACAGGCGCCGATGCCCGCCGCGAGGAAATCGATGGATTGATCAGCCAGCGGCTTGCCGAGGGATGGAGCCTAGAGCGGCTCGACCGGCCGATGCGCGCGATCTTACGTGCCGGGGCCTATGAGCTGATCGCCCGCGCCGATGTGCCGGTTGGCTCGGTCATTTCCGAATATGTCGACGTCGCGCATGCCTTTTACGACAAGCGCGAAAGCGGCTTCGTGAATGGCCTCCTCGACGCCATCGCGAAAGAGGCCCGCCCCGCGCGGGCTTGAACCGATGCGCGAGAGCGACGTCATCGAGCGCCTGCGCCGCATCGCGACGGCCCCGGAAGCGCGCGGCCTGCGCGACGATGTCGCCGTGCTCGACGACCTCGTCATCACCCACGACACGATCGCGGAGGGCGTCCACTTCCTGCCGACCGACCCGGCGGCGAGCGTGGGCTGGAAGCTCGTCGCTGTGAACCTGTCTGACCTCGCCGGCAAAGGCGCGACGCCCGCCGGCGCGTTGCTGTCGCTGACCATCGTCGGCAGCGGGCAATGGGAGGAGGATTTCCTGGGCGGAATCGAGGCCGCCTGCGAGAGCTATGGGCTTCCGCTGCTCGGCGGCGACACCATCGGCTTTCCGGACGGCGCACCGCGGGTCCTTGGCCTGACCGCGATCGGCCGGGCCGGCCGCGAAAGTTCCGGCCCGCGGCGGCGGCAAACCCGGCGATGCTTTGTGGCTGGTCGGAACGCTTCGGCGATGCCGCGGCAGGCCTCACCCAGCTGCAGGCAGACCGCAGCGATCGGCCCCCTGGTCGACATCTATCGGCGCCCGATTCCGCAGCTCGTTGCCGGGCAGGCGCTGGCACCCCACGCGAATGCGATGATGGACGTGTCCGACGGCCTGCTGATCGATGCGCAGCGGATGGCCGAAGCGAGCGGTGCTCCATGCGCATCGAGCTGGACGCGCTGCCGCTTCGGCAGCGTTCGTCGCCGAGCGCGGGCCCGGTCTCCCCGCCCGGCTGTTCGCGGCAACCGGCGGCGACGATTATGCGCTGCTCGCCGCGCTGCCCGCCGGACTCGACCCGTTAACACTTTCTTTACCAGAGCGGACGAGGATCAGCCGCATCGGCCCTCTGGCCGCGGGCGAGGCTTCGCTGTCGCTCACCATGACGGCGAGCGCCGTCGCGCTGCCGGAAAGGCTTGGCTTTGAGCACTCGGGCAATGAAGATCGCGGGTTTCCGCTTCGCCAGTGGCCGATCGGCCTTAGCGGCCTTGCCTCCGGGCATGACGCTCGCATTGCTGCTCCACTAAACCGCTTATCGGCGGTTGCAAGCCGCGTAAACGCCCCCTAAACCGGCCGCCGTTCCGGGCGCGCCGCCGTTCCACGGCCGCATCCGCCTGACTCAAAAAACGGGGAACTTGAACTCGATGAATCTGCTTTGATCGCGATCGATCTGCGGCGTCATCGCCGTGCTTTATGGGGTCGTGACCACCTGCAGGTGCTGAAGGCACCTGCCGGCAACGAGCGATGCGGGAAATCGCCGGCGCCGATCCAGGAAGGCGCGCGGCCTATCTTGCGCCGCCAGTACCCACCATCGCGATCGTCGGCGTGGTCGTCGCGGCATTGTTTTCTTTTTTCCTGGGCCGGTTCCGCGATCGGCTTCCTGATCGGCGCGTTGCTGTCGGGCGCGACCGGCTTCGTCGGCATGAACGTTTCGGTGCGCGCCAATGTGCGCACCGCCGAGGCGGCCCGGACCTCGCTGCAGGGCGGCCTGACCATGGCGTTTCGCTCCGGCGCGATCACCGGCATGCTGGTCGCCGGCCTCGGCCTGCTCGCGATCTCGGTCTTCTTTTATTATCTGACCGCGGTCGCCGGCCACGCGCCCAACGACCGCATCGTCGTCGACGCACTGGTCGCGCTCGCCTTCGGCGCCTCGCTGATTTCGATCTTCGCGCGTCTTGGCGGCGGCATCTTCACCAAGGCCGCCGACGTCGGCGCCGACCTCGTCGGCAAGGTCGAGGCCGGAATTCCGGAGGACGATCCCCGCAATCCCGCGACGATCGCCGATAATGTCGGCGACAATGTCGGCGATTGCGCAGGCATGGCCGCCGACCTGTTCGAAACCTATGTCGTGACGCTTGGCGTGACCATGGTTTGATCGCGCTGACCGTAACGGCGGCGCGGGCGACATGCTGATGAAGCTGATGAGCCTGCCGCTGATCATTGGCGGCCTGTGCATCATCACCTCGATTATCGGCACGTACATGGTCCGGCTCGGCAAGGGCTCGATCATGGGCGCGCTCTACAAGGGTTTCTGGACTTCAGCCGTGCTCGGCGCCATCCTCGCTCTACTCCGGCGACCCAATATGTGCTCGGCGACATGAACGCCGTCGTCGCCTCGATCCCGGGCGTCGGCGATGCCGAGATCCAGCTTTACCGGCATGGAGCTCTTCTACTGCATGCTGATCGGCCTGGCCTCACCGGCCTGATGGTTTGGATCACCGAATATTACACCGGTACCAACTATCGGCCGGTCCAGTCGATCGCCAGGGCCTCGGAAACCGGCCACGGCACCAACGTCATTCAGGGCCTGGCGATCAGCCTTGAATTCGACCGCGCTGCCGACGATGGTCATCGCGTCGCGCTCATCGCCGCCTATCAGCTGGCGGGCGTGATCGGCATTGCCTTCGCGCGCGACCGCGATGCTGGCGATGGCGGGCATGGTCGTTGCGCTCGACGCTTACGGCCCGGTCACCGACAATGCCGGCGGCATCGCGGAAATGGCGGGCCTCGAGGAGGACGTGCGCAAGCGCACGGACGCGCTCGACGCGGTCGGCAACACCACCAAGGCCGTGACCAAGGGCTATGCCATCGGCTCGGCGGCCTTGCCGCACTGGTGCTGTTCGGCGCCTACACCACCGACCTTCGGCAATTCTTCCCGAACGTGACGCGTCGATTTCTCGCCTGTCCAATCCCTACGTGATCGTCGGCCTGCTGCTGGGCGCGTTGCTGCCCTATCGCTTCGGCGCGTTGGGCATGACCGCGGTGGGCCGCGCGCCGGCGCGGTGGTCGAGGACGTCCGCGCGCAGTTCCGCGACAATCCCGGCATCATGGAAGGCACCGTCCGGCCCAATTACGCGCGCACCGTCGACCTCGTCACCAAGGCCGCGATCAGGGAGATGATCCTGCCGTCGCTGCTGCCGGTGCTGGCCCCGATCGTCGTCTATTTCGGATCACCGCCGTGGCCGGCCAGGCAGGGCTTCGCCGCGCTTGGCGCGCTGCTGCTCGGCGTGATCGTCTCGGGCCTGTTCGTCGCCATCTCGATGACCTCGGGCGGCGGCGCCTGGGACAATGCCAAGAAATATATCGAGGACGGCAATTACGGCGGCAAGGGCTCCGAAGCCCACAAGGCCGCGGTGACCGGCGACACGGTCGGCGATCCCTACAAGGATACCGCCGGCCCGGCCGTCAATCCGATGATCAAGATCACCAACATCGTCGCGCTGCTGCTGCTCGCGGCGCTGGCGGGCCACGCCGCGGGTTAATCGATTCCGCCGATAAAAGGGGAGCCCCTTCGCGGTCCGTCCGCGGCGGGGCTTTTCTTTCGGCGCGCGCGAAAGTCGCATGCGCGGCCATGCCGAACGCGATCCGGGTCCACGAGACCGGCGGGCCCGAGGTCCTGAAGTGGGAAGCGGTCGAGGTCGGCGAGCCCGGTCCCGGCGAGGTTCGCCTGCGTCAGGACGCGGCGGGCCTCAATTTCATCGACGTCTATCACCGCACCGGCCTCTATAAGCAGGCCGCTGCCGTTCACGCCCGGGGTCGAAGGCGCCGGCGTGGTCGAGGCGGTCGGTCCGGGCGTCGATCATCGTGAAGGCCGGCGACCGCGTCGCTTATGGCGGCCCGATCGGCGGCTATGCCGAAGTCCGGCTGATCGACGCCGACAGGCTGGTCAAACTGCCGGAGCGATCTCTTCAGAGCAAGCCGCGGCCATGATGCTGCAGGGGATGACCGCGCAGATGCTGCTCCGCCAGGTCTATCGCGGTGAAGTCCGGCGACACGATCCTGATCCATGCCGCCGCCGGCGGCGTCGGCCTTATCGTCTGCCAATGGGCGAAGGCGCTTGGCGCGACGGTGATCGGCACCGTCGGCAGCGACGCGAAGGCCGAGCTCGCCCGGCCCACGGCTGCGACCACCCGATCGTCTACACCCGCCAGGATTTCGTCGCCGAGGTCGAGCGGATCACCGACGGCGCCAAGCTCCCGGTCGTCTATGATTCGCGTCGGCCAGGACACCTTCCTGAAGTCGCTCGATTGCCTGCGCCCGCGCGGGATGATGGTGAGCTTCGGCAATGCCTCCGGATCGCCCGATCCGTTCCCGCCGAACCTCCTGGCGCAGAAGGGCTCGCTGTTCCTGACCCGGCCGACGCTATACAATTACACCGCGACGCGCGGCCGAGCTCGACCATGCCGCGCAGGAGCTGTTCGAGATGGTGAGCAGCGGCAAGGTGCAGATCGAGGTCAAGCAGTGCTTCCCGCTCAAAGACGCCGCCGAAGCACACCGCGCGCTTGAGGCGCGCCGGACCAGCGGCTCGACGATCCTCACCATCTGAGCGCGCGCCTTCACATTTGCGCGGGCCGCCGCTAAGGCTCCGCGACTTTCCGACATGAATTGAGAGGACTCGCTTGGCCAAGGAAGAATTGCTCGAGATGCGCGGGAAGGTAGTAGAGCTGCTGCCCAATGCGATGTTCCGCGTCGAGCTCGAGAACGGCCATGAAGTGCTCGGCCATACCGCCGGCAAGATGCGCAAGAACCGCATTCGCGTCCTGACCGGCGACGAAGTCCTGGTCGAAATGACGCCATACGACCTGACCAAGGGCCGTATCACCTACCGCTTCATGCCCGGCCGCGGAGGCCCGCCCGGCTATACGGGCTAAGCGCTAAAATGCGGCTGATCCTCGCCTCGGCGAGCCCGCGCCGCCTCGACCTGCTGGCCCGGATCGGCGTGACGCCCGATGCCGTGGTTCCGGCCGACATCGATGAAAGCGTGCCGAAGGGCGAATTGCCGCGCCAGCATGCTCAGCGGCTTGCTAGGGAAAAGGCGGCAGCGGTCGCGGTTGGGGAGCCGGACGCGTTTATCCTTGCCGCCGACACGGTGGTCGCGGTGGGCCGCCGGATCCTGCCCAAGGTCGAGAATGAGAAGACCCTGCGCGACTGCATGAAATTGCTGTCGGGCCGCCGGCACCGGGTCTTGACGGGGGTGGCGCTCGCGGTTCCCGGTCACGGCATCCGCGAGCGGCTGGTCGAGACCATGATCGCCATGAAGCGGCTGTCGGACGAGGAAATCGATCATTACGCGAGCCACGGCGAATGGCGCGGCAAGGCCGGCGGCTATGCGCTGCAGGGCTATGGCGAAGTCTATGTCCGGCATATCGCCGGCAGTTATTCCAACGTTGTCGGATTGCCCCTGGCCGAGACACGGGTGCTGTTGAAAAGCGCGGGCTACCGACCTTGCCTGAATGGCTTGCCGAGCGCGGAATCGGCGAAACTCGCGCCGCGCTGATCGACGGCGGCGCCATCGTCGAGGCGCGGATTGCAGTCGACGAAATTGTCGCGCACGGGACGGTTTTGGACGCGCGGCTGACCGATGTCGGGCGCAACGGACGCAACGCAATCGCCACGGGCCCGAATGGTGGGCAGTACCTGCTGCCTCGCGGCGCCCCCGGATCGACCCAGGGCGCCGCGGTGAAGATCGCGATTACCCGTTCCGCCATTCCCGGAACCGAACCCTGGAAACGACCGCTGGCACGACTCGCGAGCGTCGAATCACCTCCGCCAGCGGCCGCGACGCTTGATGCTCGCGACGTCGGCTTGCCCGCGCCCCGGGACGAACTTGGCGCCGCCGGATGGGACGATGTGCTCGATCAGGCGCGAACCGGTACGGTCGCGTTCGCCGGCGGCGAATTGCGCATTTCGCCGACGCCGGCGATGACCCTGATCGACGTTGACGGGTTCTTGCCCGTCGACGAGCTGGCCGTGGCCGGCGCCGCCGAAGCGGCCCGGACGATCCGGCGGCTGGATATCGGCGGATCGATCGGGATCGACATTCCTACCGCAGGCGGCAAGCCGGCGCGACAGCAGGCCGCGGCCGTCATCGATGCAATCCTTCCCCAGCCCTTCGAGCGTACGACGGTAAACGGCTTCGGTTTCGTCCAGATCGTCCGGCCGCGTAGCCGCGCCTCGCTCATCGAACTTGCGCAGGACTCCGCGCGTTTCGAAGCGCGAACCCTGCTGCGCCGCGCGGCCCTCGACGGGCCGGGCGCCAAGCGGCTCGTTGCAAGCCGGTCGGTCATCGCCGTCCTAGAAGCTCAGCCCGATTGGCTCGAAGCCCTCGCGCGGCAAATCGGCGGCTCGGTAAGCTTGCGGACGGACATCAAGATCGCCATTTCCTCCGGCTATGCCGAAGCCGTCTAACCGGTCCAAAACCTGCCCCTTGTGCGCAAAGCCCGAAAGCGATGAGCATGCGCCTTTCTGCAGCCGTGGCTGCAAGGATCGCGACCTCCTCAAATGGCTCGGCGAAGGCTATCGCATTCCCGGTCCGCCAGCCGACCCCGAAAGGGTGGACAGCGATAGTGGCGACGGTTAGGGACGCGCTCGCCCGTTCGACGCCGCCCTCGGCGTTGCTCAGGACAGGCTTGAGCGGGCAGCCTGCCCGGCCCAAGAGCCCAGGTAGCTCAGTTGGTAGAGCACGTGACTGAAAATCACGGTGTCGGTGGTTCGATCCCGCCCCTGGGCACCATTTCCACGCACGATGGCGTCGGAGGGAGAGCACAGGACTCTCGAATTAAGAACGCGGCCCACGGCTACTAAATAAAATCCGCCTTCCCCAATTGGGACAGCCCCGACTTCCCGCTTCCTCAACAAGGGTTTTCCCGCTGTTTTTGCGGGCGGATTGGCATAAGGTGCGAAGTCGAGTGGACAACTCGGCGGGCGGGGGCTTGATGAAGGTCGTAATTCTGGCGGGCGGATATGGTACCCGTATTTCCGAAGAGACTGCGCATAAGCCGAAGCCGATGGTCGAGATCGGCGAGCGGCCAATACTGTACCATGTCATGTGCCACTATGCGTCGTTCGGCTTCACCGACTTCACCATTGCATGCGGTTATCGCGGCGAAGTCATCAAGAAGTATTTCGCGGACTTTTGCTATCACTCCCAGGATGTGATCGTCTCCCTGAAGTCAGGCGAAATCCAGATGGTGGGCGGCGCGCCACCGGACTGGCGGATCCACGCCATCGACACGGGCCGCGACAGCATGACTGGCGGGCGGCTCCTGGCCTTGCGTGATACCATCGGCGATGGTCCCTTCATGTGCACCTATGGCGACGGCCTCAGCAGCGTCGCGCTCGACGAGCTGGTCGCTTTCCACAAGAGTCACGGTAAGCTCGCCACGGTCACCGCGGTCCATCCGCCGGCCCGATTTGGCCTGTTGAAACTGGACGGCGACGAGGTCGCGAGTTTCTCGGAAAAGCCGCAGACCGACACCGACTGGATCAACGGCGGCTTCTTCGTCTTCGAACCCGGCATTCTCGACTATATCGAGGGTCTCGACAGCTCCCTCGAAAAAGACGTGCTCGAGCGCGTCGCCGCCGATGGACAGCTGCAGGCTTTCCGCCACCGTGGCTTCTTCCAGCCGATGGACACGCTGCGCGAGAAATTGCTGCTCGAAGAATTGTGGGAAAGCGGCACCCCGCCCTGGCTCTGCCGCCGATGATTGCCGACGCACTGCACGCTTATTCGGGCAGACGAGTCTTCGTGACCGGCCACACCGGCTTTAAGGGGGCGTGGCTGTGCTCGTGGCTCGATCGCCTCGGTGCATCGACGGTTGGCTATGCCCTGCCCGCCGAACGGCGCAGCCTGTTCAACCAAGCACGCGTCGGTGACCGGATGAAATCTATCGAAGGTGATGTCCGCGATCTCGGCCAGCTGCGCGCGGCAATTACCGAAGCGCAGCCGGAAATCCTGTTCCACATGGCCGCGCAATCCCTTGTGCGCCCCTCCTATGATGCGCCTGTCGAGACGTTCGCGACCAACGTGATGGGAACGGCCAACACCCTGGAAGCGGTCCGAAGGCTGCCGTCCGTTAAGAGCCGTCGTGATTGTGACCAGCGACAAATGCTACGAGAATGACGGCCGCGCCGCTCCCTTCGCTGAGAGCGCTCCCATGGGCGGACACGATCCCTATAGCGCGTCGAAAGGCTGCGCGGAGCTCGTTACTTCCGCCTTCGCCCGGTCTTTCTTCCTTGACCCTGGCTGCACCGTGGTGAGTGCCCGCGCCGGCAATGTGATCGGCGGTGGTGATTGGGCCGTTGACCGCATCGTTCCAGACCTGGCGCGGGCGGCCGTGGGGACGCCCGCGATCATCCGGCGGCCCAAGTTCGATAAGGCCGTGGCAGCACGTGCTCGAACCGCTCGCCGGCTATCTGCTGCTCGGACATCGTGCGGCGACCGAGGGCAAGGCCTTCTCGGGCGGCTGGAATTTCGGCCCGCCCGAGGATGAACTCGTCGAGGTGCACGAGCTGGTCGAGCAGCTCAGGTCACGATGGCCGGAGCTCAATGTCGAATATCTGCGAGAAGAAAGCGGTCCGCACGAAGCGGCGGTGCTCCGGCTGGACTGTACCAAGGCGCGAAACAGTCTCGGCTGGCAGCCGGTGCTCGGTCTGGACCGCACGCTCGACATGACGGCGGCATGGTATCGTGAAGCCGCATCGGGTTCGGCAGCGGATATCACGCGACGCCAAATTGAAGCCTACGAGCAGCTGCTCGTCGAGAAGAGGAACCTTGTCCATGAGTTCGAAGTCCAGCGGCAGCTGCAGCGGTGCCGTCCAGCGAACCCGCGAATGCCCCGGCCATCCGCGTGCCTTATGGGCGGACGGTTCACGGCGAAGAGGAAATCGCGGCGGTCGTGGCGGTCCTGCGATCCTCGACGCAAATGGGCGCCAATGTGCGCAAGATGGAGGCGAGCGTCGCCGCGCTCTTCGCCAAATCCCATGGTATCATGGTGAACTCCGGCTCAAGCGCGAACTATCTTGCGATCGAGCTCCTTGGGCTGCCTGCCGGCGCCGAAGTCATCACGCCGGCACTGACGTTCGCGACCACCGTGGCACCGCTGGTCAAGAATGGCCTGGTGCCGGTCTTCGTCGACGTTGAGCCAGACACGTTCAACATCGACGTCGAGCAGGTCGAGGCAATGATCGGGCCGAAAACCCGCGCAATGATGATTCCGTCGCTGATCGGCAACCTGCCCAATTGGGATCGACTGGCCGAAATCGCAGCCACCCATGACCTGTTGGTCGTCGAGGATTCCGCGGACACGCTGGGGGCGACGCTGCGCGGCACCAGCACCGGCACTCGCTCGCACATCAGCACGACCAGCTTCTACGGCTCGCACGTCATCAATTGTGCCGGCAACGGCGGCATGCTTTGCGTCAATCGCGACGACTGGGCCGACGAGGCGAGGCTCTTGCGCAGCTGGGGCCGAAGCTCGTCATTGTTCGTCAATTCCGAGAATCCGGAGAAGCGCTTCGAAGTCACGCTCGAAGGCATCGCGTATGACGCGAAGTTCGTGTTCGAGCGCGTCGGCTACAATCTCGAGCCGTCCGAGATCGGCGCCGCCTTCGGGCTGGTCCAGCTGGGGCGTCTGCAGTCGAACATTGATGCGCGCGTCGCCAACTTCGAGGCGCACCTGCGCTTCTTCTCGGACTATCAGGACTGGTTCGTGCTGCCACGCCAATGTGAGGAGAGCCGGACCGGCTGGCTGGCGCTGCCCCTCATCGTCCGTGAAGAAGCGCCGTTCACCCGGCGCGAGCTGCAGACCTATCTTGAAGGCCAAGGCATCCAGACGCGCACTGTCTTCACCGGCAACATCCTGCGCCAGCCGGGCTTCAAGGATATCGCTCGGCGCGAGGCGGCGGCCGGCTATCCAAACGCCGACCGGGTGATGCGCAGCGGCATGCTGGTCGCCTGCCATCATGGACTGAGCGCAGACGACCTCGCCTACGTCCACGACCGCTTCCGCGATTTTGCCGGACAGTGGTAGGCGATGCGCATTGCGTTCAATGGGCAGAGGCTCGCCGGCCAGCCGTTCGGGGTCGGCCGCTACCTTGAATATCTGCTGCGCCACTGGGACAAGCAGCTGGACACCAGTGAGGAGCTGACGGTGTTCGTGCGCCGCCCGCCGCCAGCGTGGCTGGCCGAGCTCGGCCCACAAATCCGCACCGTCCTGCTTGAGAGCCGCATGTCCGGCATTCCGTGGGAGAATTTGCGCCTCGGTCGGGCGGCTGCGGATTATGATGTCTTATTCTGTCCAGCCTATACGGCGCCGGTTTTTTATCGGCATCCGCTCGTCGTCGCCACGCATAGCGTCAACGAGACCGAACCGAAGGCGCACAGCTGGCTTTACCGTCAGTCCTATTCGCGGCTCTATCGTTACAATGCGCGTCAGGCCGACGCTGTCATCGTGCCTGGCGAGCGCACCCGGCGCGCCGTCGCCGAACATTATGCTGTGCCGGACGAGCGCATCACCATCGTCAATCAGGGCGCCGACGACGCCTTTCAGCCAATCGCGGACCAGGCGCTCCTTTCCGCCACGCGTGCACGCTTTTTCGGCTCGGACCGGCCCTATCTGCTGTTCGTCGGCAAAGGATCCCAAAGGCGCAACATCCCGATGTTGGTCGAGGCATTCGCGAAGATTCGCAAGGAAGGCCGCTGGCCCCACGGGCTGCTGTTGTTTGGGCCCTACAAGGGCGATATCCCGCTGGACAAAGTCATCAGCGAACTCGGCCTCGAAGGCGATGTGGTTCAAACACCGGGCGTGGTAGAACACCACACGGACCTCGCGCCGATTTACGCCGCGGCGGACATCTTCATTCATCCCTCCGAAAACGAAGGATGGTCGATGACCACGACCGAGGCGCTGGCCTGCGGCGTTCCGGTTATTGCCGCCGACCGCGGCGGCCTCGGCGAAGTAGCGCAGGGCCATGCCTATATGATCGAGCCCAGCGTCGAAACCCTGACGGATGCAATTCGCAAAATCTTGTCCGACGACGCCTTGCGCGCGGACCTCAGCCGACGCGCGCGCGAACGCGGAGCCGCGCTTCGCTGGGACAAGCTGGCCCTGCAAACCCTGGACGTCATTCGCGACGTCGCAAACCGAAAAAAGAGGTCTCACTGATGCGAGGAAAAAGCGTTTGTCGCGCGTGCGACAGCACGAACATGTACTGTTTCCTGCCGATGGGCGACCATCCGGCGGCGAACGCGTTCGTCCGGCCCGAAAATCTCGACAAGCCCGACATGCTGTTCCCGCTCGAAAGCCACGCGTGCCTCGATTGCGGACTAATCCAGATCCCGGACCCGCTGCCGTCCGATTTCTACGTCGACTATGTTTACATGCCGTCGGCAAGCACAACGATGCCGCGGCACTTTTCCGCCCTCGCGCGCCAGTTTCGCGAGAAGCTGGTGACGGCGCCGGGGCAGCTGGTCGTCGACATCGGAAGCAACGACGGACTACTCCTCGCAGCGTGCCTCGGCGAAGGCATGCGCGTGCTCGGCGTCGACCCGTCGGCCAACATATCCGAACTCGCGCGGGAACGCGGAGTCGAAGTGTTCAACGAGTATTTCACGTCCGAGTCCGCACCGCGCATCCGCGACCAATATGGCCAGGCTCGAGTGATCGTCTGCACCAACACGTTCAACCACATCGACAACCTCGACGATTTCATGGCCGGTGTGGACATCATGCTTGAGCCGGAGGGCAGCTTCGTGCTCGAGCTCCCGCAGGCGTTGACCTGCATCGAGTTCAACGAGTTCGACACCGTCTATCACGAGCATCTGTCGACGTTCACCGCCGCCTCGCTCGTCGCGCTGGGCAAGAAGTTCGGGTTCAAGCTGGTCGATTGGGAGGAGCTGCCGATCCACGGCGGATCGATGCGCTGCACGCTGAGCCGTGTCGGCGAGCCCAGCGCCGCCGTCACGGCCTACCTGGAACGCGAGCGCGCCGCCGGCCTGTTCACGCGCGACGCCTATGATCGCCATGTCGAGCGCGTGCACGCGATCCGCACCGAACTCATGGACTTGCTCCATCGGCTCAAGAGCGAGGGCAAGCGCCTCGCTGGCTATTCGTCGCCGGCCAAGGGCAACACCTTGCTCAACTATTTCCGCATCGGACCCGACTTGCTCGACTGGATCGCCGACCGCAATGAACTGAAACAGGGCCGCTACACGCCCGGCATGCGCATCCCGGTGGTGGCGCCGGAACGGGTGCATGCAGGACCGGCCAGACTACCTGCTCATCCTCGCGTGGAACTTCCGCGACGAAATCCTCGCCCAGCACGCCGATTATCTAGCGGCCGGCGGCAAATTCATCGTCCCGATCCCGCGCGTCGAAGTTGTTGGATGAGCCACGCTCCTGATTCCACGGAGCAAGTGACGGCGGGCCAGGTTCCCAACCTGCCCGCGAGGAGCATGTTCGCCGCGATTGCGGCGGTCGGTGTCCTGCAACTGATGACGATTGTGGTGCAGGTCGTCAGGACCAAGGCGATCTCCGTCGTCCTTGGCCCCGTTGGCCTGGGCATGGTTGGCCTGCTTGACCAGCTCATCGCAATGGTCGCGACGCTCGGCGCCCTGAGTCTCCGACGGTCGTTCTGAGAATCCTTTCTCGTGCGCACGGCAAACCCGAATTTGGCCGCCTGTACGCCGCATTTCTGAAGGCAGTCGTCATTGCATCGGTGGTGTTTAGCGGCGTGCTCGGCATCGCACTGACGATCCGCCCCACAGCATTCGGTGATCTGGCGGCAAGGTATTCAACCGAGTTCGGGCTTGCCCTGGCGAACGTTCCGCTGTTTGCCGTCGCGCTGCTCCTGCCGAACGTACTCGCGGCGACCATGAGGCCCATTGGAGCCGCGTGGCTGTCATTCGGACTAACGGCAGTGGCCGCGATCGGAGCAGGCGTCGGTCTGGCGCTGGGCGGCATTCGGGACATATACCTCTTGCAGGCCGTTGCCTCTGGGGCGCTGCTCGCTGCTGCGCTCGTCTATTTCAAGCGTGTCCTGCATCTTCCAATTTACGACCGCTGGCGAGCTTGCTGAACGAGATCGCCGCCAGGCCGGCATTGTTCCGACCGGCATCGCCGTTTACGCCGCGGTCGTCGGCTCAGCCTTTTCGCAACTCGTCGTCCGTTACGTTACGGTTCACTCACTCGGCGGAGAACTCGGAGGTTGGCTACAGGCGATCCTCAGCATGGTGCTCGCGGTCGGCGCGGTGCTGGTCTCCATGGCCGCGCGCTACCTGAGCCCGGTGCTCAACCGGCCGTCGTCGGTGAAGGAGAAATTCGCGCTCTTCGACGCGTTCCGTCACCGCCAGCTGATGATGCTGATTGCGCTGGCTGTGCCTCTCGTCCTTTTCGCCAAAATCGCCCTGCTGCTCCTGTTTTCCTCACACTTCATGGGTGCGGCGACATGGCTTCCGGCATTTGTCATCTGGCAGCTGCTGGTTATCCAGACGAACGTCCAGCTGCAGCTGCTGTTCGCGCTCGACGAGCTATGGGTGGTGACGGCCAAGTCGATCGCGGGTTCTGTTCTGTCGGCAATCTTATGTGTGACGCTCATCCCGCCGTACGGCCTTGGGGGAGCCGCCGTGGCCATGATCGCCGGCACAGTTCTGACATTGGCGATCGGGGCGCTGCGCTTGCGCCGCCATGGTTATGCCATGGCCGCTTCGTCCGTCTGGCTGGGCGGATATGCGGCCGCTGTCCTGCTCGCCGCACCGTTAGTGATGCAGAGTCTGGGCTGGGAACTCGATCCCGTTGAGAGCCATGGGTTGTGTGGTTCTGATCGGCGGGCTGTGGCCATTCCTCAGCTCCGAAGAAAAATCGGCACTCGCACGATTCGGTCGAAAAACGGCGGTTGGACGCTTAGCAGGCTGAAAGTGCGTCCGCCGTCGCTAGCAGCATCGGTCACTCGTCCTGCGGTGCAGCCCCAATCGCTTTGATCTTGCGTGCTGGCACCCCCCCCAAAGCTCTCCGGGCGGCACCATCCCGCGAACGACGCTGCCGGCAGCGATGATTGAATTGTCGCCGATCGTGCTGCCGGGCAAAATGACGCAGTTGGCGCCCACCCAGACATTGCTGCCGATGTCGATGCCGCATCGCTCCTCATCCCACCGTACACGAATGGTCAGCTCGCCGGGTTGCACCGTGTGGTTCGCGGCAATCAGAACACAATTTGCCGAGAGGCCGCTCCCGGGACCTATCCGGATGGTGCCACCGGCCGCGCGGATGTTGACTCCGAAACTGATGCCCGATCCATCGCCCAGGATGAGCCGGCCAGGAACGTCGCTGTGCGGGGACCGGTGATACACCAGGATCATCGAGCAGGCTCCAACGACGACACCTCGGCCGATCTCAATCGCGTCGATGTCGTGATAGCCATAGTCCCAGATCGAAGTCGGATGCGCCTTGAGTGTAGGGTGGCGCGCCCGAATCCGGTGCGCCAGCACGGCCATCGTCGCCCGCTTGCGAAGCGGCGTAAGAATGGCCCGCACATGGTTCATTACGCTCATCCCGCGCACCCCTTTTGGGTCAATGACTGGTACCACTCCATGCTTTGGGCAAGCCCGGGAGCAGATGGTCGGCGGGCATCCCCGCGCCCCCCGCGCCTCATCTTGAGCTTCTTACAAGCCCCTCAAAATTCAAACTGAGACACGGCCCTCCTGTTCGCCCTTGCCGCCGATGATGCGGATCTTGCGTGCCGGCACGCCGCCCCACACTTCTCCGGAAGGCACCATCCCCCGCACCACGCTGCCCGCGGCGATGACCGAGTTGTCGCCAATAACGCAGCCAGGCAAGAGTATGCACCCCGCCGCGACCCAGACATTCTTGCCGATATCGACGCCGCAGCGCTCCTCGTCCCACGGACTCGCCAAATGAAGTTCGCCAGCACGCAGCTGGTGATTAGCGGCAACCAGGACATTGTGTTGACCAACTCCGCTGTTCTCGCCGATCCGGATCGTGCCTCCGGCTGCACGAATGTCCGCGCTCATCGACACAATGGCATTGTCTTCTAGGATCAGTCGCCCTGGCACCTTGCTGTGCCGCGAGCGCCGGTACACGAGGATTTCCGCGAACGGCCCAACGCTTACGTTCTTGCCGATCTCAATCGTGTCGAGATCGTGATAACCGTAGTCCCAGATCGCTGTGGGGTCGGCATGAAGGGTGGGGTGGCGCACCCGCACCCGATGGGCGAGGATCATCCGCGTGATGCGAAGCCGCAGTGGAGCGATGATTGCGGCTAGGTGACTGCCCAGGCTCATGCGACGCATCCTTGTCTTGATATCGAGCGGTGCGATTTGATGGTTTGGGCGAGACCGCGGGCGAGCGAGATGGTCGGGCGCCAGTCAAGAAGGCGCTCGGCCTTTGATGCATCGCCGCGGAGGTCCGCGGTATCGTTGGGCCGCTCCGGCAGCGCGCCGAACCTCAGCAGATGCGTGCCGCCGGCCATGCGGCCGATCGTTCGCGCTACGGCGCGTATCGACGGCGCAACGCCGGTTGCGATGTTGATCACCTCACCCCCCAAGCTGTCGGTCGTTGAAGCGGCTACCATTGCCGCGACGAGATCGTCGATGTGAAGCAGGTCGCGCCGTTGGCGGCCTTCGGTCATCGCGAATTCGCGGCCGGCAATCAGTGCCTCGATCAAGGCCGGGATCAGGAAATCGGCCGATTGGCCCGGTCCGTAGATCAGCGCCGGCCGCAGCGTCACGGCAGCGAAGGGGAGCTTCGGCTGCAGAGCCTGCAACAGATGCGTGCCCGCGACCTGGCTGGCCGAATAGGCCGAGCGCGGGGCTTCACGCTGCGTTTCCACATAAGGCGCCGGGCCGCTTCCATATTCCTCGAGGCCGCCCAGTCGAACAAGGGTGCGGACAGGCGCGCCGGTGGTGGCGACGGCCTCCAGCAAGTTGACGAGCCCATCGACATTGACCTGCTGCGCCTCGCGCACCGGTTCCCAACCACTCACATGCCGAGCCCGCGACGAGCCGGCGCAATGGAAGATCCGCTCGGGCCGTGCGCCCTTGAGACAGGTTTCGAGTCTGCTCCGATCGCCGAGCTCGGCCGTCCAGCGGCGAATACCTTCCACATCCCGCAGCCGCTCGCCGCCCGACCCATTCCGCAGCAGCCCGTGGACCTCGTGACCATCGGCCGCCAGCCGCCTGACCAGGTGCGATCCAATGAAGCCGCCGGCGCCGGTGACCAGCACGCTGGTAATGTTCCGACCCCTTCCCTCACGCACCTCGCCAACGCCGGTGCAATCCCGGCCCAAGACCTATAGAGGCTCGTCCCTCCCAGCAAGGAATGCGCAGCCACTGTTTCGATGCAGAACATCCTCGATCTCCCCACCCCTGCCCTTGTGCTCGATCGCCCGCGCCTCGAACGCAATGCCGCGCGCATGCGTGAGAAGGTGGCGGCGCTCGGGGTGAGGCTTCGCCCCCACGTCAAGACCTCGAAATCGATCGACGTGCTTCGCGCGATCGCAAGCGGCGTGGAGGTTCCGATCACCGTCTCGACGCTCGCCGAGGCGCGCTACTTTTTCGCCAACGGGGTCGCCGACATCCTCTATGCCGTCGGCATCGCACCGGTGAAGCTACCCGAAGTGGCCGCGCTGATCCGCGCGGGGTGCAAGCTCCGGATCATTCTCGACACAGCCGATGCCGCCGACGCGGTTCGAGCCTTCGTCGACGCCGAAGGAATCCCGGTCGAGACGCTGATCGAGATCGACAGCGACGGGCACCGCGCGGGCGTTGCTCCGGGTGATCCCCTGCTGATCGACGTGGGCGAGCGGCTCGGCGCCAGTCTCGCCGGCGTCATGACCCACGCGGGCGCTTCCTACGATTGCCGGAACCGATCCGAGTTCGAGGCCATGGCCGAGCAGGAGCGTTCGCTCACGGTCGAGGCGGCCGAGCGCTTGCGCGGCGCCGGGCTTGCTTGCCCGATCGTCAGCGTCGGTTCGACGCCGACCTTGCATTACGCGCGCTCACTCGAAGGCGTGACCGAGGCGCGCGCCGGAGTCTACGCCTTCGGCGACCTCGTCCAGGCCGGGCTCGGCACGTGCGAGATCGACGATATCGCAATCGGGGTGCTCGCCAGCGTGATCGGCCACAACCGCCAACATGGGCGGGTTCTGATCGACGCCGGATTCCTGGCCTTGAGCCGCGACCGTGGCACGGCCGACCTTCCGGTCGACTGGGGCTATGGCGCCGTCTGCGAGCCGGTGACCGGCAGGATCTTCGATGGCGTCACCGTCTCCTCGACGAACCAGGAACATGGCATCATCACCGCCTCAGTCAGGCGAAATAGACTTTGGGCAATTCCCGATCGGCGGCCGGGTGAAAATCCTGCCCAATCACGCCTGCGCCACGGCGGCCGCGCATGATCGCTATCAGGTGACCGATGGCGGCGCGCAGATTGTCGACGTGTGGGAGCGGGTCAACGGCTGGTCGTAAGCAGCCTCAGCGCCAGCCCTTCTCCTTTGCCGCTTTCTCGGCGGAGCGCGTCGAACGGATCGCCAGCCATAGCTGAGTCGACCAGCGCCGCGAGATTGGGGTCCATGCCCGCCGCCATTCGATAAGCGCCGCTTTGTCCCTCGGGTGCGGCGAACAGCCCGCGGAGGCGCCAGCCCTTCGCATCGCGGCAGGCAAGCCCGCTCGCCGGGGCGGTGGTGAAGGTGCGGCAGATCTGGCCCGCGTGGTCGCGGAAGGTCAGGCCGACCCTGACGTCCCCGGCGGGCGCGCTCGCCAGTTGTACGTCTAATGCACGGTTGACCGCCGAAGCGGCGTAAATCTGCCCGTCGTGAACCGCGACCGGTGCCGGACTTCGTTGCGGCACGATCGTTCCCAGCAATACGCCAATCGCCAGGGTCGCAGCCATCGCCGCCCATTGCGGCAATGAAGGAAAAGCGCGCGCGCGCCTAGCCGCGCCGAAATCGACCACATTCGGCGCGAGGCTGCAGCATCGACTGCAGGTGGTCCGGCACGGGCGCTTCCGCGATCGGATCGAATGCGCGCCTGCAGCTGCGCGGCGAGCTGCGCGATGCTGCGCCGCCAGCGCGGCCAGCTGCGGGTCGGCCGCAACCTTGGCCTCCATTGCAGCAGCTTCCGCGGGCGCGAGCTCGCCATCGAGCCAGGCAAAGAATTTTTCCTCTTCGATCATTGTTCACCCACCATCGCCAACAGCGCCGTTCGCCCGCGCACCAGCCGGCTCGACACCGTGCCGATCGGCAGGCCGAGCATCTCCGAAACCTCGCGATAGCCGAAGCCCTCGATCAGGATCAGGGCGACGACCTCGCGCTGTTCGTCCGGAAGCCGCTCCATCGCGGCCATGATCCGCGCGAGGTCGAGCGATGCATCCATCGCATCGCGCGGATCGTCGCCGACGTTGAGGCCTTCCTCCTCGCGGCGCCTCGTGAGCCGTCCGGCGCGCCCGCGATCGCGCAGTGTCGATCCACAGGTTGCGCGTGATTCGATAGCACCAGCTGTCGAGCCGGGTTCCCGCCTGCCACTGGTCCCTGGATTTCAGCGCTCGCTCGATTGCGGCCTGGGTGAGGTCGTCCGCGTCCGCCGCATCGCGGCTCAGCCCATGCGCAAAGCGGCGAAGGCGCGGCAGTAGAGCCGCCAGCTGATCCTCGAACGTCGAGGGTTGTTCCATTCGGCTCCATGGGGATGAAACGACGGGCCCCGCTCGTTTCATCCTCGAATAGTCATGTAAAAGAGGCCGCCTGATGTCCAGATTGCTCCGCCACCTGCTGATGCCGCCGCCGGCAGTGCCGCGCTGGCGACGGGCGCCGGCGCGCAGCTGCTCGGAGCCAGTCTCCCTGCCGGTGTCGCTGCCGCCCTTGGACTGCCGGGAGGCGCATCGGGGATTGCCGGTCGCCGGGCCGCTCGTGCGCAATGTGCTTGGCCCAGCCGGGCGCCCGGCAGGCGGTCCGCCCGACCCTCGACAGTATCAGCGGCTTCCCGAACATATCGCGCAATCGGCGCCGCGAGCCTGCTCGATCTTCGCCGGCTGCGGCTCGACGAGCTCATCCAGGACAATCGGCAAACGGTCGAGAGACGACGGCCATGGCCTGCCCGTCCGCCGCGGGGTGGTCGCCGTGCTCGATCCCGATCCCGCTTCGATGCAGCTGGCGTTCCGCGCGGGCTTCCGCCCGGTCGCCGACGATCACGATCCCGAGCTTGGGATTGCATGTTGTCTCGCCTCGCGGTCCCGGCTGGGATGAGCGCCAAGTCCGGCTCTCAAGCTGCTCCAGAAGGTCGCGCCCTAGCTCGAGGCCGATTTCGATCATTTGTTCGAGCCGGCCGGCGGCTCGCTGGCGCCGATCGCCGCGGCGCTCGGCGAGTCGCCGGCGGACGGCGGACAGCGGCCGTGTCGATCGGCATGATCGACGGCGGGGTCGCTTCGCATCCCTCGCTGGCCGGCAAGAGCATCGAGCAGAACGGCTTCGCGGGTGCCCCGTCAGCCGACCGGGCATGGGACTGCCGTCGCCTCGCTGCTGGTCGGAAGCCAGGGCGCCTTCCGCGGCGCTGCGCACCGGCGCGCAGCTGTTCGTCGCCGACGTCTATGGCGGCAACCGGGCGGCGGGCTCCGCGACCAGCATCGTCCAGGCGCTCGGCTGGCTGTCGAGCCATCACCCGCAGGTGATCAACATCAGCCTGGTCGGCCCTTCCAACCGGCTCGTCCAGCGGGCGATCCAGATCGTGCAATCGCGCGGAATCCGGATGGTCGCGGCCGTGGGCAACGACGGGCCGGCGGCGCCGCCTCAATATCCGGCATCCTATCCCGGCGTCGTCGCCGTCACCGCGGTCGACGCGGTCCGGCCGCGCTCTGCCCGAAGCGGGCCGAGCCGGCGCATCTCGATTTCGCCGCGCCCGGCGCCGACATGGCCGCGGCCGCTCCCGGCCAGGGCTATGCCCGGGTTCGCGGGACGAGCTTCGCCGCCCCGCTTGCCGCCGCGCGGCTGCTGCTCGCCGGCTCGCCGGCTGCGCTCGCCGCAGAGGCCCGCCCCGGGCAAGGGCCGCGTCGGGCGCGGAATCGTCTGCGGTGCCTGCCGGATCGACCCGAGAGGCCGTCGGCGCCCGCTGAAAATCCGGGCGCCGGGATGAAATCGGCACCCCTGTCGTTCTCAAAGCAGGAGCCGGTTGAAGCTCCGGTGAAGTCAAAAGGAGAATGACATGACCAAGTTCCTGCTGGCCGCCGTTTCGGCTCTTGCGCTCGGCGCCGCACCCGCCCACGCGCAGCTGCTCGGCAATGTCGGCGGCTCCGTCGGCGGTGCCGTCAACGGGACGCTCGACGGATCCCTTGCGAACGCTCGGCAATACGGGCTCGCTTGGCGGAACCCTCAATCGGCGTCGGCAATCTCGGCGGCACCCTGAACGGCGCGCTCAGTGGCCCCGGCTCGATCGCCAACAGCGTCAGCGCGGTCGGGTCCGGCAACGCCAATGGCACGGCGAGCGGCTCGGTCGATCATCGCAACGGCAGCGCGAACGGCAATGTCGGGCCTCGCCGGCACCGTCACCAGCGCCGTCAATTCGGCCACCTCGGGCGCGCTCGCCGGGACCAGCTTCGACAATAACGGCTCCGCTTCGGGCAGCGCTTCGGCGAGCAAGAATGTCGGATTCAGCGCCCAGGGCGTCGGCACCAACCAGGCGCAAGCCATCGCCGGCCAGCTTGCCGGGACCGCCAACGGTGTGGCCAACGCCGCCAGCGTCAACACTGACGGCAACGCCAGCGGCAGCGCCTCGGGCCATGCGAGCGCCAATGCGTCGCCTCGCAAGCACGGCCACGACCAGTAATTGACTCCCCGCAGCAGCAGCCCGCTCTAAGCTGCTGATCGCCTGCCCGCCGCGCTTTGCCCTCCCTCCGCGCGGCGGGCAGCTTTTCCGAGCCTAAAGCTTCTCGGTCAGCTCCGGGACGATCTTGAACAGGTCGCCGACGAGGCCGATGTCGGCGACCTGGAAGATCGGCGCTTCCTCGTCCTTGTTGATGGCGACGATGGTCTTCGAATCCTTCATGCCGGCGAGGTGCTGGATCGCGCCGGAAATGCCGATCGCGATATAGACTTCGGGAGCGACGATCTTGCCGGTCTGGCCGACCTGATAATCGTTGGGCGCGTAGCCGGCGTCGACCGCGGCGCGGCTCGCGCCGACGCCCGCGCCGAGCTTGTCGGCGAGCGGGTCGAGCAGGGCATGGAATTGTTCCGACGAGCCGAAGGCGCGGCCGCCGGAGACGATGACCTTGGCGCTGGTGAGTTCGGGTCGTTCGCTCTTCGAGGTTTCGGCCGACGAAGCTGCTCTTGCCCTCGTCGGCGCCGGCTTCGACCTGCTCGACAGAGCCCGAGCCGCCTTCGGCAGCCGCGTTCTCGAACGCGGTCGTGCGGACGGTGATGACCTTCTTCGAGTCCTTCGACTTCACGGTCGCGATCGCGTTGCCGGCATAGATCGGGCGGGTGAAGGTGTCGTCGCCCTCGACCGAGAGGATGTCGCTGATCTGCATGACGTCGAGCAAGCGCTGCGACGCGCGGCGCGATGTTCTTGCCGGTAGTGGTGGCCGGCGCGAGAAATGCGTCGTGGCTGTCCATTAGCCTGGCAGCGATCGGCGCAACCGCCTCGGCAAGCTGATGTTCGAGCGCCGCGCTGGTTGCCACAAAGACCTTGCCGACGCCGGCGATCTTCGCTGCCGCCTCGCGCCGCGCCGTCGGCGTCATGGCCGACCACGAGTGCATTGACTTCGCCCAGCTTCGATGCCGCCGTCACGGTCGCCAGCGTGGCGTCCTTGATGGTGCTGCCGTCATGTTCGACGAGAACCAGAACGCTCATTTCGCAATCCCCATGCCCTTGAGCGTTCGACCAGCTCGTCGACGCTGCCGACCTTGATGCCCGCCTGGCGTTTCGCCGGTTCGACGACCTTCAGCGTTTCGAGCCGCCGCGCAACATCGACTCCGTAATCGCCAGGCGACTTGATCGCGAGCGGCTTCGACTTCGCCTTCATGATGTTGGGCAGCGAAGCGTAGCGCGGCTCGTTCAGGCGAAGGTCGGTAGTGACCACCGCCGGCAGGTTGAGCTTCACCGTCTCGAGGCCGCCGTCAACTTCGCGCGTCACCGTCGCGCTGTCCGACACGTCGACCTTCGACGCGAAGGTGCCCTGCGGCCAGCCGAGCAACGCCGCCAGCATCTGTCCGGTCGCATTATTGTCGTCGTCGATCGCTTGCTTGCCGAGGATGATGAGTTGCGGCGCCTCTTCCTCCGCAATCTTGGCGAGGATCTTGGCGACCGCGAGCGGCTCGACCTCTTCGTCAGTCTGCACCAGGATCGCCCGGTCGGCGCCCATCGCCAGCGACGTGCGCAGCGTTTCCTGCGCCTTGGCGGGCCCGATCGATACGGCGACGACCTCGGTCGCGACGCCCTTCTCCTTGAGCCGGATCGCTTCCTCGATCGCGATCTCGTCGAACGGGTTCATGCTCATCTTGACGTTGGCGAGATCGACGCCGGAGCCATCCATCTTCACGCGCGGCTTCACGTTGAAATCGATCACCCGCTTGACCGCGACGAGGAGTTTCATTCCGACTTTCCTTCCAACTCGTCATTCCCGCGAATGCGGGAACCCTAGCCAAACAAGAAAACTGGGTCCCCGCTTTCGCGGGGATGACGATGATTGTTATGCGGCCACTTCCTGCTTCACTTCAGCGACGATCTTCCTCGCCGCGTCGCCTAAGTCATTCGCCGCGATGATCGGCAAGCCGCTTGACGCCAAAATGTCCTTGCCCTGCTGCACATTGGTGCCTTCGAGCCGCACCACCAGCGGCACGCTCAAGCTGAACTTCTCGCGCCGCGGCGACGATGCCCTCGGCGATGATGTCGCAGCGCATGATGCCACCGAAGATGTTGACGAGGATACCCTTCACCGCCGGGTCGCTCAGAATGATCTTGAAGGCCGCGGTGACCTTTTCCTTGTTGGCGCCGCCGCCGACGTCGAGGAAGTTGGCCGGGAAGGCGCCATTCAGCTTGATGATGTCCATCGTCGCCATGGCGAGGCCGGCGCCGTTGACCATGCAGCCGATGTTCCCGTCGAGCTTGATGTAGGCGAGGTCGTATTTCGACGCCTCGATCTCCATCGGGTCTTCCTCGGTGAGGTCGCGAAGCCCGGCGAGGTCCTTGTGGCGGAATTCGGCATTGCTGTCGAAACCGACCTTGGCGTCGAGCACCAGCAGTTCGCCCTTGTCGTGACCGCCAGCGGGTTGATCTCGATCTGCGAAGCATCGGTGCCGACGAACGCCTGATAGAGACTGGCGAGAACCTTCGCCGCCTGCTTGGCGAGGTCACCGGCCAGGCCGAGCGCGGCGGCCACGGCGCGGCCGTGGTGAGGCATCAGGCCGGTCGCAGGGTCGATCGTGATGGTGTGGATTTTCTCCGGCGTGTCGTGGGCGACCGCTTCGATATCCATGCCGCCTTCGGTCGAGGCGACCACTGCGATTCGGCCGGTCTCACGGTCGACCAGCAGGGCGAGATAATATTCCTTGGCGATGTCGACGCCGTCGGTGATGTAGAGGCGCTGGACCTGTTTGCCTTGCGCGCCGGTCTGGATGGTCACCAGTGTCGCCCGAGCATCTCGGCGGCATGGTCGCGGACTTCATCGATCGAGCGGGCGAGGCGGACGCCGCCCTTGGCGTCGGGCCAAGCTCCGTGAACTTGCCCTTGCCGCGGCCACCGGCGTGAATTTGCGCCTTCACGACCCACAATGGCCCGGGCAATTGCTTCGCTGCCTCGACCGCTTCCTCGACGCTCATCGCGGCATGGCCGGCAGGGACCGGAACGCCATATTTGGCGAGCAATTCCTTGGCCTGATATTCGTGGATGTTCATGGTCGCGCGCCTTAATCAGAACGCGCCGATGATGCAAAGTGCGTTCGATGACAGCGGACCGGCAATCGCGACCCGCAGGTGAGACGACCGCCCCGCTCGCAAGATCATCCACGTCGACATGGATGCTTTTTATGCGTCCGTGGAGCAGCGCGATGATCCAAGCCTCAAGGGCAAACCGGTCGCGGTAGGCGGCGGGCATCGCGGCGTGGTCACGGCGGCGAGCTACGAAGCGCGGCCGTTCGGCGTGCGCTCGGCGATGCCGTCGGTCACCGCGAAACGGCGTTGCCCCGACCTGATCTTCGTCAAGCCCCGGTTCGATGTCTATCGCGCCGTCAGCCAGCAAATCCGGGCAATCTTCTTCGACTATACCGACCTGGTCGAGCCGCTGTCGCTCGACGAGGCCTATCTTGATGTTACCGAGGACCGGCATGGCTTGGGCAGCGCGCGGGCGATCGCCGAGGACATTCGGCGCCGCATCCGGGAGGAATGCCAGCTGACGGCGTCGGCCGGCGTCGTCCTATTGCAAGTTCATCGCCAAGCTCGCCTCCGACCATCGCAAGCCCGACGGCCTGTGCGTGATCACGCCGGAGAAGGGCCCGGAGTTCGTCGCTTCCCTGCCCGTCGCCCGTTTCCATGGCGTCGGGCCGGTCACCGCGCAGAAGATGGAGCGGCTGGGGATCATCACCGGCGCCGACCTTCGCGAGTGGTCATTACCTGCGCTGCAGGCCCGGTTCGGGAGCTCGGCCGACTGGTATTGGCGCATTTGCCGCGGCATCGACGAGCGCGAGGTGAAGTCCAACCGCCCCTACAAGTCGGTCAGCGCGGAGCGCACGTTCGATGAGGACCAGCGCGACCCCGAGCAGCTGGCGGCCGAGTTGGAGCGGATCGCCGGCTATGCCTGGGCGCGGATCGAGCGGGCGGAAGTGATCGGACGGACAGTAACCCTCAAGGTGAAGTATGCCGATTTCACGATCATCACCCGGTCGAAAAGCTTCGCCGGGCCGGTGCCGGACCAGGCCAGCTTCGAGGCGGCGGGACAGGCGCTGCTGACCGCGCTTCACCCCTTATCCAAAGGTATAAGGCTGCTAGGCCTCGGGCTTCATAATTTAACCGAGATCAACAACTCGGAACCTGCGCAGCTGGGACTCGCAATCTAAGGTCAGTTGTGATATAAAATTGTCATGCAAGGGGCCGCCGCGATTCAGCAGTGGCCCTTAAATTCTAAGGAAGCCACGAAACAGGCAGCGGAGCCACGGCCGGGGGGTCGTTTTGGGGGACGATGCCCAGCGCATTGGCTCACTCTGCCGCATTTGGAAAGGTAAGTAATGGCTACAATGGCGCTTAGCTTCGACGTTGGCGATTATGTTGTTTACCCCAAACATGGCGTTGGCCGCGTCGTTGAGCTGCAGAGCACCGAGATCGCCGGCACCCGCCTCGAACTTTATGTGCTCCGCTTCGAAAAAGAGAAGATGACCCTCCGCGTCCCCGTCAACAAGGCGGACTCGGTCGGCATGCGCAAGCTGTCGAGCGACAAGACCATGAAGGACGCGCTCGCGACCCTCACGGGCAAGCCGAAGGTCAAGCGCACCATGTGGTCGCGCCGCGCCCAGGAATATGAAGCGAAGATCAATTCGGGCGACCTGACGTCGATCGCCGAAGTGACTCGCGATCTGTTCCGCCCGGACGATGCGCCGGAGCAGAGCTATTCCGAGCGGCAGATTTTCGAAGCGGCTTCGTCGCGGCTCGCCCGCGAGCTCGGCGCGATGGAGCAGACCGATGAGAAGTCGGCGCTGGCCAAGATCCTCGAGATCCTGAACCAGGCCGCAGTGGTCCATCAGAAGGCCAAGGAAGTAGCATAAGCCTCGGCCTCAACGGGTTCTACGAAGGGCGTCCCTCACCGGGCGCCCTTTTCTTTTTGCGCTTGCGAGCGATTTCGTGCTGGTGTATTGCCGTGCTAATACACGTGATCGGAGAACAGCATGCGCAAGACCATTGCCGCGATAATCGCCGCTTCCACCCTCGCCGGCTGCCAGGTCCATGCCCAGGAAAATGGCGGACCGACGGTGTCCAAGAACTACCAGGTCGGCAATTTCCAGCAGATCGAGGTCGCCGGCCCTTATGACGTCGAGGTTCGCACCGGCGGCAATCCCTCGGTCTCCGCCAAGGGTTCCGAAAAGCTGCTCGATCGGACCACGGTCGAGGTCAAGGGCGACAGGTTGGTCATCCGTCCCGAGCAGAGCGGCGGCCTCTTCCATTTCGGCTGGTCCGGCCACGGCAAGGCGAGCTTCGTCGTCACGGTCCCGCAACTGACGGGCGGCACGATCGCCGGCTCGGGCGACCTTCGCATCGACAAGGTCCAGGGCGACCACTTTGACGGCAACGTCGCCGGCTCCGGCGGGATCACGATCGGCAACCTCGACGTGCAGACGCTCAAGCTCGCGATCGCGGGCTCGGGCGGCGTCAAGGGTGCGGGCAAGGCCAAGAGCGCAGTCTACGACATCGCCGGCTCCGGCGGGATCGACGGTGCGGGCATTGTCGCCGACCAGGCCAAGGTCTCGATCGCCGGGTCGGGCGACGTGAAGGCCCACGCGACCGGGACCGCGGACGTCAGCATCATGGGATCAGGCGACGTCAACCTTACCGGCGGCGCGAAATGCAACATCAGCAAGATGGGCTCGGGCGACGTCAGCTGTTCCTGAGCAGCATTTTAGACCGACGTTAACCATGAACGTGGGAGGTGGGCGCATGCGCACCTTCTTGCTTGCCGTTGCTTCGGCCATCGCTTTTGTTTCTCCGGCCTCCGCCGCGACGCGGAACTTCGGGATCACCGATTTCACCAAGGTTCGCGTCGACGGGCCGTTCAAGGTTGCCCTCGTCACCGGCGTCGCACCGTTCGCGCGAGCGAGCGGCTCGACCACGGCAATCGATCGCGTCGCGATCGACGTCCGCGGGGACACGCTGGTCGTTCATTCGAACGTGTCGGCGTGGAGCAGCGATCCAGGCGCCGGAGCAGGGCCGGTGGAAATCAGTCTTGGAACGCACGATCTGGCCAATGCCTGGCTGAACGGCGCCGGGTCGCTGGCGATCGATCGGGTCAAGGGCCTGACTTTTGGGCTGTCGGCTCAGGGATCGGGAAGTGCCCGTATCGGCGATGTCCAGGTCGATCAGCTGAGCGTCAACGTCATCGGAAGCGCTAATGCTGCGCTTGGCGGATCGACGAAGAAGCTGACGGTGATCGTGCGCGGAATCTCGAGCATCGATGCAACCCAGCTCACCGCGGCGGATGCGACCATCGGTGCCGAAGGAACCGCGACGGTCGACGCCAACATCGCCAATTCGGCGACCGTCAGCGCGAGCGGCAATGCGACCATCCGGCTTGCCGGCCGGCCGTCGTGCACCGTGAAGGCGAACGGCTCGGCCAGCATCACCGGCTGCCGCTAGTTGATCGAGGCGCGAGCCTCCACGCCCGACAGGAAATTCCACAAAGCGCCGGCGAGCTCTTCGCCAGCTGCCACGGCTTCGGCCTGCTCTGCTTTCGGAAGGCGATCGAGGAGTCCGCGGCAGACCGCGCTATGCTCGACGTCGGCACGTTCGTGGACGCGGAAGAAGCGAAGCGTGTCCTCGTCGGTGATCGCGTACCGGTCGATGAGGCCCTCGATCTTCGCCGAAGCGACGCCCGGAAACTGGCTTTCGTAGGCGTAAAGCGCACCGAGTCCGGCGGCATAGGACTGGCGCGACAGCTTGCGGAAGGTGTCGATCAATGCCTGGGTTTCGCCATTGAGCTGCTGGCCGCGAACAGCATCCTCTGACTTCGCCGAGGCCGCATGCGAACATCATCCACAGCGAGGCATGGTCCTGCTTGCCGGCGTCGATGCCCTCTTCTTCGGCGAGGTTTTCCGCCAGCATCCGTCGGCCGTCGCGGTCCGGGCAGGCGCTGTGCACTGCGCTCACGGCGCGCGGGAAGGCTTCGACATGATGGAAATATTGCCGCGCATAATCGCGCAGCGTGTCGAGCGGCAGGCGGCCCTCGGTCCACGCCTGGTAGAAAGGATGGCTGAGCATCGCGCGCTCGGCGACCTTCGAATCGATGCGCGAAGAAGTGGTGGTCATGGCGTCGCCTCCCTGTTGATTGCGAAGCGAATAGCGTCGGCTGGACGACTATAAAAGAGCCAGCGCGGCGAGGCGGACGTAAAGCAGGGGCGGCAGCTCGGCGAGGCCGCTATCCTGATCACCCTCGGTTGGGGCATTGGCGGCTTCCAGATACCGCCAGCCCTGATGCGCCCGCTTGGGGCTCGGCGGAATGAGTTCCAGCTCTCCGGATAGGACGATATCGATCCGCCCATCCTTTCGGTCTTCGAAGCGCAAGATTTGCTGACGCGCGATCAGCCGATGCTTGACGATCCAGTGGATCGATCCGCCGACCAGCTCTTCCATCCGCTTCGGCCTCATCCGGGTCGGGACCCGCATCTCGCCGTCATGAGTGCGCGCGGCCACCCGCTTTTCGAGGGCGTCCACCGTCCGGCAACCGAACGCGACCTTGGTCAGATGAAGGGACGACACAGTGTCGATCTGGCCGCGAAGCGACACACTTTCAAGCGGTTAGCGATGAAGAAGAAGTGCCGCGAGTCCGAGGAAACTGAAGAAGCCCATGACGTCGGTGATCGTCGTGACGAACACCGCCGATGACACCGCCGGATCGATGCGCGCCTTGTCGAGAGTCACCGGGACGAGCACCCCGACCAGCCCCGCAACCAGACTGTTGATGACCAGCGCCATTGCGAACACCAGCGACAGCTGGAGATCGCCGAGGATAAGATAGGTGCCGATTGCACCCACCGCGGCGAGCGCAATGCCGTTGGCGATGGCAATCCTGAATTCGCGGAACAGCATCCAGGCAGTGTTGGCGCTGGTCAGCTGATTGGTGGCGAGCGCACGAACGACGACCGCGAGAGTTTGCGTGCCGGCATTGCCGCCGAGCGCCGAGACGATCGGCATCAGCGCGGCGAGGATCGCATATTTGCGGATTTCGCCCTGGAAGGCACCGACCACCGAGGCCGAGCAGATGGTGGCGCCGAGGTTGATCACGAGCCAGACGACGCGGGTCCGCACCGTCATCCGGAGCGGCTCGTTGATGTCGCCTTCACCGGCGCCGGACAGCAAAGTTATATCCTCGCCGGCTTCCTGCTGGATGATGTGGACCACGTCATCGACCGTGATCATGCCTACCAGGCGACCGCTGTCGTCCGTCACCGCGGCCGAGACGAGTGCGTATTTCTGAAAGCGCAGCGCGACATCTTCCTGGTCGAGGTCCACCGGAATCAGGGTCTGCTCGTGAGTCATGATGTCGGCGACCGGCGTGCCGCGCGCCGTACGGAGGATGGTCGACAATTTGCAGGTCCCGACCGGGTGGTGGTCGGGGCTGACCACGAACACTTCCCAGAAATCCGTCGGCAAGTCTTCGTGCGAGCGCAGATAATCGATGACCTGGCCGACCTTCCAATGCTCCGGCACCGCGCACAGGTCGCGCTGCATGAGACGGCCGGCGGATTCTTCGGGATAGCCCAGCGCCTCCTCGACCGCGGCGCGGTCGTCGGGCTCCATCGCGCGGAGAACTGCCTGCTGCTCGTCGCGGTCGAGGTCCTCGATCAAGGCAACGGCATCGTCGGTGTCGAGCTGGCCTGCGATGTCCGCGACCTGCTGCGGCTCGAGCTCGTCGAGTAGCCCCTCGCGGACATATTCGTTCATTTCCGCGAGCACATCTGCGCTGACGATCCCCGCCAGCGCCTTGACCAGCCCCTCGCGCTCGTCGGCTCGGGCAAGTTCGATCAGGTCGGCGACGTCGGCGGGATGAAGCGGCTGGACGAGGCGGCGAGCAGTCTCGTCGTCGCCCGCCTCAACCGCATCGAGCACTTTGTCGACGAAGGCCGGGCGAAGCCGATCCTCTTCATCGACGGGGGAAGCAGAATCCTCGGGGGGCGCGGCGGCGATGGGGTCGCTCTCGCTCACTGATCCTCCCCTCGTCTCGACCGTGTGCCGCCCTCCTATGGTCGCGGCCGCTCTGGCGCAACCACCCGCGCATCCCTAAATCCGCCGTTCGACACTCTGACTGGAGCTTCAAATCATGGCCGATGGCGACCGCCTCACTCTTTCTCTTTCCTCCGGCGGCAACGTCGTCATCAAGCTTCGCCCGGACCTCGCGCCCGGCCACGTTGAGCGGATCGCCGAGCTCGCCAACAGCGGTTTCTACGACGGAGTCGTTTTCCACCGCGTGATCCCGGGCTTTATGGCGCAGGGCGGCGATCCGACCGGGACGGGTATGCACGGATCGGACAAGCCGAACCTGAAGGCGGAATTTTCCAGGGAGTCGCACAAGCGCGGCGTCGCCTCGATGGCGCGTGCTCAGAACCCCGATAGCGCCAACAGCCAGTTCTTCATCGTGACCGCGGATTTGCCCTTCCTCGACAATCAGTACACGGTGTGGGGCGAGGTCGAGAGCGGCATGGAACATGTCGACGCGCTGCCGGCCGGCGAGCCGCCGCGGGAGCCCGGCAAGATCGTCAAGGCGACGGTTTCTTAATGCAAATCCCGTTCGTCCTGAGCGAAGTCGAATGGCGTTGTTCGTCGGAACCGCGACTGCGGCTGCGCGCTCGCTCAGGACGAACGGAGTGAAGAAGGTCGCGTTGATTACCGGCGCGTCGGCGGGACTCGGGGTTGAGTTTGCGCGGCAATTGTCGACGCGTGGTTACGGGCTCGTGCTGGCGGCACGGCGCAAGGACCGGCTCGACGAGCTCGCCAGCGAGCTCGGCAATGCGCGGTCGGTGGCGATCGACCTGTCCAAGCCGAATGCGGCCGCGAAGCTGCTGGCGGACCTTGCGGCGAATGGCGAAACCGTGGAGTTGCTGGTCAACAACGCCGGCTTCGGGCTGATCGGGCGCTTTGCGGAGCTCGACGCAAAGCGCCAGCGGCAGATGATCGACCTCAATGTCGCCACCCTGACCGACCTGTGCCGCGCAGTCGCGCCGGCCATGATCGAACGCAAGTCAGGCCGCATCCTCAATGTCGCCTCGACCGCGGCCTTCCAGCCCGGACCGAAGATGGCGGTCTATTTCGCGACCAAGGCCTTCGTGCTGTCGCTGAGCGAAGCATTGCATGAAGAACTAAAGCCGCATGGCGTAAAGGTGAGTTGTCTTTGTCCCGGTCCGACACGAACCGAGTTCGGCGAAGTCGCCGGCTTTGGCGGCAATCGCGCCTTCGACCGGCTGGCGATGGAAGTCCAGCGATGTCGTGCGGCTAGGTCTGCAAGGGCTTGAGAAGAACAAGGCCGTCGTCGTCACCGGCCTCGTCAACAAGATCGGAGCGGCGAGCACTCGCTTCGTCCCGCGCTCGGTGGTTCGCAAGATCGCCGGGGCAATCAAATATTGAGCGACTATTGAAACCGCGCCGCACTGCCGTCGTTGCGTAACCGGCATAAAAGGGCGAGCCAGGAGACAAGATGCCGGAAGCAGACACGATCGATCGCGTGACCTCGCGCAAGGTGCAGGTGGCGAGCCTTCCTCCGGCCGACAGCGGGCGCGGCTTCGCCCGGCTCCCGGACAAGCTGATGGACGAGCTTGGCCTCAACGAAGGCGACGTCATCGAGATCGTCGGCAAGCGGACCACGGCCGCGCGCGCCATTCGCCCGTATGGCGAGGACGAAGGCATCGACATCATCCGCCTCGACGGTCTGCAGCGCGCCAATGCCGGGGTGGGTTCGGGCGATTTCGTCGAAGTGCAGAAGACCGACTTCGAAGCCGGCCACGCGCGTGCGTCTTTGCGCCGGCCCAGCCCAACGTCCGGCTGCAAGGATCGGCCGAAGCGCTGAAGCGCACCTTCGCGGGACGGCCGCTGGTCGAGGGCGACACCGTCGCCACGGCCGGGCATCAACGAATCAACGCCGACATGCCCGATCACATCAGGCAGCTGCTGAACGCGCCTGCGTTCGCCCTTCAGGAACTCCGCCTCGTCGTCACTGGAACCGTCCCTCAGGGCATCGTTCATATCGACGGCAATACCGTCGTCGAACTGCTGCCCGAATATAAAGCCGCGGCGGACGGCGAGCGGCGAGCCGACGTCACCTACGACGACCTGGGCGGGATGCGCGACACGATCGACGCGCTGCGCGAAATGGTCGAGCTTCCGCTGCGCCACCCCGAACTGTTCCAGCGGCTCGGCGTCGATCCGCCCAAAGGCGTGCTGCTGCATGGCCCGCCCGGCACCGGCAAGACGCTCTTAGCGCGCGCCGTCGCCAATGAGAGCGCCGCCAAATTCTTCAGCATCGCGGGTCCGGAAATCATGGGCTCGGCTTATGGCGAGAGCGAGCGGCGGCTGCGCGAGATCTTCGAGCAGGCCGCGCAAAGCGCGCCCTCGATCATCTTCATCGACGAGATCGATTCGATCGCACCGAAGCGTGGCCAGGTCAGCGGCGAGGCGGAGAAAAGGCTGGTCGCGCAGCTGCTGACGCTGCTCGACGGCATCGAGCCGCGCCAGAATACGGTGGTGATCGCGGCGACCAACCGGCCGGAGGCGATCGACGAAGCCTTGCGCCGACCCGGCCGCCTCGACCGCGAGATCGTGGTCGGCGTGCCTGACGAACCAGGGCGCCGCGAGATCCTGGGCATCCACACCCGCGGGATGCCGCTCGCGCCGGACGTCAACCTCGATGAACTGTCGCGGCGGACCTACGGGTTCGTCGGGGCGGACCTGGCAGCGCTGTGCCGGGAGGCGGCGCTCGAGGCGGTGCGGCGGATCATGCCCAAGCTTAACCTCGCCGAGCAGGTCATCCCAGCCGAGATACTCGATGCGCTGTCGGTTGAGCTCAAGGATTTCGAGAATGCGCTGAAGCGCGTGCAGCCATCAGCGATGCGCGAAGTGATGGTCGAGGCGCCGACGATCCGCTGGGACGATGTCGGCGGGCTCGACGCAGCGCGCGATCGGCTTCGAGAAGGCGTCGAACTGCCGCTCAAGCATCCCGAAGCATTCCGCCGCCTCGGCATTCGCCCGGCGAAGGGCTTTCTGCTGTATGGACCGCCCGGCACCGGCAAGACCCTGCTCGCCAAGGCTGCAGCCCGGGAGGCCGAAGCAAACTTCATCGCCACAAAATCGTCCGACCTGCTCAGCAAATGGTATGGCGAGAGCGAGCAGCAGATCGCGCGCCTGTTCAATCGCGCGCGGCAGGTGGCGCCGACCATCATCTTCATCGACGAACTCGACAGTCTGGTGCCGGCGCGCGGCGGCGGGCTCGGCGAGCCGCAGGTCACCGAGCGCGTGGTCAACACCATCCTGTCGGAAATGGACGGGCTCGAGGAGCTGCAGAACGTGGTCGTCATCGGTGCAACCAACCGGCCGACGCTGATCGACCCGGCGCTGCTTCGGCCAGGACGGTTCGACGAGCTGATTTACGTTGGGACACCGGACACGGCAGGCCGCCGACGCATCCTCGCGATCCACACGCGCAACATGCCGCTGGCCGACGATGTCGATCTTGAATCATTGGCGAAGCGGACTGACCGGTTCACCGGCGCCGACCTCGAGGATCTCGTCCGTCGCGCCGGCCTCACCGCGCTTCGACGTGGACTCGACGCCGCCAAGGTCACCATGGCCGACTTCGAGGTTGCGCTCGGCGAGACGCGAGCGTCGGTCACGCCGGAAATGCTGGAGGAGTACGACCGCATCCAGGAAACGCTGAAGAGCGAGGCAACGCGCCCGATGGGCGGGATCGGCTTCGTCCTTCCGGGGATGCTTCGGCCGAAAGCGGGCGGAAAGACCTAGGCGGCGAGGTTCCGGCGCGCGACGGCGGCGAGGCCGACCAGGAGCAATCCGAAGACGGCAAAGGGCAGGTCATGCTGCCAACCGTAAAGACCGATTCCGAGCGCGGGCGCGAGCACGTAGCTGATGCCGTTGGCCGCGGTGATCACGCCGGCGACAGCCCCCTGCTCGGCGAGCGGGACTGCCAGCGAAGCACCCGCAGTGAAGCCGGGGCGGGTGAAGCCGAAGCCGAGTGAGGCAACCGCAAAGCCGATCGTGATTTCATACAAGTCGTTCGACAACATCGTGCCGAACAAACCGGCGGCGGCAATCAATGCGCCTGAGAGGATCAACGAACGCGGATCAAGACCGAGGCGCGGAATGAGAACCCACTGCGCGCCGAGGGTGGCGACTGCGCCGGCCATCATGACGATCGCAATCGGCCCCTCGGAGCCCGACGCGCGGAGATGCAAGCGGTCAATGACGAAAAAGCCGATGCAGGTCAGGGTCGCGGCCTGGGCATGACCGGCGACCACGCCGGCGACGATCCACGGCCGGACGCGCGGATCCTTCCAGCTCAGCCTTTTGTGGCGTCGGCCCGTCGTCGCGGCGACAACGCTCGCGCCGGTTGGGGTCGAGGCGAGCGAAGGATAACTCATCGCCGCGCCATGGCCGAGCCGACGACCGGTGCGATCGTCGGGAAGCCACAGCAGGATCGAGACAAACACTGCGGCGGCAATCGCCGCGAAGGCAAACAGCGGCCCGGACAAACCGATCAGCGGGAGTACGAACAAAGGCGCGAGAGCGGGACCGATGATGGTGCCTAGCCCAAACGAAGAAGACAGCGCGGACAAAGCCGCCACGCGACCCGCACGCCTCGTCTTGGATGCGAGATAGGCCTGGGTCGCGGACGGCGTGGCACAGCCGAGGCCGCCGTAAATTCCGCGAAACACCGCGAACAGGCCGAAGGTCAGCGCTCCGCTGAGCCACCCGTGAAGCCCAGTGAACAGCACAACGCCGCACAAGGTCATCGACACGATGAACCCGCTGACCCCCATCAGCGTCAGCGTCTTGCGGCCGTGATGGTCGCTCTTCTCGGCCCAGAAAGGCGCGAGCAGCACCCACAGCACCGCCGACCAGGTGTAGGCGATCGCGACGTAGAAATCCTGGATGCCGATCTCGCGGCCGATCGCCGGCATTACCGATTGCAGCGCGGTATTGCCCGCCGCGGCGACCAGCATCGCGGCATATAGCAACAGGAAATGCATCGTCGTCAGCGCCGTTACGCCGACGCCACGGCTGCGCGCGATCGAAGCCATGGCCTCGGAATAAGGAGCGCGGCCGGCGAGCGGAACCTCTTCGTCGCAAGAATCGCGCAATTCGCAGAAGGGTCGCGCGACCGTTTCAGCCCTGCCGCGTTCAACCTTGCCAAGCGGCGGCGCTTTTGCCAACGCTCCGGTCCTTAATTTACCCTCCCCGAAACGGAGCCTTCATGTCGACCTCCCCCGCGCGCACGCTGAAAAGTCCCCGCCGGCTTCAGCGCCACCGCGACCGCCGCTCGCAAAGCCCGAAATGGCAATTCCTGCGCGGCTTCATCAAGAACCCGGTGATGGTCGGCTCGATCATCCCCTCGAGCCGGGTGCTGATCGACAAGATGCTAGGCCCGGTCGACTGGGCCAACACCAGGCTGTTTGTGGAATACGGTCCGGGCGTCGGCACGTTCACCAAGCCGATCCTCGACCGGCTGGCGCCGGACGCGACGCTGGTAACGATCGATACCAACGCCGACTTCACGCACTATCTGCATGAGCGATTCGACGATCCGCGGCTCGTAACGGTCACCGGATCGGCGGCCGACGTCGAGAAGATCCTCGCGGACCGGAACCTTGGCTCAGCCGATTATGTGCTGTCGGGCCTGCCTTTCTCGACCCTCCCACCGGGCGTTGGCGATGCGATCGCGGAAGCGACCTCGAACGTGGTGCGGCCGGGCGGGGCGTTCCTGGTCTACCAGTTCAGCCCCAAGGTCCGCGACTTCATCGCGCCGCATTTCAAATCGATCAAGCGCGGGTTCGAGTGGATCAACGTCCCACCGGCGACCTTGTTCTGGGCCTATAAGGGCGAGCCCGAAGGCCTGACTCTCAGTCGCCGGTCAGGCCGAAGTTGAGCCGCCGGGTGACTCCAAAGTCGAAGCTGGTCACCAGGAAGAATGATAGCGCCCAGCGGATTGGTTGAGCAAGTCCCCCGCTTCTTCTGAAGCGCCGGCGTGATCCGGACGCATCGTTCCAGTTCGCCTTCGAAATAGCCACGCATCATTTGCGCGAACTCGCCGTCGTCGACGCGCAGCATCAACTCCATGTTGAGATAGAGGCTTCGGATATCGAGGTTGGATGAGCCGATGTGGACCACGTCATCGAGCACCACGAGCTTGGTATGCAGTTTCGTCGCCGTATATTCGAAAATCTCGACCCCCCGGGCGAGCAGCCGGCGATAAGTGAAGCGGGCAGCGGCGATGGTCGCGTTATTGTCGGATTTGGCTGCGGTCACGACGCGCGCGCGGCCAATGCGCCCGACGCGGGCAATGCGCTTGAGTAATCCCCAGGTCGGGGCGAAATAAGCAGCGATCATCTCGACATCGCGGCTCTGTACGAGGTCACGGCAAGTCGAGACTCCCCATGGGCTAAGCTTGGCCGTCGGGCCCCCCAGCTGCCACTGCAGGCGGCCGCGGGTTTCCGTATATTTGAAGATCATGCGCCGCAGCGTGCGCATCCGCGAGTTCTTGCGCAGCGCCCAGGCCATCAGCTCGTCAAAATAGGGGGCCAGACGGGCGGCGGCCGGGCCTTCGACAACGAGGCCGATGTCACGCCACGCGCCATCGGCGACCGTCTTGAAATAATCGTCGGCGACGTTGAATCCGCCGACAATCACTCTGGGGCTGGCGCTTTCCGCATCGGCGAGCGCGAGCTTCTGATGATTGCGCAGCAAATAACGGCGCCCGTAGCTCGGATTGAAGCGGCAAAAACGCGCGCCACGCTTGGGCAGTTCGGAAAAATAATCGTCGGGCGTATCGCTGCTGCCGAAGCCGTCGATCAAAAGGCTGACGTCGACCCCGCGATCGATCGCCCGTAGCACGGCCTCGCGCACCCGGGCGCCCGATCCATCCGCAAGGTACATGTAATAAAGCAGGCGAAGCGATTGTTTCGCGCCGTCGACCAGGGCGATCAGGGCTTCGAGGCGCTCCGGTCCATCCGGCAAAACGGTCAGCTGATTACCATCGATCCGCAGGGTTCGCGCTGCCTGCTCGGCCCTTGGCGCTTTCCTGACGGCTGCCTTTCTTGGCGACGCCGGCTTTGTTCGAGCAGCGGTCTTGGTCGGAGCCTTCCCCATCGGGTCGGTGTTACCGGCACGCGGCTGACTGGCAAAGCGCCATTTCCTTGACCTTGCCGCCCCTCGTAGCTATCTCGCCTTTCTTCCCGAATTTCGGTCGAACTCCCGGAGCGATGAATGGCGCGCGTTACTGTTGAAGATTGTGTCGACAAGGTCCCGAACCGGTTCGATCTCGTCCTGGTCGCGGCCCAGCGTGCGCGCCAGGTTTCGGGCGGAGCCGACCTCACGATCGACCGCGACCGTGACAAGAATCCCGTCGTTGCCCTGCGCGAGATCGCCGAGGAAACGGTCAAGCCGCGCGATCTCCACGAGGCGATCGTCAGCAACCTGCAGAAGGTCCGGATCGACGAGGAAGACGAGACGGAGGAGCTGGCCTCGCTGAGCGAAGCCGCCGAGGCGCTGCGCCTCACCGCGGCCGCGCCGCCGCGTCCGACCCCGTCGGGCGGGGATTACGAATAAGCTTCTGACCAGCCCGTCATTGCGAGCGTAGCGAAGCAATCCACGTCGCTATTGCCGATTTGGATTGCTTCGTCGCTTCGCTTCTCCCAATGACAAGCATGGTTCCCCTTTCGTTCGCAGGCGAAACGTTCTCGGCAACGCCCGACGGCGCGCTTTATTGGCCGTCGCGGCAGGCGCTGCTGGTCGCCGACCTGCACCTCGAAAAAGCCAGCTGGTTCGCGCGGCTGGGACAGTTTCTGCCGCCCTATGATTCGCACGCCACGCTGAGCGCGCTCGCCACCGAGGTCGAGCGGACGGGAGCGAGGAAGCTCTATTGCCTCGGTGACAGCTTCCATGACCGCTTCGGTTGCGACCGGCTTCCCGCGGATGCCCGGGCACTGCTCCTGTCGCTGACGAAGGCGCTCGACTGGACCTGGATCGTCGGCAATCATGATCCCGGCTTCGCCGACCATTGCGGTGGACAGATCGAGGATGAAGTCATGCTTGCCGGAATCGTTCTGCGGCATGAAGCGGTGCCGGGCGAGGCGCGGCCCGAAATCTCCGGCCACTTCCATCCCAAGCTGCGGCTGTCGCTCAAAGGCCGGCGCGTGGCGCGGCGCTGCTTCGTCGCCTCAGCCTCAAAGATCATCATGCCCGCATTTGGATCGCTGACCGGCGGGCTCGACGCCCATCATCCGGAAATTCTGCGCTCCGTCGGACTCAACGCCTCGGCGCTGGTCCCGGTTTCCGACCGTCTGCTCCGGTTCCCGCTCGCCGCCTAGGCCGAGCGAACTTCGATCGCCATCGCTCCGCTGGGCGAGAGAACCAGCCGCGCGGTCGCCCGCTTGCGCTTGCCGAAGGTCGCGGCCTGGAGCTCGTTGCGGGCGGCATGGCGGTCGAACTTGAAGCCTTGCGCTTCGGCGGCATTGTTCAGCCGGTCGAGGTGGGTGTCGAGATCGGCGATGCCTTCGTCGGGGTCGAAAGACATCGTCTCTTCAAGGTCGCTCATCTTCCGCTTCATCGACGGCCGCACGCCAAAGGACAAGTCCCCGGATTGCCTGTCCCTTCCGCGCTTCCTACACCCTGGCTCATGAAAACCGCATTCCCCTTCGCCCTTGCCGCCGTGCTGCTCGCCTCGGCAGCGAGTGCGCAGCCCATCGATCCGAAGGTGCAGGCACGGATCGACCGCATCCTGAAGGCCACCCCGCTCATCGACGGGCACAACGACCTCGCCGAGCAATTGCGTGAGAATTACGAGGGTCGGACCGAAGGCCTCGCCGGCGGCACCGACAAATGGAAACCCGCCCTCATGACCGACATGGCCCGGCTTCATCAGGGCCGGGTCGGCGGGCAATTCTGGTCTGTGTTCATTCCCGCCGAGGTCGACGGCGATCGCGCCATCCGCGATACGCTCGAAGAGATCGACATCGTGAAACGCTTCGTCGCCGCTTATCCGAACGATCTCGAACAGGCCTATAGCGCGGGCGATCTCGTCCGGATCCACAAGGCTGGCCGCGTCGCATCCCTCATCGGGATCGAGGGCGGTCATCAGATGGGGCACAGCTTCGCCGCGCTGCGCATGTTCCACGATCTCGGCGCGCGCTATATGACGCTGACTCACTTCAAGACCACGGACTGGGCCGACTGCGCCACCGACGTCCCAAATATGACGGCCTCAGCCCGTTCGGCGAGAGCGTCGTCCACGAGATGAACCGCATCGGCATGCTGGTCGATCTCAGCCACGTCAGCGACGGCGACGATGACGGACGCGCTCGCGTTCGAGCCGCGCGCCGGTCATCTTCTCGCACTCAGCGCCCAGGCGCTCGACGACCATCCGCGCAACGTGCCCGACGACGTGCTCAGCCCGACTCGCCGCCGAATGGCGGCGTGGTGATGGTCAATTTCGCGCCCGGCTATGTGACCGACGCGGTGCTGGCAATGGAGCGCCGAGCGCGACGCCGAAGAAGCGCGGCTCAAGGCGCTGTTCACCGGCCATCCCGGCCGAGCGTCGACGCCGGCATGAAAGCCTGGGTGGCGGCGCATCCCGCACCCGTGCGTCGACGGTCGCCGCAGGTCGCCGACCATGTCGAGCATGTCGCCAAGGTCGCCGGCTACGATCATGTCGGGATCGGCGGCGACCTCGACGGGATCCCGACGACGCCCGACGGGCCTGACCGGCGTCGCAGGATTATCCCAATCTGTTCGCCGAGCTGATCCGCCGCGGCTGGTGCGACCAGAATCTCGCCAAGCTCGCCGGCGGCAACGTCCTGCGCGTCCTCCGCCAGGCCGAGGCGGTCTCGGCATCGATGAAGAACGAGCCGCCGGCGCTGTCGCCGACTCGATGAGCGCCCGACTACCAGATGAGCGAGCCGCCGCTTCGCGCGGCGATCATCCCGGTGACGCCGCTGCAGCAGAATTGCACCTTGCTGTGGTGCACGGAGACGATGCGCGGCGGCGTTCGTCGATCCCGGCGGCGACCTGCCCCGGCTCAAGGCCGCGCGCAGCCCAGGCCGGCGTGACGATCGAGAAGATCCTGCTGACCCACGGCCATATCGACCATTGCGGCAGCGCGGGCATCCTCGCCGAGGAGCTCGGCGTCCCGATCGAGGGCCCGCACGAGGACGACCGCTTCTGGATCGACGCGGCTCGCCGAGGACGGCGCCAAATACGGCGTCGCCGGCCGCCCGTTCGAACCGTCGCGCTGGCTCGACGACGGCGACCAGGTCACCGTCGGCGAGCTGACGCTTCGACGTCCGCCACTGCCCCGGCCACACGCCCGGCCACGTCGTCTTCCACCATCCGGAATCGAAGCTCGCGCTGGTCGGCGACGTGCTGTTCAAGGGCTCGGTCGGCCGCTGGGATTTCCCGCGCGGCAACCAGCAGCAGCTGATCCGCTCGATCACCGCGCGGCTGTGGCCGATGGGCGACGATACCGCCTTCGTCCCCGGCCACGGGCCGATGTCGACCTTCGGCCACGAGCGGCGACCAATCCCTTCGTCGGCGACGCCGCGCTAGCGGCCTAGGCAGGAACTTCGCGGCGCAGACGACGCCCACGGATCAGCGATGAGCCAAGTCGGCAAGGCATGTGCCCATCATCCCGAACATCCGCCATCGCTGCAGATGGCGCACCGTCCATTCCGATCGGCCGTGGACAGATTCGGGCGAGCAGTGAAGACCGCCGGCGATCGCGCCGAGCGCCAGCGCGATTTGCGCCGGACAGTTCAGCCCGCCAGAGGATCAGGAAGAACGGGCGCGTTTTCGATGAAATTGGCCTGCGCGCGCATCCGCCGCAGCAGCGGCTCGTGGCCGCCGTCCCCGATCACTGACCTCGAATTTCTGCGGAATGCTAGCGATGCGCCAGCCGAGCCAGATGTTGATCAGCGACCGCGGCGGCGGCGCTCAGCGAGCGTGACCGGAATCGGTGTCATGGCAATGCCCTCCCAGCCGCTTCCGTCGCACTCGCCGCGCTCGGCCTTGCAACAGCGCGCCACTTCCGCTATAGGAGCCGCGGTTCGCGACGATCCGGCCGCCACCTGCGGGTTATCCCGCTGAGATGAGGCGCAGATCGTCGCAATTTTTATTGTTAGCATTTAAAGGTGCCGCATGGCTGTCCCCAAGAGAAAAACCTCGCCGTCGAAGCGCAACATGCGCCGCAGCCACCATGCGCTGAAGGCGACCGCAGTTCCAGGAATGCCCGAATTGCGGCGAACTCAAGCTGCCGCACAATCTGTGCGCCGCTTGCGGCCATTATAACGGCCGCGAAATCGTTTCGACCGAAGCCTAAGCCGCAACCGGCCCATGACCGACGGGCCCATGTATCGCGATTGACGCCATGGGCGGGGACGCCGGCCCAGCGGCGATGATCGCTGGCGCCTCGCGCGCGCTGCGCAAGGATCCGTCGCTCCGCTTCGCCTTCTTCGGCGACGAAGCAGCAGGTCGCGGGCGCAGATCGCGACGCACACGAACCTTCGCCGGCCATTTCAGCATCGTCCATTCGCCCGAATTCGATCGCCGCGAGCGAGAAGCCGAGCCAGGCGATCCGCCGCGCCCGCACCACCTCGATGGGCATGGCGATCAACGCGGTCAAAGACAGGTGGCCGACGCGGCCTTGTCGGGCGGCAACACCGGCGCGCTGATGGCGATGTCCAAGCTCGCGCTTCGAACCATGCCGGGGATCGACCGCCCTGCCCTCGCCGCGCTGCTGCCGACGCTCGGCGAGACTGACGTCATCATGCTCGACCTTGGCGCCAACACCGAATGCGATGCGCAGAACCTCGTGCAGTTCGCGGTGATGGGCGCGGCTTATTCGCGCACGGTGCTCGGGATCGCCTCGCCGCGGGTGAAGATGCTCAACATCGGCACCGAGGAATTGAAGGGCACCGACGAGCTCAAGGATGCGGCGGCGCTGCTTCGCGAAGCCGATTATCTCCCGTTCCGCTTCGACGGCTTCACCGAGGGCGACCAGCTGTCGCGCGGCGCGGTCGATGTCGTCGTCACCGACGGCTTCTCCGGGAACATCGCGCTGAAGACCGCCGAAGGCACCGCCCGCTTTGTCACCGACTTGCTCCGGCGCGCGTTCAAAAGCTCGTTGCGGTCCAAGGCCGGGTTCGCCTTGTCCAAGCCGGCCCTCAACCTGCTGAAGGTCCACCTCGACCCCAACAATCACAATGGCGCCGTCTTCCTCGGTTTGAACGGCCTCGTCGTGAAGAGCCACGGCAGCGCCAATCCCAAGGGCGTCGCCAACGCCATTCGCGTGGCCGCGACGCATGGTCCGCAACGACATCACCCGGAAGATCGGCGAGGACCTCGATAATTTCCGCGCGCACGCCTTCGCCAACGAGGCGGCGCAGTGAGCCGACGGTCGGTCATCGCCGGCGTCGGCAGCGCGCTGCCCAAGCGCAAGGTCACCAACGAGGAGCTGGCGGCCAGCGTCGACACGTCGGACGAGTGGATCGTCGAGCGCACCGGAATCCGCAACCGCTACATTGCCGGGGACGGGGAAACGACCGGAACCCTCGCGACTGAAGCGGCCCGCGCGGCGCTTTCTCAGGCCGGCGTCGAGGCGCGCGAGATCGACCTCATCGTGCTCGCAACCGCGACCCCCGACCAAACATTTCCATCGACCGCGACCAAGGTCCAGGCGGCGCTCGGCATCGATGATTGCATCGCGTTCGACGTGCATGCGGTGTGCACCGGCTTCCTCTACGCCTTGTCGGTCGCCGATTCGATGCTCCGATCGGGCAATGCCTCCAAGGCGCTGGTGATCGGCGCCGAGACATTCAGCCGGATCCTCGATTGGGAAGATCGCGCAACCTGCGTGCTGTTCGGCGACGGTGCCGGCGCATTGGTGCTGAGTGCCGAGGACACCGAATCGGGCATCCTTGCGACCAGGCTTCACGCCGATGGCCGCCACAACGATCTCCTGTTTGTCGATGGGGGTCCTTCGACCACCGGCACGGTCGGCAAGCTGCGGATGAAAGGCCGCGAAGTGTTTCGCCACGCGGTCGTGAACCTCGCCGCAGGTGCTCAACGAAGTCCTCGCCGATGCCGGGCTGACCGTCAGCCGACGTCGACTGGGTCGTGCCGCACCAGGCCAATGCCCGGATCCTCGATGCAACCGCGAGGAAGCTTGGCCTTCCCGCGGAGAAGGTGGTGGTGACCGTCGACCAGCACGCGAACACCTCGGCGGCCTCGGTTCCGCTGGCGCTGGACACCGCGGTCCGCGACGGCCGAATCAAGCGCGGCGACATCGTTGTGCTCGAAGCGATGGGTGGCGGCTTTACATGGGGCGCGGCAGCCCTCAGGTATTGAAAAGTTTGGAATATCCGGCAATTAGTCGAATTGCCGACAGGACGGATTTCCGTTACGAGAGCGTAATCGACGGCGTGGGGCACGCCATCAGGCGGGGAGAATGAAATGGCCGATCTTGGGATCGCTCGGGTGACTGGTGAGGCAGACGCGGCGAACACCTTGACGCGTGCGGACCTCGCCGATGTGGTTCATCGCAACCTCGGCCTGTCGCGCGCGGAGTCGGCCGGTGTCGTTGAGCGGGTGCTGTATCATATGTGCCACGCGCTTGCCGAAGGCGCGAATGTGAAAGTGTCGGGGTTCGGCACCTTCATCCTGCGCGACAAGGGGCAGCGCGTCGGGCGTAATCCCAAGACCGGAGTCGAAGTGCCGATCGCGCCGCGCCGCGTGATGACTTTCCGCGCGAGCCAGATCATGCGCGACCAGATCGCGAAAGACTGACCTTGGCGACGGCGGGACAGAAAGAGCCCGGCGCGCTTCTGACAATCGGCGAATTGTCGCATGAGCTGGGCCTGCCGCAGCATATCCTGCGCTATTGGGAGACGCGTTTCCCGCAATTGAAGCCCATGCAGCGCGCGGGCAATCGCCGTTACTATCGCCCTGCGGATGTCGAGCTCGCGCGGCGCATCCATCGCCTCCTCAACCACGAAGGCTATACCGTCCGCGGCGTTCAAAAACTGCTGCGCGACCGTAATCACGCGGAAGGCCGGGCAGAGCCGCCGCCCGTCGCGCCGATCCTTCAGCCCGCCCCAGTAGCCGAACAGGCCGATCAGGTCCGCGGCCTCGACGTGTTCCGCCTGATTTCCTTGCGCAACCGCCTCGCCGAGGCGCTGGAAAGTTAGCTCCTACTTCAGGGACGGGAAGAGGGGAGCTCGGCGCCCTTTAACTGTCCGTCTAGTTCGCCGCATCGCGGCTCTTCCTCTGCCCTGAAGAGGTGAGGACTTCCGGTTAGCCTGTGCCCGACACGCGCGATGGCCTCGTCCAGTGGCAGGCGGCTTACGGAAACCTCGGGGGGAAAAGCTTTCAACAGTCGCGACGGCATCGCCGCCGAGAGAATGACAAACACGCCGCGATCACCCTGCCGGCGGATGAGCCGGCCGAATGCCTGGGCGAGCCGAGCACGAACGACACGGTCGTCATACGCGCTGCCGCCGCCCGCCATCTTGCGTGCGGCGTGAAGCACGGTCGGTCGCGGCCACGGCACGCGCTCCATCACCACCAGCCTCAGTGATTTGCCGGGAACGTCGACGCCGTCGCGCAGCGCATCGGTGCCGAGCAGCGAAGCGCGTGGATCGTCGCGAAAGATGTCCACCAGGGTGCCGGCGTCGATCGGGTCGACATGCTGGGCGAGGAGCGGCAAGCCTTCGCGCGCAAGGCGGTCGGCGATCCGGGCATGTACCGCCTTCAGGCGCTGGATCGCGGTGAACAGGCCGAGCGTGCCGCCCTGTGCCGTTTCGATCAGCCGGGCATAAGCGCCGGCGAGCGCGGCGATGTCGCCCTGCTTGATGTCGTTGACGATCAATACTTCGGAACAAGCCGCGTAATCGAACGGGCTGTCCGCCTCGAAATGCTGGGCCGGCGAAGCGAGATGGAGGGCGCCGGTGCGGGCGTCGGCCGCGCCCCAATCCTCGCCCGCCCGAAGCGTGGCAGAGGTTACCAGAACACCGTCCGCCGGCGCCATGACGGCGGCCGCAAGCGGTTTGGTCGGATCGAGCCAGCGACGGTGGATCGCCACATCAAATTCGCGTCCGTCAACTCGCTCGACCGCCAGCCAATCGACGAATTCGGGATCGGCCTGGCCACCAATGCGGCCCAGCAACGCAATCCACGCCGATAACAGTTCGCGCCGCCACGACAAGCCGTTGATGGCCCCGTCGACCCGGGCGCGTGCCTGCGAATCGAGCCAGTCGGGCGCATCTTCGAGCACCGCTTCCAGCCGGCGAGCGAGCGCCGCCAACGGTTTCTGCAGGCTCTCGAGAATTTCAGCCGCCGCGGCCGCGGCGGAGACCAGCGCGCCGTCCGGCTCGGCCAGCTCGGTCTCGAGGCCGTATCCAGCTTCCTGCGCCTTCGAGCGAGCGTAGACCATGCCACGCACCTCGCCGAGCAAGGCTTCGACCGGCCCGAATGGATCGCCTTCAATCAGGCGCTGCAGCCACCCCTCGGAAGGCAACGCCCTGGCTGATTCAACGGCTGCGTCGAGCGCTCGCGCCCCTTCCTCATCATACGAAACGACGTCCATCAGCCGAGCGGCAAGCCCGCGACGGCGGCCGCGCGATCGGCCTTCCGGGCCGACGATCCAGCGCCGGAGCTCGATCCCTTCCTGGCCCCCGAACACCACGGCGAAGGTGGAATCCGCGGCGTCGAACAGATGATGACCCTCATCGAACAAGATCCGGCCTGGCGCATCTTCGCGGGCGCGGGCGGCATTGACCATCACGAGCGCGTGATTGGCGATCACCAGGTCCGCCGCGCGGCTCGCGCGCTCGGCCTTTTCGATGAAGCAGCGCCGGTAGTGCGGGCAGCCGGCATAGACGCATTCGCCGCGCCGGTCGGTGAGTGCAGTCGCGCCGGCGCGGCGAAAAAGGCTCGGCAGCCAGCCGGGCAAATCGCCGCCGACCATGTCGCCGTCCTTGGTGTAAGCCGCCCAGCGGCCGACCAGATGGGCGAGGATCGCGGCCCGGCCGGAGAACGCGCCCTGAAGGGCATCCTCGAAGTTGAGCAGGCAGAGATAATTCTCGCGGCCCTTGCGGACGACGATGCGCCGCGCGCGCTCGTCCGGGTCGGCGAACAGTTTGGGGCCTTCGGCATCGAGCTGGCGTTGCAGCGCCTTGGTGAAGGTCGAGACCCAGACCGCGCCGCCAGCCTGCTGCGCCCACAGCGAAGCGGGCGCGAGATAGGCGAGCGTCTTGCCGATGCCGGTACCAGCCTCGGCGAGCAGGACATTGGGAGCGTCCTTGGCGCGCTTTGGGGTGAACACCTGGGTCACCGCCTCGGCCATGGCCTGCTGACCGGAGCGAGCCTCCGCGCGCCCAGTCAGCCGGTCGAGCGTCGACCGCGCTTCGTCGGGACTGACCGAGACTGGCCGGGGCGGCGGACGGGTAGCGGATTCTTCCCATTGCTCGAGGCGCGAGAACAGCATCCGCTCACCACGCTCGGGGCGTTCCAGTCGCGCGCCGATCAGCGGGGCCCAGCCCCAACCCAGACGATGGAGCGTCGCATTCGACGTCCACGCGCCCTCGCGACCGCGCCAGTCCCGATCGGCGAACGTCGCGAGCAGGCGTTCCGCGATCTGCTGGAGCGCGGCCGCAGAGTCGGCATCGCCCAGCGGAATCTCGAAGTCCCAGCGTCCGGCTCAAGCCGGCAACGGTCGGCACCGCGAACCGCGCCGGATGGACGAAGGCGAACAGCTCCAAGAGGTCGAGCCCGCTGAGGTCCGGATAGCCGAGCCGCTGGCCGACCAGCGGCGCGTTGAGGAGGATGTGCGGCGTGTCGGCTGCGCGGGCGATCGCTTCGCCGCGTACCGCCTCCCGCACCTCGCCCGAACCGCTGGCCAGCCAGATGCCCGCATGGGTTGCGTGCAAGGCAGGAAGAGGCAAAGGAGCCGGCATCCCGCAACCTTGGCGGCACGAGAACAGAAGAGCAACGCAATTGGACGCTGAAACCCTCCGCTCTGCCGCGATGACCTCCAAGGCCTGGCCCTACGAGGAAGCGCGCAAGCTTCTGAAGCGGTGGCCGGAGGGCAAGCCGCCAAAGGGTGGCAGCCCCGTCCCGATGATCTTCGAGACCGGCTACGGGCCATCGGGACTGCCGCACATCGGCACCTTTAACGAGGTCGCGCGCACGACCTTTGTCCGGCAGGCCTATGAGGAGCTGACCGGCCGGCCGACCCGGCTGATCGCCTTCAGCGACGACATGGATGGGCTGCGCAAGGTTCCGGACAATGTTCCGAACCGACCGTTGCTTACGGAGAATCTGGGCAAGCCCCTCACCCAAATCCCGGACCCGTTCGGCAGCCATGAAAGCTTCGCCCATCACAATAATGCGACGCTTCGCCATTTTCTCGACCGCTACGGCTTCGATTATGAATTCCTGTCGGCGACCGATTGCTATCGGAGTGGCCGTTTCGACGACGTGATACGGCAGGTGCTTCGCAACTGGGCCGGGATCATGGACGTGATGCTCCCGACCTTGCGCGAAGAGCGGCGACAGACCTATTCGCCGATCCTCCCGATCTCCCCGTCATCCGGCCGAGTGCTCCAGGTTCCGGTGGAGGTCGTCGACGCCCAGGCCGGCACGATCGCCTTCAACGACGAGGACGGCGCGCCCGTCCGGCAGTCCGCGCTCGGCGGCCAGGCCAAGCTGCAGTGGAAGGTCGATTGGGCGGCCCGATGGGTTGCGCTCGGAGTCGATTATGAGATGGCCGGCAAGGACCTGATCGACAGCGTCGTCCAGTCGTCGAAAATCGCCCGAGTCCTCGGCGGCCGCCCGCCCGAAGGCTTCAACTATGAGATGTTCCTCGACGAAAAGGGCGAGAAAATCTCGAAGTCGAAGGGCAATGGCCTAAGCCTCGAGGAATGGCTGCGCTATGGCAGCGAGCCGAGCCTTTCCTTCTACATCTATCGCGAGCCCAAGCGCGCGAAGAGCCTGCACATCGGCGTCATTCCGCGCGCGGTGGATGAATATTGGCAGTTCCGCGAAAAATATCCCGACCAGCCGCTGGAACAGCAGCTCGGCAATCCGGTGCACCATATTCACCGCGGCAAAGTCCCTCCAGAGAAGCTGCCGCTGACCTATGGCCTGTTGCTGAATCTCGTCAGCCTGCCGGGGGTCGCCGACAAGGATACCGCATGGCGCTTCGTCCAGCGCTATGCCCCCGGCAGCTCATCGCAAAGCGATCCCGAGCTCGATGAGCTGATCGGGCTCGCGGTCAATTATGCGCGCGACTTCGTGGTGCCAACGCTGCAGCGTCGCGCGCCCAGCGACCTCGAGCGCGAAGCGCTAATTGATCTGGACTCGGAGCTCGACAAGCTGCCGCCGGATGCCGACGGCGAAATCATCCAGCACGCGGTCTTCGAGGTTGGGAAGCGCCACCCGTTCGAGAGCCTGCGCGCCTGGTTCCAGGCGCTTTACGAAACGCTGCTCGGATCGAGCCAAGGCCCTCGAATGGGCAGCTTCATCGCGCTTTACGGGATCGAGAACAGCCGCCGACTTATTAGCGAAGCCTTGCAAAGCGCTTGAATTCGGGCGGAGTCAGTCCGAAACGGCGCAAAACTTGTCGGCCGAGGCCAACGCAAGTTACTTTGGTTAAGACGGAAATGGCGCTAAATCAGCCGAAAACTGGCTAAACTTCGCGGGATGCCATAAGTCGGGCATGACTCGGCTCGGGAGTAAGCATGTCGCGTGGGGCGGGGATTGCATTGGTAGAATTCGGATGGAGGGCGGGATACGCCTCCGGCGCATGGAAAATTCGACGCGAGCGATTTGATCGCCGAGCGTGTAGCGCGCCTGACCGCGGCCCAGCTCGACTGCCTGCGGCTCGTCGACCAGCATCTGAGCTCCAAGGAAATCGCCGCCAAGCTCAACATCTCGCCGCATACGGTCGACCAGCGCATCCGCCACGCACTGGCCATTTTGGGCGTTGAGCGTCGCGCGCAGGCCGCGCGCCTGGTCGCTCAACATAGCGGCCCCTACGAAGGGGCATATCAGCGGTTGATACATCAATCGCCGTACATTCCCGACGACCTCCAATCCGATCATCCAGAAGCCGCGGTCGGTCAACAGATTCGGCACGCTGACCGCGCAGGGAAGATCGGGGACGCTGGTTTCATAACCGAGCAGAGGCCCGCTTCATTCCGGTCTTCCCTGCAACTGCCGTTCGCCACGAGGAGCAACCCGCGGAATGAGATGAGCGTCGGCCAGCGGCTGTTCTGGATCGCAACGATCGCGATCGGATCAGCATTCTCGGCGGGCATGTATCTCGCCGGGCTGGAAAGCCTAGCACGGCTCATGAAGAGCTGAGCGAAACCGCCCACCCGACCTCAGACCAGGCCGCCTAGCCACTCCAGCACGATGGTGCTGCGAGAAGGAGCAGTCATGCGCAAACAAATGATCGAAAACGCCGCCTTCGAAGTCGCCACCCAAGTTCGCGTGGTTGAGGAAACCATCGATGCCGCCCTGTGCGAAATCGCCGAGCTCCAGTCGCGAATGATGCGCGTCAACGCGCTTGCCTCGGCGAGCTACGGAACGATCCATCCCGCGCTTCAACAGCTGTCGGCCGCGGTCGCCGGGCTGGTCGAGAGCCGGGGCGCGATCGTCTCCTGCCATGCGGAACTGGCCGATGCCAAGGGCAAGGTTCCGGGCCTGCGTACCGTTTCGTGGGGCGACGGCGAGGAATGCCCGCCGGCCAGCGCGCGCGCCGATCTGCGCATCGTCGCCTAATCGCAAAGGTTTTTGACCGGGCCACAGCGATGTGGTCCGGTCCACCGCCATGAGCCTCCATCGATACTTTTTCTGGGCATTATTGCTCATCACTTGTGGCTACGCCTTGTGGCGCGGGCGGAACGATGAGCGGACGGTGGCGCTCGTCTGTCTCGGAGCAACCGTCGCCACCCGCTTTGCCATGCCGCCAATGGGAGTCCGTTACAGCGGGGTCGAAACCGGGCTTCTGAGCATTGATCTGGCGGTCTTGCTGAGCTTCGTGGCCATCGCGCTGCGGTCGGAGCGCTTTTGGCCGTTGTGGATCGCCGGACTGCAGCTCACCATCAGCACTTCGCATGTGCTGAAAGCGATCGACGAGTTGCTGCTGCCCCGAGCCTATGCTGCGGCGGTCGTGCTGTGGAGCTATCCGATCCTCATCATCCTCGCGATCGGCACGTGGCGCAGTCATCGCCGTCAGCTGCTCCAAAGCCGGGCATCGGCGGTCTAGAAGGACGATTGCGCAGTCGCGTCCGCTGCCCCCATTGAGCGGCCATGTCGCGGCGCAAGAAATCGCATCAGAGTCACGGTAACCCGAACCGGCCGCGGTTCTGGGGCAAGCACGCGGTGGCCGCCGCGCTCGACAATCCGGAGCGCAAGATTCTAAGGCGTGGGCGACGCGGGAGGCGGCGAGCTCCATGCAATTCCCGAGCGACGTCGCCGTGACGCTGGCCGACGTCGCCGATCTCGGCCGCCTGGTGCCTCACGACGCGCCGCACCAGGGCATCGTGATCGAGGCCGAGCCGCTCGAGGAGGTATGGCTGGGTGATCTTCTCGCTGGCGCCGGCGATCGCGCGGTGCTGCTCGTGCTCGACCAGGTGACCGACCCGCACAACGTGGGCGCGATCCTGCGTTCGGCGGCCGCCTTCGGGGCGATCGGCATCGTCACGCAAGACCGCCATTCCCCGCCGGAAGGCGGGGTCATCGCGAAGGCGGCATCGGGGGCCCTGGAGCGCGTTCCATGGGCGCGCGTCGTCAACCTTGCCCGGGCCCTGGAAGAGGTGGGCGAAGCAGGGTTCTGGCGGATCGGCCTCGCCGGCGATGCGGACACCGATCTCAAGGAAGCGCTTGGCCCGCCGCGAGTCGCGCTGGTGCTCGGCGCGGAGGGCCCGGGATGCGACAGAATACCCGCGAGCATTGCGATGCTGTCGCCAAGCTGCCGATCAGCAACTCGATCGAGAGCCTCAACGTTTCCAACGCCGCCGCCGTCGCCCTCTATGCGGCGAGTATCGCCTGATGGTCCGGACCGCGAGCAGCATCCGCGAGCATGTCAAAGCGCTGGCTGAGCGCGAGCCGGCCTTTGCCCGAGTGATCGCACAGCATGGGATGCCCGAGCCGCGGACCAGCAATCGCGGCGCCGAAACGCTGCTGCGGACCATCGTCGGCCAGCAGGTCAGCGTCGCTGCCGCGCGGTCGATGTGGGCCAAGCTGGAGGCTGCATTCGGCTCGCCGCCCGACCTTGAACGGCTGCTCGCCGCGAGTGACGAGGAGCTTCGCGCGGCGGGGATGTCGCGGCAGAAGTCGGGCTATCTCCGAAGCCTTGCGCAGCTGGTCACCTCGGGTGAGCTCGACCTTGCGGAGCTGCCAAAGGACGATGAGGAAGCGATTGCCTTGCTGACCAAGATCAAGGGCATCGGGCGCTGGTCGGCGGAAATCTACCTGCTGTTCGCGGAAGGGCGGGCCGATGTCTTTCCCGCCGGGGACCTTGCCGTGCTGATCGAGATCGGGCGCCTGCTCGGCATGGCCGACAAGCCGAGCGAGAAGCAGCTCCGCGAGTTGGCCGAAGCCTGGCGTCCCTATCGTGGTGCCGCGGCGGTTCTCGCCTGGCACAGCTATAATTCGGCGTGCTCTAGGTCTGGCGCCCGACCGGGAGCAGGCGCGAACCGAGCCCACTGATTTCATGCGATGCCGTGTCGAGCCAAAGCGGACCGAGCTTCTCCGCGCCCGAATCGCGGCCGATCAAAAAGGCAGCACCGGTCTGGCCCTTGCCGCTCCCCCATTCGTACAAGGCGTTGATTGCGATCAGCGGAACGAAGGACCGGCGGCCCGGCGAGCTCATATTCCTGGATCGAGGCGCGCGGTGCGACCACGCGGCTGGTCAGCATCACGCTTTTCAGCGGCTCGATTCGGTCGAGCCGTTCGCCGCCGCTGTCGGACTTGGCAAAGAAGGCCTCGAGGTCCTGTTCCTGGCCGATGCCGGCGTTGAACAGGCTGGCTTCGGCGAACACCGCCCGCGCCGGGGACGAGCCCGCTGTTCAGCATTTCCACCTCAAACTCGATGACCACTTCGGAATCGTTGAGCGTGCAGCGCAGCGGATGGACGGCGACTTCCAGCGAGGGGACGCAGGCGCGACGCCACAATCCCGGGCGAGGCCGGCCGCGCCGGGCGCGGTGCCTCTGGCGTCGCTCGGCGAGCTTGCGGCTCTGGCGCGGGAGCGCGGGGCAGCGGCGGTTCAGCGGGGGCTGGTAAGGGCGCTTCGAACGGTTGAAGCGACGGAACCCCGGCAAAGGCTTCGCGTGGGCGGCGCCGCAGCCACAGAAACAATCCGCCGCCACTCAACGCGATCGCGGCCGCCAGCCATGGCCAAAACGACAAGTGCCGGTCCGAAACTGCTGTTTCGCCGGAGCTTATGGGTGCCGGCAGGGTATTGCTGCTGGCGGTCGGAAGAAGACTGGTAGGCGACGAGGGTGCTGGCGCCGCCTGGCCGGTCGGCGGGAGGCTGGTTGGCTCCGCAGTGACGGTCGCCCACGACCGGGATGGAAGCGCTCGCGGCGTAGCGCGCGCTACGGTTCGGCGCGGCCGCTGGCGCCGACGTCGACGTATCCGCAGCGGGTGCGCTCGTGACGCTTGACGGCGCAGTCGTTGCCGGACGGTTCGCAGGCTGGTCGGCGGGACGCGTGGTCGTGCCTGGCAGCCTGAAGTTCTGAAGTTCGCGCGGTCCCACCGCCTCTCCCGCCGGCGGCGCGGCCGTCGCCGGGGCATTGGTCGTGGCCGCGGGCGTGTTCGTGGCCGCCGGTTGGGTAACGTTCTGCGCAAGCGCGCCCGCCGGAGCCAGCCCCACTCCCGCCGCCAGCAATATCGTCGTTAAGCGCAAACCGCCCTCTTCGTCCCGCTCTGTGCTTGAATGGCCGCGCGCACGCGGCCGCGGTTCCCTTGCCCGCCACAGACGCCCAGTTCAAGCACGGCGTGGATGAACCGGAGCCGACTCGCGCGGCCAGCCGTTAGCGGGCGTCGACGAGCACCAGCTCGCTGTCCTCGTCGGCCGCAATCTCGATCCGGCTTTCACCGGTGATGGCGACTCCGTCGCGCGGATTGGCCGCGACGCCGTTCACCCGCACCTTGCCGCTCGATACGAGGTAGAGATGGCGGTCGGGCTCGGCGGCGAGCGCGATCGACTCGCCGGCCTTCACGGTGGCACCGAGAATCTTCGCGTCGGCGTTGATGATGAGCGCATCATCGTCGGAATCGCCGCTCGCCAGCACCTGAAAGGCGCCATTCCGCGATTCCTTCGGAAAGGGCATCGCACCCCAGCTCGGGGTAGCCGAGGGCTTGTCGGTCTCGATCCAGATCTGGAACAAAGTCGTCGCCTCGTCCTCGAGATTATATTCGGCGTGCTGGACCCCGGTCCCGGCGCTCATCACCTGGACGTCGCCCGCGCCGGTCCGGCCCTTGTTGCCCATCGAATCCTGGTGCGTGATCGCGCCGGTGCGGACGTAAGTGACGATTTCCATGTCGCGGTGCGGATGCGGCGGAAAGCCGCTTTTCGCCGCAATCCGATCGTCGTTCCAGACGCGGATCCGGCCCCAGCCCATGCGGCTCGGGTCATGATAATTGGCGAACGAGAAGTGATGGCGGGCGTCGAGCCAGCCGTGGTCGGCGTGGCCGAGGCTATTGAAGGGGCGGATATCGATCATGGAAGTGATTTGGGTTGCTGCGCCGGACCATCAAGTGTCAACGATGTGACTGCTGCGGCTTTGCAAAAACGGCGAAGGTGGCGGGTGAAAAGGGGGATCCTTCCCATGACGGTCCTAACTTGTGATAATGACGACCGACAAGCTGGGCGAGGGGCAAGCCAATGCTCGACAATTCTCTCTGGAGATGTCCGCTGTGCCGCGGCGATCTGAACGATCGCACGGAATCACTCGAATGTTCCGCCTGTCGCCGCGCTTTCGAGGTGGTCGACGGCATTCCTGATTTCCGGCTGGCCATGCCGAGCTGGATCGACGTGGTCGAGGACACAAACACCGCTCGCGAGCTCAGCAGAGCCAATCTGCCCCTCAACGAGCTGGTTAGGGCCGTATATTCGCGTCGGGTCGATGACGTGGCCTGGGTCGACCGGCGGACGCGGCAGGTGCTGGAGGGATCAGAGCGCCTCCGCGACGACGTTCGGAGCTGGCTCGCGCCAGTCATTGCGGGCGGGCCATTCCTTGATCTAGGCTGTGGAGGTGGCATGTTGATGGCGGCGGCGGCCGATGTGCACCCGGGCCTCCAAACCGTAGGTATCGACGTGTCGATGGTGTGGCTGGTGGTGGCCAAAAGGCTGGTGGCCGAACAAGGGGGTCGCCCGATTCTGGCGGCGGCCATGGCGGAGGCCCTTCCTCTTGCGGATGAGAGCATCGCTGCCGTGGTTTCGCTCGACGTAATCGAGCACGTTGCTGACCCGGAAGTCTACCTCCAAGAAGTCAATCGCGTTGTCGAGGTCGGAGGTCGGGTGGCGCTGTCCACTCCCAATCGCTTCAGCCTTACGGCCGAGCCGCATGTGTCCGTCTGGGGCGTCGGTTGGCTGCCGCAGCGCTTTCAACGCGATTACGTGCGCTGGAGGAGCGGCAAACCATACGAATCCACCGTGTTGATGAGCAGTGTCGGGCTGGCGAAGAAGCTGCGCCGCAACACCCGCTTCAAGTTCCGCATCTTGATCCCAAAAATCGCCGACCCCGACATCGCGCACTTCCCACCGATCAAGCGAAAGGTCGCGCGGCTGTTCAACCGCATTTCTCAGACGGCTCTGCTTCGTCCGATCTTCCTCGCAATCGGCCCATTCTTCCGCGTCACCGGCGCAAAAATCGCGGCGGGCGCAATGTCACTTGTCATGTTGCTGCCCGATGCACTCCGCAGCGACCTGGAGGGAATCTCCACTTGTGTAATTAACGCGTCGACCTGATCGATCGCTGAGGGTGGCAAATGGCTCGGAAGCGGTCATTCATCCCCTTGCGCCTGGCCCAGGCGTGACGAGATGAATCTTTGCCGCTAACCGGCGTCGATGACTTCACAACCCTATCCGCCCAAGCGCATTTTTCCGAGTTCCAAGGTAGACGCCCGCGCCGCCGAGCATGTGCCGTCGGTCCCCCAGACGGAAAGCGTCGCCTACAAGCTGGCGTTCCAGGATACCGAGTTCCTGCTGCGCGAAGATCTGAGGCCCGTTCGCTTCCAGCTCGAATTGCTCAAGCCCGAGCTGCTGCTCAACGAGGCCGACATCGGGTCGACCTTCGTGTTCTACGGGTCGGCGCGAATCCCCGCGCCCGAGATGGCCGACGCGCTGATTGCCGCGGCGACCAACCCGGAGCAGCAGAAGATTGCTGAGCGGCTGAAGGCCAAGGCGCATTATTATGAGATCGCGCGTGAGCTGGCTCGGCTCGCCAGCCAGTGCGGCTGGGACGAAGAGGGCAAGAAGCATTTCGTAGTTTGCTCGGGCGGCGGGCCATCGATCATGGAAGCGGCCAACCGCGGCGCGACCGACGTCGGACAGGAATCGATCGGCCTCAACATCGTGCTCCCGCACGAGCAGATGCCGAACCGGTACGTGACGCCGGACCTCAGCTTCCAATTCCACTATTTCGCGCTTCGCAAGATGCACTTCCTGCTGCGGGCCCGCGCCGTCGCGGTGTTTCCCGGCGGCTACGGCACGTTCGATGAAATGTTCGAGCTGCTGACGCTGATCCAGACCGGCAAGGTCCGGCCATTACCGATCCTGCTGTTCGGCAAGGATTACTGGAATCGAGTCGTGAATTTCGACGCGATGGTCGAGGAGGGCGTGATCGCGCCGCACGATCTCGACCTTATTCACTGGACCGAGGACGCCAATGAGGCGTGGGAGTTCGTGAAAACCTATTACGAGGACCATCCGGCCGCGCCGCTGATCCAGTCGGGACCGCCGGAATGAGCGAAGCCGCTTAAGGCTTCGACTTGCTTCCGGCATCGCCGCCGCTCGTCTGCGACGAGGTACCCGCCACCTTGGCGGGGAGCGTGGGCTCGTTCTCGGCCTTTTGCGGGCCATTGTTCGGACCATTGCCGGGCGGATTGGAGTTCGCGACAACGTCCGCACCGGGCTTCGTCTCGGCCGGCGCCGCCGGCATCGGCTTCGGCGCATCGCTGTGCGAGTTGAGGAAGGCGATGACGTTGGCGCGGTCCTGCGGGTTGCTCAAGCCGGCGAAGGTCATCTTGGTGCCGGGCGCGAATGCCTTGGGGCTGGTCAGCCATTGCCCGAGACTGTCCCAATCCCAATTGCCACCCTTCTTGGCGAGCGCGTCGGAGAAAGCGAAGCCCCGGCCCTGGCCGATCGGCTCGCCGAGCACGCCCCACAGGTTCGGGCCCGTCATGTTGGCGCCGCCCTTGTCGGCATTGTGGCAGGCGGCGCATTTGTTGAAGACCTGCTGGCCCTTCGCGACGTCGGCTTTGGCGAGGTAAAATTCGATCGGCTGCTCGGCCGCCGCCGCGGCGCCCTCTCCTTCCTGGACGACGCCTTCGATCGGGTAGCCCATCTTCTCGGGCCGTTCCGAATGAAACATTTCGCCCGCGACGATCGAGGATCCGAGGGCGACGATGCCTGCGAACAGCACCCAGCCGGCAATCGTGTTGAAGCGGTCGTCCATGAGTTTCCCTGATTTACCCGCGGGCGCGAGACGTGGATTTTGCGCTGCCTTTAAGGGCACTCCAGCCCAGCTTCAAGCTGCCCGACGCGCGCAAGCACCAGTGCGGCCGCGCTGCGATAGAGGGTGGGAAGACCGGCGTCGGCGACGCCGTCGAGCGGCTGCCACCACCCATCCCCTTCCGGCTCAGCCCGGGGAACGATCGCAAGGTCGAGCGAGAAGTGGGTGAAGACATGGCGAACGGTGCCGATCGGGTTGAGCCGCGGCGGCGCTTCGATCAACCAATCGCCGCCAGGCAAAGCGGCCATTCCGCCGAGCAGGCCCTTGTCGGGCCGCCGGACGAGCCAGATTGAGCCTTCGCGCTCGATCCACCAGGCCACCCCATATTTATGCGGACGCACCGCGCGTGCTTTTTGCTCCGGGTACAGCTCAGGCTCGCCGCTGGCGAAGGCCAGGCAATCTTGCCTCAGCGGGCAGTCGCTGCAACGCGGCAATTTCGGCCGGCAGATCGTCGCGCCGAGATCCATCATCGCCTGGACGAAGTCGCCCGGCTGTTGCGCCGGCACCATCTCCGTCACGATCCATTCGATCTCGCCGCGGCGTCGCTGGCGCAGGCCGTTGAGCCGCGCGGTTACGCGCTCGACATTGGTGTCCACCGCAGGTGCCGGCTCCCCGAACGCAATCGCAGCGATCGCCGCCGAAGTGTAAGCGCCGATTCCAGGCAGCTTGCGAAGACCGGCCGACGTTCGCGGAAAGCCGCCGCGCCTGACCACTTCACGGGCACAGGCGATGAGGTTTCGGGCGCGGGCATAATAGCCGAGGCCCGCCCACTCGGCGAGGACGTCGGCGTCGCTCGCGGCCGCCAGCGCCTCGACCGTCGGCCAGCGCTCGATGAACCGTTCGAACCGGGGCCGGACGGTCGCCACCGTCGTCTGCTGGAGCATGATCTCGCTCAGCCACACTCGATACGGATCGGGCGGCGGTGAGCCCGGCGGCGAGCGCCACGGCAGGCGCCGGAAGTTATCCACATAATGTTGGATCAGGCGCTCGGCGGCGTTGGCGGTCACATAGGCGCTATGGCATGGTCGAAGGGGATGTCGAAGAGAAAGACCCGAGAAGGATTCGGAGCGAAGCTGCCGCCCGCGCGCCGCCGGCGAGCTGGTCGGCGAGATCGGCGGCCAATCGTTCCGGCGCTTCGGCTTTGTCCAGCATTCGATCGTCAGCCGCTGGGCCGAGATTGTCGGCGAGCGCTACGCCCGGGCGTCCTGCCCGAATCGATCAAATTCCCGGTGGGCAAGAAAGCGGGCGGCGTGCTGACGCTGATGGTCGATGGCGCGCACGCGCCGCTGATCCAGCACCTCACGCCGATGATCGTTGAACGGGTCAACCGCTTCTTCGGCTATGCGGCGATCAACCGGATCGTCTTCCGGCAGGGGAAGCCCCCGCGCGCCCGCAGCAAAGGCCGAGCGGCCGCAGCTTCGGCCGGTGCCGAACGAACTGGGCGAAGGCCTCCGCGAAATCACCGATCCGGGCTTCGCGCCTGTCTGGAGTCGCTTGCCGCGCAAATTGCCGCTAGCAGCGGGCCGCCGTCGCTCCCGAACGAGAGCGAGGACGTCATTCCCGTGATCAACCGGAGCAATTGAATGAAGCGTTCCGTTTCCCTCGCCGCCGCCGCGCTTGCCGTCACTTGCGCTCGCCGGCTGCAACAAGAACAAGGAAGGCGGGACCACCGCCACCGCCGATGACAGCAGGTAACCATCACCCAGGCCAGTCCGCCGCCAGGCGGCACCTGGGCCGACGTCGTCAACGCGACCTCCGCCGGCTTCATGATGGGCAATCCCAATGCCAAGGTGAAGCTGGTCGAGATCGGCTCGCTGTCCTGTCCGCATTGCAAATTGTTCGAGCAGGAAGGCGCGCCGGTCCTGATCGACAAATATGTGAAGACCGGCCAGGTCAGCTGGGAATTCCGGCCGTACATCATTCACGGACCGATCGACATGGCCGCCAACCTCGTCGCGCGGTGCAATGGCGCTCAAGACCTTCTTCCCGATCACTGAAGCCTTGTACAAGGACCAGGAAGTGCTGCTGGGCAAGATCGAGGCGGCGCCGCAGGACAAGATCGCGCAGGTGCAGAACCTGCCGACCAACCAGATCTTCGTCCAGATGGCGAGCCTGATGGGGCTGCAGGACTGGGCCGCCGCGCGCGGGCTTCCCCAGGCCAAGAGCAACCAGTGCCTGAGCGATCAGAAGATGATCGACAATGAGGTCCAGCAGACCAGCAACGTGAACAACCAGTTCCCCGAATTCACCGGGACTCCGGCCTTCGTCATCAATGGCACGATGTTGAAGGACGTCGCCGGATGGGAAGCGCTGAAGCCGCAACTGGATGAGGCGGTGAAGTGACCCTTGGCTGGCGGCTGATTGGAGCGGTTGCGCTGTTGATCGGCGCGGCTGCGCCCGCGGTTGCCAAGCCGCCCGCCAGGACACCGCTCGTCGCGAACTGGACGCATTCCTATTCGGTCACGCCGGACGGCGGGTTCCGGATCGGCGATCCCAACGCCAAGATCGCCGTGGTCGAATATGGATCGCTGGTGTGCCCGCACTGCCGCCACTTCGCGCAAACGGCGATGAAGCCGCTGATCGATCAATATGTGCGGCCGGGGAAGGCGAGCTACGAGTTTCGCCCACTGATCCTCAGCGGCATCGACATAGCCGCCAATCTCATCGCGCGGTGCGGCGGGCCATCGACCTTTTTCCCGATCGTCGACAAGCTTTATGCGACCCAGCCGGCGTGGGTCAGCCGGGTGACGGAAGAGCAGAATCAGCAGATTGCGGGCCTTCCCGAGACCCAGATGTACGCGGCGTTCGCCAAGGCTACGGGCATTGTGCCGATCGCTGCCGCGCAAGGCCTGTCACCCGCAAAGGCTGACAAATGCCTGCGCGATCGTCCCGCCGCGCTGCGGCTGGCCGAGATGGCTAAGGTTGCACAGGATCTAGGCGTAACCGGCACGCCGACCTTCTTCGTGAACGGCAAGCGCGCGCCAATCTACGACTGGGATTCGCTGAAGCCCTTCCTGGCGCCGGCCGGGACCTAGGGCCAGGCAGGCGGGGGCCAGCAGGGTGCGCATTCGGCGACTGAAGCTCAGCGGATTCAAGAGCTTCGTCGAGCCCGCCGAGCTCCGCATCGAGCCGGGCCTCACCGGGGTCGTTGGGCCCAACGGCTGCGGCAAGTCCAACCTCCTCGAAGCCATCCGCTGGGCAATGGGCGAATCCAGTCCCAAGTCGCTGCGTGGCGGCGGCATGGACGATGTCATCTTCGCCGGGACGGCGACCCGCCCTCCGCGCGATTTCGCCGAGGTTTCGATCCTCCTCGAACGCGACAGCACCGAAGCGGGCGGCGACGAGACCGAGGTCACCCGGCGGATCGAACGCGGGCCGGGATCGGCTTACCGGCTCGACGGCCGCGACGTCCGGGCGAAGGACGTGGCGCTGCTGTTCGCCGACGCGGCGACGGGCGCCCACTCTCCGGCCCTCGTCAGCCAAGGCAAGATCGGCGCGGTCATTGCGGCCAAGCCGGTCGAACGCCGGCAGCTCCTGGAGGAAGCCGCCGGCATTTCCGGACTCCACGCGCGGCGCAAGGACGCGGAGCAGAAGCTTCGCGCCACCGAGGCCAACCTCGCCCGCCTCGGGGAAATTCTCGGCGACCAGGAGCAGCGCGCCGCGCAGCTTCGCCGCCAGGCGCGCGCGGCGGAGCGCTATCGCAAGCTGACCGAGCAGATTCGCGGAGTCGAGGCGCGATTGCTGCATGCGCGCTGGCTGGAGGCTGAAAAGTTCGCCCAGGCCGCGACGGCCGAAGCCAGCGACGCGGCCGGCGAGGTCGAGCGAATCCAGCAGGCGATCGCGGAGGCCCAGGCCGCGCAGGATCAGGCCAACACCCAGCTTGGCGAGCGCCGCACCGCGCTGACCGAGCTGCGCGAGCAGGGACATGCGCTCGCGCATCAATTGGCGACTTGCCGCGCGCGCAGAGACACCGTGGCTCGCCGGCTGGCTGAACTCGACCGGCTCGGCGTGTCGCTGTCCAGTGACATCCAGCGGGAGGAGGCGTTGAAGAGCGATGCCGCCGGCGCAATGTCCCAGTTGGAGGAAGAACGATCTGCAATCGCTACGCGGCTGGAGGATGCCGAAACCCATGCCGGCCGGATTGCGGCCGAGCTGACGGCCGCCGAAGCGGAGTCGCGCGAGGCTGAGGCGGGGCTTGCGGAACTGCTTGCGCGGCAGGCGGCGATGCGCGCCGAGCGCCGGGTCGCTGAAGCGTCGCTCGAAGCCGCGGCCGCACAGCTTGGCCGCACCGAGCAGGAGCGGCAGCGGCTTGCCGATCAGCTCGGAGCGCTCGGCGACGGCGGTGATCAGCTGGCGGCACGATCTGCGGCGGAAGCCAAAGCCAGGCTGGCTGCCAAGGCGCTGACCGTGGCTGAAGCGGCACGAGTCGATGCAGAAGAGCGGCGCTCGGCGGCGGCCGATGTGCGCGACACTGCGGAGAGCAACCTTGCTTCGACGCGCGCGGCCTTGTCCGCGGCCCGCTCCGAACATGATGCGCTCGCGCGGGCGCTCGATCAGGGCAGCAGGGCCGCGATCGCGAGCCTCAAGGCGCAACCCGGATATGAGCGAGCGCTGGCGGCTGCCCTCGGCGACGACGCCGAGGCGGGAATTGGCGGTGATGGCCCACGCCGCTGGCTGGGGAGTGAGCCGCAATCCGGCGACCCCGGTTTGCCTCCGGCACGCAATGCCTCGCGGATCATGCCAGTGCGCCGCCGCAATTGCTTCGCCGCTTGCGGCAGGTCGCGGTTGCGGACGAAGATCGGGGCAGGTCCTCGCGGTCGGGCAACGGCTGGTTACGCGCGCCGGCACACTCCGCAGGTGGGACGGTTTCAGCGCCAGCAGCGCCGGTGCCGCCAATGCCGAGCGGCTGTTGCGGGTCAATCGCCTGGCTCAGCTGGCCGAAGCGCTGCCGGGGCTTGAGGCCGCTGCCGCAGAGGCCGTGGATAAGCGCGACAGCGCCCTTCAGGCCATGGAGTCGAACCGCCATGCCGCCGACGAAGCCCGTAGCGCGGCCCTCGCGGCCGAGCGCGATGCGCGCGAAGCGGCGCGAGCCATCGACGCAGCCGGCGCCGCACTGGAGCGCATTGACGGCCAGCGAACCGGCCTCGCCCAGCGCCAGGCCGATCTTGAGCCGGTGTTGACGGCCGCGCGAGAGTCGGTCGCGGCTTCGAAGGGCGCGCTGGCGACGCTGCCCGATCCAGGAGCGCTCGAGCGGGACGTGGAGGCTGCTCGAGCGGCCGCGGCAACTGCTGCGACCGCGGTTGCCGACAAGCGGGCCGAGGCGGCCACCAAGGCACGCGAAACGGCAACGGACCGCGAACGCTCGGCGACCGCCGGGCGCGAGCAGTCCGAATGGCGCAAACGTCAAAGCGATGCCGAGCGCCGGCTTGAGTTCGCGGTCGAGCGTCAGGCGCAGCAGCAGACGGAGCGCGCCGACCTGCAAAAGGAGCCAGCTGCGCTGGATGTGCAGATTGGCGAGCTTGAGCAGGCGAATGACCGAAGCCAGGTCGGGATCGGCCAAGCGGCGGCGGCCGAGCGGGAAGCGGAGGAAGCTGTCGTGGCCGCCGGCCTCGTGGTGGCCACCGCGAACGAACGATCCGCCGATACCCGGGAGCGCCGAGCGGCGGCGGCGGCGCGCGCCGAAGCCCAGCAGGCTCGAAGCGCCGAATTCGCGCGGGCGGCGGTCGAAAAGTTCGAGGTCATCCCGCAGCGGCTGCCCGAGAAAATGGGCTTCGATGCCGAAGAGCCACGCAATTCGGACGAGGAAGCGGCGACGCTCGATCGCCTGACCGCCGAGCGCGAGCGGATCGGACCGGTTAATTTGGTCGCCGGGCAGGAGTTGGCTGACCTCGACGCGATCCGGACCAGGGGTGCCGAGGAAGCGGACGAGCTGACCCAGGCAATCAACCGCCTGCGCGGTTCGATCGGCGGCCTCAACCGCGAAGGTCGGGCACGGCTGCTCGACGCGTTCGGCAAGGTCGATAAGCATTTCCGCCGGCTGTTCACCACCTTGTTCGAGGGTGGGCAGGCGCACCTGGAACTGGTCGAGAGCGACGATCCGTTGGAGGCTGGCCTGGAGATCATGGCGCAGCCGCCGGGCAAAAGATTGTCGACCCTGACCTTGCTATCGGGCGGCGAGCAGGCGTTGACCGCGATCGCGCTGATCTTCGCGATTTTCCTGACCAACCCGGCACCGATCTGCGTGCTCGACGAGGTCGACGCGCCGCTCGATGATGCCAACGTCGAACGCTTCTGCGACCTCCTCAAACAGATGACCGAGGAGACCGACACGCGCTATCTCATCGTCACGCACAACGCGGTGACGATGAGCCGGATGAACCGGCTCTACGGCGTGACGATGATCGAAAAGGGCGTCAGCCGATTGGTTTCGGTCGACCTCGGAGGCGCCGAGACGCTGCTCGCGGCTGAATAGTCATTTTCTGCTATTGCGAATGATTTTCAATAACACTAAACGCTCCCCATCACGTCCAAAGGGGAACGAATGGACCGCGTTACTACCCTGCCGCTGGCCGTCGCTCTCGCCTTCGGAGCGGCGCCCGCCGACGCCACCAATCCTGGCGATACCAGCGGCGAGCTGGCGGCCGGGCCCGAGATCGTCGTCACGGGTGAGCGCGCCGCTTATGGCGTGAAGGTCACGAGCACCGCGACCAAGACGGCAACGGACATCCGCAACCTGCCCCAGGCGCTCACGATCGTCTCGAGCGCCCAGATCGAGGATCAGCAGCTCCGGTCCGTCGCCGACCTGCTCAACTTCGTGCCGGGCGCATCATACGGATCGGGTGAAGGCAATCGCGACCAGATCGTGCTGCGTGGCAATTCGAGCACGGCCGATTTCTTCGTCGACGGGGTCCGTGACGACGTCCAATATTTCCGCGATTTCTACAATATCGACCGCGTCGAGGTTCTGAAGGGGCCCAACGCGATGATCTTCGGCCGCGGAGGCGGCGGCGGAATCATCAACCGGGTCCTGAAGCGGCCCACCTTCAGTGCCGGCCGGAGCGCCCTGGCCTCGGCCGACAATTGGGGCGGACGCCGGCTCAGCGCCGACGTTGACCAGCCGCTGGGGGCTTCGCTCGGCCTCCGCCTCAACGGGGTTTACGAAGATAGCGACAGCTTTCGGCGCGACGTCGAGCTGAAGCGCTACGGGATCAATCCAACGGTGGCGCTGCTAGTTGGTCCGGACACGCGCATCGACCTCAGTTACGAATATTTCCACGATCGGCGGACTGCCGACCGTGGCGTGCCGGCCAATGGCGACGAACCCATCCACCGGCTCACGCGAACGTTCTTCGGCGATCCCGACAAGAGCTTCGCCAAGGCCGACGTCAACCTCGCCACGATCGCGGTCGAGCACAAGTTCGGGGAAGGTTTGACGCTCAGGAACCGGACGATGTTCGGCGATTACGACAAATTCTACCAGAACATCTTCCCAAGCAGCTTTAGCGCCGCGGCCGGACGTGTCGCGCTGGCCGGTTACAACAACCGCAACAACCGCAAGAGCCTGTTCAGCCAGACCGATCTCATCTGGGAAAGCCGGCTTGGCGGGATCGACCAGACATTGCTGCTCGGGTTCGAAGTTGGCGGGGAAAAGTCGCGCAACAAGCGTCTCACCGCCAGCTTCATCGGATCGAACAGCGTGCCGATTTCCGATCCGACGATCGATGCGAACGTAATCTTCGCTCCGCTTGCGAGCGATGCCGACAATCGCGTCAAGGCCGACGTCGCGGCACTTTATGTTCAGGACCAGATCCGGCCAACTGAATGGCTCGAGATCATTGCTGGATTGCGCTTCGACAGCCTGCAGGTCCGCGTCGACGATTTGCGCGCCGTTGGCGGCGGACGATTCGAGCGGCGCGACCATTTGTGGTCGCCGCGGCTGGGCTTGGTCCTAAAACCGACCGGACGCTTGTCATTCTATGCCAGTTACGGTCGGTCCTACCTCCCGCAGTCGGGCGACCAGTTCAGCAGCCTCACGACCGTGACCGAGGGGCTGAAGCCCGAGCGGTTCGATAATTATGAAGCCGGCGCGAAGTTGCAGCTTCCGGGCGGGCTGCTGGCGACCGCGGCCGTGTACCAGCTCGACCGCACCAACACGCGCGCTACCGACCCGGCCAACCCCGCGCGGACGGTACTGACGGGTGCGCAGCGCAGTCGCGGAATCGAATTGGGGCTGGAGCGGAGCTTGACCAACCGCTGGCTAATATCCGGAGGCTACGCGCTCCAGAATGCCGAGATCAGCCAGACGACCGGTGCCGGGCCGAAAGGCCGCAAGGTCCCGCTAGTGCCGCGTCACAGCTTTTCGCTGTGGAACCGCTACGACTTCACCAGGACCATCGGCGCGGGCCTCGGCGTAATCGCGCGCTCGAAGTCTTACGCGACGATCAGCAATGCGGTGAAGCTGTCGGGCTATGCGCGTGTCGATGCCGCGCTTTACTATCACCTGCCGGCGGGCATCGAGGCGCAGCTCAATGTCGAGAATTTGTTCGGCGCCCATTATTTCCCGACCGCCAATGCGGATAACAATATCGCGCCGGGCGCGCCGAGAACGGTGAAAGCGAGCCTCGGCTATCGCTTCTAGGCGAATGCAGCGGCGCGCGCCTTGATCCGCTTGAGGTCGCGGACGAACAAAGCGCGCTCCTCGTGACGGCGGTCCTCTTCGGGGATGCGCAGAAGGAAGCTGGGGTGGACGGTAATCCAGCACTCGCTGCCATCGGGCAGCTGCAGCGGCGAGCCGCGGTTCTTGCCGATCGCCATAGCTTTGCCGAACAGGCTGTGGGCCGCGGTCGCGCCCAGGGCTACCGTCACCGGAGGACGGATGAGCTCGCGCTCATGCTCGATCCACCAGCGGCACGCCTCGATCTCCCCGGCATTGGGTTTGCTGTGGATTCGCTTCTTGCCGCGCGGCACGAACTTGAAATGCTTGACCGCGTTGGTGACGTAGACGCCGGTGCGGTCGATTCCGGCCTTCTCGAGCGCCGCATCGAATAGCTGGCCCGCCGGTCCGACGAACGGCCGCCCCGCGATGTCCTCCTGGTCGCCCGGCTGCTCGCCGACGAACATGATCGAGGCGTCGAGCGGGCCTTCGCCGAACACGGTCTGGGTCGCCGGCTTGTAAAGATCGCAGCGGGTGCATTTGCGCGCATCCTTCAGCAGCGCTTCCCACGAGGCGCGGAGGTTGCCGCCCGGCGCGATGCGTCGTTCGGCCTCGAGCGCGTGGGCGAGCCCGTCCTTGGCGATTGAGCGATCGATCATTTCCAGCTCCCGACTCCGTGCGCCGGCAATCAGGGGTTGAACGAGCGAGGTCTCCGGCATGTTGCGCCAATATTTCTTTGGCATCTCCTTCAGCATCGCGCCGACCTTCAACCGCGCCGGATTGAAGATGCTGGAATAATAGGTCCGCCAGGTCTCCTCGATGGGGTCCCCTGCGGGTGCATCGGCGCGGATCGCCCCCGGACCCTGGGTCAGCCTCTCGCCATCCCAATGGATCGACAGCTTAGGGGTCAAAATCGACCAGCGCATGTTGGTGAAGCGATTGACGAAGAAGCTCGCGGCGCGGCGGACAATATGATGATCGGGCTCGAAGAAGGCGACGAAGCGCTCGTCTATTTCGCGGAAGCGGACGAAGGCGTGCATCTTGTGGATGTCCCGGCGGACCGCTTTTGCAAGCACCTGCAGCCGACGGACCGTCGGATCGGCCGCATCCTCAAGCGCGTGGCGGTCGGTCTTTAAACGCAGGAGCAATGCATAAAGCAGCGCGAACCGTTGGGGATCGGAATGGCACACGACGCTTTGCGCCAGTTCGACGAAGGGGCGCGGGACCGGGAAGCTCGGTGCGGCCGGCCGGACCGCCGCGATGCCGAACAAATCAGCGGCGGATCCCTCGACCCGCCACACGACAGCGTTTGCAGGAACGCCGGCCTCCGCAAGATCCCGAGCGGCATCGCGCCAACCCTCGAAATCGTCGGTTGCTGACAAGGTCACACGATGGGCATCGATCATTGGACCTTCGCGTAACATCTCAGGCCGCAAACAATTCCAGCTGCTGCCGTTTCGGGGCCACCAGCGAACGAAGGTCGGTGCGGTCGGCGAGCAGTACCGGCCGCCAGTCAGCGGCGACGATGAACGGTCGCACCTTGGTGATCGACAAAGTGAGTTGGGCCACGTCATCCAGCCCCAGCTTGCGCCAGCGACGGGAAGAGAGGATGCGGTCGATCGCCCTGGTGCCAAGCCCCGGGACGCGGAGCAGCATTTCGCGGGGCGCGCGGTTTACGTCGACGGGAAAGCTGTCGCGGAACTTGAGCGCCCAGGCGAGTTTGGGGTCGATGTCGAGCGGCAGCATGCCATGATCATCGGTGGTGCTTTGCACTTCCTTGGGCGAAAAACCGTAGAAGCGCATCAGCCAGTCAGCCTGGTAGATGCGATGTTCGCGCATCAGCGGTGGTCGTTTTAATGGCAACACCGCGCTCGCGTCCGGAATGGGCGAGAAGGCCGAATAATAAACGCGGCGCAGGTTGAAGCGGTAGTAGAGCCCGCTCGATTTGCCGACGATGTCGCTGTCGCTGGCGCCGTCCGCGCCAATGATCATCTGCGTCGACTGGCCCGCCGGCGCGAACCTGGGGGCCGACTTGAACCGGCGGGATGCATCATCGGCTTCGACGATCGACGAATTCATTCCGCTCATGGCGCCTTCGATCCGCGCAGCGTCCTTTTCCGGCGCGAGTCGGGCCAGCCCGGTAACCGTCGGCAGCTCCACGTTGATTGAGACACGGTCGGCGTGAAGGCCCGCCCGACGGACCAGCTCGGGATCCGCGTCGGGAATGGTTTTCAAATGGATGTAGCCGCGGAAATCATGATCCTCGCGAAGCGAGCGCGCGACTTCGACGATCTGCTCCATGGTGTAATTGGACGAGCGGATGATGCCGGACGAAAGGAACAGGCCCTCGATGTAATTGCGCTTGTAGAATGCAAGCGTCAGCCGGACGACTTCCTCCGCCGTGAACCTGGCCCGGCGCACATTCGAGCTTTTGCGATTGATGCAATAGGCGCAGTCGAAGATGCAGCTGTTGGTCAGGAGGATCTTGAGCAGGCTGATGCAGCGGCCGTCCGGAGCATAAGCATGGCAAATGCCCATGCCTTCGGTCGAGCCGATGCCCTGGCCGCCGCGGCTGTCCCGCTTCGAGGTTCCGGACGACGCGCAGGACGCGTCATATTTGGCCGCGTCGGCAAGAATCGCGAGCTTCGCCTGAAGATCGAGTTGCGCCATCTGTTCCTACTATGTTCTAGGCCGTCGCCTTTCAAGACAATAGCTTAGCGATCTATCCGGGTCGACGTGCCCTCAAGACGATATGCGGAACGAGCCTCGCCTGGAGCCGTTCTTCCCCTGACAGTTCACGGGAGAAAAATCATGGCCGACGACCGCGAGATCGAAGAGAAATTCTGGACGGAGCTCAAAGACAGTCCCTTCGTCATGCTCGGCCTCCACGAGGCGCGTGACAGCACGATGCAACCGATGACGGCGCAGTTCGAGAATCGGGACCGCGACCAGGGTCAGCTGTGGTTCTTCACCGCCAAGGACCATGATCTGATCCGCGCGATGGGCGCCGACAATGCCGCGATCGCGAGCTTCGCCAGCAAAGGTCACGATCTCTTCGCAACCCTTCGAGGCCGGCTGATCATGGACAACAGCGGGGCCGAGATCGACCGGTTGTGGAATCCGATCGTCGCCGAATGGTACGACGGCAAGGACGACCCGAAGATGGCGCTGCTGCGGCTCGAACTGGATGACGCCAAGATCTGGAAGAACGACGTTGGCGGCTTCTTGAAACCCGCTTTGAACAAACTGTTCGGCCGCAAGCCCGAAGCGGGCATGAAAGAGAAGGTCGCCGAAGTCACCTTCTAACCTCTTTACTGCTCCCTTCCCCCGCCTCGCTCCTGCCGCTTCTCGCGGTGATGCTGGTGATCCTTCCCCTAGCCCAAAGCGTCGGCCTGCTGCTGCGGCCGATCGTCATGCGGTGCCCAAGCACAAGCTTGAAGACCGCGAAGGCGATGAGCCCGAACGCCGCGCTGGCGACATGGATCAGCCAGAAGGTGGTCGTTGGCAGGCTCGAATAGAGGCCACCGACATAGCCGACAACGGCGTTCGCGATGAAGAAGGCGAAATAATAAAGCCCGATCACCGTCGCGGTGATCTGCTTCGGCGCGATCTTCGAAAATAATGCCAGGCTGATCGGGAGCACGTGCGCGAAGCCGATGCTGTTCATCACTTCGAACATCATCGGCCAGAACAGGCTGATCTTCCCGCCGGCCGGCTGGGTCAGCGCGGCCATGAATAGGCACAGGCCGCCCGCAACCGTGAACGCGCTGCCGATGATCATCTTGGTGATCTCGTCAGGCTCGCGGCGGCGCGTGCCGTACCATTTCCAGAAGCCGGCCACGGCGACCAGCATCGTGAAGCTGACCGCGGCGTCGACGGTGATCAGCCAGCTGCTGGTGTTGTTGAGTAATGTCAGGTCGAAGTGCTGGTCGCCCCACACTAGGTAGGCGTTGAAGATCTGCTGGTTAGTGCAGCAGGGACACCGCCAGCACCGGGATCAGGATGAGCAGGTAGATGACGCAGGCCCAGTCATCGCGCGACAATGGCTCACGGAGCGCCCGGTCCTGGCCCGGCGATTTCAGCTCCTCCGCCGGCAGGTAGCGCCTTCCCCGGAGGTAGATGAACAGCCCGACGACCATGACCACGCCGGCGCAACCGAAGCCGTAATGCCAGCCGACTTTCTGCCCGAGCGTGCCCGAAATGAGCGGCGCGATGATCACGCTGACGTTGATGAAGATGTAGAAGATCTGGAATGCCATCGCCCGCCGCAGGTCATTCTGGCCCGTAGAGCGCGCCGACCTGAGTCGCGATATTGCCCTTGAACGCGCCGACGCCGAGCAGCAGCGCGAGCAGCGCGAGCAGGAACGCCGGCTCGATCGCCATCAGGAAATGGCCGATCGCCATCAAGATGCCGCCCAGGATCAATGTCCTGTTCCGGCCGAGCCACTTGTCAGCAACGATCCCGCCGATGATCGGCGTTCCGTAGACCAGCGCGGTGTAGGTCCCGAAGATCGCGGACGCGAGCGGCTGACCCGAGATGCCGTGATAAATGTGCGCCTGCACCCAGGTGAGGCCGACCACCTTTTCCATGCGGCCCGGCACCAGCAGGTAATTGACCATGTAGAGCGTGAGCAGCGTCTGCATGGAATAATAGGAAAAGCGCTCGCAGCCCTCGGTGAAGCCGAGGAATCCTAGCCCCTTGGGATGGCCGAGGAAGGCGCGGTCATGGCGATCGACCTGCTCGAGGTCCGGCGTGGCGTCGGCGACGGTCATGAGTGCATCTCCCCTGCAGCACGTGATCGTGGGCTAGTCACAACGGCAGTCGAGCACAATCAATGCGGCCGCCCCTCGTCGAATAAGGATCACGCTCGGTTTGGGCCGCTTACTGAGGGGGCTTGTTGTCCTCGGCCGTCTGGCGGGTTTGCGTACGCGCTTCCTTGATCGACTGGATCAGGCAGCCGGTCTGTCCGCCGGGTCCGACCGCCGAGCAGCTACCGACGCCGGTATTGCCGCACGGTATTAAGGACCCTGGACTTGTTGGCCCAGGAATTGCGCTGTTGAACGGTCCCGCTTTCGCGCAGTTGATCGGGAATCCGATAGCGGTGGCTCTCGGGCGCTCGAATGCAGATATTCTCACGCGGACAGGGATCACTTCCGTAGATGATGATCGTGCCCTGCCCGGCCTGAGCCACGGCCGCTGCCGGGTACGCCGCAAGTGAGCCCGCGAAGGCTGCCGCGAGGGCGAGGGTAACCGTCGGCCTATTCATGACACGTCCTTTCAACCAATATCAGCGCGCAAGCGCCACCGCGGTTCCTCATATGCGCTTGGAGAGGCCGATAGCTACCCTGCAGCCGGCACGGATCGCCGCAGTCAGCAACGGGTAGCCGATCGCCTGGGCGGCGCCGGCCTGTCGCGCGGTATCGCGATGTTCGAGCTCTTCAGCCTGGAACTCGGCAATATCACGGGCCAGCTCGGGATCTTCATCGCCAAGCTCGCGCAGCTGCTCGGCATAATGCTTGTCGATCTCGGTCTCGACCGCGTCGGTGCAGGCGAGCGCGGCTTTCTCCGACATCAAAGCCGTCGCCGCGCCAAGCGCGAACCCGGCGACATTCCAGAAAGGCTGAAGCGCGGTGGGCCGCACTCGCCGTTCGGCCATCAGGGTGTTGAAGCGCTTGAGATGGCGCTCTTCCTGCGCCGCCATCCGCGCGACCAGCTTGGCCTCCGGCGCATTTCGGCGAAGGACGGCGAGCTGGCCAGCGTAGATGCGCGTGGCGCCATATTCGCCAGCCTGGTCGACGCGGAGCATCGACGCGCGGTCGGGCCGCCGTTCGCCGGGCCGCCAGCCGCTCATGCGCGCCTGGATCGGAGGCTGAGAATGAGGATCAGCGCCGCGCCGCCAAGCGACAGGATCGCGTTCCAGCCGGCCATCGAGATACCGAGGAAGCGGAACTGAACTTCGTCGCAGCGGACGATGGGCGCCTTGCTGATCTGTGCCAGGAGATCGGCCGCGCTCAGCCCTTTGCCGGTCGCGGTGCATTGCGTCATGCCCTCGAATATCTTGGCTTCGACGCCCGCGTGGTAAACGCCGATGGCGCCGGAAACGGCAATCGCCAGCGCGGCCAGAAGTGTGAACGTCCGCGACCGCGATGAGCCGGCAGGTCCGCTAAACGCCAGCGCTGCAAGCACGATCGCAACCGCGTGCGGCCAGCGCTGCCAGTAGCACATCTCGCATGGGTGGAGCCCGCCGAGATATTGCGACCCGAGCGCGCCGCCGAGCAAAGCCAGCGGCAACAGCAGGGCGATCAGCCGCGCAATCGACGCCGGCGGCATGGCGGACGGACTGGGCTGGGCGACGACCGCCTCGCTCATGATCGCGACGGCCTAGCGCAGGCGCTTGCTTGGCGCCGCCGACGCGATCCGCGCGGTCGATGACAAGCGCTTCACCGTGTTGAGCGCGTAGAAGAGCTGAAAGTCCTTGATTCCCTGCTTTTCGAGCGACGCCTGGGTCATCATGAAGCGCGGGTCCGGCATATCGTCGGTCTCGAGCAATTTGTCCTCGACCTTGGATTGGGCGAGCAGGTGGCGGCGCAGGTCCGACTCGCGGATCACCTTGCGGTCCTTGTAATCGGCGTCGCTGAGCTGCGGCACGGGAATGTCAGGATCGATCCCGCCGGCCTGGACCGAGCGGCCCGACGGCGTGTAATAACGAGCGGTGGTCAGGCGGAGCGCGGACTGCGGACCGGTCTGGACCACCGTCTGCACCGACCCCTTGCCGAAGCTCTTTTCACCCATGATCAGCGCGCGGCGGTGATCCTGCAGCGCACCGGCGACGATTTCCGAAGCGGAAGCGGTGCCGGCATCGGTCAGGACGACGACCGGGAGCCCGTGAGCCAGGTCGCCCGGCCGCGCATAATAGCGCTCGATATCGTCCTTGGTGCGGCCGCGCTGCGAGACGATCTCGCCGCTATCGAGGAAGTCGTCGGCGACATCGACCGCCTGGTCGAGGAGGCCGCCCGGGTTGGACCGAAGATCGACGACATAGCCGAGCGGATGCCCCCCGGTCGCCTTGTCGATGCCGATCAGCGCCGCCTTGGTCTGTTCGGCGACGTTGCCCGTGAAGGTGTTGATGTTGAGATAGCCGACGCCTTCCTTGATCTCCCACTTCACCGGGTGAAGCTCGATCCGCTCGCGAGTAAGCGAAACGTCGAGCGGCTTGTCGCGGCCCGGGCGGATGATGGTCAGCTTGACCGAGGTGCCGGGATCGCCCTTCATCTTGGCGACGGCTTCGTCGAGGCTCAGGTCGTTCAGGAATTCACCGTTGATATGGGTGATGTAGTCGCCCGACTTGATGCCCGCGCGCCAGGCGGGCGTGTCTTCGGTCGGCGCAATCACCTTCACCACGCCGTCTTCCATCGACACCGACAGTCCGAGCCCACCATAATTGCCGTCGGTGGTCGCCTTCAACTGGTCGAAGTCGTTCGCCTCCGCGTAGGACGAGTGCGGGTCGAGGGATGACAGCATCCCGTCGATGGCGCCCTTGATCAAGGTCTTGTCGTCGACCGGGTCGACGTAGCTCGCCTTCACGCGCTCGTAGACGCTCATGAACTTCTCGAGCTCCTGATAATTCGTCGTGTCAGCGGCGGCGAACGAGCTAGCGGTCACCGGGACCAGGGCCAGGGCACCGACGAGGGCGACGGAGGGGAGCAGCTTCGAATTGAATTTCATAACGTGCGCGTCCTGTGCGGCGGGAGGCGTTGGAACGACGGGCTTTTAGCCCGCTTTGCGTGGCTTTGACAGGTTTTGAGATGAACCTGCGATGAGAGCAGGCGAGATTCGACGACCATTATGGGACAATTCGACTTGCAGCGGGCCGAGCGCCCGGCCGAGCGGGTCGCCGAGCGCGACGCGGTCACCCGGACGAAGCGTGTGCCGACATTGACGATCAGGCTCGCCCAGCCTCCGCCATGGTCGATGATGATGATCCCGTCATAGTCGCGGAACGGTCCGGCATATTTCACCACTCCGGCGGCAGGAGCAATGACCGCCGCTCCGCGCGTGGTGGCCAGGGTCAGGCCACGCGACCGGACGCCGCTGTCGCTCACCGATCGAGCCCTTCGCTGACGGAGGCGGCAGCCGGCATGGCATAAGCAAACGACGCGCGCTGCTGCCCCCCTCCGCCGCGAACGGGCTTGGCGGGGCGGGATCGCGCGGCAGCGAGCTGTGCGGCCACCGAGCGCATCGACTGGCTGTTTGCCTGTTCGCCGCGGAGGCGCTCGACGCTCTCACCGGCGGCGATGGCGGTATCGCCCGCGCCAAGCGCCTGTCCGCCTGTAGCCAGCGCCTGCCGGATCGCCTGTTGCTCGAGCGCCGCATAGCGTTGCCGCTGGGCGAGGAGATTGTCGCGGCTCCTGGCAAGCTCGGCGCGGGCGCCGAGCGCTGACCGCTGCAAGCGCTGGTCCTCATTCAATTGCGCGGACAGGTGCGCGGTGCGGCTGCGGATAACCGGAAGCGTGGCGGCAAGAAGCAGCCGAACCTTGACGAGTTCATCCGTGCCACCACGATCGGCAAGCACCAGCAGGGGAGGGCGGCGCGCCATCGTCGCCAGGCCGGCCAGCAGCGACGAAGCCGGTTGCTGCTCCGCCGCGAGTTGCCGACGATGCGCGGCGGCCTGCGCCGAAGCGAGCTGGAGGCGCGCGTTGGCGACGCTGATGCGTGCTTCTGCCGCATCGATGGCTTGGGCTGCTGCGGCCTGCTCGGCGTGCAGTCGATCCGCCTCGCCGCGCGCCTGCGACGCAATCTGTTCGAGCCTGCGCGTGTCGGCCTCCGCCGACGCCTGCTCGGCAACGGCCGCCTTGAGCGTTGCATCGAGCGGTGTCGTCACCGATTGCGCGAGTGCGCTTGCCGCGAGCAGCGGGCAGGCCAGCATTGCAAAGGTCCATCCGCGCATTGCCCTATCCTTCGCGATGATAGGGATGCTTCGCAAGGATCGAGGTTGCGCGAAACAATTGCTCGGCGAGCATCGCGCGCACGAGCAGATGCGGCCAGGTCGCAGCGCCGAAGGACAGAAGCAGGTCGGCGTTGGCGCGTTTCGCGTTCTCGTGACCGTCGGCAGCGCCGATCAGGAATCGCGCCTCGCGCTTGCCGCCGTCGCGCCAGGCTTCGAGCCGTGCGGCGAAATCCGTCGACGACAAGCTCTCCCCGCGCTCGTCCAGCACGACCGTCACGCTCGTTGGTTGAAGAGCCGGCACCTTGCCTCCGCGATCCGGCAATTCCGTAACTTTCGTCGGCCAGCTGATGCGCTTCAGATATCGATCGACGAGATCGGCCTCGGGAGCGCGGCCGATCTTTCCGCGCGCAACGATGTGCAGGAGCACTATACTTCTGGAAGGCGGGGGTGCCGAACGGCCAGGCGAAGACCTGCCGGAAGCCGTCGTAGATCGCGCGCGCCGTCTCGGCGATAGCACGCGGCCGGTCGCTTCCGCCGCGTGCGAAGATCGCCACCGCGACGCGCCGGCCGTCAGGCAGGCTAATGAAGCCGACGTCGTCGGTCAGGCCGTCGAGCGTGCCGGTCTTGTGCTCGACCGGGACGCCCGGAAGCAGCGCCTTCATCCGGTTTTTGCCGGTCTGGCATTGAGCCATCAGGTCGAGGAGATAATCGCGGCTTTCGGGCTTGATCAACTCGGCTTTGTAGATGCGCTTCAAGAGATCGACCATGGCGACCGGCGTGCTCGAATCGCGGCGGTCCCACAGGTCGCGCCGAGCGCTCAGCAACTGGGCGATGGTGCGATCGACGCGAAGGCCGGACACGCCATTCTCCCTGAGCCAGTCATGGACCGCGCTTGGGCCACCCAATCCTTGAGCAGCATATCGGTCGCGCGATTATCGCTGTGGATGAGCATCCGCGCCATCAGGCTGCGCGCGGACTGGCCACTGATCGTGTCATCGAGCGAGCGGCGGCCGTGGTCCACCTGCGCGAGGTAAAGCGCGGCAATCGCGACCTTCACCGTGCTCGCCATCGGGAACGGCGTGTTGCCCTTGATGCTGACCGTTTCCCCGGTGTTGAGGTCGAGCGCGGCGATGCCGACGTCGGCCGACCGGTTGGCGACCATCGAGCTCAGCTGCTGTTCGAGGCTGGAGAGGTTGGCCGACGACGCCGCGGCCGCCGGCTGAGCCGACAGCGCAAGAAGCGAAAGAAAGAACGCAATATATCGCATGAGCCCTACCCGCGTGCCGCAGCGTTGGCGCCGGAATCATCTCCAAACGCCCACATTCGTTCCAAATTGTAAAAATTTCTCACTTCCGGGCGGAAAATATGAACGATCACGTCATCGGCGTCGATCAGCACCCAGTCTGCAGTCGGAAGCCCTTCGACCCGAACGATCCGTCCGAATTGCTGCTTGATCTTGTCGGCAAGCTTGTTGGCCATTGAGGCGACTTGGCGGGTCGAGCGGCCCGAGGCGATTACCATGTGGTCGGCAATGTTCGATTTGCCGGTCAGCGGAATGGTGACGACCTCCTGCGCCTGATCGTCGTCGAGCGACTGGAGGACGAGCTTGTGAAGATCGTCGACATCGACGGGGGCCTTGGGGGCCGCCGCGGCGGAATCTTCAACGGGATGTTCGGTCAAGTGGTCTCCTGGCGAACAGTGGCAAGCCGGCGTGAAGCGGGCGCGGAGCGAGCTTCGGCGATCGGCGATGCCAGTGGGGATCTTGCGCACGAATAGCGGTTGCGGAGGTCGGATCGGGCGGCAGGCGAAGGAAAAGGATCGCCGGTGCACTCCATTCCGTCCACTTCATCGCCTGGCTCGAAGGATGGACGAACCGTCTCAGCCAACCCATCGCGCGCGCCGCGTGGGCAGCCGATCATAACCCGGCCGGCGAATCACCGCAATCGGCAGTTCGCGGGCTAACCCCCTCCAATCATGCCATTTGTGAAAATTTGGCAGGGTGTCGCTTCCGAGCAACCAGATGAAGCGATGTTCGGGGTGCCGGCGCTTGAGCAGCCGCACCGTGTCGACGGTGAAGCGGCTGCCCGACCGGACCTCGAAGTCGCTGACGCGAATGCGTGTCCCCCGCGCGGCGTTGCTCGCCGAGGCGAAGCGAGCGTCGAACGGCGCCATGTCCCTGGCGCCCTCCTTCAGCGGATTGCCGGGCGAGACCAGCCACCACACCTCATCGAGCGCCAGCGCGCGCATGGCCTCGATGCTGATGCGGCGATGCGCCCGGTGTGCCGGGTTGAACGAGCCGCCGAGGAGGCCGATGCGCGCCATGGCGGCTGGCTAGCATGGGCAATCAAGGGCGCCTAATATTCGCGCGGGGGTGACGATGGACGGAATTGAGGCGGTCAGCGAGGTGGTCACGGGCGGTTTGCCGGCGCGCGCGGTCGAGCCCCATGCCGGCGAAGCCGGTGCGGACGGCCACACCCATGAAAAGGCGTGCCTCAATTGCGGAACACGCCTGATCGGGCGGTACTGTTCCGCTTGCGGCCAGAAGGCGCACGTCCACCGTTCGGTACGGGCTTTCTTCCAGGATTTCCTGGACGGGGCTTTTCAATTTCGAAGGCAAGATCTGGCGCACGCTTCCAATGCTCGCCTGGTGTCCGGGCCGATGACCCGCCGCTACATCGCGGGCGAGCGCGCGCGCTTCATTTCGCCGGTCGCGCTCTATCTGTTCACGGTTTTCGCGATGTTTGCCGTGCTGAACTTCACCGGCGCGCTGAGTCCGGCCAAGAGCATGAAGGAGGGCCTCAGAACCGAGATCGCCGACGATCTCGCCAGCTAGCAAAGCTCGAAGCGAAGCGGGGGGTAGCCGCTGCCGCTGGCAAGGATGTCGCCGACATCGACCGCCGGATCGCCAAGAAGAAGCAAGATATCGCGGAATCGCAAAAGGTGCTGAGCGGCCAGGCACTCGCCGTCACGGACCCCGGCGACGAGACGCCAGGCTGGATCCGCCCCTTCATCAAGAACGTCCAGGAAAACCCGGACATGGTGTCGATGAAGGTTCAGGACGCGGCATCGAAGTACAGCTGGCTACTGATCCCGCTGTCGGTACCCTTCATGTGGCTGCTGTTTCCGTTCCGCCGCCGCTACAACACCTACGACCACGCGGTCTTCGTGACCTACTCATTGTCATTCATGATGATGCTGGTCATCGCGGCGGGGTTGCTGGTGGCCGTCGGCCTGTCGGGTTGGGCGGGGCTGCTGTTCTTCATCCCGCCGTTCCACATGTACCGGCACCTTAAGCAAACCTACGAGCTGGGACGGTTCAGCGCGATCATGCGGACCATGGCGCTGGTGACATTCGCTTTCATTGCTGCCGGGCTCTTCGCCGCGGCGACCGTTGCCATCGGCGCAATGTAGCTAGCGGCAGGGATATTTCTTCTCAAGGATGCGGAGCATCGCGTCCTTGAGGCTCATCCCGCACGCTGGGGCGCGGGAATGGCCTGCAGTCCGTTCAGAAACTCGTAGCTGCCGAGCTCAGCGCGCGCATTCGGCGAACAATAAAGGATCGGCCGATGCGCTCGCTCGTCGGCCCGGCGGTCGCTGCCGATGGATTGGCCCACTGCGGTCGCCTCGGCTTTCAGCCGTCCGTAATCGCCATCGAACAGCGCGAACGGGCCTTTCGCCTTCAGGCGGTTGGCGCGATCGAGGAAATTCTGCGCCGAGCCCGGCGGAGCCGAGGAAGCGGGCATGGCGGCAATCAAGAGGCTCGCCGCCGCGAGCCCTAGGCGACCCTTCAAGCGCCGGCCGTTGCCGGTCCGCCGATTGCCGACGGCCGCTTGGCCTTCGGGATCGAGGAGCCGGCAGCCGGAATCGCCGGACCTTTGGGACCGCCGCGGTCGATCGCCTCGCCGGCGATAACGCTCTTGATCTCGTCGCCCGACAGCGTCTCATATTCGAGCAAAGCCAACGCCAGCTTCTCGAGCTCGCCGCGGTTTTCATCGAGCAAATGCTTGGCGCGAGTATAGCCATCCTCGACCACCTTGCGGATTTCACTGTCGATCGCCTGCGCGGTTTCGTTCGACATCTGCCGCTGGCGATTCATCGAATAGCCGAGGAACACTTCCTCATCGGGCTCGGCATATTGGAGCGGGCCGAGGGCATCCGACATGCCCCAGCGGGTGACCATGTCACGGGCGAGGCTGGTCGCGTACTGAATGTCGGACGAGGCCCCTGACGAGACCTTGTCGTAACCGAAGATCACTTCTTCGGCGACGCGGCCGCCCATCGCGACGGCGAGGTTCGCGTACATCTTGTCGCGGTGATAGCTGTAGCTATCGCGCTCCGGCAGGCGCATGACCATGCCCAGCGCCCGGCCGCGCGGGATGATGGTCGCCTTGTGGATCGGGTCCGACGCAGGCTCGTGAAGGGCGACGATGGCGTGCCCGGCCTCGTGATAGGCGGTCATCCGCTTCTCGTCCTCGGTCATGACCATGGACTTGCGTTCGGTGCCCATCATCACCTTGTCCTTGGCTTCCTCGAACTCGTGCATGGCGACGAGGCGCTTGCCCTTGCGCGCGGCCAACAGCGCCGCTTCGTTAACGAGGTTGGCGAGGTCGGCGCCGGAGAAGCCCGGCGTGCCGCGGGCAATCACCCGGGGATCGACGTCGGGCGCCAGCGGCACCTTCTTCATGTGGACGGCGAGGATTTGCTCGCGGCCGTCGATATCGGGACGCGGGACGACGACCTGGCGGTCGAAGCGGCCGGGCCGAAGCAGCGCGGGGTCAAGCACGTCGGGCCGGTTGGTGGCGGCGATGATGATTATGCCTTCGTTGGCCTCGAAGCCGTCCATCTCGACCAGCAGCTGGTTGAGCGTCTGCTCGCGCTCGTCGTTGCCGTTGCCGAGGCCGGCACCGCGATGGCGGCCAACGGCGTCGATTTCGTCGATGAAGACGATGCACGGGGCCGATTTCTTGGCTTGGTCGAACATGTCGCGGACGCGGCTCGCGCCGACGCCGACGAACATCTCGACAAAGTCGGAGCCCGAGATCGAGAAGAAAGGCACGCCAGCCTCACCCGCAATGGCGCGCGCGAGCAGCGTCTTGCCGGTACCCGGCGATCCGACCAGCAGCGCGCCCTTGGGGATCTTGCCGCCGAGGCGCGCGAACTTGCCCGGGTCCTTGAGATATTCCACGATCTCCTGGAGCTCTTCGCGCGCCTCGTCGATGCCGGCGACATCGGCGAAGGTCACGCGGCCTTCCTTCTGGGTCAGCATGCGGGCGCGGCTCTTGCCGAAGCCCATCGCGCCCGAACCAGCGTTCTTCTGCATTTGGCGCATCACGAAGAAGCTGATGCCGAGGATGAGCAGGAACGGCAGGGAATTATAGAGCATGTAGAGCCAGATGCTCGACTGCTCCTCGGCCTTGACCTGGACGGCGACGCCCTTGGCGATCAGCTTGTCGGAGACATTGGCATCACCCGGCGCGACCGTATGGAAATCCTCGCCGCTCGACAGCTTGCCATTGATGGCGCTGTTGCCGCCGCCGGTACCGGTCGCGATGAGAACGGTCCGGACATTGCCTTCATCGACCTGGCGAACGAATTCCGAATAAGGAATTGACTGGCCGGTCGCCGAACTACGCGACCCGCCATCGATCATCTGCACGAAGAGCACGAGCGCGAACAGCACGCCCGCCCAGATGAGCAGGCTCTTGGTCCACGGGTTGCCGGGCTTCTTCTCTTTGTCGTTCATCCACTCGTCTTTCGGCGCGAAAAGCTATGGTTCACTAAAATAAGCGCAATCCGCCCAATAACAATGCGGCCTTAGGATCGCGTGAACGCCCGTGCCGAAATCGGTCGAAAGAATCGCCCCGCACTCCGCCCTCTGCTAAGGCAGACGGCAACCGCGGGGGAAGACAGCAATGGGCGTGCTCGGCATTGGTGGATTGTTCTTTCGGGCCCGCGACCCGGAGGCCCTGACGAGCTGGTATCGCGACCACCTGAATGTCGGGGCCGGCTGCGTGGCGGGCGATGGAGAAGCGGACGGAATCCTCCTGGGCCGCTGAGGGCGGGCCCGTCGTTTTTGCACCGTTCAAGCAGGACACCGACTATTTCCCGGCGGACAAGGTCTACATGCTCAACCTGCGGGTGCGCGACCTGGCGCAATTGATCGAGCAACTGACGAGCGCGGGAATCGAAGTGCGGACGGACAAGGACTGGGACCATCCCGACATCGGCCGCTTCGCCCGGATCCACGACCCGGAGGGCAACCCGATTGAGTTTTGGGAACCGCCAGGCGGTGCGGGCTAACGCTTACCGGATTTCGATATTTGCTGGAGGATTCGAGCGAGGGAATCGAGGCGAACCAGCTCCTCACCGAGCTCGACCGTCAGCGCGGACGAGGCCGCGAGGCGCTCGCAGATGGAATCGAGCTCGGCCGCGATCCAGTCGAGGCTCGGCAACGGCCAGACCGGCGCCGGCGCCTCGTTCCGGCGAATGGAGACGACGGCCTCGTCAACGCGCTGCTGCCCCACATGGCCGACACGCTTTACCCATTCCGCGACATCGATCTCTCCGGCGAAACGGACGCCGGCGTGGCCATCCGCCGCCCACGCGATCTCGCCGTCGGCGCTAAGGCTTCCGCGCACCAGCCGCACAGCCTCGCCCGGCGGCGGCAACGAACCGCCGTCGATGAACGCGCCGCGTGCAGAAAGATTGCGTACCCGTACCGGGAGCGAGGCCGTGCCGACCACCATCGAGGCGGACAGGAAGACATTCGCCCTGCTCTGCGATCGGAGATTGGCCCCGGCTTGCACCTACAATCTCCTGCTGCGTCCCCGATGGCGACGACTCGCAGGTCAATGGCTTCTCGCCAACGAAGACAGAAACCGTTCTGGACCGAAGAAGCCCCGATCAGGAGCGACGCGGGGGCGCGGGACTAAAGCGCCATTCGAGACCGCCCTCGCAGCGGACGCCGCGCAGGGTCGCGGTCTCGCCACTCCGAAGCGATGCCAGCAAGCGATCGAGCTCTCCGCCCCGCAGATCGGCATCACCCTCGGTCGCGAAGTCGTGAATGGCGCGCGCGACAATCCGCCGCGAGATTTCGGAAGGGATGCTCGCCGCGTTATAACGCAATGCACCGCCGCGCTCCCGAACCGCGTGCCGCCAAGCCTCGCGGGCAGCCCATTCGAGCGCCGTCTCGGCATCGGCAAGATGGGCGGCGGAGCTCGCGAGCGCGGCGGGATCGAGCCAATCCGAGGCGGCGAGCGCGTTACGGACGCGAACTCGTTCGAAGCGCTCCTCTTCGTTGCTCGGGTCCGTGGCGGGAGTGATGCCGGCGTCGACGCAAATTCCTTCCAATTCCCGGTGCCGCCAGCCGAGCAATGGCCGGATGAGGCGCACATCGCTGCCGGAGGCGATCGCGCGTGGCCTCATCCCGGCCAGGCCCCGAAGGCCCGCGCCGCGCATCAGGCGCATGAGCAAGGTCTCCGCCTGGTCGTCGGCGTGATGGCCGGTCGCCACTGCCGCCAGCCCGCGCTCTTCGGCCCAAAAGCGGAGCAGACGGTAACGCTCCTGGCGCGCGCGCTCCTGGATCGCCGTCTCGGGCTTGGCGCGCCACTTGGCCTCAAGGATTGTATGTGGGACGCCCAGAGCATCGCAAATGGCCGTAACCGCGGCGGCTTCGTTCCCGCTTTCAGCCCGAAGGCCGTGGTCCACGGTGGCGGCTTCGACCGCCCCGGGACGCGCTTCGGCCGCGAGCAGAAGGAGCGCAAGGCTGTCGGGACCGCCCGAGACGGCGATCCCAAGCGGCCGGCCGGGGGCAATCAGCGAATCGAGATTGGCGGCGAAACGGTCGACGAGCGCGGCGTCCATCGCGCCTCGCTTAGCACATTAGCTGCACTGCGCCTGTGCCTTGGCGTTGGTTTCCAGTTGCCTGAGGTCAGGCCGAATCTTGGCGCCATAGACAGCGTCGAGTTCCTGGTAAGCCTTGCAGGCCTGTCCCGGCTGGCCAAGCTTCATCAGCGCCTGGCCCAAATACAACAGGCTGTCCGGCGCCCGCTCACCGCCCGGGTTGTTGCGATAGTTGGAGAGCAAGGCGGCGGCGGCGCCCCGCGCGTCACCCTTGTCGAGCATGGCCCGGCCGATCAGATTGTTGGCGTAGCTCGCCCGGCGATGCTTGGGGTAGGCAGCGGTGAACGCTTTCAGCTGCGCGATCGCCTGATCGTACTGGCCGGCTTCCCATGCGTGGAAACCCGGCCGTGTAGGCATCTTCGCCACGTCGGTCGCCGCGGAGCGGTGCCGGCAGTCTCCGGACTGCCCGTCGCCGGAGTCGCTGCGTCGGTCTTTGGCGGAGCGCGGCTTGCCGGGCGCCGGCTTGGGCTTGGCGAGCTCGTGGCAGGCGGTCGGCCCCGGCTCGACGCCGGCGGGCGGCGGCGGCCGCCGCCGCTCGCTCATCCGCTGTTCGAGCGTCGCGATGCGCTGATCCTGGTCGGTCCTGAGCTGGTCGATGCCGGTTTCCAGGTTGCGCAGCCGGTTGCCGTTCTCCTCCGACTGGCGGAGCAGGTCGGCCATCTGCTGTTCGAGCGAGTCGAGCCGCTGGTCGAGCGTCGACGACCGAAGACTGGGTCGCCGCGGGATCGTCGGCGAAGCCAGCGGTGTCGGCGGGGCGGCCTTTGGGGAATACCTGCCGCTGCACCTGCTGCACCTGTTGCTCCAGCCGGTCGATGCGCTGCTCCGGCGTCGGCGGCGGCTGTCGCTGGGCAATGGACGGCGGCCGGAACCAGAGAATCGCGGCGCTCGCGCCAAGAGCGATGATCAGTCGAGATTTCACGAACGCTTCCCCACGCTTCGCTCTTGCATTCGCCATTGTGCGCCGGCGCGGCTTGCGCCGGCGATGAATCCTATTGGGCGGTATTGGTCGCCGGCGCCGGTTGTTCGCCGGCGGCTGGTGCTGGAGCTTGCGCGGCGGGCGCGGACTGGCGGTCGCGCTGCGGACGTGGCGGTGTCGACGGCTGCCGATGTTGCGGCCGGCGCCTGGGCTGAAGGCCCTTCATCAAATCGGCGGGCAGCAGGCTGACGTTGGTGACCGTGGTCGCCGGCGGGCCAACCGGCGGCGCAAGCGCCGTGCCGACGTTGATCCTGAGCGCCTCGGGCTTGCCGGTCTTGAGCACCGGAGCAACCGCGGTTGGCGGAACCGCGTAGGTCTGGCCCGGCTGAAGCATCCCCGGAATAGAGCATCGCCCGCCCTTCTCGCTCACCTGCAGCCAGACCGGCTCGGTCGCGGTCAGCACGACCGGGCCTTGCGCAACCGGCGGCCGCGGCTGGCGCGGCGGCTGGGGCGCCGGCGGTGCGCCGGTGGTCGGCGGCCGCGAGCATTGGCTGCTGGCTCGTCGGTCTGCTCGAGCGAGCGGCTGTTGAGCCAGCTCATCAGCGACGATCAGCACGATGACCGCGAGCGATCGCGCCGAGCACCAGCCATTTGGGCATGGTCCGCGCGCGGGTCGGCCGGCTCGAACACCTCGGCGGTGTGCGGAAGCAAAGCGCTGACCGCCCATTTCCTCGCGCAGCTGATTGCCGATCTCGGCCCGGTCGAGGCCGACGCGCCGTCGCATAGCTCTTGGCGAACCCGATCGTGTAGGTCGGCGCCGGAACATTGTCCCAGTCGCCGGTCTCGATGCTTGCGAGGTGGCGCTGCGGGATTCGTGTCTGGGCGGCGATATCCTCGAGGCTCAGGCCCTTTTCCTCGCGCGCGACGCGAAGCTGCTCGCCGACGGGCGGAATGTCCGGCTCGACCAGTTCTTCGTCCATCGGGCTCGATGTTCAGGGTCGCGCTGGGCATGCACCTGTTTGAGGGCTGCGGCGCCGGTGTCAACCGAAGCTAGCCGATGACCACGTCATGGCGCTTCGCCCCAGTCGGTCAGCGCCTTGCGCATGTCCTTGGGCGGCCTGGCGAGCAGTTGATCCATCCGGGCCCGCGACCGCCGCGGCATCGAGCGAGCGGACCATCGCCTTGACCGGCCCGACGCCCGCCGGCGTGATCGAGAAATTCTCGGCGCCGATCCCATCAGCGCCATCGCCTCGAGCGGGCGACCGGCCATCTCGCCGCAAATTCGCACCGGCACGTCCGCCGGCGCGCGCCGACGTCGAGCACGCGCTTGAGGAAGCGCAGGATCGCCGGGCTCAGCCAGTCGTAGCGCTGCGCCAGCCGCGGGTCGGAGCGGTCGGCGGCGAACAGGAATTGGGTGAGATCGTTGGTGCCGATCGACAGGAAATCGATCGCGCGGCAGCAGCTGGTCGAGCATTTCGGCGAGGCTCGGAACTTCGAGCATCGCGCCGAACTCGATCGTCTTGGGCAGCTTGCGATGGCCCTTGCGCGCCCATTCGACCTGTTCTTCGAACAGTGCGCGCGCCTCCTCATATTCCCACGGCTCGGAGATCATCGGGAACATGACGCGCAGCACCTTGCCCGCCGCACGCCTCGATCAGCGCGCGCGCCTGCGCCTTCATCAGCGTCGAGCGGTCGAGCGACAGGCGAAGCGCGCGCCAGCCCATCGCCGGGTTTTCGGCATGCTCCGCGACCTCGTCGGTGAGATAAGGCAGCGCCTTGTCGCCGCCGATGTCGACGGTGCGGAACACGACCGGCCGGTCTCCCGCCGCCTCGAGCACCTTGGTATAGAGCCGCAGCTGGCGGTCGCGGCCCGGCAAGCGTCGCCGAGACGAGGAACTGGAACTCGGTGCGGAACAGGCCGATGCCGTCGGCGCCGGTCATCGGCAAGCGCCGCCGCATCTTCGGCGAGGCCGGCGTTGACCATCACGCTGACGTTGCATCCCGTCGACGTGTTTGCGCGGGCAGGTTTCGGACCGCGGCGAACTCGGCGCGGCGCTTCTGGCTCAGCGTCATGCGGTGCTCGAAGCCCGACGGCAGCGCGCGGGTGGGGCGGATGATGACGCTGCCGTTGTCGCCGTCGACGAGGATCGTCTCGCCTTCCTCGACGCTGTGGCGGATGTCGTTGAGGCGCCCGAGCACCGGCACGCCGATCGCCCGGGCGACGATCGTCATGTGCGAGGTGAGCGAGCCCTCCTCGAGCAGCACGCGCCTTCAGGCGGCGCCGGTCATATTCGAGCAACTCGGCCGGCCCGAGATTGCGGGCGATCAGCACGGCGTCGCGGGTCAGGCCGGTCTGCGCCGCGGTGCCCATCCGGCCCGACACGATCCGCAGCAGCCGGTTCGACAGATCCTCGAGGTCGTGCATCCGCTCCTGAAGCAGCGGATCGTCGATTTCGCTGCATCCGCGCGCGCGTGCGCTGCTGGACGCGCTCGATCGCCGCTTCGGCGGTGAGGCCGCTGTCGATCGCATCGTTGATCCGCCGCGACCAGCCCTCGTCATAGGCGAACATGCGGTAGGTCTCGAGGATCTCCTGATGCTCGCCGGCAGTCCCGAACTCGGCCTCGCGCGCCATGTTGTCGATCTGCTCGCGCATCTTGCGGAAGGCGCCGTAGACGCGCTCGCGCTCGGCCTCGATGTCCTCGGCGACGGTGTGCTCGACGACGACGCGCGGCTCGTGGAACACCGCCTCCCCTTGGCCATTCCGGCGACCAGCTTCAGGCCCGAAAGCCGCAGCGGCCCGGCGCTGCGCAGCCGTCCGCGCCGGGCGCCGTCGACCAGCCGGGCGCCGGCGATCATCTCCGACAGCACCATCGCCACCGTCTGCAGCGCCTCGATCTCGACATCCTCGTAGCGGCGCGGCTCGGCATGCTGGACGGCGAGCACCCCGATCGGGCTTTCGAGGCGGACGATGGGCACGCCGGCGAAGCTGTGGAACCGCTCTTCGCCGGTTTCCGGCCTGTAGAGCGAAGGCGGGATGCTCGGCGGCTTCGGCGAGGTTCAGGATGCGGCCTTCTGCGGCGATCGTGCCGACCAGGCCCTCGCCCATCCGCAGCCGGGTGACGTGCACCGCTTCCTTGCTCAGGCCGTGGGTGGCGAACAGCTCGAGCATGTTGTCGCGCAACAAATAGATCGAGCAGACTTCGCTCCCATCTTGTCCGCGATGAGGTCGACGACCTGGTCGAGCTTGGCCTGCGCTGAGCCGCGCTGGCCATGACCTCGTGCAGACCGGTCAGGATCTCGCGGGCGGAGGTGGCGGCGGAAGAGGGCATGCGCGCTGCGGCTATCAGATGCAGCGCGCGGCGTGTCACGCGCCGATGGCGGTCACCCGATCAATGAAGCCAGCCAGCGACTGACTCCCATTTGGCATCGTTCTTCAAGTTCGCGATGTCGTCGTCGGACAGCGGTTCATCGAAACAAAGACCGCAATGATCGGCGCTCCGCCACATGACCCGGCCAAACATGTCGGCCGAGCCGGCGACCATGAACATGTCTTCGCCGGCAGGCGGGAGGTCTTGCGCAACCAATTGCGCGCCATCTGCCGATAGATCGGCGATGATCACCGAGATGGACCGCGCGAAGGCATAAGCGGAGCCGACCAGCGTCACTGCTTCGCGTTCGGCCTGGCGTCGGCAGATGGAGCTGTTCGACATTGATCCAGTCATCACGCCATTCCCTTCTGAAACTCGACCTGCGAATCGGCGTGTCACAGCGAGCGAACGGAATGAACGGGCGAAGAAGCCGCTGTTCCATTGCGGAACGGTCAACCGCGGCTTTCGAGCGCGGCCGCGGCTTCGTCGACCAGCTCCTGGATGATCGCCGGCGACCGGCTCCTCGCGGCTGACCATGCCGACCGACTGGCCGGCCATCACCGACCCGCTTTCGACGTCGCCGTCGATCACCGCGCGGCGAAGCGCGCCCGCCCAATAATGCTCGATCTGGAGCTGCGCCTCGGCCATTTCGATCGCGCCTTCGTCCAGCTTCTGCGCGACCTCGCGCTGCTTGGCGGCGAAATTCTCCATCTCGCGGTTCTTGAGCGCGCGGACCGGAATCACCGGCAGGCGCGGGTCGATCTGCACCGACGGGATCGCATCGCGCGCGGAGGCGCGGATGAAGGCTTTCTTGAAATTCGGGTGGGCGATGCACTCGTTCGCGCAGACGAAGCGCGTGCCGAGCTGCACGCCGACCGCGCCCATTTCGAGATAGGCGGCGATCGCCTCGCCGCGGCCGATCCCGCCGGCGACGAACACCGGGATGTCCTTGGCGACGACGGGCAGGATTTCCTGCGCCAGCACCGAGGTCGAGACCGGACCGATGTGGCCGCCCGCCTCCATGCCCTCGATCACCAGCGCATCGACGCCCGAGCGCATCAGTTTCTTCGCCAGCGCGAGCGCGGGCGCGAAGGCAGATCAGCTTGGCGCCGCTCGCCTTGATGCGCGTCGATCGCACCGCCCGGCGGAAGGCCGCCGGCGAGCACGACGTGGCCGACCCGGTGCTTCGCGCAGACGTCGATCAGCTCGGATAGCTGCGGGTGCATGGTGATGAGGTTGACGCCGAACGGGCGGGTCGTGCGCGCCTTGGTCTCGGCGATCTCGGCGTCGAGCAGCTCGGGACTCATCGCGCCGCAGGCGATCACGCCGAAGCCGCCGGCGTTGGAGATCGCCGAGACGAGGTTGCGCTCGCGAGATCCAGCTCATCGCGCCGCCCATGATGGCGACAGTCGCAGCCGAGGAACTCGGTGCCGCGATGCATCAGCTCCTTGAGCCGCGCATGGCCGAGCCGTCGCATGGACCGCGCGCGGCTCGGCGATCAGCCCTTCGCCGCTCATGCCGCCCGCCCTTGTTCCGAGGGCGCGTCGAGGCCGAAGGCGGTGTGGAGCACGCGCACGGCGAGCTCGAGCTCGGCCTCGGCGATCAGCGCACTGACCTTGATCTCGCTGGTCGAGACCGCGAGCAGGTTGATCTGCCGCTCGGCCAGGACTTCGAACATCTTCGCCGCGAGCTGCGGATTGGAGCGGATGCCGACCCCGACGATGCTGACCTTCGCGACGGCATCGTCCTGGATCAGCTCGCGATAGCCGATCTCGCTTGCGCGCTCCTCGATCACCGCCATTGCCTGGGCGAGGCTCGCGCGCGGCACGGTGAAGGTGAGGTCCGAGAGCCCGTGTTCGGGGTTGCCGCGTGGACGATCATGTCGACCTGGATGCCTGCGTCGGCAATCGGGCCGATCACTTGCGCGACCGTCCCCGGCCTGTCGGGCACGCCGGTCAGCGTGATCCGCGCCTCGTTGCGGTCGGCGGCGATGCCGGCGATCTGGTTTCTTTCCATCTCCTCTCCTGAAAGCTCGGCGACGATGTCGCGTGCCGGGCTTGTCCTCGAACGCGGACAGCACGCGCAAGGGCAAATTTTCGCGCATCGCGAGCCCGACCGAGCGGACCTGCAGCACCTTGGCTCCGACTCCGGCAAGCTCGAGCATCTCCTCGAACGTCACCTGATCGAGCTTGCGCGCGCGCGGCACGATGCGCGGGTCGGTCGTGTAGACCCCGTCGACGTCGGTGTAGATGTCGCAGCGGTCGGCCTTCAACGCCGCGGCGATCGCCACCGCGGATGTATCGGAACCGCCGCGACCGAGCGTCGCCAGGCGGCCATCGACCGAAACTCCCTGGAAGCCGGGGATCACGGCGACCGTGCCGCCGCTCAGCGCCTCGTCGAGCATCGCGCCTTCGACCGCCTCGACGCGCGCGTTGCCGTGGACGCCCGACGCCCGAACCAGCTGCCAGCCCATGAAGCTGCGCGCCTTCACGCCCATGTTCTGCAGCGTCATCGCCAGCAGGCCGGCGGTCACCTGCTCGCCGGATGCCGACGACCACGTCATATTCGGTCGGATCGTGGAGCGCGCGCCGCCTCGCGGCAGAGCTGCACCAGCCGATCGGTCTCCCCAGCCATCGCCGAGACGACGACCAGCACCTGGTTGCCCGCCTCGGCCTCGCGCTGGACACGCGTCGGCGACGCTGCGGATGCGCTCGATGCCCGCCATCGAGGTGCCGCCGAATTTCATCACGATGCGGGGCATTGGGCTGGCTCCTTGGGTCGCGGGCGCGCCCTGTTAGGAGGCGCGCATGGTCGAGACAAGCATCGTGCCCGAGGAGGTCGAGACTTCGGCAAGCTCGCCGGCGATTGGTGGGACCCGAACGGCGCCTCGGCGATGCTGCACAAGCTCAACCCGGTCCGGCTCAAATATGTGCGCGACCAGGTCGACCAGCATTGGCAGGCCGACGAGTGCAGCCGCACTCCGCTCGACAGGCAAAACCGCGCTCGACGTCGGTTGCGGCGCCGGGCTGCTCGCGGAACCTCTCGCGCGGCTGGGCGCGACGGTCGACCGGGCTCGATGCCGCGCCCGAACTGATCGCGGTGGCGCGAGAGCATGCCGCGGCGATGGGCCTCGCGATCGATTATCGCGCAGGAGAACTTGCGGCGCTCGAAGGCTGCTTCGACCTCATCACCTGCATGGAGGTGGTCGAGCATGTCACCGACCCTGCCGTCTTCATCGCCGACTCGCGGAGCGGCTTGCGCCGGATGGCCTGCTGATCCTCTCGACGCCCAATGCGACCGGCTGGTCGAAATTGCTGACGGTCACGTTGGCCGAAGGGCTCGGCCGAATCCCGAAAGGCACGCACGACTTCGACAAGTTCATCGGACCCGACCGGATGAAGACGCTGTTGAACGAAGCCAGGCTCACCTGCCTCGATGTCGAGGGCATCGCTTTCTCACCGACCCGCGGGCTTCATCTCAGCGACGACCTGCGTCTCAACTACCTCGTGTCGGCGGTTGGACGCGATTAAGCCGGCTTACGCACCCCGCGCTTAACCGTCATTAACCATCTGGCGGCCTCGCCGCTTGCCCCTAAGCCTTTGATTCCACATTTCTTCAGGCCGGGGGGCCTTGCCTTGCGCTCACTCTTCAACTTCTCGTCGCGCGACATCGCCATCGATCTCGGCACCGCGAACACCGTCATTTACGTGCGTGGGCAGGGGATCGTCGCCAGCGAGCCTTCGGTTGTGGCGCTCGAGATGGTGAACGGCGTCCGCAAAGTCCGCGCCATCGGCGACGATGCCAAGCTGATGATGGGCAAGACCCCCGACAACGTCCGCACCATCCGGCCCCTCCGCGCCGGCGTGATCGCCGACATCGAAGTCGCCGAGGAGATGATTAAGCATTTCATCCGCAAGGCGCATGGCGGGCCGAGCCGGTTCGCGCGTGGGCCGGAGGTCGTGATCTGCATCCCGTCGGGCGCCACCAATGTCGAGCGGCGCGCGATTCGCGATGCGGTCACCAATGCCGGCGCCGACCGCGTGTCGCTGATCGAAGAGCCGATGGCGGCGGCGATCGGCGCGGGCTTGCCCGTCGCGGAGCCGATCGGGTCGATGGTCGTCGATATCGGTGGCGGCACGACCGAAGTCGGTGTGATTTCGTTGCAGGGGCTGGCGCTATGCCGCTCGGCCCGGGTCGGCGGCGACAAGATGGACGAAGCGATCGCCTCCTACGTCCGCCGCAACTTCAACCTTCTGATCGGCGAAGGCACGGCGGAGCGGGTGAAGCTCGAAGTCGGCGCGGCGGTCCGCCCGCCCGACGGCAAGGGTGCGACGTCCCTCGTTCGCGGCCGCGACGTCGGACGCGGCATGCCGGGCGAAATCGAGCTCAGCCAGGCGCAGGTCGCCGACGCGCTGAGCGAACCGGTCAACCAGATCGTCGAAGTTGTGCGGACGGCGCTCGAGCATACCCAGCCGGAGATCGCCGCAGATGTCATCGACCAGGGCATCACGATGACCGGCGGCGGATCGCTGCTGCGGGAGTTCGCAACGGTGTTGCAGGATGCGACCGGGCTGCCGGTGCACGTCGCCGACGACCCGATGAGCTGCGTTGCGCTCGGCGCAGGGCGGACCTTGGAAGATCAGGTCTATCGCGGAGCGCTGATCGCCGCTTGATCCGGATTAGTGGGCGGTGCTCGACACGCTGCTTGCTCCGCCGGTCCAGCGGTCGAGCCAGTCCTGGACCGCTTGATACCATTGCACCGAGTTCTGCGGCTTCAACACCCAGTGGTTCTCGTCAGGAAAGATCACCAGCTTCGTCGGGACGCCGGCGCGGCGCGCCGCATTGTACGCCGCGATCCCCTGCTCGGTCGGGACGCGAAAGTCCTTGCCGCCGTGGATGACGAGGATCGGCTTCTTCCACTGATCGGCATAGGCCGCGGGGTTGAAGCCTTCCCAATCGCGGTCCGCGACGGACCCGAACTGAGCGCCGATGAAGGTCCCGATATCGGCGACCCAAGCCTCGGTCCGCACGTCGAAAACGCCCGCGTGATCGACCAGGCATTTCCATGGCGTGTTCCACCGCCCAGCGATCCAGTCGATCATGTAGCCGCCATAGGAGCCGCCAAGCGCACAGGCGCGGTTGCCATCGAGGTAGGCGTAGCGCGACAGCGCGAACGCCCAGCCCTTCTGCAGGTCTTCCAGCGGGCGGTCACCCCAATGGGCGATGATGGCCTGCGAGAACTTCTCGCCGTAACCGGTTGAGCCGTGGAAATCGACCGAGACGACGGCGTAACCCATCCCGGCCCAGACCTGCGGATTCCAACGGTAGCTCCAGGCGTTGCCGAACGAGCCTTGCGGTCCGCCGTGAATCAGGAAAGCCACCGGATACTTGCGGCCTTCGACGAAGCCATTGGGCTTGGTCACGTAGCCGTAAACTCTCTCGCCGTTCCAGCCCGGGAAGCTGAACTGCTCGGACGGGCTTAGCGGTGTTTCGGCGAGAATTGCTCCGCCCGCGTGCGTGAGTTGGCGTGCCGGCCCGGTGCCTTGTTGAACGAACAGCTGCTGCGGCGATCCGAGGTTTTCACGCACGAACGCGGTAATTCCGCGCGCGCTGTCGAACCCGCTGACCACCCCATCGGAGCTGATCTTCGTCAGGCGACCGGCTGCCGGATCGATCTGGTAGAGCGGGCCTTGGCCGCGCTCCTCTCCCGTCGCGAGCAACGTCCGCCCGTCGGCCGACCAGCCGAGCTGGTTGAAGTCCGCATCAACCGCCGGAAGCACTTCGCGGCTTCGGCCGGACTTCAGTTCCATCACCATCACCGCGGTCCGAGCTGGTGTGAACACAGGTCCCGCCACGGCCAAATAGGCGAGGCGCGTTCCATCGGGCGAGATCGTCGGCGAGCCTACGGACGTGCCGTTGCGCCCGACGAGCACGCGCGGCGGGGCTGACCCATCGGTCGGCACCTCGTAGATCCGCGTAAAGGCCGGTCCGCCGCGATCCACGGCCGGATCGTAGCTCGGGAAATATGCCGTGCGTCCATCGCTCGCGCACGGCGATGTTCTCGATGCTCCCGTCAGCGGGCACATCGGCGGCGAAGCCTTTGACGAACGGGTTCCCTCCGCCGGCGCTCCGGCTGGCCAAGATCAACCCGGAACAAGGAGAGGAACTTGGCGTCGAGATAGGAATCGAACCAGCGCGGCTGCCCCGACTTGATCTCGATGCCGCTTCCCTTTGTTTTCGCTTTGGCCTCGTCACGGCCCTTGGTGCAGGCAAGCGTGGCGCAGTCCGGATAGACATCGGCCGCGACGATCAATGTGCGCTGGTCGGGCGCCAACTTGAATGCCGCGACATCGATCGGGAAGGCAGTCAGCTGTTGCCGGACCGATCCATCGGGGCTGGATCGCCATACTTGCGCCGAACCCGACTTTCCGGAGATGAAATAAAGCCACCGCCCCTCGGGCGACCAGCGCGGACTGGCGGCGCCCTTCTCGCCGCTGAGGAGAATCGAGGGGCTTCGCGGAATCGCCTTTCAGGTCGATCACGTTAAGCGCGTTGATGCCTTTGTTGCCTTCCCAGTCCGTGCTCCTCACGGCGTAGGCGACGTAGCGTCCATCCGGCGAGATGCTCGGCGATGACACGCGGTCGAGCGAGGCCAGGTCCTTGGCGGTGAATGGCCGCGCCGCCGCGGATGTTGCAACGATCAACAATGCCGCCGTCAGTACGGCGCGACGAAGCCTGCCCCTCATGCAACCCTCCCCCAATCGAGCACGACGCTAGCGCCGCGAAGCGGCGGGTCAATGGACGCTAGAAGTCGACCTTGTCGTAATGGCCGGGCGGGACAATGACTTCCATCCGCTCCGCGAGCAGCGGCCGGAAGCCCGGGCGCGATTTCATCACCGCATACCAATCCTTGGTCTGCTTGTGCCCGCGCCAGTCGAGCGCGCCGAGATAGTCGATCACGCTGAGGTGCGCGGCGGCCGTGAAATCGGCCAGGCTTAATCCCGGCCCGGCGAGCCAGCGACGGTGGTCGAGCAGATAATCGACATAATCCAGATGCTCCGACGCGGTCCGCATCGCTTCGCGCAGGATTTTCGTGTCGGGGCTCTCGCGATTGACCAGTCGCTTGCGCATCCGCTCGTTCATCAGCGGCTCGACCGCCTCGCGGTAGAGCTTGATGTCGAACCATTCGGTCATCCGCCGGATCTCGGCCCGGAGCGCGCCGTTGCCGTGGATCATCGGCATCCGGTCGACCGTCTCGTCAAAATATTCGACGATCGGCTGCGACCCGATCAGCGTCACGCCTTGGTCGGGCTCGACCATCACCGGCGTCTCGCCGGCCGGGTTCAAGTCGATGAACTCGTCACGCTTCTCCCACGGATTTTCGCGCACAAGCTCATGGCCCACCCCCTTCTCGGACAGCACGAGCCGGACCTTGCGGGAAAAGGGGCAGAGCGGGAACTGGAAAAGCTGCCACATGGAGCGGCTGCTTTAGCGGTGCTAGTCGCCTGGTCCACCGTCATTGCGAGCATAGCGACGTAATCCAAGGCATGATTGCCGCGTCGGCCGCGGCCCTTCGATGACTTTCGCCGCGCGTCGTCGGTCGGCAGATCGCGCCGCCGCGATCGACTGCGGGCGAGATCGCGCATCGGCTCGGAGCGCCCGGTTCACGCCTGCGCGCCCTGCTGAACCACCGGCCCCACGCTCGCGATCTTCTGCTGCATGTGGCGGTCGAAATCGGGATCGTCGCGGCGCGCCATGTCGCGCACCGTCATGGCCCGTTCGCCCGGATCGGGCTCGCGCCCGTCAATCGCCGGCCCGAATCTCGCCGACCCGAATATTGAGAAAGGCATTGGAGATCGCCTGCACGGCGCCGGTCAGCCGCTGCGCCATCGCCGGGTCGCTAAGCTCGGGCGGAAGCTGCGGCACAGGCTGGGCCAGGGCCGGGCTCGAGAGCAGGAGAAGGGGAAAAAGGATCAGGCTTCGACGCATCGGAATCACCATCTAAGTCGCTGAAATATCAGCCTAGCACATTAGCGATGCAAGTGAAAATTCAGCGCATCGATCAGCCAGGCGAGCGCAGCCACGCCGGCGGCGATCCGGTACCAGGCGAAGGGCGCGAAGCCGTGCCGCGAGATGTAGCGACGAACGCGCGGACGACGACGATGGCGACGACGAAGCTGACCAGGAACCCGACCGCGACGGCGCCGAAGCCCACCCCGCTGGCGCCGGCCATCAGCGTATCGTGATGCTTGACCAGCTCCAGTGTGGTCGCGCCGGCCATCGTCGGAATGGCGAGAAAGAAGCTGAACTCGGCGGCGGTGCGCCGTTCGACGCCGAGGCTGAGCCCGCCCATGATCGTCGCGCCTGACCGGCTAACGCCAGGAATCATCGCGAGGCACTGGACGAGCCCGACGCCGATGACGGTCTTCAGTGGCATTTCGGCGACTCCGACTATGTCGGTCCGCTTCGCCATCCTCTCGATCACCAGGATGGCGATGCCGCCGAGGATGAAGGCGATGGCGACAATATAGGCATTGCCGAGCAACGCCTCGATCCTGTCGATCAGCAGGAAGCCCAGCACCGCGGACGGCAGGAACCCGATCAGGATGTTGCGGATGAAGCGCAGCGAAACCGCGTTGCCCCTGTAACAGCCCTTCGAGGACTGCCCAGAACGTCCGCCAGTAAAGCACGACGATGGCGAGAATCGCGCCGAGCTGGATGATGACGTTGAAGACCGCCCATTTCTCCGCGTCGAAGCCGAGCAGTTCGGTCGCGAGGATGAGGTGGCCGGTCGAGGACACCGGGCAAGAATTCGGTGACTCCCTCGACGATGCCGAGGATCAGCGCGATCAGAAGGATGGGCATTGGCGCGGCGTGCAGGCTCAGTTGGTCGCGGTCAAATTGATTCGCCGCCCGGCGAACTTGCCGCCCTTGTGGAAGCGGCCGAGCCATTCGTAGCCAACCGCACCGAGCGGCGTCGGCGTGATCCCGAACGCCTCCAGGCCCCGGAATTGCCCGGACGGGACATTGTCGCGTTGAAGCATCAACCATTGATCGCGCGTGAGCGGCGCACCGGGCAGCCAGCCGGCATAGGACAGCGCGGTTCCAAACAGATCGGGCAGCGGCGCGATCTCGGGTTTCTGCCCGGTGATCTCGAGGATCGCCCGGTGGAGCTCCAGCATGTTCATCCGGGCCGGCCCGCCGATTTCATAGGTCTGCCCGGCAAAACGCGGGGGATCGAGCGCGGCCAGCGCAATTGCCTGGGCGAGATCGCGGACATAGACCGGCTGGAAATTCCGCCTCGGCGGCGATGACCGGAAGAAACGGCAGGCGGGCCATGCCCGCGAACCGGTTGGTGAGATCGTCTTCAGGCCCGAACACCAGTGATGGGCGCACGATCGTCGCGTCCGGAAACGCCGAACGGGCCGCATCCTCGCCCTCGGCCTTGGTGCGGCCGTAGGCGGATTCCGATTCAGCGATGCGCCGATGGCGGAGACCTGCACCACCGCCCTCGCCCCGGCGTCGCGCGCCGCTTCGGCGACATTGCGAGCGCCATCGACGTGGACGCCTCGCATCTTGCTTCCGAACACGCCGCACAGATTGATCACCGCGCTGGCCCCATTGACCGCGTTGCGGACACTGTCGGCGTTGGTAATGTTGGCGGCCTGCGCTGCCGAACTGGCCGACCTGGCTGAGTGGCTGGATGATATGCGCCTGGCGCGGATTGCGCTGGGCGACGCGCACCCTGACCCCCGCTCTTCAGCAGGAATTCGCAGACATAGCGGCCGATGAATCCGCCGCCGCCGAAGACGGTTACAAGCTCTTCCGACCGGTCGATCATGGGCGCTGCCCTTTGCCCTGCCCCTCCGGCGTTGACAAGCCGCGTCGCGCCCCTTTAAGCGCGCCGGCCTACCGACAAAAAGTCGTTCCCGTGCCCAGGTGGCGGAATTGGTAGACGCACCAGCTTCAGGTGCTGGCGCTCGCAAGGGCGTGGAGGTTCGAGTCCTCTCCTGGGCACCATTGTTCGCTCGATGGAATGCGGGGAACATCCAGCGGGCGATCATTCCCGCCGACAGCCATGCCCTTGCGCGAATGGCCTCGTCTCCCTTACCGGAGGCCATGAAACCTTCGTTCAATGCGCATGCGACCGTCGATGAGCTTGTCGCCATCTACGATGAATCGGTCGCCAACCTCCGCCAGGCCCTCGCCGCTTATGTCGAGGATCGCAAGCCGCCCGCCGCGGCCGCTCGCAAACAGGGTGCCTTCGCTTATCCCGAGCTGCGGATCGATTATGGCGGGAAGGTTCCGGCCGTCGCTCCGACCCGCGCCTTCGCCCGGCTGAACCAGGCCGGGGTCTACGCAACGAGCATCGCGCGGCCCGAGCTGTTCCGGGATTATCTGGTCGATCAGCTCGAGCATCTCGCCCGCGATTATGATGTCACCATCTCGGTCGGCCGCTCGGCGAGCGAAATCCCCTACGCTTATGTGATCGAGAATAGCGGCATTCACATTGGCGACATCGGCACCACCGAGCTGTCGCGCTTCTTCCCGTCCAACGAGCTCGTCCATCTCGGCGACGAGATCGCCGATGGCGTCTGGGTCAACCCGCCCGAGGAGGCCCGACCGCTGGCCCTGTTCGATGGGCCGCGCACGGATTTCAGCCTGGCGCGGCTGCGGCACTATACCGGCACGCCGGCCGATCATTTCCAGCAATTCGTGCTGTTCACCAACTATGTCCGCTACGTCGACGAGTTCGTCGGCGTCGCGATCGACACGCTGCGGCGCAAGGATTCGCGCTTCACCGGCCTCTCCGTGCCCGGCGGATTTATCGATTCCGGCGACCTCGCCAATGCCGAAGCGCGAGATCGCGGCGGGCCAATGGCGGCGCCACCAGATGCCCGCCTATCATTTGATGGCCGAAGGGCGGAGCGGCATCACGCTGGTCAACATCGGGGTCGGGCCGTCAAACGCGAAGACGGTGTGCGACCATGTCGCGGTGCTGCGCCCGGAAGTGTGGCTGATGATCGGCCACTGCGGCGGGCTGCGGCCGAGCCAGACGATCGGCGATTATGTGCTCGCCCACGCTTATCTGCGCGACGATCATGTGCTCGACGACGTGCTTCCTCCCGAAGTGCCGCTGCCGGCAATCGCCGAGGTCCAGAACGCCTTGTTCGACGCGACGACGACGATCACCGGCGAGGACGAGGATAGCGTGAAACGGCGGCTGCGGACTGGCACGGTCGTGACCACCGACGACCGCAATTGGGAGCTTCGCTATGCCGCGTCGGCACTGCGCTTCAACCAGAGCAGAGCGGTCGCGATTGACATGGAGTCGGCGACGGTGGCCGCCCAGGGTTATCGCTTCCGCGTGCCCTACGGGACGCTGCTTTGCGTCTCGGACAAGCCGCTCCACGGCGAGCTCAAGCTGCCGGGCCAGGCCAATGCTTTCTACGAGCGCGCGATCAGCCAGCATCTGAGGATCGGGATCGAAGCGCTCAACCTGTTGCAGCGCGAAGGGGAAGGTTTGCACAGCCGCAAGCTGCGCAGCTTCGACGAACCCCCGCTGCGCTAGTTAAGCGATAGAATTTGGCCAGCGTGGGTGACCTCCACCTGCGTCGCGGTCGCGCTGCGGGGCTTGCCGACCTGGACCTGCTTGGCTTGGCCGATCACTTTCACGGTCTTTCCGACGAAAACCGCTTTCAAATCCCCGCCATATTTCTTCGTCAGGCCTGGCATTGCCGATGCCTTGATCGCAACGCCGAGGTTCGCGGCAGAACGAAAATCCTTCTCGCTGTCGAGATAGAAGCCGTCGCAACTCTTGGCGGCGCTGGCGATTTTGAACTGGAACAGCGCTCGTACCGGCTTGGGGGACGCCGCCGCCGCGCGGCTGATCGCCTGGGCGGGAGGTCAGCGTTTCGAGCTGCTGCCGGGCGGCTGAAGCCGGAACCGCGAGCAGGAGGAAGGCACATAAAGGAAAAGGACGCACGGGCAGCTCCGTCTTAGATCACCCGAGCAAGTTCTGTGTGGCGCGGCCGGTCGGCCGCGTCAACGCGCTCCGATTATCTTGATCCGATTGGGCACGGGCGGCGTTCGGCCGGGCGCGATCCAGCGCCACCAGCGCGTCGAGGTCGATGATGCCCTTGTCGGTGATGTCGGTGCCGGCGGTGAAGCCAAATAGATCGTCGCCGCCAGAGGCGAGATAATTGTTCACGGCCACCCGATAGGCCGTCGCCGGTGCTGACCGGCCGGCCGTCCAAGCGCACATCGCTGACGCGCGATCCCGCCGGGCTGCGCCAGGTCGACGGCGTAGGTGAAGCCTGCGGATGGAGCCGAGCACCTGCGGCCGGAGCGCGCCGGCGGCCAGGCTGCGCCGATATTGCTGCTCGAGCACAGCCTTGAGCTGGGCGCCGGTCAGGGTCATCGACCACGAGGTTATTGCCGAACGGCATCATCGCGAAGGCCTCTTCATATTTGATGTCGCCGCCGGGCAAGTCGACCCGCACTCCGCTCGCATTGACCAGCGCCAGTTGCGCGCCGCCATTGTCAGCGGCCGCGAGTCGCCGCGAGCATTGAGTCAGCGATCAGGTCGGCAGCGGCGCTTTCGCTATCTGTCCTCGCTCTTGGTCGCGGCCGCGGTGAGATGGCCGATGACGCGCTTGCCAATCGGCGCGACGGCGGCGGCATAGCGGATGACCAGCGCCTGCTCTGCCGCGTCAGTCCCCCGCTCGCCGTTCCCGACCGTGACGTTCTCGGCGTGCTGGCCGACCAGGCGATGGGTCGCCGGGCTCGAACTCCAGCCGAAGGTCGGTGACGAAATAGCCGTACTTGCCGGCACTGGTCAGCAGCCGGCCCGCGCCAACGTGCGGGCGTGCCCCGGCAGACATAGGCCCAGTGCGTGTGGCCGGAGACGATCGTCGCGATCGCCGGGTCGAGCTTGGGAAGGATGCCGCAGGATCTCGCCGTAAAAGCCCTCGCAGCCATTGCCGGTGGTGAATTGCGGGAGCTTGCCGCCCTGGTGGATGAGCAGGACGATCGCGTCGGCGCTCCTTCCGCCTTGAGCTTCGGCACGAGGGCGTTGGCCGTCGCCGCTTCGTCCTTGAAGGTCAGGCCCCGGACCCCGGACGGGGTCACCAGATTCGCCGGTCCCCTTCAAGGTCATGCCGATGAAGCCGATGGTGATCGGCCCCGCGGGCGTCTCGAACCGCTTGAGCCCGGTCGCCGGAAAGATGGTCGAGCCATCGGCCTGGACGACATTGGCGGCGAGATAGTGGAAGCGTGCGCCGGCGAACGGCTCGACCGCGCACGGCTCGCGCCGCGTGAACTTCGCGCAGCCGCCGGCCTGCATCCGCTTCAGCTCATCGCTGCCGCGGTCGAACTCGTGATTGCCGACCGAATTGAATTCCAGGCCGAGCAGGTTCATCGCGTCGATCGTCGGCTCGTCGAGATAATTAGCGGAGATCAGCGGCGAAGCGCCGATGGTGTCGCCGGCGGAGACGGTCATCGTGTTCGGGAATGGCCCGCGCGAAGAGCGGTCAGCGCCGCGGCGAGGTGGGCGACGCCGCCGCTGACGATCTTGCGCTTGGTTCCGTCGGCTTCGCGTGACCTCGAACGGCGGCGGCGTTTCGAGATTGCCGTGCAAATCGTTGAAGGCGAGGATTTGCACCTCGACCGGTCGCGCGGTCGCGACCGGCGCGGGCGGCGGCGTGACCTGCGCCGCGCAGGCGCCAGAGCGTCAGGAACCGCCAGCAGCGGCAGCGAACCGGCGCATCATTTGGTCGGCAAGCGGCTGCGGTTCGGCAAAGATCGCGTTGAGATAGGCCGCGAGCCGGACGCCGCCCTGGCTCAACCGGCGCTCCATCACCGGCGTGAATTTGTACACATAGGCGTACGACAGATCGGGCAGCAGCGGCTGGCCCTTCCTCAGCTTCTCGCCCTTCTTCGGCCTTCGCCGGCGGCGGATAGAGGCCATCGCGGATCTCGGCGCTCTCGCTGATCCAGTCGCGCGGATTGATGTCCCACCAGTCGATCAACTGGCGTTGCTGATGTGCCGCTCGAGCTTCGCCGCGAGCTCGGTGAACGAGAGCTGCTCGTCGTCGACCAGCTGCGAATCCCACACCGCGTGAAGGTTGGTCGGCTTGCCGAACCAGGTGACCTTCACGTCATTTCCGCCCTTGTCGCAGCATTTGCCGATTGTGAAGCGGCTGATGAAGGTCGCCGACGAGGTGGACGATGAACCGCAGCGCGAGTCTGCTTGTCGGTCGAGGCTGGCGTTGCGGGTCCTGCAGCGTCTTGCTGAAATGGTTGAGCGCTTCGAGCGCATCGCCCTCGCTGCGGCGCATGGTCGTAGATGATTCCGTTGAGCGTCACATAATGCCACGGGGTCGCCGTCTTCTGCCAGAAGTCGCCCGGCGCCGAGCGCATCTCGTCGGGCCAGGTTGGCCGCTTCGTCGAGAGCTTTCGCCCGGCCCCAGAATCTCCTCGACATGCGCGCGAGCCAGGCCGCTGAGCTGGGTATCGGCAATCGCGGCGACGACGCGATGCCCGGTCTTGCCCCACGCGAGCGCCGGCGACGGGATCAGCGCGGCGACTGCGACGCAGCAACGCGAATTTTGAAAGGGGCATGCAACTCGGCACTCTCGGTTTCGGCTAGGCTGGCGCATGCCCCGTGGCGGCGGTTAAGGACAAGAGCATGACAGATGAACAATTGCTCGAGCTTGCGCGCGAGGCGGCGGCCAAGGCCTATGCGCCTTATTCGAACTTCCACGTCGGCTGCGCGATCGAAGTCAGCCGATGGCGAGGTGGTGACCGGCGCGAACATGGAGAACGCATGCTACCGGCTCGGCATCTGTGCGGAGCAGAGCGCGCTGACCGCCGCCCAGCACCAGTTCGGCCTCGACAAGGTCGCGCGGATCGCGGTCGCGGGCGGCGCCGGACGACGTGGTCTGCACTCCGTGCGGCGGCTGCCGTCAGGCGATCCTCGAAGCGGCCCAGCTAAGCGGCCGCGACGTCGAGATCCTGTGCGGCAGCGGCGATGGCTCCGCTATTGAGCGGCATATGATCAGCAAGCTGATCCCGTTCGGGTTCGGCCCGGCAATCCTCGACGACTGATCAGGCGGCAGATTTTTCGGGACGCAATAAATCTTAGCTGTTTTCCAGTAGATAGCGATCGACGTCGAGATCGACGGGGTCGACGCCTGTCAGATGCGCATTGTCAAAGCAGATGAACCGGACGGCGAGCCTGTGGCGAAGCTCAAGATCGGCGTGGCGCCGAAAGTCGGTCAGTCCCTGCCGCTCCTCCTCCGCCATATGGTCGCTGTTGGCCTTGTTCGCCGCGGCGACTGCGGCGAACCACCCTTCGGCGATCCGAGTTCCTGTTTATCGACCTTGGCGGCCGTGTCGCAAATCTCGTTATGATCCTTGATCGCATCGCGGGTCTCTTCGCCCGGACTTTCTCCGTCGGCGCCGCGTCCGAGCTTCAACAGCTCGGGATAGAAAATGCAGCTCCTCCGCTCGGGCATGGGTGTCGAGAAGCGCGCGGAGCCGCGACCAGACCGCCTTCAACGCGTCCCGATCGTCGGACCTCAGCTGCTCGATAATCGCGAACAGCCGCCGCTGTTCTGCATGGTCGTCCAGGATCAATTGAGTGATGTCCATCCGTCCATCCTTTGGTGGAGAACAAATCCGCGAAGCTCAGACCAGCTTGATCTCCCGAAGCCGCTCCTGGAGGTAGTCGTTGGCAGTAATCGGCGGCCACCTCGGTTGTTCCCCCGGCGGGCACGGTTTCCGGCAGCGCGTCGATCAGGAAATCGGAGCGGAAGTGAAGGAAGAAGGGCATCGAGTAACGCGCCTTGCTGGCGCGATCGGGCGTCGGATTGACCACGCGGTGCGAGGTCGAGCGGAGGCGGCCGTTGGTCAGGCGCTGGAGCATGTCGCCGATGTTGATGACGAGCTCGCCCGGCCTGGGCGAAACCGGGATCCAGCGGCCGTCGCGGGTCTGCAGCTCCAGCCCGGCTTCCTCGGCGCCGAGCAGCAGGGTGATGGCGTTGATGTCCTCGTGCGCGCCGGCGCGGATATGTTCGCCGGTCGGCTCGGTCTGCGGCGGATAATGAAGCGCGCGAAGCACCGAATTGCCTTCGTGGACCGCATCCTCGAAGTAATTTTCGTCGATCTTGCAGATAGCGCGCGATGGCTTTCAGGACTTTGAGGCCGGCGCGGTCGAAGGTCGCGAAGATTTCCTGAAAGGTGTCCTTGAAGCTCGGCACTTCGGCCGGCCACAGATTGTCGGGCATGTGGTCGCGGAACTTATGGCCGGCCGGCAGATCGCGGCCGACGTGCCAGAATTCCTTGAGGTCGTGCGCCTTGCCGCCCTTGGCGGTCTCGATGCCGAACGGCGTGTAGCCGCGCGCTCCGCCGCCGCCAGGGATGAGGTACTTGCGCTTCACTTCCTCCGGTAGCGCGAAGAAGGCCTTGGCCTTTTCCTCCGCGCGCGTGAATCAGATCGTCGGGAATGCCGTGGTCGGCGATGATCGCGAAGCCATATTCCTCGAAGCTCTGACCGAGCTTCTCGGGCAAACCCATCGGGATCGCGCTCGGCGTCCTTCAGCGAAACGGACGCGATGTTGTCAGCGGTCACGGTAGCCATGGGTCCGAACAGATAAGCCTAAAGCAAAAGGCCCGCCAGCGCGGCGGACATGAGGTTGGCGAGGCTGCCGGCGAGCAGGGCGCGGATGCCGAGCCGGGCGATCACCGGGCGCTGGTTGGGCGCGAGGCCGCCGGTCACGGCCATCTGGATCGCGATAGAGCTGAAATTGGCGAAACCGCAGAGGGCGAAGGTGACGATCGCTCGGCTGCGCTCGCTGAGCGCCGTGGCATCCATCTTGCCGAGGTCGATGAAGGCGACGAATTCGTTGAGGACGAGCTTGGTGCCGAACAGGCCGCCCGCGGTCCCCGCTTCGTGCCACGGCACGCCGATCAGATACATGACCGGCGCAAACACGTAGCCGATGATCCGCTGGAAGCTGAGGTCGGGGACGCCGACCATGTTGCCGAGCCCGCCCAACATGCCATTCGCCAGCGCAACCAGGGCGACGAAGGCAAGCACCATCGCGCCGACCGCGACCGCCAGCTTGACGCCGGTCTGGGCGCCCTGGGCCGCGGCCATGATGATGTTGGCGGGCTTCTCGCCTTCCTCGAAGGTCTCGGCGACGTCGACCTGGTCATCGTCCGTCGCTGCCGCCCTCGAGCGGAAGCTCGCCTTTGCGGGCAAATCGTCGGGCATGATCATCTTGGCCATCAGGATCCCGCCCGGCGCCGACATGAAGGAAGCCGCCAGCAGATAGGGCAGATATTGCCGCCCGAGCAGAGCTCGCGTAAGCGGCGAGGATGGTTCCGGCGACGCCGGCCATGCCGACGACACATGACGGTGAACAGGCGCGAGGGCGGGAGAGCCGCGAGATAAGGCCGCACGACCAACGGCGATTCCGACTGGCCAACGAAGATGTTCGCTGCCGCGCTCAGGCAATTCGACCCGGCTGATCCCGGTCACCCAGCCGATCGCGCCGCCGACCCAGCGGACGATGCGCTGCATGATGCCGAGATAATAAAGGATCGCGACGAGGCTGGCGAAGAAGATGATGACCGGCAGCGCGGCGATGGCGAAGACTTTGCGCCATGTTGGCCGCGCTCGCCCGAACAGGAACTTCGGTGCCCGGTCGCATAACCCAGAAGGTTGCGAAACGCCGTCGACATGCGCCTGGATGACGGCTCGGCCCCAGCTGCGTCGCCAACACCAGAAACGCGAATCGCCGCCTGAAGCGCGAAGGCCGCGCCGACGACGCGCAGCCGGATCGCGCGGCGGTTGGTCGACAGCACGAAGGCGATGCCGAGGATCACCAGGATCCCCGCGATCCCAGCAGCTTTTGATTCATGAAAGCCCCTCCCCGGCGCTTTGCCTACCAGACCATGCCTTGCGTAGCGGCTGCAGCGGCTTCGTCCAGTATATCCAGCGCTTCCTCCGGAGTCGCGGCGACGAGCAGCTGGCTACGGCGCTGCGCGGACAGGAATCCGCTTTTCGTCGCATGGTCGATGAACTCGATCATGCCGTCCCAGAAGCCGTCGACATTGAGCAGGCAAAAGGGCTTGGCGTGATAGCCGAGCGCGTTCCAGCTCCACGCTTCGAACAATTCGTCGAGGGTGCCGACCCCGCCCGGAAGCGCGAGGAAGGCGTCCGCGAGATCGGTCATCTTCGCCTTGCGCTCGTGCATGGTGTCGACAGTGTGAAGTTCGGTCAGGCCCTCGTGCGCGACTTCGAGATTGACCAGCGCTTTCGGGATCACGCCGTAGACCTTGCCGCCGCGCGTCGAGCACGTTGTCGGCGATCAGGCCCATCAATCCTAGGCGCCCGCCGCCGTAGACGAGGTCGACGCCGTGCCGACCATCGCCGCCGCCGTCGCCCGCGTCGCCTCGGCAAACACGGGCTTCGACCCCGGCGCCGAACCGCAATAGACCGCGAGCCGCTTGACGTTTTTCACAGGCCCGACGACCCCCTTGAGGTCGACTTCCGGCCGCGCGCCGAAGTGCGAGATCACTTCGGCGGCCGCCATGCGCCCCGGTTTCCAGACAGGCTTTTCAGCGGACGCGCCCGGCACCGCGCGGCGAGGAAGCCGGCAGCGAATAGGTCTCCGGCGCCCGTCGTATCGACGATTTTCGCGACCGGCGCCGCGGCGATTTCGGTGCGCTCACCCTGCTCCACGGCGATTGCACCCCGTCCACCGCGGGTAATGACCAGGGTTTTCACCGGCCGGTGAACGCATCGATTGAATCGTCGAGCCTGGAGCAACTCGTGAGGTGGCAAACCTCATCCTCATTGCCGAACAGGATATCGACCGTTCCGGCCTCGATCATGCCCAGCACGCCCGCGCGGCGGTCGCCAAGGCACAGGCTCTCGGACAAGGTGAAGGCGACGGTCCGGCCCGGCGGCATGCGCGATCTGCGCCGCTTCGAGCATCGCCGCGCGTGGTCGCTCGGGTCCCCACAAATAGCCTTCGAGAAAGGTCACGCTGCGCCGCGCGGATCAGCTCATGGTCGAGCGCCTTCGGATTCAGCTCGTGGCTTGCGCCGGGACAGGTGTTCATCGTCCGCTGCGCATCGGGCGTGACGATGATCAGGCAGCGCCCGGTCGGCGGCGGCGCGGCAACGCGGGCGTCTCGAACCGCACGCCGAGCGACAGCATGTCATGCGCGAAAATGGCGCCAAGCTGATCGTCGGCCACTTGCCCGATGAAGGCTGCCTTGAGCCCGAGCGCCGCCGCCCCGGCCATGGTGTTGGCGGCCGAGCCGCCGCTGATTTCGCGCGCCGGGCCCATCGCGGCATAAAGATCATCGGCCTCGTCGGCGGACAGCAATTGCATCCCGCCCCTCGGTAGCCCGCGAGCCTCGATGAACGCATCGTCGGCGGTCGCGATGACGTCGACGATCGCATCGCCGATCGCCACGATGTCGAGGCTGGAGGAAGTCACGGGGCTGCTCGCTACCCGCGCGGAGGAGGCGTGGTCAACGGCGGTTGCGTGACACGGCAAAGCCGTCTACCCATTCGCGGCATGACCGACCAGCCGCGCGCCATTCCGCTTTCGCTCTTCGCCCTGTCGATTTTCTACGGCGGCATGGTGTGCATCGCGGGAGTCCTCGGCAACAAGCAGGTCGCGCTTGGACCGCTCGCCGTGGAATCGGGAATTTTCGCCTTCCTGCTGCTGGTGGTGACATCGAGCTCGGTGGCGGAGCTGCACGGGCGCGCCGGTTGCGAATCGGCTGGTGCTGTTCGGCTTCGTGCCGCTGATCGTCTCGCTCGTGCTGAGCCTGATCGTGCTGGGGTTGCCCGCCTCGCCGCAGATGGACCCGAACCGGCTGTCGGCCTTTGAAACCGTGATGGGCGGTACGCCCCGGATCTGGCTCGGCGGAATCTTCGCCTACGGCATCTCGACCTTCCTCAACGTCACCATCTTCAGCCGCCTGAAGGCGCGCGAGGGCGCCGGCCTCCTGTGGCTTCGCGCGGGCGTCGCGAGCGTACTCAGCCAGATCGTCGACACGCTGATTTTCATCACCATCGCTTTTTACGGCGTCTTCCCGATCGGCGAATTACTGCTTGGCCAGATGCTCGCGAAGGTGGTGCTGTCGGCGCTTCTGGTGCCGCCTTTCGTGTACGCCTTCGTGGCGCTCGGACGCCGGCTCGACGCGCGTTGACCGCGGCCGTAGTGGCATAAGTGCAACGGTTCCGAAGGATTCGTTAACGCGGTCCCGACGGGTGTAACATCCCGGTCTTATTCGGCTAATACCGGCGCTGGGGTTCCATCTCAATTCTGCTTTGTTGCGGGGGAGTTTTTCCGTGAAGAAATCCGTTCTGCTGCGCTCGTGCGCGGCCTTTGTCGTGCCACTTGCCACTGCCGCCTTCGTCGCTTCACCGGCGATTGCGCAGGAAACCAGCTCGTCGATTCGCGGTCAGGTGACCGTAGGCGGCAAGCCCGTCGACAATGCCAGCGTCATCGTGACTTACGTTCCATCGGGATCGGTGTCGCGCACGACGACCGACCGCAGCGGCACCTTCAGCGCGCTCGGCCTTCGCGTCGGCGGCCCCTACACGATCCACGTCAACGCCAACGGCCTCGAGCCGATCACCTTGACCGACGCCTACATCCAGGCCGGCGAGCCGCTTCAGGTTCCGGTTCAAATGGTGGCCGCGGCCCCCGATCAGGAGGCGATCGTCATCACGACCGCCCGTGCCGGTGCGCGCGAGCGTTCGACGGTCCGATCACCGCCCTCAACCGCACCCAGATCGAAGGCGTCGCCTCGGTCAACCGCGATATCCGCGACATCGCCCGCCGCGACCCCTTCGCCACCATCGACTATACCAACAGCCGCACCATCGAGATCGCCGGCAACAACGGCCGCCTCAACCGCTTCTCGGTCGACGGTGTGCAATTTTCCGATGACTTCGGCCTCAACAACGGTGGCCTTCCGACCAACCGCGGCCCGGTGCCGTTCGATGCGATCGAGCAATTCTCGGTGAAGGTCGCGCCCTATGACATCCTCGAAGGCGACTTCCAGGGCGGCGCGGTCAACGTCATCCTGAAGTCGGGCACCAACAAGTTCCACGGCGGCGCCTTCTATTCCTACAGCGACCAGAATTTGACCGGGAGCAAGACCCGCGACGGCGTTACCGCCGACCTCAAATTCAACTCGAAACAATATGGCGCGCTGCTGTCGGGCCCGATCTTCAAGGATCGGCTGTTCTTCATGGTCGCTTACGAGAAGACCAAGGAGGGCACCCCGTTCGACGCGGGCGTCGGCCCTGGTTTCGCGACCCAGGTGCCGGGCATCACCCAAGGGAATATCGACCAGGTCACGACCATTTCGAACTCGGTCTACGGATACGATCCGCTCGGGCTGATTCAGAATGCCGTCGAGGGCGACGAGAAGCTCGTGGTCAAGCTCGACGCCAACGTGACCGATAACCAGCGCGCGTCACTGACCTTCGTCCACAACAGCGGCACCAACCAGTTCCAGCAGGACACGTTTGTCACCTCGCCGGCCTCGCTAGGCTTGCAGTCGAACGGCTACGAATTGACCGAAACGGTCAATTCGGGCGTATTCCAGCTCAACAGCGACTGGACCGACCAGTTGTCGAGTGAGTTCCGCGCGAGCTACCGCGAATATGACCGCGGCCAGGATCCCTTCGGCGGCCGCGGCATCGCGCAGTTCGAAGTCTGCCTCGATCCGACATCAATCAACTTGGGTTCGAATAGCGCGACATCGTGCGGCGGATCGCGCCTGTTCACTGGTCCGGACGTCAGCCGTCAGACCAACGACCTGCGCACTGACAATCTGTCGATCGACTTCACACCCAAGCTGAAACTCGGCAATCATACGGTCAAGGCGACGCTCGGTTACGACCGGGTCCACACCTATAATCTGTTCATCCAGCGCTCGCTCGGCGACGTTTACTTCGACTCGCTCGCGGACTTCCAGGCGCGCCGCGCGAGCCGCATCCGCCTCGCGGGCGCGGTGCCAAGCTTGAACCCGCCTGACGCTGCCGCCGATTTCGTGACGAAGAGCGCAACCGCCGGGATCCAGGATGACTGGAACGTCGGCGATGCGCTGCAGATTTCGGCCGGTGTTCGCTACGATTATTACTTCAGTGACGACAAGCCGCCGTTCAACCCGAACTTCCAGGCGCGCTACGGTTTCTCGAACCAGTCGACGTTCAACAACCGCGGGTTGCTTCAACCACGCATCGGCTTCAACTGGAAGCCCGCGCCTCGGCTGATCGTCCGTGGCGGTACCGGCATTTTCGGTGGCGGTACGCCGGACGTGTTCGTCTCGAACAGCTTCTCGAACACGGGCTTGCTCACCAATTCAGTCGACATCGCGCGGAACACGACTGCAGCCGGCTGTAACGTTCCGACCGCCGGCCTGACGCTCGCTCAGCAGCAGGCGATCTGCGGAAGCTTGAACAACGTCACTGGAACCAGCTTCCCGACCGCGCTGACCAACTTCCTGGCGACCAACACCACGTCGCTTGCACTCGCTCCGACCAATGCGATCGACCCCGATCTCAAGGTGGCGTCGCAGTGGAAGAACAGCCTGTCGATCGCATACAGCCCGAATCTCCCGTTGCTCGGCGACGGCTGGCTGTTCGGAGCCGATCTTTACTACGCCAAGATCGTCAATGCCTATACGTGGACCGACATTCGTTCGGTACGGATCGGCACCTTGCCGGACGGTCGTCCGCGCTACGGCCCGATCAACGGCGTGGCGACGACCAACCAGGATCTGCTGATGACCAACTCCCATCGGGGTCGGTCGATCATTGGCGTCCTCCGGGCCTCGAAGGCGTGGGATTGGGGCCTGAGTTTTGACGTCAGCTACACCCGCCAGGACGTCAAGGACGAGAACGCACTGACCTCGGCCACCGCCGGCTCGCTCTACAGCAACAACGCATTCTTCGATCCCAATCTCGCCGCCTACGGGCGGTCGATCTACGAGATCAAGAATTCGGCGAAGTTCACGCTCGACTACAACCATGCGTTCTTCGGCGACTACAAGACCCGCATCTCGTTGTTCGGCGATTACCATTCGGGCCGTCCATACAGCGTGACTGGGCTCGATCGCGGAACGGGCCGCCTGCCGGTCTACGGCACGGTCGGAAACGGCGGCCGTGTACTGCTGTACATCCCCAACGCCGGGACCGATCCGCTAGTGACCTTCGACACTGCCGCTTCCAAGGCGTCGTTCGATACGCTGGTCACCAGGCTTGGCCTCGACAAATATCGTGGGAAGGTCGTTCCAAAGAACAGCCAGACCTCGCCGGACTTCTTCAAGCTCGATCTTCACTTGTCGCAGGATGTCCCGACGATGGTCGGGCACAGCCGGATCCAGCTGTTCGCCGATGTCGAGAACCTGCTCAACCTCCTCAACCGCGACTGGAGCTCGCTGCGTCAGGTATCGTTCCCCTACACGGCAGCGATTGCGACGGTGACCTGCAGCCAGACTTCGGGCAGCAATTGCACGCAGTACCAATATTCGCGTGTGACCGATCCCGCGCTGACGCTCAGCACGCGCCAGTCCTTCTACCAGATCCGCGTCGGAGCGAGAATTTCGTTCTAAGCCGATCGTTCAACGGACCTTCAAGGCCGGGCGGGAGATGTTCCGCCCGGCCTTTTCTTTTGCCTCGGCGAAGCGCTAGGCCCGCCGCATGCCGCTCTATCGCCTGGGTGACGTACAACCGCAGCTTGCCAAAGGTGCCTGGGCCGCGCCTTCGGCCGATCTGGTCGGCGACGTCCGTCTCGGTTCGCGGGCAAGCGTGTGGTTCGGCGCCGTGATCCGCGCCGACAACACGCCGATCATCGTCGGCGAGGACAGCAACATCCAGGACGGATCGGTGTGCCACTCCGACGAGGACTTTCCGCTCGTGATTGGCGCCCGGGTGACGGTGGGGCACCAGGCGATCCTGCACGGCTGCACCATCGCCGACGATTGCCTGATCGGGATGGGCGCGCGAATCCTGAATGGCGCGGTGATCGAAAGCGAATGCATTGTCGGCGCCGGAGCCTTGGTCACCGAAGGCAAAAGCTTCGCGCGGGGGTCACTGATCGTCGGCGCGCCAGCCCGCCTGGTTCGGCAACTGACGGACGGCGAGCGGCAGATGCTCCGCGCGTCCGCCGCTCACTATGCGGAGAAAGCGACCCGTTACGCCGAGCAGCTTCGCGAGGTCTAGCTCAGTAAACCCGCGTCTTGGGCTCGATGTACTGGATGTCGTTCGTGAGCGTGAACTCGTGCACCGGGCGGTAGTCAATCTTCACGCCGCCGCCCGGTTCCGCCCCAGCCCTCGAACCAGGCGATGGTGTGCTTCATCCAGTTCTTGTCGTCGCGCTTGGGATAATCTTCCTGCATGTGCGCGCCGCGGCTTTCCTTGCGGTTGTCGGCGCAGTGCATCGTCACCACCGCCTGGGCGATGAGATTGTCGAGCTCCAGCGTCTCGACCAGGTCGCTGTTCCAGATCAGGCTGCGGTCGGTGACGTGGATGTCAGTCATCCGCGCATAGACCCGGTCGATCTTCGCCACCCCTTCCGCCAAGCGTGCGGTCGGTGCGGAACACTGCGCAGTCGGCCTGCATCACGCGCTGCATGTCGAGGCGAATTTCGGCGGTCGAGCTGCCGCCCTCGGCGTGGCGGAACTTGTCGAGACGGCCCACGCGCGAGGTCGGATGCGTCCTTCGCCAATTCCTCCTGGATCGCGCCGCGCTTGACCACTTCGGCGAGGCGCAAACCCGCGGCGCGCCCGAAAACCACCAGGTCGATCAGGCTGTTGGAGCCGAGGCGGTTGGCCCCATGGACGCTGACGCACGCCGCCTCGCCGACGGCGAACAGGCCGGGCACGACGGCGTCGGGATTGCCATCCTTCAGCGTGACGACCTCGCCGTGATAATTGGTCGGAATTCCACCCATCGTGTAGTGCACGGTCGGCGCAACCGGGATCGGCTGGCGGGTCAGGTCGACGCCCGCAAAGGTCTTCGCCGTCTCGGTAATCCCGGGCAGCCGTTCATGCAGGATCTTGGGATCGATGTGGTCGAGGTGAAGGAAGATATGGTCCTTGTGCTCGCCGACGCCGCGGCCTTCGCGGATTTCCATCGCCTCCGAGCGTGACACGACGTCGCGGCTGGCCAGGTCCTTCGCGCTTGGCGCGTAGCGTTCCATGAAGCGCTCGCCATTGGCGTTGGTCAGGTAACCGCCCTCGCCGCGCGCGCCTTCTGTGATGAGGACACCGGCGCCGTAAATGCCGGTCGGATGGAACTGGACGAATTCCATGTCCTGAAGCGGCAATCCGGCGCGGAGCACCATGGCATTGCCGTCGCCGGTGCAGGTGTGGGCCGAGGTCGCCGTGTAATAGACCTTGCCATAGCCGCCGGTCGCCAGGACCACCGCCTGCGAGCGAAAGCGGTGGATCGACCCGTCGTCGAGGCACAAGGCAACGACGCCGCGGCAGGCGCCGCCTTCCATGATCAGGTCGATCGCGAAATATTCGACGAAGAAGTCGGCGTCGTGCTTCAGGCTCTGCGAATAGAGCGTGTGAAGCATCGCGTGGCCGGTGCGGTCGGCGGCGGCGCAAGTGCGCTGGGCGGGCGGGCCCTCGCCCATGTTCTGGGTCATGCCGCCGAATGCGCGCTGGTAGATCTTGCCCTCGGCGGTGCGGCTGAACGGCAAGCCCATATGTTCAAGCTCGATCACCGCCGCCGGCGCTTCGCGGCAGAGATATTCGATCGCGTCCTGGTCACCGAGCCAGTCGGAGCCTTTGACCGTGTCGTACATGTGCCACTGCCAATGGTCGGGGCCCATGTTGCCGAGGCTGGCGGCGATCCCGCCCTGCGCGGCGACGGTATGGCTACGGGTCGGGAATACCTTGGTGACACAGGCCGTCTTCAGCCCCCCCTCGGCGGCACCCATGGTCGCGCGAAGACCGGAACCGCCGGCGCCGACCACGACGACATCATAGGTGTGGTCGATGATCTTATAAGCGCTCACGCCACCGTCCCGAACGCGATCCGAGCGAGCGCGAACAAAGCGACTGCCCCGCCGCCGACGGCGAGGAACAGCATCAGGATGTTCCAGGCGAAGCGGCTGCCCTCTTCGTGGACATAATCGTCGATGACGACCTTCACGCCGTCGAGGGCGTGGCGGAAGCCGATGACGATCAGCAGGGCCATCGGCACTGCTCCGCTCGGCGCGTGCAGCCATTCGAGCATGGTGCGCTGATCGAGCTTCGGGAGGAAGAGAAGCGAGGCGATCAGCCAGGTGCCGAGCAGCAGCAACGCGATGCTCGTCACCCGTTCGGTCAGCCAATGCTCGCCGCCGTGATGGGCCGAGCCAAGCCCGCGGACCTTGCCGATCGGCGTCGCGCTGGTCCCGCCCGTCATTTCGCAACTCCCAGCAGATAGAACCACAGCGCTGCCGTCAGCAGCAGCGAGCCGACGATGGTGAGGATGGCGAAGGTCTTGTTGACGCCGAGCTCAAAGGCGGCGCCGGTGTCCATCGTCAGGTGGCGGATGCCGGACAGGAGGTGCTGGAAGAAGCTCCAGGTCAGCCCAACCAGGACGATCAGCCCGACGGGATGGGTCGCGGCCTTGGTGAACCCGTCATAGGCGTCGACTCCGTTCGAGATGGCGTAGAGCCACCAGGTCAGGACTTCCGAGGCCGGCGAAGGACAAAGCGACGCCAGTTGCGCGGTGAAGAATCGATACCGCCATGTGCGGCCCCCAGCGCCAGATGGTGAGGTGCGGCGAGAGCGGCCGCGATTGAGGATTTGCCATGGCGAGCCGCTTAAGGCGCGGCATCTGAGAGGGCAAGTTTCCGCCGCCGCCTAACCGCGTCTTAACCATTCGCGGCGCAAGAGCATCGCCACGAGAGTGGGAACTTGACGGAGAGCGGACGAATGAACGCCGAGACTGGACAGCTGCAGCGGCTAACCGACGAGCAGGTGAACGCACGGCTTGCCGCGTACAATGGCGACGGTTCGCTGGACCGCGACGTGAAGCTGCTGCGCGACAATGTCAGCGACATCATCGGCGCCGAGATCGTCGCGCAGTTCGGTACTGAGCGCGCCGAGAAATTTGCCGCCAATTACGCGGGCACGGTCGACGCGAAGTGGATTCAAGGCGTCGCTGGCTATGGTCGCCAGATCTATGCGGAGCAGATGTCGGTGCCGTCCTACATGGTTGCTCGGACGCAGGCAGCGAGCCGTATCGTCGCCCGTGTCGCCGAGCGCTACGCAGAGGACCCGGAGATGCTGGAACAAATGCTCTGCGCGTTCCAGCGCCTCACCATGTTCGAGACCGACATCATTCTCGCCCAGGTTTCGCTCCTCGAGGCAATCGACGCGGCCGACCAGCGCGGCCGGGAAAACGACCAGTTCGAGCGGCGGGTTTCGGATCTTGTCCGCGCCAGCACCGAACAGTCCAAAGCGCTCACCGAGCGCACGCGCTCCACGGCGACGTCGGCCCGCGGCATGCTCGGCAAAACCAGCGAAGTCGCCGCAGCCGCAGAGCAATCCGCGGTCGCGATGCGCGAAGCGGCGCAGACCGCCGCCGGCCTCATCCGGGCGATCGAGGACGCCCGCTCAGAAGTCGAAGTCGCTGCTGGCGTCGCCACGCGCGCTGGCGACCAGGCCAGCCAGGCGGTGAAGGTCAGCCAGGCGCTGTCGGCCCACGTCGAAGCGATCAAATCGATCCTCAGCCTGATCCGGGACATCGCGGGCCAGACCAACCTCCTCGCCCTGAATGCGACCATCGAGGCTGCGCGCGCCGGTGACGCCGGCCGCGGCTTCGCGGTGGTCGCGCAGGAAGTGAAAAGCCTCGCCTCGCAGACGGCCCGGGCGACCGACGACATCACGGCCAAGATCACGGCGATCCAGCAGGCGACCCGCCAGACGGTGGAAGCCAATGGCTCGATCCAGGGCACCGTCGAAGAGGTCCAGCATTCGGCCGACCGGATTCGCGAGGCGATGGAGTTGCAGGCCCAGACGGTGACGATGATCACCGCCGCCGTCGACGAAACTGCGCTCGCCGCCGAATTCGATGAGCTCGACCATCGCCGCGATCCGCACCGACACCGAGAACGTCGCCAAGGACATCGACCAGGTCGAGCTGGGCTTTGGCCGCTTCAGCGAACAGATCTCGGGGTTCAAGACGACCGCCAAGGCGTTCGTCAACGGAATGGCTGCTTGACGACTGCTAGCGTTTGAGTTCTCAACGAAGCCATGCCACATGAGCGTCTGGATTGACTTCGACGCATTCGCTCCTCGCAATGACGGTGAGGGAAAAGCCCGGGGGGAGGGCGCGAGCGCTAACCCGCACCCATGAACATCCTCATCACGGGAGCCAGCCGCGGGATCGGCGCGGCGGCCTATGCGCTGCTCAAGCAGCGCGGTCATCATGTCGTCGGACATTCCACGAGGGGCAGCGACAGCCTGATCGCCGGCGACCTCGCCGACCCGGCCGCGCCCCGCAATATCTGGGACACGGCGCTGGACGAGCTCGGCGGGCACATCGACGTGCTCGTCAACAATGCCGGGATCTACGAAGCGGTGGCCGACAATGCGCCCGACGATGAATGGCACGCCGCCTGGGCGCGGACGTTGACGATCAACCTGCAGGCCTCGGCCGACCTCAGCCGCCTCGCCGTTTCCCACATCCTCGATCGCGGCGGCGGCGGGCGGATCGTCAATATCGCCAGCCGCGCCGCCTATCGCGGGGACAGCCCGCAGCACTGGCATTATGCGGCATCCAAGGCGGCGATGGTCGGCATGACCAAGACCATTGCCCGCGGCTATGCCGCCGACGGCATCCTCTGCTTCGGAGTCGCGCCCGGGTTCACGGTATCGGAGATGACCGAGGAATATCTGCAGGGACGCGGCGGCGCGAAGATCATCGCCGACATCCCCCTCGGCCGCGTCGCCTCCACCGACGAAGTCGCCGAAGCGATCCGCTGGCTGGCGACCGAAGCGCCCGCTTCGGCGACCGGCAGCGTGATCGACGTGAATGGAGCCAGCTATGTTCGCTGAGCTGTTGCTGATGGCGGCGCAGATTTCGATCCCGCTGGGCAAGCCGCCGCGGGTTATCGAGCAGCCGCGTGCGCCGATCGAAACATCGGGACCGCTGTGGGTTTCGGAATGCGCCGGATCGGACGACTGGAACAAGCCGGCGCCGCCGGTCCGCATCCACGCCAACACCTATCTGGTCGGGACGTGCGGGATCTCTTCGATCCTGATCGTCGGCAGCGACGGCGACATCCTGATCGACGGCGGCACGGAACGAGGGCGCCGACCTGATCGCCGACAACATCCGCTCGCTCGGTTTCCGGGTCCAGGACATCAAGTTCATCCTGCACAGCCACGAGCATCTCGACCATGTCGGCGGCATTTCCAAGTTGCAGCGGCTGAGTGGCGCAACGGTCATCGCGTCGGCGCCGGCCCGCAAGGTGCTCGAAAGCGGCGTGCCGGGCGGCGACGACCCGCAGTCCGGCACGATCAAGCCCTTCCCGCCGGTCGAAGTCGGTCGGGTGATCGGCGACAAGGAAGAGGTTCGCCTCGGCAATCTGATGCTGACGGCCATGACCACCCCGGGCCACACGCCAGGAGCACTAAGCTGGCGCTGGGTCAGCTGCGATGGCGGCGTATGCCGGACGATCGTCTATGCCGACAGCCTGTCGCCGGTCAGCGGCCCCAGTACCGCTTCAGCGACCATCCGGCCTACGTCGCCGCCTACCGTGCCTCGATCGCAAAGGTGGCCGCGAGCCCCTGCGAAATCCTGCTCACGCCGCACCCGTCGGCCAGCCACATGAGCGAGCGGCTGGCGCATGGAAAACCACTGCTCGATCCCAGTGCCTGCCGTGACTATGCGGCCGATCTCACCGCCAAACTCGACGAGCGGCTGGCGAAGGAGACTGCGACCGCCCTGCCACCAAGCCATGAGCTGGCGGGTCAGCGTTCCGTGCACTCGGGCGCAGGGCGAAGCGGTCGAGGCGCTGCAAGATTTGCCCGAGCTTGGCGATCCCGGGCCAGTACTGGTGGCCGACGAGCCCGATGAATCCAGACCGGACGACTGGATGATCCACGCTTACTTCGAGCATGAGCCGGGCGGGCGCGAAATCGCCGTCCTTAGCGGGCTCGGCAAGGGGCCTCCCAGATCGAAAAACTGGGCGAGCAAGACTGGGTGACGATGAGCCAGGCCGGCCTCCAGCCGATCCGCGCCGGCCGCTTCACCGTTCATACGCCGACCTATGCGCCCGAGCCCGAACGGATCAATTTCGAGATCGACGCCGGACTGGCCTTTGGCACCGGCCAGCATGCCACGACCGCCGGTTGCCTCGCCGCGCTCGACCGCCTGGAGATGGCCGGGGAGCAGTTCGAAAACATCGCCGACATCGGCACGGGAACGGGATTGCTCGCGTTCGCGGCGCTGAAGCTGTGGCCGCAGGCGCGCTGCATCGCGACCGACATCGACCCTATCGCCATCGACGTCTCGCGCGACAATGCCGCGATCAACGGCGTCCCGCTTGGCCATGGAACGGGCGAATTGCTGCTCGCGGTCGCCGACGGGATGGACTCGCCATTGCTCGCGGCGCGCGCGCCATTCGACCTCATCATCGCCAACATCGTCGCCGTGCCGCTCATCGAGCTTGCGCCCCATTTTGCCAGGTCGCTCAACCCGGTCGGCACGATCATCCTCGCCGGATTGCTCGACACGCAGGCCGCCGCCGTCATCGCGGCCTATGAAAAGGTCGGCCTTGGTTTGCGCGATCGCGGGGCGGGCGAATGGCCGGTGCTGGTGCTCAAATCGGACGGCTTGCGGTAAGTCATTGCGGTATGGATAACGGAATTGCGGGCATCCATGCTTCGCCGTCCGGCCTGATCCGGAATCGCAGAGATGCCTGGCGATTCGAGAACCAAGTCTCATGCTCCGGTCGCCGTATTCAACAACATGACCGATCGGCCTCGCCGCGGCCGACCGCCACCGGCGAGCATTTCCTCGCCAATCAATCGAACCTGGAGGATGAGCGCCCCCATCGGATGCCCTATGCCGAGGGCGTCTGGCTGGCAGCCGGCCTGCTTCAACGTTCACCTTCAGGCAGCTTGACCGTACTTCTCAAGGGAATGCCCGGCGCGCAACTCGGCGTGCATTACCATTACTCGGAGCCGTTGCGGCTGGCTTCTGACCATTCAGGGCAACTTGGCTCTGGAGCTCAATCTGCTTCGTCGAAAACCCCATGATTCTGGATCGCCGGGCCTGCCTACCTTATGGCATCTTCGAACCCGTCAGGCGAAGCCCACACGCTGGTCATTACCGAGGACCAATCCACTGAACCCACCGTGATCCTGTTCATGATCGACGGCGGCACTGCCGTTCCTGCCTCGACAAGCTGGTCTTGGCTCGAAGGCATCGGATTGCAGCAGCTGGAGGATCGTGTTTTCCGCGCTGAGATGGCCCGCCTTGCTCGCTATCGTTTCGAACGCGGGCCGGACGAAATGCTTCTGAACGAGATCCGATGACAACTAGGCGCTGACGATTGCGGCCCACTCGGCCTCATTGAGGATGCGCACTCCCAACTCCGCGGCCTTCTTGAGTTTCGACCCAGCGCCCGGTCCCGCGACAACCAGGTCGGTCTTGGCACTGACCGAACCCGCGGTGCGCGCGCCCAGCCGCTCCGCCTGCGCCTTGGCTTCGTCGCGGCTCATGGTTTCGAGGCTGCCGGTGAAGACGATGGTCTTGCCGGTCCATTCGGTCTGTTTCGCTTCGTTGACATAGGGCTGAGGCGAAACTTCGGAGAGGAGGTCGTCGAGCGCTTCGCGGTTGTGCGGTTCGTGGAAGAAGTCGACGAGGGCTTCGGCGACCACGGGGCCGACACCCTGGACAGACGACAATTCCGCCTCGCCGCTTTCGGCAGTGGCGACGCGGCGCAATTCCTCGATCGTGCCGAAGCATTTGAGCAGGTCGCGGGCGGTGACGATGCCGACGTGGCGGATGCCGAGCCCGAACATGAAGCGCGGGCCGTCGGGCTGGCGCTTGGCTTCGATCGCGGCGAGCAGGTTGTCGACCGACTTTTCCTTCCAGCCCTCGCGGCCCAGCAACTCGGCGCGATGGGAGCTGAGGCGGAAGATGTCGGCTGGCGAATGCAGCCAGCCGAGCTCGATGAACTCGGCGATCGACTTTTCGCCCAGCCCCTCGATGTCGAGCGCGCCGCGCGACACGAAATGCCTCAGTCGTTCGAAACGCTGGGCCGGGCAGATCAGGCCGCCGGTGCAGCGGACGTCGACCTCGCCTTCCTCGGCGACCGCTTCGGAATGCCGCACTCCGGGCAGCGCGCCGGGAATTCGTAGGCTGGCGGCGGCTCGTCCGAGTCAGATTCTCGACCACCTGGGGGATCACATCGCCGGCGCGCTGGACGCGCACGCGATCACCGATGCGCAGGCCGAGGCGGGCGATCTCGTCGCGGTTGTGCAGCGTCACGTTGGCGACCATCACCCCGCCGACTCCGACCGGGTTCAGCCGTCCGACCGGGGTCAGCTTGCCGGTGCGGCCGACCTGGATGTCGATGCCTTCGAGCGTGGTCTCGGCTTTCTCGGCCGGAAACTTATGCGCAAGCCCCCAGCGCGGCGCGCGAGCGACTGAAGCCGAGCCGTTCCTGCAGGTCCAGCCGGTCGACCTTGTAGACGACTCCGTCGATGTCGAACGGCAAGTCCGCCCGCGCCTTCTCGATCGCGCGATAATGGGCGAGCATTTCCCCGACTCGTTGCAAGGGACGAGCAGGTCAGAGACCGGATGCCGAAGCCTTCGATCCGTTTCATCGCTTCATATTGCGTGTCCGCAAGCGAATCGCTGAGCTCGCCCCAGCCGTGGGCGAGGAAGCGAAGCGGCCGGGCGGCGGTGACGCTCGACTCCTTTTGGCGGAGCGAGCCCGCCGCGGCGTTGCGCGGATTGGCGAAGATCTTGCCGCCCGCCGTCTGCTGGCGATCGTTCAATGCCTCGAAGTCGGCCTTGGACATGTACACCTCGCCGCGAATTTCGACGACCGAGGGCGCGCCGGCGATCCGCTGGGGTATGTCGCTGATCGTCCGCACATTGGGCGTTACGTCTTCGCCGACCGCGCCATCGCCGCGCGTCGCCGCGAGCACGAGCTCGCCATTCTCGTAGCGAAGCGAGCAGGAAAGGCCGTCGATCTTCGGCTCAGCCGTGGTCGCCACGAACCCGTCCGCAGGAAGCGCCGAGGAACCGCCTGATCCGACCCATGAACTCCGCGACCTCGTCAGCCGAAAAGGCGTTGTCGAGGCTGAGCATCGGCCTTGCGTGAGCAACCTTGGCCAAAGCTGTCGTCGGCGCCGCCCCCAGCCGTTTCGACGGCGAATCGGCGCGGATGAGCTGGGGAAGCGCGCCTCCAGCGCACGGTTCTCGCGGATCAGCGCGTCATAGTCGGCGTCCGCAATCTCGGGCGCGTCCTGGTCGTGGTAAAGTCTGTCATGCCGCGCGATTTCCTTCGCCAGCCGCATCAGGCGATTGGCGGCCTCGGCTTCGCTTTGCCTGTCAGGCATCCCCTGCGAACAGCTCCTCGAGCAGGTTGATGAAGCTGGTCCACGACCGCTCGGCCGCCAGCGCATTATAAGCGACGCCCTCGATCTGGAGCTTGCTCGCCTGGGGGTTGGTGAAGCCGTGGCCGACATGGCCGTAGGCGTGAATTTGCCAGTCAGCGCCGGCTTCGGTCAGCTCCTGCCCCAGCGCGACGACCTTGTCGGGCGGGACCATCGGGTCGTCCCAGCCATGGAAGGCGACGACCTTGGTCGCGTATTTCTGCGGCGGCAGGCCGGGTGGATCGAACAGGCCATGGAAGCTGACCGCCGCCGCGATGTCGGCGCCGCTCCGTGCGAGATCGAGCGCGCACATGCCGCCGAAGCAATAGCCGGCGACGACGACATGATCTGCTTCGACATCGGCGAGACCGCGGGTCACAGCGAGCACGTGCTGCATCCGCCGAAGCAAGGCGCCGCGATCGGACTTCAGCCGGTTCAATTCACCGAACATCGTGTCGCGGGGGGCGCCGCGGAACTCCTTCCCGAACAGGTCCGCGACCATCGCGTTGTAGCCAAGTTCGACCAATTGCCGCCCGAAGCCGATCTCGAGATCGGAGACGCCCATGACCGTTGGCACTATTAGGATGGTCGGCCGCGCCTGGCCGTCGCGACGGCCGACGAATATGCTTCCCAGCTGCTCGCCTTCGAACTGGTGGGGGATTGCGCGATCCTTGCTCATGCTTGCTCCGTTGCGAGGTCGGCCAATCGGGCCACCGTTTTCATGTTCCGCGCGGTACCCGCCAGGGCGGCAGGAATGCGAAGTTTCGATCCGCCGATTCCGCTCGAATAGTGGACATAGATTTCCCGCTCTCCGAGCGCCACCCGCTCATCGCTTAAATGCACGGCATTGGCCTCGGCATCCGGCGGTGGAGCGGAGGTCGAGGAAGATCGCAACGACCTTGTTGCCCGGCTCATCGCGGAAGGGGTTGGCGGACGCCACTCGCGCGAGCTCTTTCGCGGTACGCACCATCACCGGGACCGCCTTGCCGAAATGAACCTTGAGCGCCGCTTCAAGGTCGCGCTTGAGCGTCGGCTCGGATGCGCTGCTCTCGAACAGGAGATTGCCACTGGCGATATATGTTCTCGGCGAGCCCAGCCCGATTTCGACCGCCATCCGCTTGAGATCCTGCATTTTCAACAGCCGCCCGCCGATGTTCACGCCCCTCAGCAGAGCGACATAGGATGTCACGCGGCGTCGAGCAGGCGCGAGGCCTGCGCTCTCGCCTCTTCGGTGACCGAGGCGCCCGACAGCATGCGCGCGATCTCCTCGCGGCGCTCCTCCTCGTTCAGCCGGCGGACGGTGGTGCGGGTCCCGCCTTCGCCATGAGCTCTTCTCGATTCGGTAATGGCACGCGGCACGCGCGGCGACTTGCGGGGAGTGGGTGACGACCAGGACCTGGGAGCGCTCGGCGAGGCGCGCGAGGCGCTCGCCGATCGCGCTGGCGACCGCGCCGCCGACGCCACGATCGACTTCGTCGAAGATCATCGTGCCCGCGGACCCGGCTTCTGCGAGCGCGACTTTGAGCGCCAGGATGAAGCGCGACAGCTCACCCCCCGAGGCGATGCGGGTGAGCGGGCCGAATGGCGCGCCGGGGTTGGTCGACACTTCGAATTCTACTCGGTCCGTCCCGCTCGGGCCGGCTTCCCTCGGGGCAATTGCGGTCCGGAAGCGCGCGGCATCGAGCTTGAGCGGCGCGAGCTCAGCAGCGACGGCCATATCCAGCCGCCTCGCCGCTTCGTGCCGGAGCTGGCCGAGTGCTTTGGCAGCGGCGGCAAAAGCGTTGCGGGCCAGGGCCAATTCGCGGTCCAGCGCCGCAATCTGCTCCCCGCCCGCGTGAATGGCCGCGAGTTGCGCGCGCATCTGAACGCCGAGCGCCGCGAGCTGGTCGGGCTCGACCCGATGCTTGCGGGCGAGGCCGCGGATATCGAACAACCGCGCCTCGACCTGATCCAGGCGCGCGGGATCGAACGTCAAAGCCTCGGCCGCGCGGCTGATCCGGTCTTCCGCTTCGCCCGCTTCAATGAGAGCACGGTCCAGCGCTCCGAGCGCTTCCGCGAGCAGCGGATGATCGGCCGCGCCTCGCTCGATCCGGCGAGCAGCCTGGCGAAGCTGTGAGAGAGCGCCGTCGGCACCAGCGAGCAATTCATCGAGCCCGGTCAGCGCCTCCCCCGCCTTCAGCCCTGCCTGCATGGCTGCGCGCTGTTCAGCGAGGCTGGTCTCCTCATTTTCTTCGGGCGCCAGCGCCTCGATCTCGCTGCTGGAATGTTCCAGCCATTCGCGATCGCGCTCGGCGGTGGCGGCCGCCGCCTGCGCCTCCGCCAGCGCACCTTCGATGCGGGTGACCTCGGTCCAGGCCTGCTCGACCGGGCCCGTATCGAGCCTTCCGAACGCATCGAGCAGCGCGCGGTGGCCGCGTGCGTTCAGCAGCCCGCGATCATCGTGCTGGCCATGGATTTCGATGGCGGCGCTGCCGATGTCGCGAAGCGTTGCCGCCGGAACACTGGCGCCCCCGACGAACGCGCGGCTCGCACCATCGCTTTTCAGCGTCCGCCGGACGATTAAGGGCTCGCCAGCTTCGACGCCAATTCCCTGCTCTGGAGCAACGTCGCCGCGGGATGGTCTTGCGTCAATTCAAGTTCGGCGGAAACCGATGCGGATTCCGCACCTGATCGGATCAGACCCGAGTCCGCCCGTGCGCCGAGCGCGAGCCCGAGCGAGTCGAGTAGAATTGATTTTCCCGCCCCGGTCTCCCCGGTGAGCACGCCAAGGCCCGCCTCGAACTCCAGCTCAAGCCGCTCGACGAGCACGATGTTATAAATCGCGAGTTGCCTCAGCATGCGAGGACCGCTCGCATGGGCGTCACTTCCGCGAGGCCGTCCGCCGCTCGACCTGCTGATTCTCGCGGCCGAGGAGCTTCAGCGACTGCTTGTACCAGTAGGATTCGGGATAATTGCGGCCGAGCACCGCGCCAGCCTTTTGCGCTTCCTCGGGAACGCCGAGGGCCAGGTAGCATTCCACCAGGCGCTCGAGGGCTTCGGCGGTATGCGTCGTCGTCTGATACTGGTCGATCACGGCGCGGAAGCGATAGGTCGCGGCGAGCCACTGGCCCGAGCGCTGGTAGAAACGGCCGACGTCCATTTCCTTGCCGGCGAGATGGTCCTTGATGAGGTCAAGTTTGACCCGCGCATCCCCGGCGTAGCGGGTCTCGGGGTAGCGGCGGATCAACTCGCCGAACGCGTCCGAAGCCTGCTGCGTCGTCGTCTGGTCGCGCGTGACGTCGTCGATCTGCTGATAATAGCTCATGCCGATCAGATATTGCGCATAGGGCGCCTCGGCGTTGCCCGGGTGGATGGTGACGAAACGCTGCGCGGAACTGATCGCATCCGTATATTTTTTGCCGAGGTAGTAATTGAACGCGCTCATCAGCTGCGCGCGGCGGGCCCATACAGAATAAGGGTGCTGGCGCTCCACCTCGTCGAACAGCTTGGCGGCCTGCTCGTAATCGCCCTGGTCCATGGTCTTTTTCGCGGCGCTGTAAAGCGAGCTCACGTCGCGCGCGACGTAGGCCGTGTCCGCCGCTTTCTTGCCGCCGTGTGCGCAGGCGGCGAGCGGAATGACCGCGGCGGCGGCGAACAGCAGTTTGAACGGGCGGGAAAGCTTCAACATGGGGACCTCATTAGCGTGGGCTCCGGGGGAGGCCAAGCACGGCATGGCCGGGCAAAGCTTGGCCTTCGCTGAACGGAATATCAGGCGGGCTGCGCCGCCGCTTCTTCGTCTTTGTCGTCGGACTTGAGGAAGCTGTCGGGCTGAACGCCGAGCCAGACCAGCACCGGCGCGGAAATGTAGATGGACGAATAGGTCCCGATCACGACGCCAAGGAAGATCGCAATCGCAAGACCGAAGATGACCTCTGGCCCGATCAGCATGAGCACGCCGAGCGCAATCAGCACCGTCATCGAGGTCACGACCGTCCGCGCCAACGTTTCGTTCAACGACAGATTGATCAGCGGCAGGATCGCCATCTTGCGATATTTGCGCAGATTCTCGCGGATCCGGTCGTAGATGACGACCGTATCGTTGAGCGAATAACCGATGATCGTCAGGAAGGCCGCGACGACGTTAAGGTCGACCTGCAGCCGGGTGAAGGCGAAGAAGCCGAGCGTCATCGCCACGTCGTGCGCCAGCGTCAACAAGGCACCGACGCCAAACTGCCATTCGAAGCGGAACCAGATGTAAACGGCAATGCCGAGCATCGCGAGCGCAACCGCGATTGCGCTATTGTCGGCAAGTTCTTCGCTAACCTTGCCCGACACCGTGTCGACGGAATCGACTTTGGCGCCCGGATAATCGCCGGTCACCAGCTGCTTGACCCTGGTCGCGGCGACGTTCGCGGCAGCATCGCCACCGGCCGGCTTGGGAAGCCGGATCTGCACCGTCTTCGGGCTGCCGAACTCCTGGATGCTGGCTTCGCCGAGCTGGAGGCCGTCAACCTGCGTCCGCAGCTGCTCGACGTTCACGGGCTGCGGGAAGGTGACCCGGACCAGCTGGCCACCGACGAAATCCACACCGAGGTTGAGGCCGCGGTAAATGGTGTAGGAGGCGGAGAGGACGGTCGCAATGAGAGAGATCGCCAGCGCGACATTGCGCCAGCGCATGAAGTCGAGATTGGTGTGGTCGGGAACCAGCTTCAGCAGCTTCATCAGCCTTGAGCCTTAAATGTGCAGCGCACGCGGGCGGGCGCGGCGGAGCCACAGCGCGACCAGCATGCGGGTGAAATAGACGGCGGTGAAGAAGGAGGTCACGACGCCGATCAGCAGCACGACCGCGAAGCCGCGAACCGGACCAGACCCGAAATAAGCCATGATCGATGCCGAGATGACGTGGGTCACGTTGGCATCGATGATCGCCCGCATCGCCTCGCGGTAGCCCAACTCGACGGCATCGAGCAGGCGACGGCCCCGTCGGATTTCCTCGCGGATGCGCTCGTTGATCAGCACGTTGGCGTCGACCGCGGCACCGATCGTCAGGATGAAGCCGGCGATGCCCGGCAAAGTCAGAGTCGCATTGAACATCGACATGACGCCGAGGATCAGGAACGCATTCACGACCAGCGCGATGGTCGCATAGACGCCGAAGCGGCCGTAGGTGACCAGCATGAAGATGATGACTTCCGACCGTTCCGATGAGGCTGGCGATCACGCCCTTATCAATCGAATCCTTGCCGAGGTCGGGGCCGATGCTGCGCTCCTCGATCACATTGAGCTTCACCGGTAGCTTGCCCGAGGCGAGACTGACCGCGAGGTCATGCGCGCTCTGGACGGTGAAGCTGCCGCTGATCTGCGCCCGGCCGCCGAGGATGGGCTCGTTGATGTTGGGCGCCGACAAGACCTTGTCGTCGAGGATGATCGCGAACGGCTTCCCGACATTCTCCTGCGTCGTCCGCCCGAAGCGGCGGGCGCCGGCGGTGTTGAACGTGATGTCGATGTCGGGCGCGCCGTCCTGGTTGAAGCTTTGCTTGGCGTCGGTCAGCTGGTCGCCGGAAACCATGACCCGCCGCTTGACCGCGATGAAGCCGCTGCCATCGGCCATCGGGAGCGCCTGGCTGCCCGGGGGCGCCCGTCCCTGTTGGACGTCGGTGGGGTTGGCCGACAGGTCGACCAGCTTGAATTCCAGCCGCGCGGTCTGACCGATCAGCTGCTTCAGCTGGTCAGGATTCTCGACGCCCGGGACCTCCACGAGGACGCGGTTGGCGCCTTCGGTCACGACCGTGATTTCCTTTGTTCCACCGGGATCGATCCGGCGCCGGACGACGTCGCGAGCGACGCTCATCGCGTCCTTCATCGCTTGCGCGGTGCCGCTGGCGGTCGGGGTCAGGACGACGCGGGTCGAATCGACGACCTGGACGTCCCAGTCGCGGTTGCCGGTCAGGGCCACCGGACGTGTCAGGTTGCGCATCCGCTCGACCGCGGCGTCGACCTGCTGCGGGTTGCGGACCATGAACGACAGCCGCCCGCCGCTGGTCGAGATATCGCCGATGTCGATCCGTGGATCGTGACGAACCTCGGTCGCGACCGAATCTTCCATCGCCTGGAGCCGCTGCTTTTGCGCATCCTGCGCGTCGGCCTCGAGCAGCAAATGGCTGCCGCCGGCGAGGTCGAGGCCGAGGCTGATCTTGTATTGCGGAAGCCACTTGGGCCAGCTCGACCCGAACGGCGTTCCGGCGATCAGGCTCGGGATCGACAGCAGCACGCCCGCCGCGACGACGAGCGAAACCACCCATATTTTCCAACGTGGAAAATCAAGCATCAGTCGTTGGCCGGCTTTTTATTCGGGCCGACGACGTGAGTGATGGTCGATTTCACGACGCGCACCTTCACGCCCTGGGCGATCTCGACCTCGGCCTCGTCATCGCTGACCTTGGTGACCCGGCCGCGGATACCACCGCCGGTGATGACGTCGTCACCTTTCTTGACCGCGGCGATCGCCTGCTGATGCTGCTTCACGCGCCGCTGCTGCGGGCGGATCATCAACAGGTAGAAGATCACGAAGATCGCCAGCCAGGGCAGAATGCCGAGCACGATTTGCGCGATGCCGCCCGGCTGGCCCGACGGGGCAACCTGGACCATGCTCATCAGGATCGGTGGGCTGGACATTGGAGCTTGCTGACTTTCGAAGTGAATGATGGTCGGGGCGACTGGATTCGAACCAGCGACCTCCACACCCCCAGTGTGATGCGCTACCAGGCTGCGCTACGCCCCGACTTGGCCGCGGCATCTAGGCAGGGCTATCCGACATGGCAAGCTCGCTGGGGCAAGGTGGGAGGGCGTTCGGGTGACCCGGCGACGACGGAATAGCAAGGCGGGCAAGTGGGTTGCGGCGCTCGCCCGAGCCCTCCTGGCGGTGCCGGCACTCTATCTGCTGGCCGCGATTGGCGGATCGTTGATCCCGGTCAACTCTGCATGGACCGAAGCCAGGTCGGGGACGACGGTCTACATCGCGGACAACGGCATTCATGCCGATATCATCATGCCGGTTGCTGCGAACGGCCTGGACTGGACGCCGCTGCTGCCGCGTCGCGAGTTCGCCGATCCGCCGCCGGGCGCTCGGTGGGTCGCCTTCGGATCGGGTGAGGAACAGGTCTACCTCGACACCCCGCGCTGGCGCGACATCCGTACGGGCACGATCTGGTCGGCGCTCGCCGGGGGCCAGCGCGTGATGCATGTCGAATATGTGCAGAGCCCCGATTACTCGTCGCGCGAGGTGCGGCTGCGCCCCGCAGAATATCGGCGGCTGTGGGCCGCGGTTCGTGCCGACTTCCTGCTCGATGAACGTGGGCGGCCCGAGCGAATCGATCATCGCGGCTATGGAGCGTCGGACGCTTTTTATCGGGCAAACGGGAAGGCCAATGCCATCCGGACCTGCAACGCGGTCGTCGCCAATTGGTTGAGGCTGGCTGGGGTCAGGACCAGCCTGTGGCCGCCGTTCGTGAGCGGGCTGACCTGGCGTTACCGCAAGACCAGCCCGCACCTCTGATTATTTCTTCTTCGGCTTCGCGGCCGATTTGGCCGACGCCTGGAGCTCGGCCTTGGTCATGGTCATGACGAGGCCCTTGTCGTTCTTGCCGAAGCTGGCGACCGGAATCTCGGCCCGGGCCTTGCCGGTGCTGATCACCGCCCCACTCGCGCTGACGGAGTCGACCTTGCCGACCAAGGCGCCGCTTTGGTCATAGACCAAGGCCCCGGCTTTCAGATCGGCCTCCGTCGCAGCCGTGACTGCGGTCGAGGTCGCGTTTCCGGTGGTTTGTCCCGACGGCGTCGTGCCGGTCGCTGCCGGGTTGAGCTCGCTGGCTTCGCCGGGAGTCGTTTGCTCCTGCCCTGGCGTGGTCCCCATTTGCCCGGGCGCGGTGGTCTTGCCGGTAGTGGTTTCATCAGGAGTCCGGGTCGCGGGCTGAGCCGGAGTCGCGGGCATTGCCGACATCGCCGGCTGAGTCGACGTGGTTGTCGTGGTTGAAGTCGTCGGCTGCGCGGGCATGGCCGGCTGCGCCTTCGTCGCGGGGGTCGCGGCCGTCGCCGGCCGGCCTTGGGCCAGCACGCCAGTCGAACAACCGAGAACTGCAGCACCTGCGAGCAACTTGAGATGCAAATTCATGAGCAAGTCTCCATTTCAAAGATGGAGAAGCGAACGGCCACCGGCACCACTAGTTCACCTTTAACGGTGAGGCGTGGGAGCCGGGGGATGAGAGGCGGAACGGCCTAAAGAATGTAGCGCGACAAGTCCGCGTCCTTGGCAATTCCGCTCAGCTGGCTCTCGACAAAAGCAGCATCGACCACCAGCGTTTCGCCGCGCCGGTCCTCGGCGTTGAAGCTGATGTCCTCGAGCAGCTTTTCCATCACCGTCTGCAGGCGGCGCGCCCCGATATTCTCGACCGCTTCGTTGACCTCGGCCGCGATGCGGGCGAGCGCTTCGATGCCATCGTCGGCGAAGGTGACAGTGACTCCCTCGGTGCCGAGCAACGCCTGATATTGCTCGGTGAGGCTGGCTCGGGTCGCCGACAGGATGCGCACGAAATCCTCCTGGGTCAGCGCCTTCAGCTCAACCCGGATCGGCAGGCGCCCCTGCAGCTCCGGCAGCAGGTCGGCGGGCTTGGCGAGGTGGAACGCGCCCGACGCGATGAACAGGATATGGTCGGTCTTCAGCGGACCATATTTGGTGGCGACCGTCGTCCCCTCGATCAGCGGCAGCAGGTCGCGCTGGACCCCTTCCCTGCTAATCGATCCGCCGCGAACGTCGCTGACGGCAATCTTGTCGATCTCGTCGAGGAAGACGATGCCGTTCGCTTCGGCGTCGGCAAGCGCCGAACGGTTGATGTCGTCGGGATCGAGCCGCTTGTCGGCTTCCTCGTCGGTCAGGCGGGCGAACGCTTCGGGCACCTTGAGCTTGCGCTTCTTGCGCGGTCCGCCGCCGATCGCCTTGCCCATGATCGACTTCAAATCGAACACCTGGGCGCCCATGCCGGGAATCTCGAACGGCATCGCCGACGCTTCGTCGACCTCGATCTCCACTTCCGCCTGGTCGAGGCTGCCGTCGGTGAAGCGCTGGCGGAAGCTTTGCCGGGTCGCTTCGCTCGACCCCTTGCCGGTCAGTGCGTCGAGCAATTTTTCCATCGCCGCATCGGCCGACGCGGTGCGGACCTTGGCGCGGCGGCGGTCGCGTTCGAGGCGAACCGCTTCCTCGACCAGGTCGCGGGCGATCTGCTCGACATCGCGGCCGACGTAGCCGACCTCGGTGAACTTGGTCGCCTCGACCTTCACGAACGGCGCGTCGGCAAGCTTCGCCAGCCGGCGGCTGATCTCGGTCTTGCCGCAGCCGGTCGGGCCGATCATCAGGATGTTCTTGGGCGTGACCTCGTCGCGCAGTTCGGGCGAAAGCTGCTGCCGGCGCCAGCGGTTGCGGAGCGCCACGGCGACCGCTTTCTTCGCATCGTCCTGGCCAACGATATGCTCGTTCAAGCGCGGCGACGATCGCCTTGGGCGTCAGCTTGTCCTTCAGCATTTCGGATGGCTCCCCGTCTGGGGAAATGGGGGCATGATAGTTCATTGTCTTCGCAATGTCGGGATGCTCACGCCGCGCTTCAACTGGCGGGCGTTATCGATCATGGGCCTCGAAGAAGGCAACGCTGTCGGCGAGCGCGCTGGTCGTCCCCCGGAACAGCGGCGACAGGGACTTGATCGTGTCGATGTGACTCTTGCCGGGATAGAGCTTGAGCTCGGCGCTGGCCCCGACGTTGGTCAGCGCTGCCGCCAGCCGCTCCGAATTGCGCGGCCGGACGACGGTGTCCGCGGTGCCGTGCATCAGCAGCATTGGCGGTGCGTCGCCGCGAACGAAGTGGATTGGCTGAGTTTCCAGCGGCCGGGGCCATTCGCCAAGCGCGTCGCGTCCGCGCTGCTCGGTGAACGGATAGAAGTCGTATGGGCCGGACAACAACGCCGCGGCCCGGATTACCGCGGGGTCGACGCCGGCGTCGGTCAGAAAATGACGGTCGAGGCTGAGCATCGCGCCGATATACGAGCCCGCCGAATGTCCCGAGATGTTGATCTGTCCGGGATCGCCGCCGAATTGCGCGATGTGGTCGCGGGTCCAGCGCACGGCGCGAGCGCCATCCTCGATGAAGGCCGGAAAACGAACCTGCGGGACGAGGCGGTAGTCGGGGATCACGACCACGAAGCCTTGAGCGGCAAAGGCTCGGCCGACGAAGCCATATTCGCCGCGCTCCCCCGCCACCCAGCCGCCGCCGTAGAAAAATACGATCGACTGGACGAGCCGACGCCGAGCTGCCCCTTCGGCGCCCAGACGTCGAGCTTAAGGCGCGGATCGTCGCCGAACGAAATGCCCGAGGCCGCCAATCGTGCAGAATCGCCAGCAAGGCGGCTGGCGCCGTTCAGGAAACCGGCTGGCGAGCAGCCGAAGACGGCGCCGGCGAAGCTCAGGCCGAACGCTCTACGATCCAATAACATCGTTCGTCCTGAGTCAAGACCGCTCCCACTGTTTGAAAAGGAAAGACAGCCCTTCGACGAGCTCAGGGCGAGCGGGCTTTGCTTATTCGATCGTCTCGAGGGTGAGCCGGTCGTTGGTGAAGACGCAGACTTCCGCGGCGATCTGCATGGCGCGGCGGGCGATGACTTCGGGATCCTGTTCGTAATCGGCGAGGGCGCGGGCGGCGGCGAGCGCGTAATTGCCGCCCGAGCCGATCGCCGCGATCCCGCGCCTCGGGCTCGAGCACATCGCCATTGCCGGTCAGGATCAGCATCACCTCCTTGTCGGCGACGATCATCATCGCCTCGAGGTTGCGGAGATATTTGTCGGTGCGCCAGTCCTTGGCGAGCTCGACCGCGGCGCGCATCAGCTGGCCGTTATACTGCTCGAGCTTGCGTCTCCAGCCGCTCGAACAGTGTGAAGGCGTCGGCGGTCGCGCCGGCGAAGCCGCCGATCACCTCGCCCTTGTCGCCGATGCGGCGGACCTTCTTGGCATTGGGCTTCATCACCGTTTGCCCATCGACACCTGGCCGTCGCCCGCGATGACGGTCTTGCCGCCCTTGCGCACGCCGAGGATCGTGGTTCCGTGCCAGCTTTCCAAGATTCTTCTCCTTTGGAGTGAGAGGTGGGAAGCTGGCGTTACGGTGCAAGCCGCGTTCGAACCGCCGGTCGGGAACCAGCCACAGGATCGAGACGCCGATATAGATGGCAATCGAGATAAATGGCGAAACGAACGCGGCCGGGACCGATGTCACATACGAGGCGAAGCTCGCCCATTCCTTCGCGCCCGCACCAACCGCTCGCTTCACGCTTGAGTCCTCGCCATCGGCGTGGATGAGCGCGCGTTCGAGAATCAAATAGGAGGACGAGGCGCCGATCAGGACCACACCGAAGGAAGCGACGGCCAGGGAGTGATGCCGGCCTCATCGATCCAGCGGATCATCAGTGGAAAAGCGTCAACCAGAAGAGAAGCGCGTGGTTGGCCCACAAAACGCGGCCGGTGATACGGCGGGCGGATTCCATCATGTGATGGTGATTGTTCCAGTAAATGGCGACATTGACGAAGGCGAGCAGGTAGGCAGCCAAAAGCGGAAGCGAGGCTATGACCGTCCCGAGATCGGGCTTCGCCGGGAACCTCAACTCCAGCACCATGATGGTGAGGACGATGGCGACAACCCCGTCGGTTAGCGCGTTCAGTCGATCCGGCTTCATGTTGCGCCCCCCGCACCGTCGTTGCGAGAAGCGTAAGCGACGAAGCAATCCAGTGACAACCACGCAGTGGATTGCTTCGCTATGCCCGTAATGACGTCAGCGGGGAGTTGTGGTGACTCCCGCCTGCTGCCGGAGCCACTTGATCAACTCATCGAGCTGGATCGCCTGTTCGGTTGCGGTCAGTCGGTCGGATCGAGAAAATTGGTCCTGGCCGGCGCCTTGAGCAGCGCCGTCGGAGGAAGCGGGTAAGCCGGGCATTGATGGGGCTCGGCCAGCACGGGAATCGGCTGTGGTCGCGGTGCCGAGGCGCACGCGCTCGGCAGCAGCGCGAGCAGTGGCAAGACGGGTTTCATAATCATGGGCGGTCCTTTCGTTGATGGCGCGCTGTTCGGTGGCGACGCGGTCGGCATTCGCCTTGTCCGCCGCGCGAGCGACGTCGGCGGCCGCGCGCGTGTTGGCGACCGTGAGCGCGAAGGCCGCCTGCTCCTGCCGGTAAAGCTGCTCGAAGGTTTGGCTTTGCTTTTTCCAGTGCACCGCCTCGAGTTTCTGGACGGTGAGCATGATGAGGAGCGTGAAGGCCACCGCGATCCCGGCGGCGCCCTGCCAATTGAGGAGGCGGGAAACATCATTGATCGGCCTCGATGCTGGCGCCGTCACGGCTGGCGGCAACCTTGAAGCGGCCGACCGGACCACCCGCGAGCAGGCCGACGATCACGGCGACCATCGCGACAATGAAGCCGCCGAGTGACCAACCGAAGAATGGTGATGATCGTGTGCTCTTCGGAACGGCTCCAACCGCCCCACATTAAAAGTGCGACCATGACTCCAGACGCGCCGCCGCAGAACATGCCGGCGGCCGAGGCGAGGAGGCCGTAGATGTAGCGCTGACCCTCGGCGAAGGTGGTGGGCGGCGGAAGTTGATTTCATGGTGTCACCTTTAATGGGGGAGTGAAAACGGGGGTCTTCACTTCCTCCACTTCGTCACCTTCACCGCCGATCGTCACCAATACGGTTCGCGAGCCAGCCGTAGAGGAAGGCTTCATTGGCTGGACGGCGTTCGGCGAGACGGAGGTAGCGCTCGCCCTGGAGCGCTTCGAGCGCGCGCAGCAGGACGGTCTCGCCGCCCTTCTTGAGCCGCGCAGCGCGAGGAAGCGGTCGAGCGCGGCGAGCGTCGCCGGCGCCGACGCGGCCGTCCGGGGTCAGGTCGGGATAATCCGCTGGCGTTGCGGTTGAGCGCGGTGAGCGCCCGCTGGAGGAAGGTGACGGCGACCGCCGGCCCCATGTTGACGCCGGTGTCGAACAACTCGCGCGGCAACCGCCGGCTGCGCCTGGCGACCTGGTCGAAGCGCGGCCGTAGCCAATAAAGCCGGCGATAGATGGCCGCCGCTTCCGCTCGCGGCAGTTGGCGCATCGCGCCGCGCATAGCCGTGCGCCCGGGCGACCGCTTCGGTAATGCCGAAACAGGTCGGCGCCGCCCTTGTCCGCGGGATGGTTCGAGTAACCACCCTCGCGGTCGATGATCCCGTCGATCAACCCGTCGACGCTCGTCGCTTCATCCATCGCCATCTCCATCGAGTTGGCATGTTCGTAACCAGATAGGATCGATGTAGGAAAGTATGCCGAGCCGGATCGGACTAGTGACCTGCCGCCAAGAGGCCGCTAGCCTGCGGCCATGAACCATCTCCTGAACCTCGCCGCCGGCGCGCTTGCGCTCGCTGTCGCGGCGCCCGCCGCTGCCGCTTTGTCGCCCGCCGAGCAGGCGATGATCCGGACCGTCGATGCGGAGCAGCAGCGGACCGTCGCGCATGCTCGAAAATTGGGTCAACCAGAACAGCGGGACGCTGAACCTCGCCGGCGTGACGGCGGTCGGGCAGATGCTCCGTTCCGGAATTGGAGCCGCTGGGCTTCAAGGTCGAATGGGTCGACATGAGCGGCGCCAAGCCGCGCCGGCCACATCATCGCCAGTCACACCGGCACGGGCCGGGCAAGCGCCTGCTGCTGATCGGCCACCTCGACACGGTGTTCGAGCCGGACTTCGCCGTTCCAGCGCTGGCAGCGCAAGGGCGATCGCGGCCACGGCCCGGGCGCCGGCGACGACAAGGGCGGGATGGCGGTGATGGTCGCCGCGCTTCGCGCGATGCAGGCGGCGGGAACGCTGAAGAACGCCAACATCACCATCGTCCTCACCGGCGACGAGGAGGATGCGGGCGACCCGATCGTCGATTGCTCGCCGCGACCTGATCGCCGAGGGCAAGAAGGCCGACGTCGCGCTCGACTTCGAAGGGCTGGCGGTCAGAGACGGCAAGGACATGGGCTCGATCGCTCGGCGCAGCGCCGGCAGCTGGACGCTCACCGTCACCGGCAAGAGCGCGCATTCGAGCGGCGTCGGCCAGCCCGGCACCGGCTATGGCGCGATCTACGAGCTGGCGCGGATCATCGACCAGTTCCGCCGCGAGCTTCCGGAGGACAAGCTGACCTTCAACGTCGGGCTGATCGGCGGCGGCGCAATCGGCCGATCTCGACGCCGGCAAGATCCGGCTGCAGGCGACCGGCAAGACCAACATCATCGCCGCGACCGCGGTGGCACGCGGCGACCTGCGCGCGATCAGCCAGGAGCAGATCGACCGGGCGCAGGCGAAGATGCGGGCGATCGTCGCGCCAGTCGCTTGCCGGCGCGAAGGCGCGAGATCAGCTTCGACGAGGACGGCTATCCGCCGATGGCGCCGACGGCGGGCAATCGCGCGCTGCTCGGCCAGCTGAACGGCGTGAACCGCGACCTCGGGCTTGCCGAGATGGGCGAGCTCGACCCGCTCGAGCGCGGCGCCGGCGACATCAGCTTCGTCGCCGCCGACGTCGATGGTCTGGTCGGGCTGGGACCGGCAAGCTTCGGCGACCACACCCCCAAGGAGACACTCGAAGTCCCGTCCTCTGCCAAGCAGGCCAAGCGCGCCGCAATCCTGATGAGTAGGCTGGCGCGCGAGCGGCGCGGCAAACGTTCCGAAAACTGAGTCGCTTGCGAAACGACCGTTGACAGCGGCGCCGTTGAGGAGCCTCATCCCCTCGCCGACCCTCGAGGGCCGGAGCTAGAGGGGGGGATAATCATGGCGACCAATGTTGAAGCGCGCCCGACACCCGTACACCTGTGGATCGTCGGCATCCTGTCACTCCTGTGGAGCTGCTTTGGCTGCCTCGACTATGTGATGACCCGGACGCGCAACATCGGTTACCTGAAGTCGAGCATGCCTGACATGGACCCCAATGCCATGCTCGCCTACGTCGACGGGTTCCCGTTGTGGGCGTCGATCGGCTGGGGCCTCGGCGTGTGGCTGGGGCTGGCGGGTTCGCTGCTGCTGCTGATGCGCAGCCGGCACGCGGTGCTGGCTTATGGTATTTCCTTCATCGGCGCGGTCCTTGGCCTTGGTTATCAGATGGCCAATCCGCTGCCGGGAATCTCGGCTTCATGGCCAAGGGACTGCCGATGATCATCATCCTCGTCGCGCTCTGCCTGTTTCTCTACGCGCGGGCGATGGACAAGCGGGGCGTGCTGCGCTGACCAGCTTAGGGCGGGACGAGCGATGCGGCCCCGCCTTTTTCACTGTTGCCGATTTGCTGCAGTCGGCGGAGTCTCGCCGCCGCGGGCCCGACTTTACTTGCACGACTGTCGATAATGGCGACGATGGCATGGGAGTTTCGGTCGCCGAGCGCGGCCCCGAGGGGAGTAGAATCATGATTTATCGTCGCTTCACGCGCAGCCTGCTAAGCGCATCGCTGCTGACCTGTGCCGCTTTGTCATCGCCGGCCGCCGCGCAGCAGATCGACCGCATCATCGTGTTTGGTGATTCCTACGCCGACACCGGCAACTTCTTCCGCCTCGTCGGCACCAATCCGCTGGTGACGCAGATCTACACGACCGGCCGGTTCACGGGCGGAAGCAATTACGTCGACACGCTGACCAACACGCTGCAACTTCCGCAATATAATTTCGCGATCGGCGGCGCGCGGACCAATAATCTGAACCAGACACCGGGGGTTCCCGGATTCACGACAGAGACCCAACTGTTCCTTGCCGGCGGCGGATCGCTCGGGTTCCCAACCGTGGATAGCGCGCTCGACCGCAGCGATCTCGTCGCGATCTCGATCGGCGGCAACGATGCCCGCGCGTACCAGCTCGGCGGCGGCGCCCTCGCCGGCGCGACGGCGGCAGCGGCGACGGCGGTAGCCAGTTTTCAGCAAAACGCCGACCTGATCCTCGCCCGCGGAACGCCGACGATCAGCTTTCTTGCCGGCGATACCGGCCTGCTTCCGGAAATCGCGGGCAACCCGACCGGCATCGCGGTCCGGACGGCTTATTCGACGGCGTTCAACACTGGCGTGCAGCAGGTACTCGCCGGTTATGCCGCCCAGGGCGCCGTGGTTCACTACCTCGATCTTACGACCATGCTGAGCCAGGTGAATGCGAACCTCGCCGCCTATGGCCTGACGGCCATCAATTGCCCTGCCCTGCCCAACACGACCTGCGTGGCGAACAACGCCGCGCCTTACCTGTTCTACGTCGACAACATTCATCCGACCTCGGTCGGAAGCGCGATCATCGGCCAGTATATCGCGCGCCAGCTGATCGCGCCGTACACGCTCCAGGCGCCGTCGGACCTCGCGTTCGACACCGCCCGACAGTGGGGCCGGACGCTCAACAGCCGCAGCGATCTTTATGGTCGAAGCAGCGGCCCCGAAGGCTTCCGTATCTATGCGCTCGGCGACGCCTTCGAACGGAGCGTCCACACCACCGCCACCAACGACGCTTTTGACATTCGCGGATCGGGCGGGACCATCGGCCTTGAATATGGCATGGCCGGAGGGACGGTCGGCGTCGCCGCCAACCTCAGCCGCCCGACGGTCACCTTCAGCAATGACGCCGCCAAGATCCGCGGCCACACTTACCAGGTTGGTGCCTATGGCAGCCTGTCTTCCGGCGGCCTCTTCGGCCAGGCTTATGTCGGCTACGGCAAGGACCACAACCGGCTGACCCGTGTCGGCGTCGTCCAGGCCATGAGCGCCCACCCCGATGGCAACCATATCGTCGCCGGCGCCAAGGCCGGGTATCTGATGGGTATCGCCGGGCTCAGCGCGGGCCCGATCGTCGCGCTGGATTACGCGCGCGCCAAGATCGACGGCTACACGGAAAAGGGCGATCCGACGCTGACGCTAAATGTCTCCGGCCAAACGGCCAAGGCATTCACCGGCCAGGCCGGCGTCGAAGTGCGGGGCGAACTCGCCGGACTTCACCCGTTCCTCGACGTGACCGCCGAGCGTGACTTCAGCGGCAGCGACCGCCTGATCACCTTCTCGGAGACCGCCGCGCCGGTGATCGTCAACAGCTGGATCGTGGCGCGCGACAAGAAGACCTATGCCCGGATATCGACCGGCGCGAGCGCGAACATCAGCAGCGGCTTCAGCGTCGACGCCTTCGTCTCGACCACCTTCGGCCATAAGCAGGGCCAGGAAACGGGCGGCAATATCGGTGTGAAGGCGCGGTTCTAGGCGGCGTCGCGAGCGGCGTAGATCGCGGGGCGGTAACGCGGCTCGGGGATGGGGAAACCGCGCTCCCGAGCCACGGCGAGCCAGCCTTCGATCGCGTCCTGAACATGAGCCATCGCGTATTCGGGCGTGTCACCGTGCGCGGAGCAAGGACGCAGGTCGGGAACGTCTGCGATCCAGCAGCAGTCCTCGTCGGACCAATAGACGTTGATGTTGTAATGCGGCGTGTTCACTCGGCTAGATGTAAGCCATAGCGCTCCACAAGTTCAAGAAACTCTCGAACTTGGTATCGTTTCGCATCTTTTCCGGCGGGCTGCACGGGGAATGCGCGCGGGATGTCCCGATGGACGTACTGGCGGTGGCTGCCGACCGTCCGATCGAGTTCAAAACCGAATGCACGCAGCAGCCGTTCGAAATCGCGGAAGTGGATCGTACGCGATGTCGACGACAGGAGCTGTTGATAGAGCTTGTCGGGTTTTGTCATGGCCGCCCCGTTTTATTGGCGGCCCTTTATGAATCGCCAATTTGAGTCCGTGGCAACAACAATCTGTCCGCGCTAAACTTACAAGCGCAGAATATCACGTATCGGCATAACTTTGCTCATCGCCGCCCACCGAACCGCGTTCGCTGTTGCTTGCCGAAGCGGCCCTTGCGGGTGCCGGGTTTGCCTTCGCTCGAATTGCCGAGGGGGCGCGGGGCAACGCGGTCGGGGTGCGGGATACCGAGGTCGTCTTCCTCGAGGCGGCGGATTTCGTCGCGCAGCCGCGCGGCTTCCTCGAACTCGAGGTCGGCGGCGGCCTTGCGCATCCGCTCCTCAAGGTCGGCGAGATAGGCCTTGAGGTTGTGGCCGACGAGGTGCGGCCGCTCGTCGTCGCCGGTGTCGACCACCACGCCGTCGCGGGTCGCGAGATGCGACATGATGTCGTGGACGTTGCGCTTGATGCTTTCCGGCGTGATGTCGTGTTCGAGGTTGTACGCGACCTGTTTTTCGCGGCGTCGGCCGGTTTCGGCGAGCGCGCGCTCCATCGAGCCGGTGACGCGGTCGGCGTAGAGGATCACGCGGCCTTCGATGTTGCGCGCCGCGCGGCCGATCGTCTGGATAAGTGAGGTTTCCGAGCGGAGAAAACCTTCCTTGTCGGCGTCGAGGATCGCAACGAGCCCGCATTCGGGAATGTCGAGCCCCTCGCGCAGCAGGTTGATCCCGACCAGCACGTCGTACACGCCGAGGCGGAGCTCGCGGATCAGCTCGATACGCTCCAGCGTCTCGACGTCGGAGTGCATGTAGCGGACCTTGAGGCCGGCCTCGTGCAGATACTCGGTCAGATCCTCGGCCATGCGCTTGGTGAGGGTGGTGACGAGCGTCCGGTAACCCTTCTTGGCGGTGAGCTTCGCTTCGTTGACGAGGTCGTCGACCTGATCCTCGACCGGCTTGATCTCGACCGGTGGGTCGATGAGGCCGGTCGGGCGGATCACCTGTTCCGAGAAGACACCGCCGGTCTCGTTCATTTCCCACGGGCCGGGGGTCGCGGAGACGAACACCGACTGCGGGCGCATCGCGTCCCACTCGTTGAAGCGCAGCGGCCGGTTGTCGATGCAGCTCGGCAGTCGGAAGCCATATTCGGCCAGCGTGATCTTCCGCCGGTGATCGCCGCGCGCCATGGCGCCGATCTGCGGCACTGTCTGGTGGCTCTCGTCGATGAACAGCAGAGCGTTGTCGGGGAGGTATTCGAACAAGGTCGGCGGCGGCTCCCCGGGCAGGCGCCCGGTGAGGAAGCGGCTGTAATTCTCGATGCCGGCGCAGGAGCCCGTGGCGGCGATCATTTCGAGGTCGAAATTGGTGCGCTGCTCGATCCGTTGCGCTTCGAGCAGCCGCCCCTCGGCCGTCAGCTCCTTCAGTCGTTCGGCGAGCTCGTGCTTGATCGCTTCCATCGCCTGCTTGAGCGTCGGCCCGGGCGTCACATAGTGCGAATTCGCATAAACCTTCACATAGTCGAGGCTGGCGATCTTCTTGCCGGTCAGGGGATCGAACTCGACGATGTCCTCGATCTCGTCGCCGAAGAAGGACACGCGCCACGCGGTATCTTCATAGTGCGACGGAAAGATTTCGAGATTGTCGCCCTTCACGCGAAAATTGCCGCGCGCGAAGGCCTGGTCGTTGCGCCTGTACTGGAGCGCGACGAGCTTGCGGATCACCTCGCGTTGGTCCTCGCTGCTGCCCTTCTTGAGGCTGAAGGTCATCGCCGAATAGGTTTCGACCGAACCGATGCCGTAGAGACAGGAGACAGAGGCGACGATGATCACGTCGTCGCGTTCGAGCAGCGACCGCGTCGCCGAGTGGCGCATGCGGTCGATCGCCTCGTTCACGCTCGACTCCTTTTCGATGTAGGTGTCGGAGCGCGGGACGTAGGCCTCAGGCTGGTAATAATCGTAATAGCTGACGAAGAACTCGACGGCATTGTCGGGGAAGTAGCTCTTGAACTCGCCGTAGAGCTGGGCGGCGAGGATCTTGTTGGGCGCCATCACCAGCGCCGGCCGCTGAAGCGTCTCGATCACCTTGGCCATGGTGAAGGTCTTGCCCGAGCCGGTGACCCCGAGCAGCACCTGGCTGACATCGCCGTTGTCGCCGATACCCTCGACCAGTTCCCGGATCGCCGTTGGTTGGTCGCCGGCCGGCTCATATTCCGAGACCAGCTTGAACGGCTTCCCGCCCTCCGCCTTTTCGGGCCGGGCCGGCTTATGCGGGACGAACGCTTCGCCGGTCTCGGGCTCGGCGAGCGAGGTACGGATCTGGATGGCCATCACGCCAGCATATGGTCGTCGCGCAGGGCCTGAACAACCAGCCAAACCGCTAGTGCCATGAGCCGGCCGGGGCTATGAGGGGCGCTGAACATCCGGGGGAGATCAGCATGCGTCTCCATGTTTTCCTGGCCGCGGCCTGCGCCCTCGCGGCGGTTGGTTGCAACAGGTCGCCGACGGTGAACGCAAAGAACGCAACGCCCGCCGAAGTCGCCAAGAAGATGCAGGAAAGCGGCGCCGACCAGAGCATGGTTTCCGCCGGCCTGTGGCAATCCAAAGTCACCATCGAGAAGTTGGACATGCCCGGCATGCCGCCCGAAATGGCCAGCCGGATGAAAACGATGATGGCGCAAAATCAGGCTCACGACTTCCAGACATGCCTGACGGCCGAGGACGTCAAGAAACCCAAGGAAGACTTCTTCGCCGGCAAGAACAACGAGTGCCGGTACGATCATTTCACCATGGGCGGCGGCAAGATCGACGCGGAAATGCATTGCGGCAGGGAGAGCGGCGCAAGCACGATGCGGCTGGCCGGCACCTACTCGCCCGATAGCTACCAGATGCTGATGGCGACCGAGGCCGAGGCCGACGAAGAATCGGGCCAGGGCATGCACATGCAGATGCGGGTTGAGGCCCGTCGCATCGGCGAATGCAGCGCAAAACGGGGATGACGCGTTAGCGCCCAATATGGCGCGCATTTCCGTCCTCGTGAATCGCAGCGGCGGAGCGGCTTCCGCCGACCCGGAGATCGGGAAGAAAGTGGCCGAGGCCTTCCGTGATACTGGCCTGGACGCCGAGGTTGAGCTGATCGAGGGCAGCGAATGCGCGGTCCGCTGTCGCTCTGCCTCCGAGCGCGGCGATGAGATACTGGTCGTCGGTGGCGGCGACGGCACGATCGGCGCGGCGGCCTCGGTCCTGATTGGGAGCAAAACGAAGCTGGGGATCATCCCGCTCGGCACGCTCAACCATTTTGCGCGCGACCTGGGCATACCGAACGACCTCAAGGAGGCCGTCGCGCTGATCGCAACGGGCAGCGAGCGGCAGGTCGACGTCGCCGAAATGAACGACCGTATCTTCATCAACAACAGCGCGATCGGCCTTTACCCGCTGATGGTGGTCGACCGCGACGCGCAGCAGCGCCGTCTCGGCCGGAGCAAGCGGCTGGCGATGCTTGTCGCTTCCATTCGGACGCTCGCGCGGTTCAATCACCAACGGCTAACGCTGACGGTCAATGAAGAGAAGAAGCGCGTCGACACCCCGCTGCTGTTCGTCGGCAACAATGGTTATCGCATCGACTTCGGCGCGGCGGGGCAGCGCGAAAGCCTCGACGGGGGTGAACTCAGCGTCTTCGTCATGCGCAAGAACACGCGGCGCGGGGTGGTTGCCGCGAGCATCAGGGCTTTGTTCAACCGCACCCGCCGTGACGACATGGTTGAGCTCGAGGATGTCGAGCGGGTGCGCGTGTCGAGCCGGCGCTCCTCGCTGGCCGTCTCGCTCGATGGAGAAGTGGTTCGCGCGAAGCCGCCGCTGGACTATAAGATCCGCAAGAAGGCGCTGCGCGTGATCGCGCCAGCAAGTTAGGGGATGCACTTGGCGACCTGGGCTCCACGCGGATTGTCTGACCCGATGCGGGCGCGCGGGCTGCGGGTCGCGGGGATCCTTATCATCATGCTCAGCGCCGGCGCGGCACTGCTCCCCGCGGGCAAGACGATCTCTTCCGATATGATCGGGGGCTTGTTGATTGCCGCCGGGCTGATCGAGACGGTCGCCGGATCGTTGCGGCGGGAATTCGCGACATTTCGCGATGGCGGCCGGAATTGTCACCGCGCTGGCGGGGTTGCTGTTCATCATCAATCCGGAGACGCATTTCTTTCCCCGCGTCGTCCCGATCGTTGGCTGGCTTTTGCTTCGAAGCTTCATTCTCGCCGCCGCCCTGGCCGAGACACGAGGGATCGGTGCGGCGCTGGACGGCGATCTCGGCGGGGCTGGATTTCCTGCTCGCAGTGCTGCTCATCGCGGGCCTGTCGATCACGACCATCGTCATCAGCCTGTTCGGCCCGACCCGCGAGCTGGTCGCGAGTTTCGCCTGGATCCTGGCGGCGAGCTTTGTCGTCAACGGCCTGATGCTGCTCGAAGTCGGCGAGTTGCGAACGGGACGCCGCCGCTTAAGAGGAGCGGATGTTCGAAAGCTCGCCCGACCTGTCGGTCAGCACCGTCGCCGAAATCGTCCGGCTCGCGCTCGCGCCGGTGTTCCTGCTCAGCGGCATCGGCGCCTTCCTCAACGTGCTGGCCGCGCGCCTGTCCCGGATCGTCGACCGCTCGCGCGCCGTGGAGCCGATGCTGCTCGCCAGCCGCGGCGGGGAACATGACCGCTGGATCGCCGATCTAAAGGTGCTCGACCGGCGCATGTCGCTGATCAATTGGGCGACCGGCCTCACCGTCACCTCGGCCATGCTGACCTGCCTAGTGGTCGTGCTGCTGTTCGCGGCCAATCTCATTCGGACCCATCTCGGCACGGCGATCGCCTGGCTGTTCATGGCGTCCATGCTGACGATCGGTACCGCCTTCGCGGTGTTCCTCATCGAGACGACGGTCGCGGCGCGCGCGGTGCGCGTGCGATCAGAGCTCTTGCAACACCGGGCCGAGGACACGTAGCTTCGCATTGCCGATCGCGATGATTTGTGGGGGAACAGTGATGCGCGGATTCACGCTTGGGCGTTCGCCCTTCTTGCAGCGACGGCGTCGCCGGCATTGGCGGCGCAGGAAAAAGCGGCGCCGCTCACGCCACTGGCGCCAAGGACAATGGCCTCAAGGCGGCGCCGAATTTCGATGCGATCATGGGGATTGTCGACAAGCTGTTCCCGGCGCAGCCCGACCCCGATCCGGCGCGGCTGGCGCTGGCCCGGACGTCGGTCGCGGCGATGTGGCCGGATGGCGCCTACGGCAACATGATGACGAGCTTCGCGGGCGGCATGATCGACCGGGTCATGCAGATGAAGAAGAGCGATCTTCCGGCCTTCGGCAAGCCCTCCGCCAAAACTGCGGCCAAGGCCGACGGCGCCGATTTGTCCCTGCACGACCAGGCCGCGGCCAAGGACCCCTATTTCGACCAGCGCGTGGCGGCGATCCGCGCGGCGGTCGTCGACGAGACGAGCAAGCTCTCCACGATCATCGACCCGCGCGTTCGCGACGGCATGGCGCGGTCGCTCGCGCGACGGTTCGACGCGAGGCAGCTCACCGACATCAACAATTTCTTCGCGACCCCGAGCGGCCATGCCTTTGCCGGCCAGTCGATGCGGCTGTGGTTCGACCCCGACATGCTCCACGCGATGATGAGCACCTTCCCGGAGATGATGAAGCGGATGCCTGACATGATGAAGAGCGTGAAGGAGGCCAACGACCGCTTCCCCGCGCCGCCTTCGGCCAAGGCAAAGGCCGTCAAGGCCAAGGGCTGACTTGCTCGACAAGGCCGAAAGCCGTCCCTATCGCCGGGCCTCGTCATCAGGAGCGAAGTTGATCATGTCCCTCGCCGGCCCGGCTGAATCACAAGTCCTCGATCGCGTCCTCGTCCTCGAGATGGTGCGGGTCACCGAAGCGGCGGCAATCGCCGCGGCGAAGCTGATCGGGCGTGGCGACGAGAAAGCCGCGGACGCGGCGGCGGTCGAAGCGATGCGCGGCGCGCTCAACGAGCTGCCGTTCGACGGCACCGTCGTCATCGGCGAAGGCGAGCGCGACGAAGCGCCGATGCTATACATCGGCGAGCGGGTCGGATCGGCTCAGGGCACCGGCCCGAAGATCGACATCGCGCTCGACCCGCTCGAGGGCACGACGCTGACCGCCAATGCGGGGCCGAACGCCCTCGCGGTGCTGGCGATCGCCGAGAGCGGCAACCTGCTCAATGCGCCCGACACCTACATGGAGAAACTGGCGGTCGGGCCCGGCTATGCCGACGGCACGATCGACATCACCCGGCCGGTCGCGGACAATATCCGCGCGATCGCCAAGGCCAAGGGCGTCGAGCCCGGCGACATCACGGCCTGCGTGCTCGACCGCGACCGCCATGCCGGAGATCATCGCCGAGCTGCGCGCGCTCGGTTGCAGCGTTCGCCTGATCCCGGATGGCGATGTTGCCGGAGTCATCGCCGTCGCCGATCCCGAAACCGGCATCGACGTTTATGTCGGCACCGGCGGCGCGCCCGAAGGCGTGCTGGCGGCCGCGGCGCTGCGCTGCGTCGGCGGGCAGATGCAGGGCCGGCTGGTGTTCCGCAACGATGATGAAATCGCGCGGGCGCGGCGCTGGGGGATCGACGATCTCGAGCGCGTCTACACGCTGACCGACATGGCGAAGGGCGACTGCATCTTCGCCGCGACGGGCGTGACCGACGGGTCGCTGTTGAAGGGTGTTCACCGGCGCCAGCGCTGCGTCTCGACCGAGAGCATCGTAATGCGCGCCAGCACCGGCACGATCCGCCGCGTATCCACAGAATATCACGACCTCGCCCATCGCGGGCTCTAGACCCGCGAATCCCCGACCCATAGGTTCGCGGGATGGCATTCATCGTCCGCCCGCTGCGAGCCGAGGATCGCGATGAATGGCGTCCGCTGTGGGACGGCTACAATCTCTTCTACGAACGGCCCGAGCTGCCCAGCGAAATCACGGACGCGACCTGGGCGCGTTTCCTCGATCCTGCCGAGCCCATGTTCGCCGCGGTGGCCGAGGCAGACGGGAAGCTGATCGGACTCGTTCACTACCTCTATCACCGCAGCACCACGAGCATCGAGCCCGTCTGCTATTTGCAGGACCTGTTCACAGCAGCCGAGGAACGCGGGACAGGGGTCGGACGCGCCCTCATCGAATATGTCTATGACGAGGCCGCCAAGGCCGGATCACGCCGGGTCTATTGGCAGACGCACGAGGATAATCCGGCGCGCAAGCTGTACGACCGGCTGGCGGCACTGACGCCATTCCGGCGGTATGTGAAGGACCTGGCGTGACGGCATTCGCCTGCTCCGTCGAGCGATCGGCAACGGGCCAGCCGTGGCGGTGGCGGCGGCCGCCCGACGATGGCTTGGGCATGGACGCGCTGGTCGACGAGCTGCTGTTCGGCGCGCGGGGTCGCGCGCGACGATTTGGCGCGGCACCGCGATCCGCGCATTCGCGATTTTCTGCCCGATCCGAGTTGCTTCAAGGACATGGACAAGGGCGCGAAGCGGCTCGCCGACGCGGTTCAGCACGGCGAGACCATCGCCATTTTCGGGGATTATGACGTCGATGGCGCGACCAGCGCCGCCTTGCTCGTGCTGCTGTTGCGGCGGCTTGGTCGCGAGCCGATGGTCTACATCCCCGATCGCCTGATGGAAGGCTACGGCCCGTCCGGCAAAGCGCTTGTCGAGCTTAAGGAGAAGGGCGCCAGCCTCGCGGTGTGCGTCGACTGCGGCGCCCAGGCCTTCGACGCGCTCGATGAGGCCAAGGCGGCCGGGCTCGACGTCGTCGTCGTCGATCACCACCAGTGCGCCAGCCTGCTCCCGGTCGCGCATGCACTGATCAATCCCAACCGGCTCGATGAAAGCGAAGATGGCGCGGTCCATGGCCATCTCGCCGCGGTCGGGATGGCTTTCCTGCTCGGTGTCGCGCTGCTTCGTGAGTTGCGGTCGCGAGGGTTCTTTGAGCTGCTTGCCGAACCCAAGATCATCGACCTGCTCGACCTGGTCGCGCTCGGCACCGTTGCCGACGTGGCGCGCCTGAAAAGCCTGAACCGGGCCTTCGTGACGCAGGGCCTGAAGGTCATGGCGGCGGGGCAGAACGTCGGCTTGGCCGCGCTGGCCGAGGCGGCGCGGCTGGTGAAGGCGCCGAGCTGCCGCGATCTCGGCTTCGCGCTGGGGCCGCGAATTAATGCTGGGGGCCGGGTCGGTAAATCCGATCTCGGCGTACGCCTGCTCACGTCCACCGACCCTGAAGAAGCCCGGGCCATCGCCGCCGAGCTCGACCGGCTGAACGAGGAACGACGGGCGATCGAGATGCTGGTCTGCGAGCAGGCGGAGGAGCAAGCGAAAGGCCAGGCGGAGGCGCCGGTCATCACGGTGATGAGCGCGGGCTGGCACCAGGGCGTGATCGGGATCGTCGCCGGGCGAATCAAGGAGCGGTTCGGGCGGCCGGCCATCGTCATCGCCGAAACCGAGGACGGCACGGGCAAGGGATCGGGCCGATCGATCTCGGGCGTCGATCTCGGCGCGGCGGTGCTCGCGGCGAAGGAGAGCGGCCTCCTGATCGCCGGTGGTGGACATGCAATGGCCGCCGGACTGACGATGCCCGTCGGCGGGCTCGAAGCGCTTCGACAGTTTCTCAACGACCGCCTGGCCAAGGATGTCGAGAAAGCGCGCGGCGACCGGGCATTGCTGCTCGACGCGCTGCTCGCTCCTGGCGGCGTCGCCGGCACCTTATGCGATGCCCTGGATTCCGCCGGGCCTTATGGAGCGGGTTGGCCGAGCCCGCGCGTTGCCGCCGGACCTTTGCGCCTCCTGAAAACCGGGATCGTCGGCGACGGCCATGTCCGCGGCCTCGGCTGCGGTGATGACGGCAAGACGTTCAAGTGGATCGCGTTCCGGAGCGCGGCCAGCGAGCTGGGGCAGGCGCTGCTGCAATCGGCCCCCGACACGCGCTGGTGGCTGGCGGGAACCATCAAGCGCGACGAGTGGAATGGTGGCAATGCGGCCGAGATGCACCTCGAGGACGCTGCCCTCGCTTGACGCTTCCAAACCCCTCGCCTAACGCGCTCACCGCTCTTGAGCGGCCCCATCGTCTAGCGGTCTAGGACGTCGCCCTTTCACGGCGAAAACACGGGTTCGAGTCCCGTTGGGGTCACCACGCTCAGGCGAGCGCGACCCGGTAAAGCTGCAACAAAGCGCCCCACGCGCGCTCGGCCTGCGCCGCGTCATAGACCTGGCTGCCGGGCACGCACCAGCCGTGATTGGCGGGATAGACCTCGACCGTTGCCTTGCGGTGCGCAGCTGCGAAAGCGGCCTTCAGTTCATCCTTCACCTGCGGCTGCTGGGCGTCGTCGTTCTGTGCCTGGCAGCACGAGGAAGGTGGCGTTGGTCTTGGGGATCAGAAGATGGGGGCTGGTCGGATCCTTCGTGACCAGGCCATTGCCGCCGTGGAAGCTGCCGACCGCGCCGATCCGGTTGGCAACCGTCGCGGCCGTCTGGAACGCGAGCGCGCCACCCATACAATAGCCCTGCACGCCGGCCTTGCGCTTCCAGTCGGTCTTGGGCTGGGCGTCGAGGAAGGCGAGATAGGCCGCCGCGTCGCCCGGCACGTTGGTCATGGCCTTGCGATAGCCGGTCAGGACCTCCCGCTGGGCAGGATTGGAAAAGTCGATCGTTCCTTCGATCACCGGCGCCTTCTTCGACCGGTAGAAGGGATTGGGCACGAGCACGACATAGCCTTCGCCGGCGAGGCGCCGGCCCATGTCACGAAAGGCGGGACGGAGGCCCATGATGTCCGGCCACATCAGGACGGCGGGATATTTGCCGGCCTTTGTCGGCGCGAAGAGAACCGCATCGGCCGTGCCGTCGGACGTGTTGATCGACACGTCCTTCTCATCGACGGCGACCTTGGGGGCGGCGCATGCCGTCCCTGCCGCACCGGCGGCGGCGACCGCAATCAGGCCGAAGGTCCGCCGCGACAAACGCGTGTCTTTGACCAAACCGGGGTGGATGTATTCGTCACACATGATCGAACCTCCTCATTGTCATTTCCAATTTCATAGCCGCATCCAGGCGAACCCGATCGTCACTACGAGAACGGCGACGCTCGTTGCCATGGCGGCCACCGCCGGAAGGCCGCGCTTTCCGGCATAGAGGATCGCGATCCCCATTTTCACCGCCATGTTCGCGATGATTGTGCCGGCGATGGCGATCGCCGCGAGCAGCGGGGAGATCGCGGCCGGGTCCAGCCCGCCGAGCGTGATGATCGCGGTGTCGACGTCGGTCGAACCGACGATCAGCAGGAGGATTGCAATGCCATGCTCACCGAACCGTCCCGCCGACCATTTTGCGGCGACCGCCGCAATCGCGACAAAGAGGACGAAGCCCAGCGCCGGAAGCAAAGCGATCGGATTGCCCGGCGAGCTTGGCGCGTCCGAGGCCGGCGCCCGGCGGTAGAGCCAAAGCCCCGCGCCCCACGCCACCAAGAGGGCTGGAAGGATGATCAACGCGAATGGCACGAGCACCCGGCTCGCCAGGATGCCGATGAGCACCAGCATCCTCAGATACATGACCGCCGTTGCCAGCGCGATCCCGGCGTTTTCCGCGCCTCCCTTCTCGTCGCGGCCAAGGCGCTGCGCCAGCGATTGGGTAACTGCCGTCGAGCTATAGGCGCCACCGATCAGCGCGGTGGCGATGGTGCCGTGCCGCTCGCCGAAGATCCGGTTGGCGACATAACCCAGGAACGAAAAGCCGGTGACCAGCACCACCACCCACCACAGCCTCTGCGGGTTCCACGCGCCGAGCGGGCCGTAATGACCGTTAGGGAGGAAGGGCAAAACCGCTCCGGCAATGACCGCGTATCGGGCGAGCGCCTTCACATCGTCTTCGTCCAGCTTCTCGAGGAAACCGTGCAACTCGGCCTTCAGCGCCAGGATCAGCGTGACGATGGTTGCTCCCGCGATCGCGAAGCCCGGCTGCCCGAAGCCGGCGATAAAACCGAGGCCGATCGTCGCCAGCGATGCAACCGGGGTCGTCGCGTCGGGCCTTTCGGCAAGGCCGCGCCGGTTCGCGTAGCCGATGGCAACCACCGCAACTGCTCCCGCAACCATCGCGCCCGCTGCGAGCGACTGGCCGAGGTTGCCGGCAAGCCCGGCCAGTCCGGAGACGAGACCGACGAGCGTGAAGGTGCGCACCCCGGCCACGCGCGTGCCCGGCTGCAAGCCACGAAGATCGAAGCCGCGTTCGATCCCGATCAGCAGGCCGCAAGCGAGCGCCGTCGCAACGCTCAGCGCCTGCCAGCCGACGTTCAACGCGCTGGCCTGGCTCTAGATGGAGAGGCCGGAGTCGCCTTCGAGAAGCTGCTGCACCAGTCGCGGCTGCTCGCCGGGCTTCCAAAGCTTCGCAGTATGGACGACGCGGTAGCGAAGCGGGCCCCCGTCAGGGGTGCCGCTGCGCGTGATGGGCCTCGGGATGCAGACGAACTCGGTCCGCATCTCCTCCCCCGTGAGCCGAACTTTCGCATAGCCATGTCCGCCCATATCGACGAATTCCAGGTGCGGCGAAAGCGCGGGGTTCGACAGCGACCGCGCTCGAACGAGGTCGAAATTCTTCGCATAATCAAGGCACGAGCGAACGCCGTGCTTCAGAAGCATATTGAAGGTCCAGTCCGGCTTCGCTGCGCCGGGTCGGTCGACCAGGTATAACTCTCGCAAAGGAAACTTGCTGGCCGGTCGGTGCTCGTTGGCCTCCATTGCTCCGGGACTAGCCAGCGATGCACCCACGAAGCTCAAGCCCACCGGCTCAAACTTCCCGGGCGGAAGCTGAGCTGCGGCATAGCCAGCCCAGAAGCTGTGGCGGTCGCCCGAGACGATTGCGAACCCGCTGATGTTTTCATCGCGTACCAGGTTGTAGATTTCGGTGCGCTCAATCCAGGCGGTGCCATGATCGCCACCGCCGAGATTTGCGAAGCCGGCGGGCCACGGCTTGGTAAGGCCGGCGGGCAGGTTCTGCGGATCGGCGCGCAAATCGAGACAGCCCAACGAGCAGCCCCAGACTTTCCATGTCGCGGTCGCGCGCTTGAGCTGCTCCTTGAACCAGGCTTTCTGCTCCGCGCCGAGGATGGTCTGCGGCGGTGCATCCTTTTGCGGGTTCGGGATGCGAGCATCTCCAAACACGAGTTCGGAGGGCGGGTGGCCGCCGTTGAATGCGCGCCCTCCGTCGAGGACCTGTTGCAGGTCGTCGGGGAACATGCCGTTGAACGCACCCAGTCGCCCAGCTTGTTCAGCGAATTGTCGCTGAACGGGTCGGCGCTGCGGTAGCTGTGCTGGTCGGTGATGATGAGGTCGAGATGCTTGCCATAGCGCAGGGCACGGTAGCCTTTGAGGCTGTTGATCGCGATCAGGTTGTTCGGCTCCTGCCCAAGCCCGTTCTCGTCCCAGTTCTCGATCGCGACGTTCTTGACAGCGGGCGGCCCGAACTCTTCGAGCGTCCCACTCGGCGGCGCTACGCGCGCCGGCAAATATTCAAACCACGCCTGATTCGCGGCGACCTTGATGCTTTGCCCGGGCCGCGGCGGGCCTCCGGCCTGCTGGATGCTCTGCCATCCCTGCCACGAGAATTCGTGGTTGTCCCACATGGCGACGAATGGCCAGCGGGCGCGGGCATCCTGCAGGTCGGGGTCGGCCAGATAGCCTTTGTAGACGACCCGATAACCCTCGAGCGTCAGCGGGTAATGGAAGTTGCTGAACTTGCCGCCATCTGGGATGCGCCCGACGTCGTAGATGATGCGGTCGTAGCGCGACTTCACCTCGTCCGGGATATTCGACGACCTCATAGATGAAATCACCGAGGTGGAGGACGAAGCCGAGCTGCTCGGCGGGCACGGCTCGTTCATCCTCGAAATCATCCGGCGATAGGCGTTGAGCTTGCCTTCGTTGACGTTCTGGCAGCTGACGAAGGCGAAATTGACCGGGCGCGGGTCGTTTTCGAGCGGGGCGGTGATGGTGCGGCCGATGCGGCTGCCGTTCCCTTGCGCGTCGGTGAAGCGGTACCAATAGACGTCGCGCCGGCTTGAGGCCGCCGACGAGCACGCGTGCTCGTCCAGTCCGCCGCGGCGGAAACGGGCGCGGGCGCATGGGCGACGACGCGGTTGAAGGCCTGGTCTTCGGCCACTTCGACGGTCAGGATCTGGCGCCCGCCCTGCGCGAACGGCCGCCGGGTCCACAGGATGACGCTGGGGGGTCGGGATCGCCTGAGGCGACGCCTTCGGGATAAAGCTCGCGCGCGCTCGGTCCAGCTGGTGCGCGACGCGCGAGCGGCGCCGACCCACGCGAGCGATGCGCCCATCGCCGCCGCAGTGGGATGAAGTCGCGGCGGCTGAGCTTCATGGCCTATCCCTTCTTCAGTCTCTCCGCGTGCCAGGCCAGATGTTCGGCCATGAACGTCGAGATGAAATAATAGCTGTGGTCGTATCCCCGCTGGATGCGCAACGTCAGCGGAATTGCGGCCGCTGTGCATGCTCGTTCGAGCAGCTCGGGACGCAATTCCTTTTCGATGAACGGGTCGGCGTAACCGACATCGACCAGCAATTCGGCCACGCGTGCGCCATCCTCGATCAGTGCGACGGCATCATGCCTGCGCCAGGCGGCGCGGTCGTCGCCGAGATAGCCGCCGAGCGCTCGCTGCCCCCACGGGACCTGCCCCGGCGCGACGATCGGCGCGAAAGCGGACACGCTCCGAAAGCGATCGGGGAAGCTGAGGCCGACGGTCAGCGCGCCATGCCCGCCCATCGAATGGCCGGTAATCGCCTGGCGCTCCATGTCGGCCGGGAACTCGGCGGCGACCAACGCCGGCAATTCGTCAGTGACATAGCTCCACATTCGGTAATGCTTCGACCACGGCTCTAAAGTCGCATCGACGTAGAAGCCCGCGCCCAGGCCGAAATCCCATGCACCGTCGGGGGCGGTCGGCACATCGGGGCCGCGGGGGCTGGTGTCGGGCGCAACGAAGATGAGGCCGAGCTCGGCGCAGGCAGCGCGATACTCGCCTTTCTCGGTGACGTTAGCGTGCGTGCAGGTTAGGCCGGACAGGTACCAGATGAGAGGCAGTTTCCCGCCCTCCTCCGCTTGTGGCGGAAGGAAGATCGAGAAGGTCATGTCCGTCGAGGTTGCGCTGGACGCATGGCGGACGACGAGCTGCCGCCCGCCATGCGACTTATTGTCGGATAGGATTTGCATTCCTACTCGCGCTCACCCTGAGCCTGTCGAACGGTTTGCTGGATATGCCTATTGCTCCGGCCGGTGAAGCCCGCACAGCTTGTTGCCATCGGGATCGCGCAAATAGGCGAGATAGAGCTTGCCGAAGGCGTTTTCACGATAGCCGGGCGGATCTTCGATGGACTTGCCGCCGGCCTCGACCCCGCGCCGATGCCAGTCGTTGACGTCCTCCGGGCTATCGAGATTGAAGCCGATCGTGGCGCCATTCGATTGGCTTGCCGGCTCGCCATCGATCGGCTTCGAAATCATGAACACCGAGCCCTTGTGGCGATATGCGGCGCGACCCTTGTCGTCGACCTTGCCGTCTTTCTCGAGCAGCGCGTCGTAGAATTTCTTGGACCGGTCGACGTCGTTCGACCCGACCATGATGTGACTGAACATGATTACCTCCCTTTTAGAGCTCGACCGCTTGGGTCGCGGTGTCTTTGTTCCCTGTGTTGGGCGTATCGTTCGGATCGATCAGCAATAATTTCACTTCGCCGCGGCGGGCGGCCGGTCGGTGCTCGGTCCCGCGCGGGACGATCAGCAGCTCGCCCGGACCGACGGTGATGGTTCGGTCCCGGAAGTCCATGTCGAACTCGCCTTCGAGGATCAGGAACAATTCGTCGGTTTCGTCATGCTGGTGCCAGACGAACTCGCCATCGGTCTTAACCAGACGGACTTCATTGTCATTGTAGCGGGCGACGATCTTCGGCGACCAATGCTCGGAAAATTCTCCAAGCTTTTCGGCAAGATTGATGTGCGTGGGCGTGCGCCTCTCGGGCATGCGAGTTCTCCTCTTTCGCAATCCCTCAGCAGCCCGCGCCCCAATAGCGCAACGTCAGTAGACCACAACAGCGCGGATGCTCTCGCCCGCGTGCATCAGGTCGAAGCCCTTGTTGATCTCGTCGAGGGTCAGCTGGTGCGTGATCATCGGGTCAATCGCGATCTTGCCGTCCATGTACCAGTCGACGATCTTGGGGACGTCGGTGCGCCCCTTGGCGCCCCCAAAGGCGGTGCCGCGCCAGTTGCGGCCGGTGACCAGCTGGAACGGGCGCGTGGCGATCTCCTTGCCGGCCTCGGCGACGCCAATGATGATGCTGGTGCCCCAGCCACGGTGGCAGCATTCGAGCGCGGTGCGCATCACCTCGGTGTTGCCGGTCGCGTCGAAGGTGTAGTCGGCGCCGCCGTCGGTGATTCGACACCTCGTCGACGATTGCCTGCCGCTCCTTGCCTCGTCCGTCGATGAAGTCGGTCATGCCGAACTTGCGGCCCCACTCCTCCCGCGCCGGATTGATGTCGACACCCACGATCCGGTTGGCGCCGACCAGCCTGGCCCCCTGGATGACGTTGAGCCCGATCCCGCCGAGGCCGAAGACGACGACATTGTCGCCGGCCTGGACCTTGGCGGTCTTGGTCACCGCGCCGACGCCGGTGGTCACGCCGCAGCCGATATAACAGCTGGTGTTGAACGGTGCGTCCTCGCGGATCTTGGCGACCGCGATCTCGGGCAGCACGGTGAAGTTGGAGAAGGTCGAGCAACCCATGTAGTGAAAGATGGTCTGGCCCTTGTAGCTGAAGCGGCTGGTGCCGTCGGGCATCACCCCTTTGCCCTGCGTCGCGCGGATTGCAGTGCAGAGGTTGGTCTTGCCGCTGAGGCACGACTTACACTCGCGGCACTCCGGCGTGTACAACGGGATGACGTGGTCGCCCGGCTTGACGCTGGTGACGCCGGGACCGACCTCGCGAACGATCCCCGCGCCTTCATGACCTAGGATCGAGGGGAAGATGCCTTCGCTGTCGAGCCCGTCGAGCGTGTAGGCATCGGTGTGGCAGATGCCCGTCGCCATGATCTCGACCAGGACTTCGCCCGCCTTCGGGCCCTCGAGATCGACCTCGACGATCTCGAGCGGCTGCTTGGGCGCGAACGCGACGGCGGCGCGGGTTTTCATGCTGATGCTCCGTTGAGGAAATTGCGGATCCAGCCACCAACGCGCGCATTGTCGTTCGGCGAATCCAGCGATGCGATCGCCGCTTCCGGATCGGGCACCACGTCGTAGCGCTGCTCGATCAGCGCCTTGGCGAAGGCGGGCGAAAATTCCGGATGGAACTGGAAGGAGATCGCGGGCCGGTCGGTCCAGGCGAGCGCCGCGAACTTCGTGAACGGTGACTCGGCGACCACGTCCGTGTTGGGCGGCTGGACGACGACCTGGTCCTGGTGCGACGCCGGGGCGGCAATGTCGGACCTGTCCCCGGCCATCCACGGTTCGCGCCGCAGGATCGAATAATGATGAAGGCCGGCGCCCCAGCCTTTGTCCGACTTTTCGACCTGCCCGCCAAGCGCCTGGGCCATGACCTGATGGCCAAAGCAGATGCCGACGAGCTTGCTGGTCCCGGCGGTGCGGATGAATTGTTCGAGCGGCGCGATCCACGGCAAGGGATCATAAACTCCAGCGGGTGAGCCGGTGATCAAAAAAGCATCGTGCGCCGACGGATGCTGCGGTAGCTTGCCCGTCCTGAACGTCGAAGCTTTCCAGCGTGAACCCGTCGCCAAGCATTGCTCCGACCATCGCCGCATAGTCGCCGAACTGCTCGCTCAATTGGCCCGGCGGACGGCCGGTTTCGAGGATGCCGATCTTCATGCGCCGCCGCCTTGCCACCTCCGGGGCGTTGGGCCAATGCTCAATTGAAAGGGGAGAGCATGGCCGCAGAGTCTCCGCTGAACGGACGTCACGCGCTGATCACTGGCGGGGGCACGGGCATTGGAGCCGCGGCCGCCGCGCACCTCAGCGCAGCCGGCGCCAAGCTGTCACTGCTCGGACGGCGGCTGGAACCGCTGCGGGCGGTGGCCGAGAGCTTCGGCGGAACGGCGATCTCGTGCGACGTCACCGACCCCAGCCGGATCGCGGCAGCGTTCGACGAGGCGCGCGCGGCCAACGGTCCGATCGACCTGCTGGTCGTGAATGCGGGGATCGCCGAGAGCGCTCCGTTCCACAAGATGACGCGCGAAAGCTGGGACCGGATCGTTGGCACCAACCTCACCGCCGCGTTCGAATGTTCGCGCGAAGCAATCGCCGATCTTCTGAAGAGCGATCATGGCCGCCTGGTCTTCGTCGCCTCGGTCGCGAGCCTGCGCGGCGTGCCCTATGCGGCCCATTATGCGGCGTCGAAGCACGGCCTGCTCGGGCTGATGCGCAGCCTTGCGGCCGAATATGCAAAGTCCAACCTGACCGTGAACGCCGTCTGTCCCGGCTATGTCGACACGCCGATGACCGATCTGTCGGTATCCCGCGTGTCGAAGATCACGGGGCGGAGCGAAGGCGATGCGCGCTCGGCGATCACCAATATGAATGCGAGCGGCCGGCTGGTCGACCCGGAAGCGATCGGCAACATCATCGCCATGCTGTGCCTGCCGCTGTCGCGCGACATCAACGGCGCGGCGGTGACGATCGACGGAGGAACCAGCGCGTGACCTTCGACCCCGCGAGTTTCCAGCCGCACCACTTCCTGTGGAAGCTCGAGGACGGGATCGCGACGATCACCTTGAACCGGTCGGAGCGGAAAAACCCGCTGACGTTCGAAAGCTATGACGAGCTTCGCGACACATTTCGAGCGCTGAACAAGGCCCGTGCCGTGAAGGTCGTGGTAATCCGCGGCGAAGGCGGAAATTTCTGCAGCGGGCGGGATGTCCACGAAATCATCGGCCCGCTGACCAAGATGATAGCGAGGGACTGCTCAAATTCACGCGGATGACGGGCGATCTCGTGCGCGCGATGCGCCACTGCCCGCAGCCGATCATTGCCGCCGTCGAAGGCGTTTGCGCGGGCGCCGGCGCGATCATGGCGATGGCGAGCGACATCCGCTTCGGCCAGCCGGGCTGCAAGACAGCCTTCCTGTTTGCGCGCGTCGGCCTGAGCGGCGCCGACATGGGCGCCTGCGCAATCCTGCCGCGCCTGATCGGCCATGGCCGCGCCGCGGAGCTGCTGTTCACCGGGCGCACCATGACCAGCGACGAAGGCGTGGCGTGGGGCTTTTACAACCGGGTCGTCGAGGATGTCGCGGCGGAGGCTTATGCGCTGGCGCATGAACTCGCGCGCGGACCGTCGATCGCGCACTGCATCACGAAGCGGCAGCTCGACGCCGAATGGCATGTCAGCATCGAGGACGCGATCGAGATGGAAGCACGCGCGCAGGCGCGCTGCATGGAGACCAACGATTTCAAGCGCGCCTACGAGGCGTTCGCGGACAAGCGGCAGCCGGTGTTCCAGGGCGATTGATGTCTGCCTGCATGTCATACAGCGTCCGATTGCGGCTACAGTGGGGGCGTGCACGTTGGCGACGAATTTGGATGCTGATATTTTCCTCCTGCGCGGCTAATCCGACCCAAGGGCGACGAAGGCTCGTCAGTGCGAAGATTGGGAAGATTGGCGGAACGTCTGGACTTGCAGACTTTCCTGGCCCTTCTTCGCGCCGCGGCATCGGGAACTCGCGGACAAGCTTCGGCAATGGTGCGCGTCGATGTCGACGAGCATGGCGACATCTCGACGGCGATGCCGGGCGCTTGTGGGCGAGCTCGGCAGCGCGGGATTTCTGAAGCTCAGCGTCGCCGACGGCCAGCATCGCCCCGACGTGCGCAGCCTCGCCATCGCCCGCGAGACGCTCGCCTATCACATGGCCTCGCCGACTTCGCCTTCGCAATGCAGGGCCTGGGCTCGGGCGCGATCTCGCTGTTCGGGACGGTCGAGCAGAAGCGCGAATGGCTGCCCAAGGTCGCAGCCGGCGACGCGATCGCCGCCTTCGCGATGACCGAGCCGGAGTGCGGCTCCGACGCGGCGAACATGGCCGACCTCGGCGATGCGCGACGGCAACGAATGGGTGCTGGTCGGCGAGAAGACCTACATCTCCAATGGCGGCATCGCCGACTTCTATGTCACCTTCGCGCGAACCGGCGAGGGTGAAGGCGCGCGCGGGCTGTCGGCTTTTATCGTTCCCGCCGACGCGGTCACCGTCGTCGAACGCATCGAGGTCATCGCGCCGCATCCGCTCGCGCGGCTGACCTACGACAATGTCGCATTCCCGCCGACGCGATCATCGGTGAGCCGGGCGAGGGTTTTCGCATCGCCATGGAGACGCTCAACCTGTTCCGCGTGACGGTCGGCGCGGCGGCGCTCGGCTTCGCTCGGCGGGCGCTCGACGAGGCGCTGACGCTTGGTGAAAGACCGTCGCCTCGGCACCAGACGCTGGCGGACAATGCGGTGACTCAGGCCAAGCTCGCCGACATGGCGGTGGCGATCGATGCGTCGGCGTTGCTGATCTATCGCGCCGCCTGGCAGCAGGATGAAGGCGGAACGGATAACCGCCGAGCGGCGGCGATGGCCAAGCTCCACGCAACGGAGGCCGCGCAGCAGGTCATCGATGCCTCCGTGCAGATGCACGGCGGCGCCGGGAGTCACGCGCGGCGTCAAGGTCGAGGAGCTGTACCGCGACATCCGCGCGCTGCGCATCTACGAAGGCGCGAGCGAAGTGCAGCGTCAGATCATCGCGCGCGATTTGCTCAAGGGGGTTAGCCATGAAAATCCTGCAGCCGGCGAACTGGCCGCGGCCCAAGGGCTATCGAACGGCATCAGCGCGCAAGGGCGGATGATTTTCACCGCCGGCGTGGTCGGCTGGGACGAACATGAAAGCTTCCCCGAATATACGCTGCACGGCCAGTTCGCGCGCGCGCTCAGGAACACGCTGCAGATCCTTGCCGAGGATGGTGCCGGTCCGCAGCACGTGGTGCGAATGACCTGCTACGTCACCGACCGCCACGAATATATGAACTCGCGCGACGAGATCGGTGTCGCTTGGAAGGAGATCATGGGGCCGAACTTCCCGGCGATGGCGCTGGTCGAGGTTAAGGGTCTCGTTGAAAGCGCCGCCAAGGTCGAGATCGAGACGACCGCGGTGGTCGAGGAGTGAAGATTGAGGAGTGAACCGGACTCTTCGTCATTCCCGCGAAAGCGGGAACCCAGATTTTCCTTTTTCGCTGGGTCCCCGCGTGCGCGGGGATGACGAACTGAGGTGTACGACTCCTTTGTTCGCGACCGCCTGCCCCCGCCGGAGCTGCTTCCGGAATTCCGCTTCGACCTGCCGGAATTGCACTACCCTGAGCGGCTGAACGCTGCCGCCGAACTGCTGAAAGGCGGCGCGCGCGACGCGCTGGCCGTCATCAACGATCACGGGCGGTGGAACTACGCGGAGCTTGACCATTTCAGCGGCCGCATCGCGCGCCTGCTGGTCGAGGAACATGAGCTGATCCCCGGCAACCGCGTGCTGCTGCGCGGGCCGAATGGCTACACGATCTTCGCCGCGTGGCTCGGCGTATTGAAGGCCGGCGGAGTGGTCGTCGCGACCATGCCGCTGCTGCGGCCGGGCGAGATCGCGACCGTGATCGAGCGTGCGCAAATCTCGCGACGCAATCGTCGACAGCCGCTTCATCGGCGACTTCCGCGAGGCGGTCGAGCAGACGCATTTCGTCAAGCACATCATCAAATATGATGGCGATTATGGGCGTGGCGAGCTCGAAACGCGCACCGCGTCGCTGCAGCCGCTTTCACCCGTCGACACCGGCCGCGACGACCCGGCGCTGATCGCCTTCACCAGCGGCACGACCGGCGAGCCCAAGGGCTGCGTTCAATTCCACCGCGACGTGCTCGCGCCGTGCGACACGTTCGCGAAGCATCTCGTCGATCCCAAGCCCGGCGACGTGTTCCTGACCAGCGCGCCAATGGCCTTCACCTTCGGACTCGGGATCACGCCGATATTCCCGCTGCGCTTCGGCGCCGCTAGCGCGACGGTCGAACAGGGTGGCCCGGACAATTGCTCGAGGCGATTGCGAAGCACGGAGTGACCCACCTCGGCACCGCCCCGACCGCCTACAAGGCGATGCTGGCCGCAGCGGACGTCTCGACGAGCCCTGAAAACGCTCCGCTATCTGCATCTCCGCCGGCGAGCATTTGCCCGAGGCGACCTGGCGCGCCTGGAAGGAGCGCACGGGAATCGCGATCACCGACGGCATCGGCTCGACCGAGATGATGCACATCTTCGTCTCCGCGGCGGGCGATGATGTGCGCCCCGGCTCAACCGGCAAGGCCGTCCCCGGGTACGAAGCGACCGTCCTCGATGCCGACGGCAAGCCGCTCGACGAAGGCGTCGGCCGCCTCGCGATCAAGGGCCCGACCGGCTGCCGCTATCTCGATGACCCGCGCCAGCGCGATTATGTCGTGAACGGCTGGAACGTCACCGGCGACACCTACCGCCGCGACGCCGACGGCTATTATTACTACCTCGCGCGCAGCGACGACATGATCGTCAGCGCGGGCTACAATATCGGCGCGCCCGAGGTGGAGAATGCACTGCTGTCGCACTCCGCGGTCGCCGAATGCGCCGTGATCGGCGTCCCCTGCCCCGAGCGCGGGCAGCAGGTGAAAGCGTTCGTGGTGCTGGCGGCGGACGCGCAAGCCTCGGATGCGCTTGTCACAGAGCTCCAGGCCCACGCCAAGGCGCAGATCGCCCCCTACAAATATCCGCGCGAAATCGCGTTCGTGGAAAGCCTGCCAAAGACTGCAACGGGCAAGCTTAAGCGGAGCGAGTTGCGCGTGCGCTGACCACGCCTGTCAGGATCAACGCGGCCAGACAGGCGGCCGCTGCGACATCATAGGCGAGGCACCAGCTCGGCCACCACGTCGGCACACCGGGATTCTCGACCAAAGCATGGTGAAAAAGGTCGAATAGGCCGTGCGCTGCGAGTCCAGCCACGACCACCCACAGACTGGTTCGAAACCCGATTGCGGCAGCTGCCGCAAACACAAGGAATCCGATCGTTTCGGGAAGCAGATCCGCTCCGCCGCCCATTACAGCGAACAGGTCGTAGTAGGACCCGACCACGACGAGCACGACTGGATAGAAGGCGCGGTCACGGTCGAAGCCTACAACTCGCGCAAAAATAGCCACGGCAACGGCCAGCACCACTCCGATTAATGCTGGCATGACAAACTCCGCAGTCACTCAGAACTCCACGATAACCTGCTTCCATGGCCGCACACCACCCAGCAGTTCGCCTTTTCAACGCCGCTGACGCGCAACAGCTCGTCCGATCGTGCGAGCGCTCGTCGCAATCACCAGGCTCGCGATCGCGATGAATGCACCAAGAGCATCACCGCTGCCTTGAGCACGGACCGGTCCGAATAACTCTGCCGCAATCAATGTGAGTGCGAATGCCACCACGCAGTGAATTCGAATCACACTTTGCCTCACCACAAACGAGCGAAGCTCCTGATCCTTGATGTCGATCTGACGCTGGGTACAGGTCTCCGCATGCACGGTGGACAGGTTTGCCACACTGCCGATCGCGTCTAAGGACCGCGCGTGCGCCGAGATCGCGCCGAGCGCGATTGGCTTGCTAGCCGAGCTTGGATGCGATTTCCGCAAATTGAGCCTTGATCAATTTGTGCGGTATGTCGCGCCACTGACCGGCGCCGTTAGCAAAGACGTGATCCCATGGCGTGCCTTTCGCCCGCGTGAGAGTAGCAAGCTTGGAGGTCGGAAGTCCGCCGTAATCAGCATAGACCCTGGCCAGAATCGCTTGCTCCCGGGCGAACAACTCGACTGCGCTAGAAATAGTCGCATCCGTTTTGGAGTAATCAGCCGCGCCATCCGCGCCTGAAATTTCGGAAGTCACCGGTTCGGTCCCGCGAGCGGCGAGGGCGTCGGCGAGCCGGCGGTATTCGGGTCCGTGCTCGACAGCCTCCGGACGATCGCCAGTCAGTGGGTCGCCCGTGATAGCCAGACACCAGCCGTGAGCGACATATACCAATTCCTGCAGTTTCATCTGATCGAAGGCTCGGCCATCGGCCGAGGCTAATCTAATCAACTCGTTGGCGATCTGCGGGGACCAGGCTGGCACATTTCCTCCCGGACATAATATATGCCAGTGAGAACATAACAAGAACTCGTTTCAGTCTCCAATTCGGACGGAGTGGGGCGGCGTCACGAAAAGCTCAATGGTTCAACGCAAGGTTGCAGATCGGACTTGTCCAGCACAAAGCGTGCGCATATATGATACGCATGAATGCTAGGTTAGGTCGATCAAAGCCGGGGGGCGCTGCTCGCGCCACGAATTTGTCACTCAGCGCTGCGCTAGTCGACGAGGCGAAGGAGCTGGGCATCAATATTTCCCAAGCAGCAGCCGCGGGACTGGAAGAGGCCGTTGGCAAGAGGCGCGCGGAGCAATGGCTTGAGGAAAACAGTGCCGCGCTGAAGTCCTATAACGCGTTCGTGAATAAGAACGGCCTGCCGTTAGACAAATTCCGCCTGTTCTGAGCATGTCGCAGTTCGACGTTCACCGCTTGGCGGAGGGGCTAGTACTCAATTGCCAATCAGACTTGCTCGAACAAATCGACAGCAGATTCGTCGTGCCGCTCGTGCCCCGTTCCGAGGCGCCCAAGATTGGGCAGCGCTTGAATCCGATGTTCGAGATTGAGGGCAAAGAATATGTGATGCTGACGCAAGCTGCGGCGGCGGTAAGGCGTCGGGAACTGGGAGCCGTCGTATCGTCGTTGGCAGAACACTCGTTCCAGATCACCGGGGCGCTGCGACATCCTCTTGAGTGGCATCTGACAATGTCTGTCACACCACGCGCTATTCGAATTCGACGATGACCTGATCGACCGCGAGGCTGTCGCCCGCCTTCGCCGGCGTCGCCTTGACCGTTGCCGCGCGGCCGGCGCGGAGGATGTTCTCCATCTTCATCGCTTCCATCACCGCGACCGGCTGGCCGGGCTCGACCTTGTCGCCGACGGCGACGTCGAGCTTGGTCAGCAACCCCGGCATCGGCGCGAGCAGCAGCCGCGACAGGTCCGGCGGGACCTTCTCGATCATGTGCTTCGACAACGCCGCGACGTGCGGCGGCAGCACCTGCACCTTGTGCGTCGCGCCGCGCGTCTGCAGCTCCCACCCACGCCCGGCCCGGCGCACCTGGGCGATGCGGGTGCGGCCATCGACGGTGACCGCCAGCAGCCGCTCCCCGGGCACCCAGCGGCCGATGATGTCGATGAGCTCGCCGCCATCGAGCAGCGCCAGCGTCCCGCCCTTGTACGGCTTGATGCGGACGCGATGCTCCTCGCCACCGATCTTCACGACGCGGCTCGCACGACAGATGCGTACGCGGGCCGAGCTGGCCGTCGATCTCGGCCGCGCGCTCGTCGGTGATGGTTGCGACCATGCCGGCAATCACCGCGAGGTCGGCGATCAGCTGCGCGTCCGCCGGCGCGCCGTGGAAGCCTTCGGGATATTCCTCGGCGATGAAGCCGGTGGTGATCTCGCCGCTGCGGAAGCGCGGGTGCTGCATCAGCGCCGGAGAGGAAATCGACATTGTCGCTGATGCCGTCGATCACGAACTGGTCGAGCGCGGCGACCTGCGCGTCGATCGCCTCGATCCGCGTCGGCGCCCAGGTGATCAGCTTGGCGATCATCGGGTCGTAGAACATGCTGACCTCGCCGCCGTCGGCGACGCCGTCGTCGACGCGGATGCGCACCTTCCCCTCTCCTTTAGGGGAGGGGGCCGGGGGGTGGGGCAGTGACTTGCCCGACGCCCCCGCCCCTTCGCGCTTCGCGCTCTTCCCCTCCCCTGAAGGAGAGGGGATTTGTTTCGGCGGCCAGTACCGCACCAGCCGGCCCGTGCTGGGCAGGAAACCTCGGTACGGGTCCTCGGCATAGACCCGCGTCTCCACCGCCCAGCCGTCGAGCTTCACGTCATCCTGCGTGAATCCCAGCTTCTCGCCCGCGGCGACGCGGATCATCTGTTCGACGAGGTCGAGCCCCGTGATCTCCTCTGTGACCGGATGCTCGACCTGCAGCCGGGTGTTCATCTCGAGGAAGTAGAAGCTCTTGCCGCTCGGGTCGGCGCCGTTGACGATCAGCTCGACCGTGCCGGCGGAATAATATCCGACCGCCCGCGCCAGCGCGACCGCCTGCTCGCCCATCGCCTTGCGCATCTCGGGCGAGACGAACGGCGAGGGCGCTTCCTCGACCACCTTCTGGTGGCGGCGCTGGATCGAGCATTCGCGCTCGTTCAGATAGACGATGTTGCCGTGCTGGTCGCCGAGCAGCTGGATCTCGATGTGGCGCGGCGCCTCGATGAATTTCTCGATGAACACGCGGTCGTCGCCGAAGCTGGCGAGCCCTTCGTGCTTCACGCTGTCGAAGCCCTCGCGCACGTCCTTCTCGGTCCAGGCGAGGCGCATGCCCTTGCCGCCGCCGCCGGCCGAGGCCTTCATCATCACCGGGATAGCCGATGTCGCTCGGCGATCTTCACCGCTTCGTCGGTCGTCGCGATATCGTCGAGGTAGCCGGGCACGATGTTGACGCCGGCCTTCTGCGCCAGCTTCTTGGATTCGATCTTGTCGCCCATCGCCGCGATGGCCTTGGGCGGCGGGCCGATGAAGACGATCCCGGCCTTGGCGAGCGCTTTGGCGAAGCTCTCGCGCTCGGAGAGGAAGCCGTAGCCGGGGTGCACAGCCTCGGCGCCCGGTCGCCTTGCACGCATCGATGATCAGCTCGGCCTTGAGGTAGGATTCGGTCGCGGGCGGCGGGCCGAGCCGAACGCTCTCGTCCGCCATCTTCACATGCGGCGCGCGGGCGTCGGCGTCGGAATAGACCGCGACGGTCTTGATCCCCATCCGCCGCGCGGTGCGGATCACCCGGCACGCAATCTCCCCGCGATTGGCGATCAGGATTTTCTTGAACATCGCGCGCCTTGTAGCCCCGGCGAAGGCCGGGGTCCAAGTCCGGAACAAGAAACGGCGCGAAGCGCCGCCTGGAACCCCGGCCTTCGCCGGAGGAACAGACAGAATGCCCTCACTCCGCCGCCTCGTCGAGCGGCGGGCGGTTGTGGCCGAGCAGGCGCAGCACCTCGTCGGCGGCGTCGGCGAGGTTGGTGCCGGGGCCGAAGATCGCCTGCACGCCCGCGGCCCGGAGCGCGGCATAATCCTGCGGCGGGATGACTCCGCCGGCGACCACCTTGATGTCGGCCCGGCCCATGTCCTTCAGCGCCTCGATCATCTCGGGGATGAGCGTGCGGTGGCCCGCGGCGAGCGAGCTTGCGCCGACCACGTCGACGTCATGCTCGACCGCCATTTGCGCGGTTTCGCGCGGGGTCTGGAACAAGGGGCCGGGGATCACTTCGAAGCCCAAGTCGGTGAAGGCCGACGAGACCAGGTTGGCGCCGCGGTCGTGTCCGTCCTGGCCCATCTTGGCGACCATGATGCGCGGCTTACGGCCGAGGCGTTGGGCGACGGCCTGCGTTCCCTGCTCCGCAGCTTTCCAGCGCCCGTCGCGCCGCGCCTTGCCGTAAATGCCGCGCACCGGTTCGGGCGTCGTTCCGTAGCGCCCAAACGCTCGTTCGAGCGCGTCGGAGATTTCGCCGAGCGTGGCACGAGCGCGGGCGCATTCCACTGTCAGCGCCAGCAAATTGCGCTCACCCTGAGCCTGTCGAAGGGTCGTCTCCGAACTCGGCGCCGGCGCTCGCGCTTCGACGGGCTCAGCGTGAGCGCTTTGGGAGTGCCGGGCTGCGGCCTCTAACGCATCCAGCGCGGCGCGTACCTGGCCGTCATCACGCCCGGCACGCACGCTTTCGATCCGCGCAATTTGCCCCGCGCGCACCCGCGCATTGTCGACCTCGAGAATGTCGTGCTCGGCCTCCTCAGCAAGCCGGTAACGGTTGACGCCGACGATCACCGTCTCGCCCGTGTCGACCTTGGCCGCGCGCGCAGCGGCGGCTTCCTCGATGCGGTGCTTGGGCAGCCCTTCCGCGACCGCCTTGGTCATCCCGCCGTGCGCCTCGACCTCCTCGATCAGCGCCGAGGCTTTCTCCTCCAGCTCCCGCGTCAGTTTCTCGACATACCAGCTGCCGCCGAGCGGGTCGGCGACGGCGGTGACGCCGCTTTCCTCGGCCAGGATCAGCTGCGTGTTGCGGGCGATCCGCGCGGAGAAATCGGTCGGCAGCGCAATCGCCTCGTCGAAGCTGTTGGTGTGCAGCGACTGGGTGCCGCCGAGCACCGCCGCCAGCGCCTCGATCGTGGTGCGGACGATGTTGTTGTAGGGGTCCTGCTCGGTCAGGCTGACGCCGGACGTCTGGCAATGCGTGCGCAGCCGCTTGGACTCGTCCTTCTGCGCGCCGAGCTGGGTCATGATCCGGTGCCACAAAGTCCGTCCCGCGCGCAGCTTGGCGACCTCCATGAACAGGTTCATGCCGATGCCCCAGAAGAAGCTCAGCCGCCCCGCGAATTCGTCGATCTGCAAGCCCTGCTTCTGCGCCGCGCGGACATATTCCATGCCGTCGGCGAGCGTGTAGGCGAGCTCCTGCACCGCCGTCGCCCCGGCCTCGTGCATGTGATAGCCGCTGATCGAGATGCTGTTAAACTTGGGCATCTCCGCCGCGCAATAAGCGATGATGTCGGATGACGATCCGCATCGAGGGTTCGGGCGGGTAGATGTAGGTGTTGCGGACCGCGAACTCTTTCAGGATGTCGTTCTGGATCGTGCCGGTGAGCTTGGCCGCAGGCACGCCCTGTTCCTCGCCGGCGACGATGAAGAAGGCCATCACCGGAAGCACCGCGCCGTTCATCGTCATGCTGACCGACATCTGGTCGAGCGGGATGCCGTCGAACAGCAATTTCATGTCCTCGACGCTGTCGATCGCGACGCCCGCCATGCCGACATCCCCGGCGACGCGCGGATTGTCGCTGTCGTAGCCGCGGTGGGTGGCGAGGTCGAAGGCGACGCTGAGACCCTTCTGCCCCGCGGCGAGGTTGCGGCGGTAGAAGGCGTTGGATTCCTCGGCCGTCGAGAAGCCGGCATATTGGCGGATGGTCCAAGGGCGGCCGGCGTACATCGTAGCGTAGGGACCGCGGGTGAACGGCGGGAGGCCTGGATAACCGCTGTCGATCGAATCGCCGGAACCGTAGACGGTGGAAAGCTCGATTCCCTCGACCGTCTCGCGCGCGAGGTCACGGCCCCTGGCCTCCTTCTCGGCGAGCGATTTCCAGTCTTCGGCACTCATCGCCGACCGCACTAGCGCCGCGGGGCTGCCCTGCCAAACGGAACGAAGAAGCGCATCGGCCGCGGCGAGGCCTGGGCCAATACGCTTCTTCGGGCGAGTCAAGGGGCAACCTCCCTCGCCGCCTGCGGAGATAGGGTTTGGCGGCTGCGGAGCAAGAACTTTCGATAAGGTCGGCGGCAATCTTCGCTTTCCGCAGCTGAGGCGCCGTCATGTCGGCAATCGACTTCTCCCGATTTGGCCGTATTTCTAGGCGCATGGCGGCAAACAGCGGCACTGGCGACGAGGGCGGCAGGACGCGCGGCGTGCGGACCGAAGTGAACGGCGGTCCGATCAAGGCCGCCGCGGACCTCGCGACGCTGCCGTTCGACCAGCTTCCCCGCGGGCTGCCCGCCGAAGTGTTCACGGCGCCCGGAATCCTGGCGCTTGCCGACGTCCTTCCGGTGATGGTCGCCTTCGTCGCTCCCGACCTGACGCTGGGTTTCGTCAATCAGCCGCTGGCCGACTGGTTCGAGATTCCGCGCCGCGAGCTGGTCGGGATGAAAGTCGCCGACATCATTGGAAAGCAGCAAGTCACCCAGCGTCAGCCCATCTACCAGCGGGCGCTTGCCGGGGAGCGGTTGTTCTTTGCCTCCGAGTTCATTCACCCGACCCGCGGCACCGTCGCGCTTCAGAGCCATTTTGTGCCCTGGGCGGATCCCGATGGAACAGTCCGCGGCTTTTTCATCCTGCAGCAGGACGTGACCGAGCAGCGCGACGCCGAGCGCTCGATCCGCGAAAGCGAGGCGCGGTTCCGGCGGATTGCCAATTCGGCGCCGGCAATGATGTGGGTGACCCGCCTCGATCGCATGCGCGATTTCGTCAACGAAGCCTATGCGGACTTTGCCTGCGGGCCGGGCTGCGACCATGAAACCGCGCGGACACTCGACTGGCGTGGTCGGATTCACCCCGACGATGTCGACCGGATCGTGGCCGAGAGCATTGCGGGGGAAGCGGCCGAGCGCCCGTTCACGCTGGAAGGACGCTATCGACGCTTCGACGAGACCTATCGGTGGCTGCATACAGTCTCGCAGCCCCGCTTCGGTCCGGACGGTGAGCTGATTGGTTTCATCGGTGTCGGCAGCGACATTACCGTTGCAAAGGAAGCCGAGCTCGAGCTTCGCCGCCAGGTTAGGGAGCAGACGGCGCAGCTCGCGTTGTCGGAAGCCCAGTTCCGCGCGGTGTTTGAAGCAGCGCTCGAGGTGATGGTGCTGCTGAAGCCCGACGGCACCGTCCTTGCGCTCAATAATCGCCGCGAGGTGTGGCGGCACCCCGACCCCGAGGAGGCGATCGGGCAGAAGCTGTGGGACGCGCCGACCATGCAGGCATACCCCCAGCACATTGCACTGATGCGCAAGGGGATTGCCGCGGCCGCAAAGGGGAAGGTCTTCACCGCCGAGGTCAAGATGGAGCGGGATTCGTCGCCGACCGCCTACCTCGATGTGTCGATCCAGCCAGTCCGGGCGGACGACGGCAAAATCATCTACCTGTTGTTCGAAGGCCGCGACATCACCGACCTCAAGACCGCGCAGGAGCAGCTTCGGCAAAGCCAGAAGATGGAGGCTCTAGGCCAGCTCACCGGGGGCCTCGCGCACGATTTCAACAACCTGCTGACCGTGGTGGTCGGCGGCCTCGACGTGATCGCCAAGCGCGCGGACGACGAGAAGACCAAGCGCTACGCCGAGAATGCGCTGGCCGCGGCCGAGCGCGGGGCCCGGCTGACGGGCCAATTGCTGGCATTCAGCCGGGTCCAGCGGCTCGAGGTGCGGCCGACGCTGGTCGCCCCCTTGATCCAGAACATGCGGCCGCTGCTGAGAAACGTGCTCGGCCCCGGAATCACCAAGAAGTTCGACCTCGACGACGTGTCGATGCCCGTCATGGCCGATCCGACCCAGCTCGAGGTCGCCGTCCTCAATCTTGCCATCAACGCCCGTGACGCCATGCCGGAGGGGGGCGAGCTCAGTTTCTCGACCCGACCAGTCGCCATCAGGAACGAATCCGACCTTCAAGATGGCGATTATATCGAGCTCACGATCAGCGATACCGGCAGCGGCATGCCGGCCGAGGTTTCCGAGCGCGCGTTCGAGCCTTTCTTCACGACCAAGGAGGTCGGCAAGGGAACCGGGCTCGGACTGTCGATGGTCTACGGCATGGCTGTCCAGTCCGGCGGCGCAGCGCGGATCAGGAGCGCGCCCGGCAAGGGCACGTCAGTAACCCTGCTCTTCCGGCAGGCCGAGGGCGCCATTGGAGACGCGATTGCCGGCATCGATGAACCCTCAGGCTCGATCGTCCCATTGGCGCCGGTGTCCATTCTGGTGGTCGACGATGATCCCGACGTCCGGGACTTCATCGTCAACAGCCTCCAGGAGCACGGTTATCGCGTGCGCGAAGCGAGTGACGGCCGAGAGGGGCTGGCCGCGATCGAGCGGGAGGCACCCGATCTTGTCGTTCTCGACTTCATTATGCCCGGCCTGTCCGGCGCCGAGGTCGCGAAGCGGATCAGGGCCAAGCGGCCGAAGCAGCCAATCCTGTTCGTCTCCGGCTACAGCGAAACCGACGCGATCAAGCAAATAGCGCCCGACGCGCCCTTGCTTGCCAAGCCATTCCGCGCCGAAGCGCTTCACAAGGCGGTTCGCCGAGCGCTGACTCCGGCCGGCTGAACGCAAGCCTTCGCCGCGCGTTTCAACGGCATGCTGCCGTCGCTGCTTGCTCTTGTTCAATTGGTCGCCGCCCCGCTTGCGGGACAGTCGACGCCGGCCAGCCTGACCATTGCGCCAGCAGCGCAGGTCTTGTTCGACCGCGATTGGGTGCTGATGAACTGGGCGCTCAAATATTATGACAGCGACCGCGACATCCTTCTCGATCCGGCCGAGGCGCAGGCTGCTGCCACCGAATTCCGGAAGATCGCCGACGCCGACCGCGACGGCCGGGTCACTCCGCAAGAGTATCGCGCCGCTCGCGAATTCATCCTGGCCCGTTATTGAGGGGTTAGCGCCAGGCTGGCGATGACGCGCTCCTGCAACGACGCACAATCCGCGCCGGCAAAGGGGAATGTACCGGTCAGCACGGCAGCCACTTCCGGGGCTAACAATTCTTTGAGCTTCTGACGGCTGCGGAACAGTCGAGTTTTGACCGTAGCAGTCGGAATGCCGAGAATCTCGGCCACTTCGTCGCCGCTGAGGCCCTCGACGTCGCGCAGGACAAAGATCGTTCGAAAATGATCAGGCAGTGCCTCGACCGCCTGCTCGATCAGTTTCCGCAATTGTTCGCGCGCGATCGAAACATCGGGCGTCTCCGTCTCCGATCCGCGCATGAGTGCATGGCGATAATCGTCGAGCATGGCGACCCCCTCCTCGGCGAGGTGCCGTCGCCTGCGCGCATCCGCCCGGCGTCGGCCCAGCGCTTCGTTGATCACAATCCGCGTCAACCAGGTCGCCAGGCTCGATCGTCCTTCGAACGAACCGATCTTCGCGAATGCTCGCAGATAGGCGGATTGAACCGCCTCTTCCGCATCCGGACGGCTGCGCAGGATGCTCCATGCCGTCCGAAACAACTGCCGGTTGTTGGTGCCGATGACCTGTTCGATTGCCGAACGGTCGCGCGCAGCGCAGCGCCGCGCGAGATCGGCGTCCGCTTTAAAAGAAGCAACGGGATGCTCCCGAGCCCTCGCCGTTTCCGTTGGCCTCATCGAACCTTCAATACGCCCCGCATGCCGGGATGATAGCGGCAAACATAATTGATCGTGCCGGCCTTGTTCAACACAATCCGCGCCTTGCCGTTGGCGGGCAGATCGACATCGAAGCTGCGGTCGCTCGCGGTTGCCGAATGGCGAAGGAAATCCTTGTTCATGAAGACAATGGAGTCACCTCTTGCGAGGTTCGCCGGCGCCGGACCGAATTTCATCTTGTCGACGACGATAGTGAAGGTGTGCGGAGCAGCGCCTGCTGGCGACGCAAAGAACAGCGCCGCCCCGGCGGCCGCGGCGGCAAGATATGAACGCCGCGAGCGCAACTTATTTCAACGCCTTGGCGACTTGTTCGGCGTGCTCCTGATGCTCGCGGAACAGCGTCAGCCCGGTCTTGAGGAGCGACTTCAGTTCGCCATTGTTTGCGCTCGGAATCAGCGTCAATTCAAGGGCGCCGTTGACCGTTTTGTGATAGGCGACTTCATTATCGATATAAGCGCGGTCAAAGGCAGCGCCCCGAAGATGGCTGAGCTTCGCGCGGGTTGCATCAGCAGCCTCGGTAAGCCCTTTACTGGTAGCATTGGCTTCGGGCGTCACATGCAGCTTTTTGACCAGCGCAAGCGCCTTGACGTTCACGGCCTGGTGATCCCGGATCATCTGCTGTGCGAACGAGCGGATCGCCCGATTGTGGGAACGAGCAAGTGCCTGCTTGCCCGCCTCGACGTCGAGATTGCCGGCCGTATAGGCGATGTGCGCGATCTGTGGATCGGTCGGCCCGCCGGCGGCGATTGCTGGCGCCGCCAGCGTCAGCATGGCTACCGCGCCAAATAAACTATGTTTGAAGAACATCGATCGTCCTCTCGCTCAATGGCACCGCAATAGGGGTTGCCTGGACGATTGGATGCCGAACGCGCGGCAAGGTTCCCGAACCCTCCGATAATTTACTCTAGTACGTCAGTGACCGATCAGCTCGGCCGCCTTAAGCGCCAGCTCGGTGCGGTTTTCGACCCGGAATTTGTCGAAGATCGCATGGAGGTAGACTTTCACGGTGCCCTCGGTGACGCCGAGCTCGGTTGCGATATCGCGGTTTCTGAGCCCTTGCCTCACGAGTTCGACCAGTTCGCGTTCGCGGCGGGTCAGTGGCGGCGCCGAGGCGGCCCGCGCTTGCGCATGGCGGGTGCGCTCGGCAATTTCGGGATCGACCCAGCGTTCGCCCGCAGCGACCGCAGCCATGGCTTCCATGAGGAGGCTGGGATCGGATGTCTTGAGAACCATTCCTTCGGGGCTAAGCTCCGCTGCTTGAAGCAGTTGCGCTTCGTCCATCCCCGCGGTCAGCAACAGGGTCTTTGGTCGAGAGCGGCCACGCAGCAGTCGCCGAAAAACCTCCAGGCCCGATCCATCCGGCAAATGAACGTCGAGGAGGAGCAGATCGGGCTTGAGGCTCGCCAGTTGCTTATTCGCTTCGGCCACGGTCCGTGCCCGCCCCAGCAGCTCATACTCGGTACCGCGCAGGAGCATGTCCAAGGCGGCGCCGATCATCGGATGGTCGTCGACCAACAGCACTCGAGTCACGCTACGACTCCTGCGAGGGGTAGGCTGATGAGAATGTTCGTCGATCCCGGCTTCGAAACCAAGGCGATCGAGCCATGGGCCCGTTCGACCCGCTCCTGGAGCGACCGGGGTGTCAGCAAAGCGGCGCCATTCGATTTCGAAAAGCCCGCCCCGTTGTCGGCAACGCTAAACTTGAGCTCGTCATTCGCGACTGCCAGCCCGACTTCGATCCGTTTCGCCCCGCCATGACGAACCGCATTGGCGACCGCTTCACGAAGGAGTTGGTGGAGGTCGAGCTGAAGCCGGATCGGGATGGCGCCCTCATTGCTGTCCGCGATGATGCTGCAATCGACCGCCCATTGCTGGCTCAGGCGCTCGGCAAGCGCGCGAAGTTCGGCGACCGCGTCCACAAGTTCAAGATCCTTGTCCCGGCGCAGGGCAAGCAGGAATCCGCGGATTTCCCCCTGTTCCTCCACCAGCAGTCGCTTCAGCTCGTCAAGGTCGCCATCCACCTTTGACCCCGCGATCGAGGCGCGCTTGATGGCTTCGATCCGAAACGCGGTGCCGGCGAGGAACTGAACGATGCTGTCATGGACGTCACGCGCCAGCGACAGCCGAGTCCGGGCAGCGGCCCCCGCTTCGATTGCGAGCAGCAAGGCCTGACGCTCAAGGATGGCGGCCGCGGATCGCCCGAGTTCGCCGCCGAAATCGATGAAGTCGGTCGACATGTCGGGGATGCCACATAAGAGCAACCAACCTTCGTCGGTCCCGGTTCGAACGCGCATTGCCAGGCCCTGACGGAAGTCCCGGAGGCGTGCCTCCGGCATATCGAACAAACTGGACGCCGGGGTGAACCGGAAGCTGCCGCTTGGTGAGCGCGATACCGCGCGGTCCTTTGCAATATCATAGAGAAACGAGGCTGGAGCCGAATTGGCAATGACGGGGCGGTCGAGACTGAATGTGCTCCAATCGTCCTGGTGGACGGCAACGCCCTCGCTCGTCTCGTCGCCCGAGGGCGCCATCAGCAGCGCGCCACCAGTTGCGCCGGTCACTTCCATGGCGAGACCGAGTGCTCGACCGAGCGGATTTGGTTCCGGCTGAAGCCCTGTTTCAAAATCTTCAACGCGGAAGAAAAGGCGGCCGATGCGCTGGTGAATGCCGAACCAGATCAGCAGCAGCGAAAGAATGATCAAATGGCCGCTTCGGGCCACGAATCGTTCCAGCTCCCATCCTCCGCTCTGCGCCACGAGCAAGCCAGCGCCCATATAAAGCAGCACCAGGGTCGCAGCGGTCAGGCTGGTTTCACGCCACCCCCAGCGGATTGCCGCCGACAGCAGCGGCAAGACGAAGAACAAAAAGAACGGGCTGGTGGAGCCATTGGTCGAGAAGACGATCGCCGTGAAAACCGCCATGTCGACGGCGTGCATCGAGACGGCGAGCCGGGCGTCGAGCCACCAGTTGCGCCACGTCGCGACCGCGATAGCGACAGCCCCCGCCGCGTAGAACAACAGCATCGAGTAGCTGAAGGCGACGCCGCTTTGGGGTTCGGTGCGGTCGAACCACAAGGCCAGGAGGAACAAGACGACGAGCATGAGGCGGCCGAGCGCGATGACGCGTCCGCTCTGATATTTGAACAAAGCCTGGAGCGCAGTCAGGCGCAGCGGGTCTCTCCCTCGGCGTAGAGCGACAGACTAGCCGCAGATTGTTCCAAGGCAATTGAAAGCTTAGCCGGCCATCCTTTTGGTGCCGAGGCCCATGACCATCTGGTTGGCGCGATCGTAAGGGAGCGGCTTGCCGAACAGATAACCCTGGATCGTGTCGCAGCCGAGGTCGCGCATGCGCTCGAAATCCTCGGCCGTCTCCACCCCTTCCGCGGTCACCGACATGCGGAAGCTTTTCGCCAGCTGCACGATCGACTGGATGATCGCGACGTTCTCCGGGCGCGTCCCGGCCTCTCGAACGAAGCTGCCGTCGATCTTGAGCTTGTGGAAAATCGCCTTGTTCAGATAGCCGATCGAGGAATAGCCGGTGCCGAAGTCGTCGAGGGCGATGCCCACGCCGAGAGCCCGCAAGCGCGACAGCACGTCCAACGTCGAGCCCTTGTCCCCGAGAAACACGCCTTCGGTCACTTCGAGCTCGATCCGGTTCCCCGGCAGCTTGTAGCGAGCGAGGGCTTCACTGACGATATTGGGCAAAGCCGCCTGGATCATCTGCTTCGGGCTGATGTTCAGAGCGACCGTGATCGGCTCGGGCCATGTCGCCGTGGCGCGGCACGCCTCGTCGATCACCCATTCGCCGATCGCAGCCATCAAGCCGGTCTCCTCGGCGACCGGGATGAAGACGTTGGGCGGGACGTAGCCCCGCTGCGGGTGGTTCCAACGGATCAGCGCCTCAAAGCCGATCAGCTTCTGGCTCTTAGCGTTGATCAGCGGTTGGAAGACAAGATGGAACTGCTTGGAGGCGATCGCGCTGCGGAGATCGCCCTCCAGGCGAACCCGGTCTTCCTGTTCGGATTGAAGCTCGGACGAAAAGTAGCGCGCAACTCCGCGACCGGCATCCTTCGCCTGGTACAGCGCGAGATCGGCCTTGAGGATCAGATCATCCACTGTCGCGCCGTCGATCGGCCCGAACGCGCAACCGATCGAGACGCCGATGCGGATCTCGGTCTGGTCGATCACATATGGTTCTTTGATCGAATTGATGATTCGATCCGCCAGCGTTTCCACCTTGCGGCGGCTCTGCGCGTCGTTGACGACGATCGCGAATTCATCGCCGCCCATGCGGCCGACCGTGCCATGCGGTCCAACCTCATCAACCAGGCGTTTGGCAACGGCGCGAAGGACCGCGTCCCCCTTGGGGTGGCCGAACGTGTCGTTGACCGGTTTGAACCCGTCGAGATCGAGGAACATGATGGCGCAGGGCGCATTGCCGCCAGTTGCGCCGCGGAGCGCCTCGCCAAGCAGCTGACGGACCCGGCCCCGATTGGGGAGCCCGGAAAGCACGTCGACGTTGGCGAGATGGGTCAGGCGTTCCTGGGTCTGGCGAATTTCGGTGATGTCCGAGCCGACGCCGCGGAACCCTTCGAAACGGCCGGCGGTGTCGATGATGGGATCGCCGGCCATCGAGATCCAGCGCGCACCGCGCGGGGTTCCAAGCTCCATTTCCAGCGAATTAAACGGCTGCTTTTCGAGCAGCACTCGGCCAAGTTCGGCATGTCCGCCCAGCAACGAAGGCAAGGAATGACCGATCAGCTGACTCGCCGGACGCCCGAGCAGCGCGCTCATTCGCGAGCTGATGTAGGTGCAGCGATTCTCGTCATCGATCGACCACAGCCAGCCTACGCCGCGCTGTTCATATTCCTGGAGCAGCAAGCTCGCGCTTTCGCTCTGGCTGCCGACATCGGCATTCATCTTGAGCTGGTGGAAAGCCCAGCGGGCGACGGTCAGCACGCCCGTAATCGAGACGCCGAGCGTAAACAGGATCGAGAGCATGTGCTGGAAAGGGATGCTGTGCCGCGCAACGAGGAGCGAGCCGCCGACACCGCAGGTGAACGCAATCATCCACGCCATGGCGCACTGCGGAACGACCACGAGGCCAAGGCCGGCCACGCCGAGCCCGGCCATGACGGACGCGGCAATGACCTGGGTGCCTGGATCGAGGGTCGGGAAAAGATAAAGGGGGACGCTGAGGAACGTAAACGCGCGGATCGCGATTTCGCCAACCAGCAGCCAGTACGGGACCCGGTGGCCCGAGCGACCGACGCACGTGATCGACTGCGTACGCGCAATCTGCATGGCACCGAGGTTCACGCCGACGACCGCAACCACCCAGGAGAGGAGCCAGGTGGAAACGACGACGCCCCACAGATCCGCGAGCATCATCAGCGCCGCGACGATGTTCGCCGCCGCGAAGAACGGAGCGAGCTGCGCCCGGGAAATCAGCTGAACGTCGCGCAGCGGGGTATTTTCGGGCTCCGCTCCACGCGCGGCGAGCCCAGCCGATTCCCCGCCGGGAAGTCGAGCCGAAATCAAACGCTTATATCTATCTGGAGCTTCGTACATCCGCCCGCCGTTCACGTCCGAACAGCGGCATATCCAAAGAGAGTTGAGGGCGAGTTAAGACTGGCTTCGTCCGCCGAACCGAGCGGCAATTACTAACCGATGTTAAAGCCTGTCTCGTAACGGCTGGCGCTCGCAAAGATTGCGCGCCGCCTCTATATCCCTGCCGATGGCGACCGACAGCGTGACCCTCGACCGACGGGCAGCCGTTCCTCGCCGTCTGCCGGACACGCCCAAGATCCACTCACCGGCCGAGCCGATCGCGCGCGGGATGGGCCTTGATCGGCCCTTCTTCGACGACAAGAATCGTGCCTTCTGGATCCTTCAGTCGATCGGCTGGGGCGGCTATTTCTTCCTCCGCACCTTGTCGGGTATCGCCAACAATCTCGGCTGGATGCTGCTGGTCCATACGCTGCTGCTGACCGCCACTGGCTATTCGCTGACGCTGCTGATGGCCTCGCTCTACCGCCGCCTCATTCAAATGAAGCCGGCCTGGACCCTGATCTTGTCACTAGCGGCAGTCGCCGTCGGGTCCGGCACCTTCTCGGTTATCGAGACGTGGAGCGTTGCAACCTTCCTGAAGCCGGGCTTCAGGCCGGAGGGGGTCCAATATCTCAGCGCGATCCTGCTCGATTTCGCGCTGCTCGCCGCCTGGACGGCGCTCTATTACGGCATCAATTACTTCCTTCTGCTGGAAGACGAGATTCGGCAGCGCGAGAAGCTGGAGGGCCAGGCCTCAACGGCCCAGCTCGCGATGCTCCGTTATCAGCTCAATCCCCACTTCCTGTTCAATACGCTGAACTCCATCTCGACGCTGGTGCTGCTGAAGCAGACCGAGCGCGCCAATGCGATGCTGGCACGGCTATCGTCATTCCTTCGCTACACACTCGCCAATGAGCCAACGGCGAAGGTCACGCTCGCGCAGGAGGTCGAGACCCTGAAGCTCTACCTCGAGATCGAGAAGATGCGCTTCGAAGACCGGCTTCGGCCTCACTTCAAGATTGAATCCGAGACGATTGGCGCCCGCCTGCCTTCGCTGTTGCTTCAGCCGATGATCGAAAACGCCATCAAATATGCGGTGACGCCGGCCGAAAATGGGGCCGACATCTGGATAACCGCGGGCCGCGAAGGGCAAGCGGTTCGCATCGAGGTCGCCGATAATGGCAATGGCGAGGGCAGCGAATTTGCCGCCAGCCCTTCTACCGGCGTCGGTCTGGCGAACATTCGGGACCGACTGTCGCAGGCCTATGGCGGCGGACATCGTTTCGAGACCAGACAGAACGACCGCGGGGGCTTCAGCGTTATCGTGGAAATTCCATACGAAACCGGAGACAAGGCCGCATGACCATCCGGACCATTTTGGTCGACGACGAACCGCTCGCCACCCAGGGCCTCCAGCTGAGGCTGCAGGCCTTCGATGATGTCGAAATTGTCGCGACCGCCGCCAACGGCCGTGAAGCGATCCGCCAGATCAAGACCCACAAGCCGGACCTCGTCTTCCTCGACGTGCAGATGCCGGGCTTCGATGGTTTCTCGGTCATCCAGGGGCTGATGGACGTCGAGCCGCCGTTGTTCGTGTTCGTGACCGCCTATGATGAGCACGCCCTGCGGGCGTTCGATGCGCAAGCGGTCGATTATCTCATGAAGCCGGTCGATGAGGACCGCCTTGCTGAGACGATGGACCGGGTCCGCCAGCGGCTTGGCGAAAAAGGCAGCGCGGAGGAAGCCGAACGGCTGCGGGAAGCACTCGCCGAGCACGCCCCGCAAGCGGCCGAGGAATTTGCCGATGTGTCACCCGAAGGCCCGGCGGCCAACCGCTTCGAGAAGATGATCAACATCAAGGACCAGGGACAAATCTTCCGGGTCGACGTCGACACGATCGAGCGAATCGATGCGGCCGGCGATTACATGTGCATCCAGACCGGCGACAACACGCTGATCCTGCGCGAAACGATGAAGGACCTCGAGAAACGGCTCGACCCGCGCCGGTTCCAGCGCGTCCACCGGTCGACGATCGTCAATCTCGACCTCGTCAAGCAGGTGAAGCCGCACACCAACGGCGAATGCTTTCTGGTGCTGGATTTCGGGCGCGCAGGTAAAGGTCTCGCGTTCATACCGCGACGTCGTCGCCCGGTTCGTCCACTAAAAGAGCGTCGTCAGCCAGTAAAAGAGTGCGCCGACAGCCGCCGATGCCGGGATGGTGATCAGCCACGCAATCATGACATTGCCGGCAATGCCCCAGCGCACGGCCGACGCGCGGCGGGCAGCGCCGGCACCGATCACGCAGCCGGTGATGGTATGCGTGGTCGAAACCGGGATGCCGAGATAAGACGCGGCAAACAGCATCACCGAGCCGGCCGCCGAGGCGCTGAACCCCTGGTGCTGGTTGAGCTTGGTAATCCGCGTGCCCATCGTCTCGATGATCCGCCAGCCACCCGTCAGGGTGCCGAGGCCGATCGCCACGTAGCAGCTCAAGGCGACCCAATGGGGGACGTGGAAGTCGCCGTGGAGGTAGCCCGTCGAATAGAGCAGCACGGTGATGATGCCCATCGTCTTTTGAGCATCGTTGAGGCCGTGCCCGAGCGAGTAAGCGCCAGCCGACACGAGGTGCAGCCCGCGGAATGTCCGTTCGGCGCCGTGGGCGCTCGCGCGCACGCCGAGCCAGCTCGTCGCCAGCATGACGGCCATCGTCAGGATCAAACCGAGGGTCGGCGAGAGCACGATGGCGATTAGCGTCTTGTTGAGCCCGGCCCATTGAATTCCGCTTAGCCCGGCATGAGCGACGCCGGCGCCGATCAAGCCGCCGACCAGCGCGTGGCTTGAGGAAGACGGAATTCCCTTGAGCCAGGTGACGACGTTCCAGAACATCGCCCCGACTAGCGCGCCGAACACCACCGACGGCGTGATCAGATCCTTGTCGATCAGGCCCTTGCCAATGGTATCGGCAACCTTGTGCAGCGATGGCCACTGGAGGGCGAGGAAGTAGGCGCCGAAGTTGAAGAAGGCGGCGAATGCCACGGCCGCGGCAGGACTGAGCAAGCGGGTGCCGACGACGGTCGCGATCGAGTTCGCCGCGTCGTGGAGGCCGTTCAGGAAATCGAACGCCAGGGCGACGACGATCAGTCCAACCAGCAGCGGAAATGCAAGCTCGTGCATTAGCCGCGAGGCCTAGGCATGGTCGATCACGATGCCGTCGATTTCGTTCGCGACGTCCTCGAAGGCATCCATGACACGCTCCAGATTCTTGAAGACTTCGCGAGCCACCGCGAACTGGAGAGGATCGGTCCGAGCGGTCTGGAAAGCGCGCCGGAGGCCCAGGGCATGGACCTCGTCGGCCTGGCCTTCAAGGCTCACCATGCTGGCCGGTCAGGATGTGCAACCTCGCCCCGTTGGCACTGACGTTGCGCAGCAGCGGCACCGCCTCGGCGGTGACTGCCGCCGCCTCCGAGATCAGGTTGATGACGTCCTTCATCTCGGGCCGGAGCTGCTGGAGCTCGTAGAGATCGATCGCCCGGGCAGCCGCCAGCATCTCGTCGATCGCATTGTCCATCGAGCCGATCAGCGACGTGACGGACCCTCGATCGAAGGGCGTGAGGAAGGTTTTGCGAACTGCTGTCAGGACCTCGCGGATGATGTCGTCCGCATCATGCTCATGGTCCTGGATTTCCTGCAGCATCTGACGCGTCGAGACATTGTCGTCCGAAAGCTCGTGAAGGTTCTTGGCCGCGGCAACCAACGTCGCCGCATGGGCTTCGAACATGCCGAAGAAATCACCTTTCTGCGGCAGAAGGCGTTGAAACCAGCCAAACATAGCGACCCCTGCACTGTCATCGCGCGCCTTAATGTACCCAACTTCCATCGGCAACGGCCCGCCCTTCGACTAATCCCAAGCCACCCATGACCGCCATTTGCTGCGCTGGCGTGACTCGCGTGTGACGAATCGATGACAGTAGGATTTAGTTGTGGCTGTCGAGCGCGTAGCCGGCCGAGCGCACGGTTCGGATCAAGTCGGGAAGCCCACCTTCGTTCAACGCCTTGCGCAAGCGGCGCACGTGAACGTCCACCGTGCGGGCATCGATTTCGGAATTGTGAGACCAGACCGCATCGAGGAGCCGGTCGCGCGAAAAGACGCGCCCGGGGTTTTCGAGGAAATGCCGAAGCATTCGAAACTCGGTGGGGCCGAGCGCGCACCCTGTTGCCGCCGCGGCGTACGCGGTGCTCCTCGAAATTCATCTCGATATCCGCATAGACTAGCTGCTCGCCGGCGAGAGCCGGGCGAACGCGCCGAAGCACCGCGCCGACGCGAGCAATCAGCTCTCGCGGACTGAACGGCTTGGTGACGTAATCGTCCGCGCCCGTTTCGAGCCCGCGGATACGATCGCTTTCCTCGCCGCGGGCGGTCAGCATGATGATCGGGCCCGTGCCGTTGCCGGCTTGCGGCGGAGGCGCCGGCAGACCTCGATGCCGCTGACGCCCTCGATCATCCAGTCGAGGATGACGAGGTCCGGCGGGCGCTCTTCGGCCAGGAGGATCGCCTCGTCGCCGTCGGCGGTGCGGACGATGTCATAGCCCTCGCGGCTGAAATGCCAGATGAGAAGGTCGGCAAGCGCACGGTCGTCCTCGACGAGCAACAGCAAAGGCATGGTCACGGCGAGCCCTCCATAGGTGCCGTTCGTGACAGTTTCATGAAGGCGGGTCCTGTCCGGCGGCCGGCAGGAAGACCTGGATGGTTGTCCCGACCCCGACCTCGCTTTTGATGCTGAGGCGCCCGCGGTGCCGCTCGACGATATGCTTGACGATCGACAGGCCGAGCCCGGTGCCGCCAAGGGACCGACTGCGGCTGGTGTCGATGCGGTAGAAGCGCTCCGTGACGCGCGGGAGATGTTCGGGGGCGATGCCTTCACCCTCGTCGGCGACGGAAAGCAGGACCATCGCACCGTCAGCCCGCGCCGAAACCGTGACTGGCGTCCCCGGTTCGCCATAGCGCAACGCATTGGCGATCAAATTGTCGAGCAGCTGGAGGATCTGGCTTCGATCGGCGGCGATTGCGGGGAGGTCCGCGCCGAGGTCGCACAGGATTTTGGAACCGCGCTCGTCGGCCATCCGGCGGACGCTATCGACGGCCTGGCCGACCAACGGCTGAAGCAAGACCGCGTCGGTTGGTGCGGTGAACTTCTCCGCCTCGATCCGCGACAGCGAGATGAGGTCCTCGACCACGCGCTGCATGCGGCGGGCCTCGTCGTGAACCACGGACAGGAAGCGCTCGCGCGTGGCGGGATCGATGTCATCCGCCTGCTCGCGCAAGGTCTCGGTATAGCCGATGAGCGTCGACAGCGGCGTCCTCAGCTCGTGGCTGGCATTAGCGACGAAGTCGACGCGCATCTGCTCGGCGGCCCGGGCTTCGCTGCGGTCGAGCAACTGGACCAGCGAGGTTCCGTCGGCCAGGACCACGCTGCGCATCAACCAGTGGCGCCGCGAACCCCCCAGCCCGGTCAGCTCAACCCCTTCGGCCTCAATCCCCCGCTCGAGGGCGGCAAGCGCGGCGGGGTGGCCGATGATCTGCTGGATGGGGAGGCCGGTGATATGGTTGCCGAGCAGCAAGCGCGCCGGTTCGTTCGCGGCAATGACGCGGCCCGCGGAGAGGATCATCGCAGCCTCGCTCAACCCTTCGAGCAGCAGTCGGGCATCAACGGTCAAGCTCGGCATCGTCGCGCGGATTAGTGCAGCCGTCACCCCCGCGCCAGCATTGCCTGGCTGCAGGCCGAGGATTAGGGCCGCGCGCATGGCCAGCAATTTTCAAACCTTCGCTGCACTCCACGTGCCCGGCGATCCCGTGATCCTCTACAACATCTGGGACGTCGGGAGTGCGCTCGCGGTCGTGGCGGCCGGTGCCACGGCACTCGCAACCGGAAGCCATCCGGTCGCTGACGCCAATGGGTTCGCCGATGGGCAACAGGTGCCGATCGATTTCGCCCTCGCCAATGCACGGCGGATCGTCGAGGCGGTCGAGCTTCCACTGACCGTGGATTTTGAAAGCGCTTACTCGACCGACCCCGCAGAAGGCGCGGCCAATGTCGCGCAACTGAAGGCGACTGGGACTGTCGGCTGCAACTTCGAGGACCAGGTGATCGGCGGCGAGGGACTTCATCCCCTGGACGTGCAAGTGAAGCGCATCGCGGCGATCCGGAGCGCGGTGGGAGCGGATTTCTTCATCAACGCCCGCACCGACCTCTTCCTCAAAACCGACACTTACGACGATGTGCTGGTCGATCAGGTCGTCGAACGCGGCAAGGCGTTCGCCGCTGCCGGCGCGAGCGGCTTCTTCGTTCCGCGTCTCGCCGATCCCGCGCAGATCGAGCGCATCGTCCGCGAGGTGCCGCTGCCTCTCAACGTCATCGCCTTTCCGGGCGCGCCGTCCAAGAAAGCCTGGGCCGATGCAGGCGTCGCGCGCATCAGCCACGGCCCGTTCCCCCATCGGGCGTTGATGGCCAAGCTCACGGAGATGGCTGAAGCGGCAATTCGCTAAGCGGTTAGACGGTCTTTTTCGTCCGTTTCCACCAACGGGTGCGTGGGCCGGACTTGAGGACCGTCTTCCGGAACAACACGGCGCCCGCGCGCACGATCAGGATCACCCAAATCGCCTGCCAGATCAGGGCAATGACGTGAGGCCACAATCCCGGCAATTCGGCGGCTCGCGCCAACATCGCCATCGGCGATGACAGCGGGAAGATCGCTCCGATCAGCCCGGCGGTCGAGTTCGGGAGAACCGATCGACTTGGCGGCGAAACCAAAGATCAGCACCTGGCCAAAGGTGGCGGGCATCGACAGCGTCTGGACCTCGCGAGACGTCGACGCCTGGGCGCCGATGGTCAGGAACACCGCGCCCACCAGCAAATAGTTCATGCTGAAATAGGCTGACTGCCAGGGCGAGGAAGGCGGGCCAGCCCACAGCCGGAGGTGTCAGCGTATGAACACCGCCGTGCTTCACCAATTGAATGAACAACGCCCCCGCGCTGATCCAGACGATCAAGCCCACGACGGACGCGGCGAGCATGGCGAACAGCTTGCCGACGAACATCGCATCGATGGGAATAGCGGCAGCGATGACCTCGATCACCTTGTTCGATTTTTCCTCGATCAGTTGGGACAACACCATGCCGGACAGGAGCAAGGTCAGGAAAAACAGGAGCATCTGGCCGTAGAGCGCCGTTTCCGACCGCTCCTTGGCGAGCGAGCCGGCGCCGCTATCGACCTTGCGCGAGATCGGCGACGGGCATTGCTTGCGGCGCGGGCTGACGGGCCGTGTTGATAATCAGGCGGAGCTGATTGAGCACGGATTCCTCGTCGTTACCGGCACCAAGCAAGCGAGGGTGATCGATGCCGCCGGTCAGCACGGCGCGGATCGGCGGCTTCGGTGATGACAACAATTTCTTCTGCTGCGCCGACAAGTCTCCTTCAGCCGCGTAGCCGACGAGGCCGACGACCGAGCCGTCGCCGACCGCCTCGGCCAATTGCTGGCGGGCCGCGAGCAAGCGATCGAATTCGGCTTTGGGACCGATGACGGCGGCAACCGGCTGTTCGGCCTGGCTGGCAACGGTCGCGCCGATGCTTCCGAAGACTCCGCCAAGGAGCAAAGGGAACAACGGGCCAATCAGGAAGAAGATGAAGGCCTTCGACAGCACGGTGGCCGAGAAATCGCGGCGGGCAATGACGAAGGCGGATCGGAGAAAGCGGGTCACGCGACTTTCTCCGCGCCCATTGCGTCGGCGGCGGCATTGCCAGCGATCGCGACGAACGCATCGTGCAGTCCGGGGCGCTCGATTGCCAGCGTTTCAATGCCCGCACCGCCGTCGATCAGCGCCTTGAGCAGCGGTTCCGGCCCTTCGGGCGAGAGCTCGAACACCCACTCGCCGGAATCACGGCGCGCGCCGCTCGGGATTGCCGACCGCCACGGCCCGTCGTCCGCTCGGGTCCGAAGACGGACGATCGGGCGCAACTTGTCGCGCGCGTCGTCGACGCGGCCTTCGAAGGCGACCTTGCCCGCCGCGATAATGGCGATTTGCTCGCACAGCCGCTCGGCGTGCGCGATGACATGGGTCGAAAAGATGATCGTCGCGCCCGTCGCGAGCTTGCCGGCGGATCAGCTCCTCCAGCCGCGCCTGATTGATTGCGTCGAGCCCGGCGAACGGCTCGTCGAGGATGATCAGCCGCGGCTTGTGAATCAGGGTCCCGAGGAGCTGGACGGTTTGCGCCATGCCCTTGGACAAGCTGCGGATGGATTTGCGGCCCCAGGTCGCAAGATTGTGCTCCGCGAGCATGGCGTCCGCGCGGCGGCGGCCCTCGGCGATCGGGAGGCCCCTGAGCGCGCCCATGAAGGCAATCGCATCACGGGCATGCATCGCCGGATAGAGGCCGCGCTCTTCCGGCAAATAACCGATCTCCTGCGCTGCCTCGAGCGGGCGCTCGCGACCGAGGACGAGCCGCGTTCCGCTCGATGGATCGATGATCCCGAGCAGCATCCGCAGGGTCGTCGTCTTGCCGGCGCCGTTTGGGCCGAGCATGCCGTAGATGGAGCCGGCCGGGACGCGCAGGCTGACACCGTCGACCGCGCGCGTTTCGCTGAAGTCCTTGACGAGATCAGTCGCCTCGACCGCGAACCGTTCGTGCTGAGCCTGTCGAAGCACTGTTTTTCCCTGAGAATTTAAAGGCAGGCCTTCGACAAGCTCAGGCCGAACGGTGTAATCGCAAGTCCGTGGCTACCAACGAAAGCCTTGAGGAAGCAATAAGGTCGGAAGCCAAGCGGCTCGGCTTCGCTGCGTGCGGCTTTACCCGTGCCGACGCCGCGGATCGCGCAGGGCTCGAAGTCAAACGGTGGCTCGAGGCCGGTCACCATGGCACCATGGGCTGGATGGAGGAGCGAGCGCACCATCGCGTGTCGCCGCTCGCGCTGTGGCCCGACGCCCGATCTGCGATCGCCTTGGGGATGAGCTATGCGCCGGGGTCGGACCCGCTGGCGATGGCCGCGCATCCGCAGCTTGGCCGCATCTCGACCTACGCGCAGGGCGGCGATTATCACAAGACGGCCAAGAAGGCGCTGAAAGCGCTCGCGCGGTTCATCGTCGATGTTGCGCCAAGTGAATTGAAAGTGTTCGTCGACACGGCGCCGGTGATGGAGAAGCCGCTCGCGCAGGCGGCCGGCATCGGCTGGCAGGGCAAGCATACCAACCTCGTCAGCCGCGAGCACGGCAGCTGGCTGTTCCTCGGCGTCATCCTTACGAATCTCGAACTGCAGCCCGATGCCCCGGCTGACAGCGGCCAACATTGCGGGTCCTGCACGCGCTGCCTCGACGCCTGCCCGACCGAGGCGTTCGTCGGCCCCCACCGAATCGATGCTCGACGTTGCATTTCCTATCTGACGATCGAGCACGACGGCGCCATCCCGAACGAATTCCGCAAAGCGCTGGGCAACCGGATTTACGGTTGCGACGATTGCCTCGCGGTGTGCCCCTGGAACCGTTTCGCCGACAGCGCGGCCGCGAACCGGGCATTCCTGCCGAGGGCGGAATTGGCCGCGCCCCGCCTCGCCGACCTGCTGGCGCTCGACGACGGGGGCTTCCGCGAGATGTTCGCCGGCTCGCCGATCAAGCGGATCGGGCGGAACAGGATGATCAGGAACTGTCTGATCGCGGCGGGGAATACCGCCGACCTGGACTTGTTGCCGGCCGTCGAGGCTCACCTGGACGACAGCGATCCGGTAATCGCCGAGGCGGCGCGCTGGGCGCTCGATCAGCTCGACGTATTGCGCAGCGAGAAGGTGCAGGCGGCCTGAGGGATGTCGGCGCCGGACGGGCTCCGCGTATCGACATGCGTCACCTTGAGGGTCCCCGAATTGCCCGATGGATAGAGGTAGGCATCGAGCACGCACTCCTGGCTGCGGAACTGAAGCTTCACGCTATTGCCCTCGCGAATCTGCAATTGGGGCGACCCGAAACGGCCGACCAGGTCCTGGGCGGTAAGACCGGTCAGGCTATTGGGCGCTTCGGGCTGCACCTGAACGACGGCCGGCGCGGGCGCGGAGCCGGTCTGTGGCCGCGGCGCACAGGCGGCGACGGCGAGGACCAGAACGAGGATGGATAAGCGGCGCATGATGCGGTGATGCCCGCCGATGCTTGCCGAGGCAATGTTGCGGCGCGCTAAACGGCCCGCTAGGCGCGCGCTTTCCCTTGTTCTCCGGAGTGATTGATGCCCGATCCGCGCCTCGATGTCCTATGCATCGGCAATGCCATCGTCGACGTGATCGCCAATGCCGGGGACGATTTCCTGTCCGCCGAAGGGCTGGTCAAGGGATCGATGCGGCTGATCGATGCCGACGAGGCGGAGCGCCTCTACTCGCACATGGGGCCGGCGCACCAGGTCAGCGGGGGGTCCGCGGGCAACACCGCGGCAGGAGTTGCCGCGCTCGGCGGGCGGGCGGCATTCATCGGGCAGGTCGCGCTTGACCAGCTCGGCGAATTCTACCGGCATGACCTGACGGCGACGGGCGTCGAGTTCATCACGCCGGCATCGGATGTCGGCCAGCCGACCGCGCGCTCGATGATCCTGGTGACGCCAGACGGCCACCGGACCATGAACACGTTCCTCGGCGCGGCGCAGCATCTGTCCAAGTCCGCGCTCGACGAGGCGCAGATCCGCGATTCCGCCATCCTTTATCTCGAAGGCTATTTGTGGGACCCCGAAACCCCGCGCTACGCGATGGTCCGCGCCATCGAGGTCGCGCGTGAAGCGGGACGGAAGGTCGCCTTCACCTTGTCCGACACGTTCTGCGTCGACCGCCATCGCGATGGCTTCAACCAGCTGCTCGATGGCGGCCGGATCGACATATTGTTCGCCAACCAGGCCGAGGTCGAGGCGCTGGCCGGGGTCGCACACCTCGAAGATGCGCTCGCGATGATCGCGCCCAAGGTCGAGACGCTCGTCGTCACGCGGAGCGAAGAGGGCGCCCTCGCCGTCCGCAACGACGAGCGGGCCGACGTGCCGGCCGAGCCGATCGAGGCGCTGGTCGATACGACCGGCGCCGGCGACCTGTTCGCCGCCGGCTTCCTGCTTGGGGTTGCGCGCTCCATTAGCTTGCGCGACTCGCTCCGGCTGGGCGCAATCTGCGCGGCGGAGGTCATCCAGCATTACGGCGCGCGCCCCGAGGCGGACCTCAGGGCGCTGGCCGGCGACTTGATCGCTTAGCCGCGGTCGTCCGGCGGTACCGGTGCCCCCGGCATCGGCGCGATGCCGATCGACCCAGGCGCGTCCGCGGCGAGTTCCGGCACCTCGGTGACACCGCGCGCGACGTGGCTGTGGCGGTAGCCATAGGCAAAATAGATAATCAGCCCGAGCACAGTCCACGACAGGAACAGCAGCTTCGATTTAATATTGAGGCTGAGGAACAACAGGACGCAACCGGCAATCGACAGCGGGGCGATGATGAACACCGCGGGCGTGCGGAAAGGTCGAGGACGGTTCGGATCCTTCTTGCGCAGGATCATGACTCCAAGTGACACCGCCGCGAACGCAAACAGGGTTCCCGCATTCGAATAATCGGCGAGCGTTCCGACCGGGAGAAAGGCCGCGGCGATTGCGACAAAGATGCCGGTTACAATTGTCACCACATAAGGGGTCCGGAAGCGCGGGTGGACTGCCGAGAGCCGGTCCGGCAACAGGCCGTCACGGGCCATCACGAAGAACACCCGGGTCTGGCCGTACATCATCAACAGCACCACCGACGGCAAAGCGATCGTTGCCGCCAGACCGACCAGATTGCCGAGCGTTGGGCTGGCAACCTGGCGCATGACGTAAGCGAGGGCTTCCTTCGAGCAAACCAACGGCGCGTTCGCGGCCTGGCAGGCGGCCGAGGCGTAAAGCTCCGGCGATCCTTCCTTGAAGGCGAGACCGGTGGCAGGGTCGATCAGCGGCTGCGCGCCATAGGCGCCGACCGCTCCGCCAGCCACCAGCAGGTAGAAGACGGTACAGATCAACAAGCTCGCGATCAGGCCGATCGGCACGTTGCGTTGCGGATTTTCTGGTTTCCTCGGCGGCGGTCGAAACCGCGTCGAACCCAACGTAAGCGAAGAAGATCGAGGCCGCGGCGCCGAGCACGCCGGCACCCGATGAACTGAGCGGGCTGCCCCAGCCGCGCGGCGTGAACGGGTGGAAATTGTGAGCGTGGCCGGACACCATCGGCAGGGTCACCGCGACGAACAATGTCAGCGCCGCCACCTTGATGATCACGAGGACGGCGTTGAAGGTCGCACTTTCCTTGGTTCCGATGACCAATAGCGTCGTGACCAAGGCCACGATCAAGACTGCTGGCGCGTTCACGATCCCGCCGACTTCGCCGCCCTGCAGGAAGCCCCATTGAATTTGCGGGCCGACCGTGATCGCGTGCGGTAAATTTATCCCGAGGTCGTTGAGCAGCCCGACGATGTGGCCGGACCAGCCGACTGCCACCGCACTGGCCCCGAGCGCATATTCGAGGATCAGGGCCCAGCCGACCAGCCATGCCATCGCCTCGCCCATGACGGCGTAGGAATAGGTGTAGGCCGAACCCGCGACCGGGACCATCGATGCCAGCTCTGAGTAGCATAGCGCCGCAAGCGCGCAGACCGTGCCGGCGATGATGAAGCTGACCATCATTCCCGGGCCCGCCTTCTGCGCGGCGGTTGCGGTCAGCACGAAAATGCCGGTACCGATCACGGCGCCGATGCCGAGCAGGGTCAGCTGGAATGCACCCAGCGAGCGCTTGAGAGATTTCTTTTCCGCCGTCGCCAGGATGGAATCCATCGACTTGACGCGTGCGCGGCCTCCCGAGCGCTGTGCAACACTAGCCATCTCAATCCCCTATCGAATTCGTCGCCCGACCCTAACGGCTGTCCTCGCGAGGGCAATCCCTGTTCGACGGAGCGGCCTAGCTGGCGAGCATCGGCCCGAGTGAACGCCCGCCGAAGATGTGCACGTGTAGGTGCGCGACTTCCTGGCCCGAGTTCATGCCGGCGTTGGCAAGCAGGCGATAGCCGCTTTGGACCAGGCCGGCGTCGCGCGCGACCTTGCCGACGGCGCGCACGAACCCGGCGATTTCCTCGTCCGAGCGCCTTGGCCGAAAAGTCGTCCCACGAGACATAGCGCCCCTTCGGAATGACCAGGATGTGCGTCGGCGCGGCGGGGTTGATGTCGTGAAACGCCAGCGCTTGCTCGTCCTCGTACACCTTGGCCGAGGGGATCTCGCCGCGCAGGATGCGGGCAAAGATGTTATTGTCATCATATGGTGCGTCGCATCGATGGGCATCAACTGACCCTCCAACCCAAGATCAGCGGCCGCGGCATCGGACACGTGGTCGCAACGCATTCAAAAACTCGTTTGTCCGTGTTCGCAACCATTCGAAAGCCTTGGCCTTCTGTCGCATGGTCCGTCCAAGGACCAGTCCTAAATTCGTCTTGATCGAGGGTTCGTGGTCGATCCCGCAGCTTCTGGTCCCCTTCGCATCGACGTGCAGCCGGACTAGTGCCTATTTAGCTCGGATAGCACCGTTTCCCAGTCTTCGATAATTCGTCTTCACGAGTCCCCGGGATTGCGAGTATAAGAGAGAAACAAATCCAACTTCCCAATTTGCGATTACGTTCGGAAGACTGTCAGCCACACCGTTCCACCAGGAGCTGGAGCGGGAAGTAGATGCGCCCTGATTGGTGGCATTCGCCATCCGCTGCTCAGGATCATCAAGAGTTAGCCCGCTTAGGAAATCGGTCCAGAATACCTTGCGTTCGCGTGTCCCCAAGGTCGCTTTCGGTCGCGTCTGTTTGCTCGTCCCGTCAAGTACTCGCATGCCATCCGGAGCGGCAACGACCGTCCTAAGCAGAGTTACGTGCGAGCAAGGACGCGCGGGAGCACGATACGTCCACCATCTGGCATGATGAAGATCGGCAATTCGATGAGACCCAAGCGTAAAATGCAAACCAGCGTGGACCTGCAGATACTCTGTGATGGCTTCGACGCCTTCCCGAATGCCGTCGCCGACGATGAGCAATAGGAAGCGCCCGCGTCCGAGATTTGCGGTGAGCGCATCATTGAAGTCCGCCTCATCCACCTCGTCCCCAGCTTCTCGCACGAGTTCGAACAAGCGCGTTGCCGCTTCGGCCGCAGACGTCGGCTGGCCTCGCGCTGCAAGGTCGGACGAGGACCAGCGGCTCAGTTCTCTTCGCATAATCTAGGATTTGACTAACAACTTGCCGTCGCATTTCTGGATTACGCCACAGCTTGCACTCGACCAAGCACCGGGAAGCCCGCTCGACGTGACCATGAAATTGTCGATCGGTCCGGCCGTTGTGTTTAGCTCGGTGCACACCGGAACAGGCGAGCTGAACATCGGATCGATCTCGCAATTGGGAGGCAGCCGGGATGATCCTAAATCAGCTGCTGGATTTCCGCTTCGCTCACCGCACCGCCCCACCAACCAGGCTCAAGGGACGAGGCGAATGGCACTCGCCTGTCCCTCAACACGATCGGCGTCGCATGCTGTCGAACCATTCGTATCCCCTCCGACCAATGCCCGCATATTTGCTCCGCAATCTCGCTTGACCGGAAACATTCGCCCGCTACCACAAAGGCATGGCGCGACGAGACCCCCGAGAGTCTGATCCCGTACGACGAGATCGTGCAGGACGCGCTGCGCGCGGTCGTCGGCCGCGTGCTCGGCGAGGTCGAGCGGACCGGTGCTCTCCCTGGGGAGCACCATTTCTATATCACCTTCAAGACCAAGATGCCGGGGGTTTCGATCCCGAAGCATCTGCTGGAGCGGTTCCCGGATGAGATGACGATCGTCGTTCAGCACCGGTTTTGGGACCTGAAGGTGGAAGCCGAGGGATTTCACCGTCGGCCTGTCGTTCGGCGGCGTTCCGTCCACTCTCCAGGTGCCGTTCAACGCAGTAACCCAGTTCCACGATCCCGCCGTGGAGTTCGCATTGACCTTCCAGGCCAACGCCGAAGACGGCGCGCCGGAGGAACATGAGGAAGCCGAGAACGACGCGCCCGAGATCGCCGAGGTCAAGGACGACGGCTCGAACGTCGTCAGCGTGGACTTCACGCGGAAGAAGTGAGCTCGATCCGCACGTCACTCCCGACTTGATCCGGGGTCCATCTTCCTTCTAGCGCGTCGCCTCAAGACAGATGGATTCCCGCTTTCGCGGGAATGACGATTCCCGAGGATCAATATGCCCAGCACCGCGACCCGCACCGAGACCGACAGCTTCGGACCGATCGAAGTCCCGGCGGATGCTTATTGGGGGGCGCAGACCGAACGGTCGATCGGCAATTTCCCGTTCGGTCCGCGCGAGCAGATGCCGCTCGAAATCGTCCATGCCCTGGGCTTCATCAAGCAGGCCGCCGCGCGCGTGAATGCGCGGATCGGCGGGCTCGACCCGAAGCTTGCCGAGGTTATTCAGCAAGCCGCCGCGGAGGTCGCTCGCGGCGATCTCGACAGCCAGTTTCCGCTGGTCATTTGGCAGACCGGATCGGGCACCCAGTCGAACATGAACGCGAACGAAGTCATCGCCGGGCGAGCGAACGAGATCCTGACCGGCAAGCGCGGCGGGAAGGAGCCGGTCCATCCCAACGACCAGGTCAACAAAAGCCAGTCGTCGAACGACAGCTTTCCGACCGCAATGCACATCGCCGCCGCGCGGGCGGTCCACGCCAGATTGCTCCCCGCGCTTCGAATGATGCACGAGCGCCTGGCCGATCAGGCGCGGCGCTGGGATTCGATCGTCAAAATCGGCCGCACCCACCTGCAGGACGCGACGCCCCTGACGCTTGGGCAGGAGTTTTCCGGATACGCCGCGCAGATCGAAGATTGCATCGCGCGCGTCGAGGGCGTGATGCCGCGCCTGCTTCGGCTCGCCCAGGGCGGGACCGCTGTCGGCACCGGGCTCAACGCGCCCAAGGGCTTCGCCGAGGAATTTGCGAAAGAAGTCGCGGGCCTGACCCAGCTTCCCTTCACCTCCGCGCCGAACAAATTCGCGGAACTCGCCGCGCACGACACGATGGTCGAGCTGTCGGGTATCCTCAACGTCATCGCGACGGCCTGCACCAAGATCGCCAACGACATTCGGCTGCTCGGCTCCGGCCCTCGCTGCGGGCTCGGCGAGCTCAAGCTGCCCGAGAACGAACCGGGCAGCTCGATCATGCCCGGCAAGGTCAATCCGACCCAGGCCGAGATGCTGACCATGGTCGCCGCTCAGGTCGCCGGCAATAAGGTCGCCGTCACCATCGCCGGCATGCAGGGGCATTTGGAGCTCAACGTGTTCAAGCCGGTCATCGCGGCGAACGTCATCCGCTCGATCAATCTGCTGTCGACCGGCATGGAAAGTTTCACGACAAGGATGCTGGACGGCACCGAGCCCGACGAGGAGCGGATCGCGGAACTGATGAATCGATCGCTGATGCTGGTCACCGCGCTCGCGCCCGAAATCGGCTACGATAATGCGGCGACCATCGCGAAACATGCGCACAAGAAAGGGCTGACCCTGAAGGAAGCCGGACTGGAACTGGGCCTGTTCGACGCCGAAACCTTCGACCGAGTGGTCAAGCCGGAGACGATGCTGGGGCGCTAGAGCGCCAGGTTCACCCTCAGTCCGAGGTTGTCGATTCCCGGATTTTCCCGGCCGCGCAGCTGCGCGTGGCTCATGTGCACCCAGCTGCCCTCGACGCTGACGCGCCGGCTGACCTGCACGCCGAGGCCGATTTCAGGCTCGAACAACACCCGACTGCCGAAGGCGATCTTGTCGGTGCGGAAATAATGACCGGCCGAGCCGTCATGGACCGCAATTCCAAGGCCGGGGCGAAAATACCACCGATGCCCGAGTGGAAATTTCGCGGCCAGGCCGATGGCGCCGTAGTTGGTGTTGCCGGCCGTGTTCACCGCAATGAACCCATAGGGCTCAAGCTCGGCGCGCCAGAGATGCCCGATGCGGCCGCCGCGATAGCCGAGCACGAGGTCGGCGCCAGTCTCGATCCCGCTGAGGTCGGTCGGCAGCTTGACGTCATGAACGTAAACGCCGCCGAACAATTCGCCGGCGCGGGCCGGCGGAGGAAAGGCGACCGCGATGAGCGCGGCGCATAGCAAGGCCAGAAGTCTCAAGAAGCTTCTCCCCTCGAAGCGTCGTTAGCACAACAGTCCTTGTTGCCAATGGTGCCCTAGCCGCCCGGTTTGCCACGCCTGCACGGCCTTGCTCGGGGCGAGCAGCGTCCAGATGTTGAGCGTCAGATTGTCACGGATCACGGACAGCGGCACGAGCTCCAGCACGATAGCAACACCACCGATGACCACGTCGGCAACTTGCGCGCGAGGAGGAAGCCGAGCGCCATCATCGTGATGTCAGACAGCGAATTGACGACGCTGTCGCCCGTGTAGCCGAGCGCAGCGGTCGTCGCCCGGTATCGGTCAATCACCATCGGCGTGTTTTCCAACACTTCCCAGCCGCCTCGATCACCAGCGCGGTCAGGAAGCGCCGCTCGACCGGCCAGCGGCGTGCCACCAGCCACAGCAATGCATAGAACAGCAGGCCGTGGACGATGTGACTCAAGCTGTACCAGTCGGCGAGCATCTGGCTGGTTCGCGGGCTGTCGCGCTCGCCGACCCAGAGGGCGATCGTGCCGCAAGTGCAGATCGGGTTGCGCCCCATCGCGATCAGCGTCACCGCGGCAGTAGCGACGATCAACATTGCAAGCAGAACGGCGCGACGGGACATGCTTCTGCTTAGCAAAGCTGCCCGTCTTGCAAAGCGGGAGCGTTCGGCTGACATGGTCCGATGCTTCGTGCTTATGGTCCCGGCTGCGACGGCGAGGTCATCGACGCCAAAGGGGCGCGAATCCCCGACACCGCGACCTGGGTCGATCTCGAAGAGCCGACGCGGGACGAAGAAGCGCTGGTCGAGCGCTGCATCCAGATGGATGTGCCGACAGAAAAGGAGATGGCCGAGATCGAGCCGTCGAGCCGCCTCTATGAACAAGAGCGATGCGCTCTACATGACGGTCAGCGTGCTCTACGGAGTTCAGGACGGGCAACCGCGCACTGCGCCCATCAGCTTCGTGCTCGCCGGCAACCGGCTGGTGACCGTGCGCTACGCAACGCCCAAACCCATGCGCGCCTTTGCCGACCACGCGCACCGCGACGGCAGCCTCGTCAGCACTGCCGAGACAGCGCTGGTGCGAATGCTCGATGCAATCATCGATCGGCTTGCCGACGAGCTCGAGACCATCGGCAGCGACATCGAGCAGATTTCCACCCACATTTTCCACAAGGAAATGGATGAGCGGCGGATACCAGCGGCCCGCCTGACCGCGCTGCTGACCCGCATCGGCCGGACCCAGACGCTGCTTGCGAAAATCCGCTATTCCGCGGTCAGCACGATGCGGATGCTGAGCTTTCTGTCGGGATCGCGCCGGGCGAACAACGGCGATGGTGCCGAGCTTCGCCAGCATCTGACGAGCCTCTCGACCGATGTGACCTCACTCAGCGAGCATGCCGGTTACCAGTCGGATAATTTGCAATTCCTGCTCGACGCCTCGCTGGGCCTCATCAGCATCGAGCAGAATGCGGCGATGAAACTGTTCAGCTGGGCGGCCGTCGTGTTCCTGCCCCCGACACTGATCGCCGGCATTTTCGGCATGAACTTTCGTTACATGCCCGAGCTGAACTGGCATTATGGCTACCCGATCTCGCTCGCCGTCATGCTGGCCAGCGCGGTGGGACCTTATCTGTACTTCCGGAAACGCGGCTGGATCTGATCGTTCAGCCGGCTTGCGCGAGCGGGATCGCCGGAATTTCGTCGGCAATTGCGGCAGCCGCGGCGCGTCGGCGCGCGAGCGCGGCATAAGCGAGGGCTAGCTCGCCCGCGACCTCGACCCGCTCCGGCTCATCCTTCGAGCACGCCGCTGCGCGCGCTTCAGCCGCGCGGCGACGGAAATATTCGGCGTCGTGATTCACGTTGGAGCTTCCCCCTACCTTCTTGTTCACCATAGTTATTGCGTCTGCGAGACGATTACGAGGGTCGGCTGGGCGACTCGGCGCGCGCGCCGTTCATTTTGGCGCAATCGAGCCAGGTGAGGCAATTTGCGGCCTTTCGAACGGGTTGCTAAGCGCGGCACGGCTCTACTTTCGAACGCAGCCCCAGAAAGACCGTCATGATTCCAACCGGCCAGGACAGCCTCCGTACCCGCTCGACTCTGGAAGCCGGAGGCAAGCGTTATGCTTATTACTCGCTGGCCAAGGCGGCCGAGGCGCTCGGCGATGTCTCGCGGCTGCCTTATTCGATGAAGGTCCTGCTCGAGAATCTGCTCCGCTTCGAGGACGGCGCCACGGTCACTCGCGACGACCTTCAGGCGATCGCCGACTGGCTGAAAGAGCGCCGCATCAATCGCGAGATCCAGTATCGACCGGCCCGGGTGCTGATGCAGGACTTCACCGGCGTTCCGGCGGTCGTCGATCTCGCCGCGATGCGCGATGCCATGAGCAGCCTCGGCGGCGATCCGCAGAAAATCAATCCGCTCGTACCCGTCCACCTCGTCATCGATCACAGCGTGATGGTCGACGAGTTCGGCAATCCTCGCGCGTTCGAGAAAAACGTCGAGTTCGAATATGACCGCAACGGCGAACGCTACGAATTCCTCAAGTGGGGCAGCCAGGCGTTCGACAATTTCAAGGTCGTCCCACCAGGGACGGGCATCTGCCACCAGGTCAATCTGGAGCACATCTCGCAAGTCGTGTGGACCGGCCCCGACCAGAGCGGCGAGACGGTCGCCTATCCCGACACTTTGGTCGGCACTGACAGCCATACGACGATGGTCAACGGCCTCGGCGTGCTCGGCTGGGGCGTTGGCGGCATCGAGGCCGAGGCGGCCATGCTCGGCCAGCCGGTCAGCATGCTGATCCCCGAAGTCGTCGGCTTCCGCCTTTCGGGCGAGCTCAAGGAAGGCATCACCGCGACCGACCTGGTGCTGACGGTGACCCAGATGCTCCGCCAGAAGGGCGTGGTCGGCCGCTTCGTCGAATTCTACGGTCCCGGCCTCGACAATCTGCCGCTCGCCGACCGCGCGACGATCGCCAACATGGCGCCGGAATATGGCGCGACCTGCGGCTTTTTCCCGGTCGATGAGCGGACCATCGATTATCTGCAGCTGACCGGTCGCGACGACCAGCAGATCGAGCTCGTTCGCGCTTACGCGCAAGCGCAGGGATTGTGGCGCGACGCGGCGTCGGCTGAGCCGCTCTTCACCGACACGCTCGATCTCGACATGGCAACCATCGAGCCGTCGCTCGCCGGCCCCAAGCGGCCGCAGGATCGAGTCCTCCTCGCCGACGTCGATGATCAGTTCAACGCCGAACTCGACTCGACTTACAAGAAAGCGTCCGACCCACGCGTCGAGGTCGAGGGCGAGGCGTTCGACTTCGGCAATGGCGATGTGGCGATTGCCGCGATCACGAGCTGCACCAACACCTCCAATCCATCCGTGCTGATTGCCGCTGGCCTCGTTGCCCGGAAGGCCCGCGAGAAGGGACTGACGAGCAAGCCGTGGGTGAAGACCAGCCTGGCCCCGGGCAGCCAGGTCGTAACGGACTATCTCAACGAAAGCGGCCTCAGCGAAGACCTCAACGCGCTGGGCTTCGACCTCGTGGGCTATGGCTGCACCACGTGCATCGGGAATTCCGGCCCGCTGCCTGAGCCGATCAGCAAAGCCATCAACGATAATGACCTGGTCGCTGTCAGTGTCCTCTCGGGCAACCGTAATTTCGAAGGGCGGGTGTCGCCCGACTGCCGCGCCAATTATCTCGCTTCCCCGCCGCTCGTCGTCGCTTATGCGCTAAAGGGCACGGTGCGGTCGGATATGGTCAACGAGCCGCTCGGCACGGCATCGAACGGCGACCCGGTATTCCTCAAGGACATCTGGCCGACCAATGCCGAAATCCGCGCGCTGATCGACGCCCACGTCCATTCGGCGATGTTCCGGCGCCGCTATGCCGACGTCTATCGCGGCGACGAGCGCTGGCAGAAGATCGAGATCACCGGCGGCGAGACGTATCGCTGGCCGGCCGCGTCGACCTACATCCAGAACCCGCCATACTTCACCGGCATGACGATGACCGCGACGCCGCTCACCGACATCGAACGGGCGCGGCCGCTCGCCATCTTCGGCGATTCGATCACCACCGATCACATCTCTCCGGCCGGCGCGATCAAGCCCGACAGCCCGGCCGGCCGCTATCTACTCGAACGTCAAGTCAGCCGCGGCGAGTTCAACAGCTACGGCTCCCGGCGCGGCAACCACGAAGTGATGATGCGCGGCACCTTCGCCAACATCCGCATCCGCAACCGGATGCTTGACAATGTGGAGGGCGGGTTCACCAAATATGCCCCGACCGGCGAGGTCATGCCGATCTACGACGCGGCGATGCTTTATCAGCATGACGGCCGACCGCTCGTCGTATTGCCGGCAAGGAATATGGCACCGGAAGCTCGCGCGACTGGGCGGCCAAGGGGACCGTCCTGCTCGGCGTCCGCGCCGTTATCGCCGAGAGTTTCGAGCGCATCCACCGGTCGAACCTCGTGGGCATGGGCGTCCTTCCGCTGCAGTTTAAAGAAAGCGAGAATGCCGCGAGCTTCGGGCTCACCGGGGCCGAGAAATATACCATCGCCGGCATCGCCGGCCTTCAGCCGCGCCAGGATGTCGAGGTGAAGGTCACGCGCGACGATGGCGAGGAGTTCAGCTTCGCCGCTCGTTGCCGCATCGATACCTACAACGAACTGGAATATTTCCGCTCCGGCGGAATTCTTCAGTTCGTGCTGCGCAAGCTTGCGGCGCAGTAAGCGGGATCGGCGTGACGCCAATTGAAATCGCCGTCGAGGTCGCGGGATGGATCGGCGCGATCCTGATCCTGCTCGGCTATTTGCTGGTGACAATGGGGCGGCTGACCGGCAAGTCCGCGGCGTTCCAGTGGATGAACCTGGTTGGCGCGGCGGGCTTCACCATCAACGGCTGGTGGCATCGTGCCATCCCGTCGGCGGCACTCAACGTGATTTGGATGCTGATCGCGACGGTGGCATTGGGGCGGATATGGAAGATCAAAGGCTCGTCGACCTCAGCCACGTGATCGAGGACGGCATGACGACCTATCCGGGGCTGCCGGGACCCCACATCTGCGATTTCTGGACCCGCGAGGATTCGGCGGCGAATTATGACGACGGGTCGAGCTTCCAGATCGGGCGCATCGACATGGTCGCCAATACGGGGACTTACCTCGACGCGCCCTTCCACCGGTACGCAGATGGAGCCGACCTTGCCGACCTGCCGCTGGAGACGCTGGCCAGTCTGCCCGGAATTGTCCTGAGGCGGCCTTGGCAGGACGGGCTCGCCACGACGGCCAAGGACTTTGAAGGTCTTGATGTGCGCGGCATGGCGGTCCTCGTTCACACCGGCTGGGACCGATACTGGCGAACCGACCTATATGGGGTCGATCATCCCTTTCTGGCCGGCGATGCAGCGGATTGGCTCGTTGATCATGGTGCCGCGCTGGTCGGAATCGACAGTAACAATATCGACGACACCCGCGCCCGCGCGCGGCCCGTTCATACGCGCTTACTCGCCGCGGGCATCCCGATCTGCGAGCATATGACCTGTCTCGCCGGCCTACCGGATGAAGGCTTCCACTTCTCCGCCGTGCCGCCGAAAGTGCGCGGCATGGGCACTTTTCCGGTGCGGGCTTACGCTGTTTTGAGCTGATGGAAGCGGTGGCTGGTGGCTCCAATGCCTCCAGCTCAATGTGGCTTCGATGATCCTCCCTCCAATGTGATTGGGCCAAGTTCGGCGCGCTCTCGCGCCAAGGTAGCCAGCACCTGCTGCCGCAGCCGCTGAAAGCGTGTATCGCCCCGCAGTTCAGCGAATGGCGGATCGTGCTCGAGGTCGACGTCGATCGGAAGGTAAGGCGGCAACCACCCCGCGCGAACGGCGGACGAAAGCAAGGCGATCGCTTCGTCGTTCCTTCCCTGCGCCGCGTAGATGCGGGCCAACGTAACCTGATCCGCCGGATTGGTGCGATCGAGGTCGCGGGCGTCCACTTCCGCACGTTGCAAGAGCTCGAGCGAGACCGCTGAATCGCCGGCTTCGCGCAACGCTATCGCGGCGCTCGGCACCACCTCGGACATGGTTTCCTTGCCGATCAGCTGCTCGAATTGCTCGGGAGTCGACCCGGCGGCACGATACATTTTCGCGAGCCATGACATCTGGTGCGTGAGGAGGCAGACTCGGCCGATCATGATCGGGAAGCGGACCGTGCTGCCAGAATTCCTTGGCGCCGTACCGGCTCTGGATAACCTCCAACGCACGCGGATCATTGGCCCGGATCAGCGGGATGTAATCGCTCGGAGGCGGCGAAAGTTTGTCGGCGAGGTCCAAATAGCCAAGCTGCATAAGCGCCTGCCACAGATACTGAGCTTTGAGATTGTTGGGGTCGGGATTGCTTCGGTATGCGGCAAGGGCAAGGCCGACGACAGCCGAGAGATCGCCCTTGCGGGTACAGGATGTCGAGCTTGATCGTCGTCGCGAGCGGCACGTCGCCAATCTTCTCGACGCGCGCGAGCTCCTGCTCCACCGCCGCCATGTTCCCGATCTTGTAGAGCAGATTGAGCTTGTTCAGCACCGCCGGCCACCACAGCGGCTCGATGTCGGCGATCTTCGTGTAGAGCGCGAGTTTCTCCATCGATCGCGAATTGTCCAATGTCGCGGCCAGCCAGTTCATCGCTTCGATGTCGTTGGGGTCGAGCTGCAGCGCATGGCGAAGCTCCGCCTCGGCGCCCGGGCCCCGCCCGAGCGTCAACCCCAGCGCCGCATGAGCTGCTGCGAGGTTTGGTGCCAGCGCGATCGCCTTCCGCGCGTCCTGCTGCGCAGTGGTGGTTGCGCCTTGCTCGCCACTGGACCCCAACAAGTTCTTGAGCACGGCCAATGTTGCCCATCCGGGCGCGAAGTTCGGGTCCGTCCCGACGACCTGCTCAAGCTGGGCGTAAGCGGGCTTATATTTGGTTTCCTCGCGCGCCCGGATCTTGGCGCGAGCGTCGCTGTAGAGCGCATAGACTTCGCCACTTGTGGCAATGTTCTGGGGGAGCATGCCGCCGGCTTCCGCGAGGCGGCCCCGGATATGCCCCTCGATTTCACGAGCGATCTCGCTTTGCAGCTGGAAGACGTCGTCGAGTTCGACGATCGAAGGTCTGGCTCCAGACCTGCGCTCCGTCTTTCGTGCGCGTGAGATCGGTGCTGATGCGGATGCGGTTTCCGGCCGTTCTGATGCTGGCGTTGAGCAGGTAGTCGGCCGCTTTTCGCGCCGCTCCGCTGTCTTTCTTCGCGAGTTCTGCCCGACGTGTTCGGCCCGAGCACCAGGAGTTGCGGATTGCGGCCGATGGCGGTTCGCGTGTCTTCCCACATGCCAGCGGCAAGGCTGGCATCGCGGCCATCGAGGCTTTCGAACGGAAGTACCGCGAGAACTAGCTTATGATTGTCGCCAGTGCGTCCGTAGACGAAGAGAAGCGCACCCAACGCTGCGATCAACAGGAATACGGCCGCCGCTGCCCACGAGCGGTACGGCTGAAATCGATCCCAAAATCTGGTCTTTGAAATAGCGGCTGGTCGGTCTTCCCCCTGAGCGAGTGCCTGGACGCTCGACTGGAGCTTGGCCCAACCGCCGTGCGAACCGCCGCCACGCCATCCTTTGAGCTCTGCACACTGAATCTGGTTGAAAGGCATCGGCGGCAAGGTGGCGTCCAGCTGCGCCTGGACGAGTTTGCCGGCGTTGCGCGCAAAGTCCGCTTCGGCACGGACCCATTGCGACTTCGCCGCGGTGGCCGACCACAAAACCACGACGGCTTTGGCCTCCTCGAGGTTCCGCTCGATGACCTCGGAATAGTCGCGATGCGCCGGCAGGTCCGCATCCCACCAGACGTCAAAGCCCGGCGGCCTGCAGCGCTCGGGCGACGCGGCGGGCGACCGACTGATCGTCCCGCGCATAACTGATGAAGACGTCGGCCAAGGGCCGCCCCCGATGGTTTCGGCGCAGCTATAGCACAGCTGTTATTGATCAAGACTAGCTGGTTGCGGTCGCGAGCGCGCCGGTCAGCCATTCGGGGAGGATTGCACCCTCCAGATCATCGGTGCGGCGATGCTCGACGGCCAGGCCCAGGTGAGCATATTGAACCCGGGTGCGAGGGCCGGGTTCATCGCGCTCGACCACGACCAGCCGGCGGTTGACCTTCTGCCGCCAGTTCATCCGGGCGGTGTTCTCCTGTCCGACGAAGCAACCCTTGGAGAAGCTGACGCCGTTGAGCTCGGCCGCATTGCATTCGAGCCACAGGATGTCGCCGAGCTCTGCCTGCCCCTCGCAAACCCCGAGGCGCAGGCGATGTTCCGAGCCAGCCCGACGCGGCTTCGGCGGGCGTACCGAGCCATCGGTGACCGAGGGGGCAAGGCGTGGTCCGGGACGCCTTCGTCACCATCCAGCGACCAATGCACCGCGATCGTTTCGTCGCGCTCGATCCGGATCGGTCGCCGCAAGCGGTAGATCGACAGCCGCTTCGCCAGCTCCTCGGCCGCGTCGGCCTCGCAATCGAGGAGCAGGTCGTCGCCCGCTCCCAGATGATGAAGTCGAAGAGGCATTTGCCTTGTGCGCTGAGCAGCGCCGCCCAGACCGGTAGTGGGCCAGTGACATCGCTCGTCACCAACCCCTGCAGGAAATCGCGCGCGCCGACGCCTGACAGGCGCAGCAGGGCGCGGTCGGTCAGGGTGGTTGCGGCCATGATCATCAGTTAGGGAGCGCCACGTGGCTACGCAAACGCTGACCATCCGCAAACCCGACGACTGGCATGTGCATCTTCGCGACGGCGAGATGCTGAATCGGGTCGCGCCCTACACCGCGCGGCAGTTTGCGCGGGCGATCGTCATGCCCAATCTGGTTCCACCGGTCACCAGCGTCGAAGCGGCGCGCGACTATCGTGAGCGGATCAGCGACGCCGCCGGGCCCGACTTCACGCCGCTGATGACCTGTTATCTGACCGACGGCACGAAGCCCGACGAAATCGAGCGCGGCTTCGCGGAGAAAGTCTGGATCGCCGCCAAGCTTTATCCGGCGGGGGCGACCACCAACAGCGCGTCGGGCGTGACCGACATCAGTCACATCCATCCCGTGCTCGGGCGGATGGAAGAGATCGGAATGGTGCTCTGCGTCCACGGCGAGGTCACCGATCCTGACGTGGATGTGTTCGACCGCGAGGCGGTGTTCATCGAGCGCGTCCTGGCACCGCTGATCAGTCAGTTTCCCCGACTGAAAATCGTGTTCGAGCATATCACCACCGCCGATGCCGCAAACTTCGTCGAACAGGCGGCGCCGAATGTCGCCGCCACAATCACCCCGCAGCACCTCATCATCAACCGCAACGCGATCTTTGCCGGTGGTCTTCGTCCACATGCTTATTGCCTGCCGCTCGCCAAGCGCGAGGCGCACCGGCTTGCCGTGCGCAGGGCGGCGACGTCGGGCTCGACAAAGTTCTTTTTGGGGACCGACAGCGCCCCGCATAGCCGCGAGGCCAAGGAGAGCGCGTGCGGCTGCGCCGGCATCTTCAACGCCCCCTTTGCGCTCGAAAGCTACGCCACCGTGTTCGAGGAGGAAGGCGCGCTGGATAGGCTCGAAGGCTTCGCTTCAATCAATGGTGCGCATTTCTACGGGCTGCCACCGAACGAACAGACGGTGAGGATCGAGCGGGCTCAAGTGAACATTCCCGAGCAGATCGAAGGCCTGGTCCCGTTCCATGCCGGCGAGACACTCCCCTGGCGGTTTGTCGGCTAGGCTGTGCCGCGGCCGCTGGTTCCGATCACGGCGGCGAAATGCTCTTCGAGCCGCTCGTAGCATTCGCAGGCGCGCCGCTTGAGGCCTTCCCGATCGATGACCTGAAGCGTGCCTCGGCCGCGCGCGACCAAATTCTGCGCGGCGAGCTCCTGAACCACGGCATTCACCGTCGTTCGCTGGACCCCGAGCAGGCCGGCGAAGGCTTCCTGCGTCAGTTCGATGCGGTCACCGGCGCGATCCTGGGCGTGGAGCAGCCAGCGCGCCGCCCTTTCCGGGATCGAATGAAAGGTCGTGCAGGCTACCGACTGCATCACTTGCGAGAGTAGATAATCAGAGAAGCGGCAGAACAGGTTCGAAATGAACGGCGAGCGGCTTTTCGCCTCCTCGAGCGCATTCATCGGCACCCGGAGCGCCGGTCCAGGAACGAGGACTTCCGAGCTCGAAAAGGCGGGGGCATGCCCGCAGCTTACGATGCCACCGACCGCGCCCTCGCGACCGACGGACGCCACTTCAGCCGATCGGCCTCCGCTGAGCGCGACCGACATTGAGATCATCGTCGGCCCGACAGGAAAGACGCTCGACCCGACCTGATCGCCTCGCGCCAGCACGACCTCGCCGGATTTGAGCTCGATCATCGTTCCGAAGGGTTCGATCAACGCCCGATCCTTGTTGGAAAAGGTGGACAGCAGCCGATTGCCTTCGAAAGCGCGGTCAGCGCCGACACGCTCGGCGGTCAATGTGTCTTGCATGGTGATCCGTCTCCGGCTCGCAGGAGTCGTTTCGCGGGCGGGTTCTCGCAAGGCACAATGCGCCGGACTTGAAGTTGCTCCATTACATGACAATCGGATCGACGGCGGTCCGGCTGCCGACGAGCAGGCTATCGGCCACCAGCCGCAAAGGGGCGACGTCGACCAGGCTCCGCCGTTCGTCGATCAAATTGACAAAGGTCCGATAGATATCAGGATATTCGCCGATCCCAGCGTCGGTGTGGGGCGTGCCGTTGACCCGCAAGGTCGCGCCGCCATCGTCCAGGCGAATGGTCGAGCCCGCGCTGGTCTCGACCGTGATCGTCCACTCTTCGCCTTCGCGCAGGCGCCAGTCGAGGCTGGCTTTAAGCGGCCCATCGGCGACCGGGCTTGAAAAGACGATGTCGGCGGCGATCGGGTTCTGGGCATTTGACGGAACCTCAAGCGCCGCGCTTTCGACGAAGAGCCCGCCCGGAAAAATCCTGGTCGCAATCGACAGAGCGTTGATGCCGGGATCGAAAATCCCGAAGCCCCCTGGCTCCCAGATCCACTGCTGGCCCGGGTGCCATTTGTGGACATCCTCATGCCAGTGAATGTCCATCGACTTCATTCGCTGTCCAGCGAGGCCGGCGGCCGCCGCCTGGACGGCCGGATGGTGCTGGGCGTGCCACGTGGTGAACAGCGTGATCCGCTTCTCGTCGGCGCGTAGCTCAAGGTCGGCGATCTGTGCCAGCCCAGCGGTTGGTGGCTTTTCGAGCAGGCAGTGGAGCCCGGCCTCGATGCATTCGCGGGCAATTTCGAAACGCGGGCCGGGCGGCGTGGTGATCGCTACCGCCTCGCAGCCCCGGCGTCGAACGGATCAACTCGCGCCAATCCGTATAGGTTTGCGCGAGGCCTTGGCCTGATCGGCTTGAAGTCGCGACCAGGTCGAAGCGCTCGTTGCCGAGGATCGAGGGTGCGTGCTGGTCGGCGGCGATCTTGCCGAATCCGATGATCGCGATCTTGATCGGCTTCATCGCCGAACGCCCGCGACATAGGCACGCGCCTTGTCCAGCGTCTCGGCAGCCGATTGACCGGGCCGGTAAAGCCCGCCGCCGAGGCCGAACCCGCTGGCCCCGGCCTCCAGCCACAGTTGCATATTGTCGGGCTTGATGCCGCCCACGACGAGGACCGTCATGCCCTTCGGCAAGACCGCCAGGTGCGCCTTCAAGCACCGTCGGCGTGGCCGCCTCGGCGGGAAACAGCTTGAGCGCCGTCGCTCCCGCGCGAATGGCGGCAAAGCCCTCGGAAGGCGTGAAATACCCTGGCGTCGAGACCATGCCGGCCGCCGCCGCCGCGGCAATCACCTCGGCGTTGGTATCGGGCGACACGATGATTCGTCCGCCGGCGTCCGCCACTCGCCGCACGTCGGCGCGGTCCAGCACGGTGCCCGCGCCGACCAGCACGTCTTCACCAAAGCGCGCGGCCAGCCTCTCGATGCTTTGCAGCGGTTCCGGCGAATTGAGCGGGACTTCGATGATGCCGATGCCCGCTTCCTGAACTGCTTCGCCAATCGCCACAGCTTCGGCGGCCGTGACGCCGCGAAGGATCGCGATCAATGGACAGTGGTCCAGATGGTGTTGCAGCAGGTCCCTGGCGCTCATCCCAGCCTCTTCGCGATTTCATGGGCACCGGCGATGAAGCAGCGTTCGCCATCCTGTTCGACGGTGTCGCGCGAGGCCTCGTGAATCGCGGCAACATATAAATGCGTGAGGTCCGGCCGGCCCACCACGCTGATGATCGCGCCGGTCGGCAGAGACAAGCCGATCCTGACATCGGACCCGATCAAGAGGCCACTGGCATAGGAGGCTGCATCCTCCTTCCTGGCCTGGCCCAGCAGGACCCGCGACCGGACCGAAAAGAGCGCCGCGGGGAGCGCTTCATTGTCGATCGCCCACCGCGCCGCCTGCTTGAAGACGTCATTGGCCTCGACCTGGCCCCTGCAGCAGGTCGGAGAGGATGCTATGCTCCTTCAACAGGCTGAACAGTTCGCCCGTCATGACCGTCCGGAACTCGATGATCCGGCCCCGTCGCACCGTCAGCCATTTGTTATGGGTGCCCGGGTGGCAGACGAGTCCATCGGGATCGACAAGGCCGGCGGCAATCCCGCCGAAAATCTGGACTTCTTCTCCGCGCATGACGTCGGCGCGGTCATTGGCGAGATAGGATATGCCGGGAACGATCGCTTCGCGCTCACCTACCCAGACGAGAGCGTTGACGATGTCGTCGAGCCCCGCCGGAGTCGCGACATAGCCCGCGTCCTTCCAGCCCCGGTTCGACCCGACCATGCCGGCCAGCAGCAGCGGCAGGTCGCCGAGCCGCTTCCTGATCTCGGCGACCGCCGCCGGAAAGCTCCCTTCCGGAACCGACAGAATGCCCTTGCCGTCCTCGAATTCGTCGACGCATTTGCCGCTTGTATCGATCCGATAGGCACGGCGGTTGCTCGTCCCCCAATCGACCGCGATGAAGCCGTCCGCCCAGCGCATGTTGCTGCTCATGGTGGTGAACAACAGCAGGCTCAAGGTCGCTCCACGGTTTTCTTTTTATCTCGCGGCCCTATCGGAAAGGCCATGAGCACTGACTCGGAACTCCATTGTATCGTCGACGTCCACGCGGTGCTGGGCGAAGGGCCCGTCTGGGTCGCCCGCGAAAACGCGCTCTATTGGCTCGACATCAAGGGCTTGAAAATCTTTCGCCTCGACGACCAGTCGAGGCTGACGACGTGGCCAACCCCGATGCGCGTCGGCTCGATCGCACCGCGCAAGAAGGGCGGCTTTATTGCCGGCACCGAGGACGGGATCGCCGCAATCGATCTCGACACGGGCCGCTTCGAGATCGTCGCGGATCCCGAAGCGCGATCTTCCCGACAACCGCTTCAACGATGGCAAGTTGGACCGCCAAGGCCGATTCTGGGCCGGCACAATGGACGACCGCGAGCAGCAGGCGAGCGGGACGCTCTATCGGATCGACCCCGATTTGTCGGTCTGCCCGGTCGATGATGGCTACAAGGTCACAAACGGGCCCGCGTTCAGTCCCGATGGCACCATTGCCTATCACAATGATTCGGCCCGCCAGCTAACCTATCGTTCCCGGTCATGCCGGGCGGAAGCCTTGGGCCGCGCGAGACTTTCCTGCAGTTCAAGGCTGGCGACGGCTACCCCGATGGAATGACGGTCGATGCCGAAGGCTGCCTGTGGATCGCTTTTTGGGACGGGGGCTGCGTCCGCCGTTATTCCGCGACGGGCGATTGGCTCGAGACGGTCGCGACGCCGGTGTCGCGTCCGACAAGCTGCGCCTTTGGCGGGCGCGATCTCGATCGGCTCTACATCTCCTCGGCCAGCATCGGGCTCGATCAACAAGCGCTCGGGATGCAACCAAATGCCGGGGGGTTGTTTATGTGCATGCCGGGGGCGCAGGGAATTGCCGACGTACCCTTCGCGGGCTGACGAAGGTAGATGAAGAGTGACTAGGGAGACTAAGTCATCGCCAACTTCATGTTTGCGACCGGGATCGAGAACAGCATCCCGACCATCAACCACGGCAAGACTCGCATCGACGAGATGGAGGTGTGCGGACATTATGAGCGCTGGCGCGAGGATTTCGACTGCGTCCAGGAAGTCGGGATCAACTATCTTCGCTACGGCCCCGCGATCTACAAAGCCTATCTTGGGCCCAACAAGTTCGACTGGGAATTCACCGACCTTACCTTCGCGGAGCTGAGGCGGCGCGACATCACGCCAATCGTCGACCTCTGCCATTTCGGCGTTCCCGATTGGATCCAGAATTTCCAGAACCCTGACTTTCCCCGGCTATTCGCAGCCTATGCCGGCGAGTTCGCCGAACGCTATCCGTGGGTTCAGCTCTACACCCCGATCAACGAGATGTTCATTTGCTCGGTCTTTTCCGCGAAATACGGCTGGTGGAACGAGCAGAAGAAGGACGACCGGTCGTTCATCACGGCGCTCAAGCACATCGTCAAAGCCAATGTGATGGCGATGATCGAGATCCTCAAGCGCCGCCACGACGCGATCTTCATCCAGTCGGAATCATCGGAATATTATCACGCGGATTCGCCGGGCGCGATCGGGCGGGCCGAAGTCCTGAACCAGATGCGCTTCCTCAGCCTCGACCTCAATTACGGACGGCGCGTGGACAGCGGGATGTACCAATTCCTCCTCGATAATGGGATGACTCGCGAGGAATATGAGTGGTTCCTCGACCACCGCCTGAAGCAGCACTGCATCTTCGGAAACGATTATTACCAGCTGAACGAACACCGCGTGTTCGCCGATGGCCATACCGTCGCGGCGGGTGAAACGTTCGGCTACGCCGAGATCACCAGGCAATATTACAATCGCTACCGCTTGCCGGTGATGCACACCGAGACCAACCTGTGGGAAGGCCAGCATGGCGACGAGGCTGTCAAATGGTTGTGGAAGGAATGGGCCAACGTGCTCCGGCTGCGCAACGTCGGCATCCCGACCGTCGGCTTCACCTGGTACAGCCTGACCGACCAGGTCGACTGGGACACCGCGCTTCGCGAGCAGAACGGCAACGTCAATCCGCTTGGCCTGTTCGATCTCGACCGCAAGATCCGCAACGTCGGCAAAGCCTACAAGCAGCTGATCGCCGACTGGCGGAACGTCTTGCCGGCGCAGAGTGTGTGCCTGATCGTACCGATCAAGAAGATCGATGGTATCCGACGCTACCGGTGATGCCGCTGACCGCGATTTCGACACCGCCAATTCGCAAGCCAACCAGGCCACCCGTGACTGAACGCAAGATCGCCCGGATCGAGACGTTCCTAGTCCCGCCACGCTGGCTGTTTGTCCGTGTCGAAGCAGAGGATGGCGCCTTTGGTTGGGGCGAAGCCAGCCTGGAGGGTTGGGCGGAGGCCGTCGAAGGCGTCTTCCAAGTTTTCGCGACCGCTTTATCGGCGCCGACCCGTTCAACATCGAGGACATCTGGCAGGTCGGTTACCGCGGCGGCTTCTATCGCGGCGGCGCAGTATTGATGTCGGCGCTGTCCGGGCTGGAACAAGCCTTGTGGGACCTGAAGGGCCGGGCGCTCGGTCTGCCGGCGTGGCAAATGCTCGGCGGCAAGGTCCGCGACCGGGTTCGGTCTTATGCGTGGATCGGCGGGGACCGCCCCAACGAGATCGCCGAGGCGGCCGAGGTACGCCGGACGCAGGGGTTCACCGCGGTCAAGATGAACGCGACCGCCGAACTAGACTGGATCGGCACGCCCAAGGTGTTCGAAGAGGTGATGAAGCGGGTCGAAGCGGCGCAGGCATTGGGAATGGACGTCGGTCTCGACTTCCACGGCCGGGTCCACCGGCCACTCGCCAAGCAGCTCGCCAAGGCGTTGGAGCCGCTCGGTCTGTTATTCATTGAGGAACCCCTGCTCTCGGAGAATCCGGAAGGCCTGGCGCAAATTGCCGGACTGGTGTCGACCCCGATTGCGCTCGGTGAGCGGCTCTACGGCCGGTGGGAGTTCAAGCCCTTCTTCGAAATGGGCGCGGTCGACATCATCCAGCCCGACCTCAGCCATGCCGGCGGAATCCTCGAGGTGCGCAAGATCGCGGCGATGGCCGAGGCCTATGATGTCGCCCTCGCCCCCCATTGCCCGCTTGGCCCGCTCGCGCTTGGCGCCTGTCTGCAGATCGCGGCCTGCACGCCCAACCATGCGATCCAGGAAATCAGCCTCGGCATCCACTACAATACGGGCGGCCATGATCTGCTGAACTTCTGCACCAACAAGGAAGCGCTGACGCCGGTCGACGGCTATTTGCCGGTGCCGGAGGGGCCGGGCCTCGGCGTCGACATCGACGAGGCCGCCGTGCGTGAAGCGGACAAGGATCGCCATCGCTGGCGCAACCCCATCTTCCGCACGAAGGACGGCAGCTTCGCCGAGTGGTGAGCGATCACCCGCTCAATGGCATTTGAAGCGATCGAAAGGTTCGAGGCATGACTTGCAACGCCATTGCGCCTTGCACGGCGTCGCGCCGAACCGGCTGACTTCTACCGTGTCGCTCGATCCGCAACGTGGACATTCGGCAGTCGCTGAAGGGCTCGGCGGCGCAATTCCGTAGGCGTTGAGGCGCTGGCGGCCACGCTCGGTAATCCAGTCAGTGGTCCAAGGCGGAAACAGGACGCGCTCGATGTGAACGTCTTCGAATCCGGCGTTGTCGAGCGCCTGCCGGATCGACGTTTCGATGGCCACGGTCGCCGGGCAACCGGTGTAGGTCGGGCTGATCAAGACTCGGTCGGGACTGTGAGCGATGCCCCGGACGATGCCGAGGTCGGTGATGCTGAGCACCGGAATTTCGGGATCGGGCACGGTTTCGAGCACCGCCATGATGGCGGCGTCGTCGAGTTGGTCAGCCACCGTTGCCATGACGATGATTTACACCCGTTCGAGCGCGAGCGCGATGCCCTGCCCGACGCCGATGCACATGGTGGCCAGGGCAAGCTTGCCGCCGTTCGTTGCAGCTCCTCGGTCGCGGTGAGCGCGAGCCGCGCGCCGGACATGCCGAGCGGTGGCCGAGCGCGATCGCGCCGCCGTTGGGGTTCACACGCGGATCATCGTCGGCGAGGCCGAGCTGGCGAAGGACGGCCAGACCCTGCGCGGCGAACGCTTCGTTTAGTTCGATCACGCCGAAATCGCCGATCTTGAGTCCGAGGCGCTTCATCAGTTTCTCGCTTGCCGGGGCCGGGCCGATCCCCATGATCCGGGGCGGCACGCCGGCGACAGCCGCGCCGAGCACGCGGGCGCGGGGCGTCAGGCCGTTGCGCCTGGCGGCTTCTTCGGACGCGATGATCAGCGCGGCCGCACCATCGTTGACACCCGATGCGTTGCCCGCGGTCACGGTGCCCTCGGCGCGGACGATCGGCTTGAGCTTGGCGAGGGCCTCCAACGTAGTGGCGCGCGGATGCTCGTCGCGATCCACCACGACGGGACCGCCCTTGCGTTGCGGAATCTCGACCGCGACAATCTCGGCAGCGAGACGTCCATTGCCTTGGGCCTTGGCAGCCTTCTCCTGGCTATGCAGCGCAAACGCGTCCTGGTCTTCCCTGCAGACCTGGAACTCCTGCGCGACATTCTCGCCGGTGCTCGGCATCGTGTCGTCGCCATAGGTGGCCTTCATCTTCGGATTGACGAAGCGCCAGCCGATCGTGGTGTCGTACATTTCGGCATTGCGATCGAAGGCTGACGTGGCTTTGGCCATGACGAACGGCGCACGGCTCATGCTTTCCGAGCCGCCGGCGATGATCAGGTCAGCCTCGCCGCCGCGGATTGAGCGCGCGGCCATCGCCACGGCGTCGAGGCCGGAGCCACACAGGCAATTCAGCGTCACGCCGCCCGAGCTGTCCGGCAGCCCAGCAAGCAGGCCCGCCATGCGCGCCAAATTGCGGTTATCCTCGCCGGCTTGGTTGGCGCAGCCGAGGATCACGTCGTCGAGCTCGGCCCAGTCGACGGCCGGATTGCGGTCGATCAGCGCCTTGATGGGAAGGGCGGCGAGATCGTCGGCGCGGATGGACGACAACGCGCCGCCATATCGGCCGATCGGCGTGCGGACGTAGTCGCAGATGTAAGCTTCGGTCATTCCTTTGAGTACGTCCTTCGAGACGCCGCTTCGACTTGGCTCAGCGGCTCCTCAGGATGAGCGGTCTGTTCCAAACTCACCCCTCCGCTCATCCTGAGGAGGGACTGAGCAAGCGAAGCGCATCGAAGGCCCGTCTCGAAGGACGTCAGATCACCCCGCGCCGCATCTGGTCGAGCTCGATGCTTTCGAACAACGCCTTGAAATTGCCTTCGCCGAAGCCCTCGTTGCCCTTGCGCTGGATGATCTCGAAGAAGATCGGGCCGATCACATTCTGGGTGAAGATCTGCAGCAGCAGGCCCTGGCCCTCGGTCGGGGCGCCGTCCATCAGGATGCCGCGTTTTTCCAGCTCGGGGATGTTCTCGTCGTGGCCCTGGATTCGCTCGGGCAGCAATTCGTAATAGGTGTCGGGCGTTTCCTGGAAGGGGATGCCGCGGGCGGCGATGACGTCGACGGCCTGGTAGATGTCCGAAGTGCCGAGCGCGATGTGCTGGATGCCCTCGCCCTTATATTCGCGCAGGAACTCCTCGATCTGGCTCTTGTCGTCCTGGCTCTCGTTCAAGGGGATGCGGATCTTGCCGCACGGCGAGGTCATCGCCTTGGAGAACAGGCCGGTGCTTTTGCCCTCGATGTCGAAATAGCGGATCTCGCGGAAGTTGAAGAGCTTCTCGTAGAAATCGGCCCAGACCGACATGCGGCCGCGGTTCACGTTGTGGGTCAAATGGTCGATGTAGGTCAGCTTGGAATCCGCCGCCGCCATCCGCTGCTGCCAGTCGGGATGGAAGTCGAAGTCGACCTCGTAAATCGAGCCGCCAATTCCAGAGCCTCCGCCATAACGATCGACGAAGAACAGACGCGAGCCGCCGATGCCCTCGATTGCCGGGATGTCGAGCTCGCCGTCACCTTTGCTGACTTGAACGTCGGTCGCACCGAGCTTGAGCGCGCGCGCGTGCGCCGCCTTGGCATCCTTGACCCGGAAAGCCATCGCGCACGCGCTTGGGCCGTGAGCCTTCGCATATTCGTCGGCATAGCTGCCGGGTTCGGCATTGATGATGAAGTTGCAGTCCGCCTGCTTGTGCAGGGTGACGTTCTTGCTCTTGTGCCGGGCGACCTCGGGAAAACCCATGCGGGTGAAGAGCGAGCGGAGGAGCTCGATATCGGGCGCGGTATATTCGACAAACTCGAAGCCATCCGTGCCCATCGGGTTTTCGAGGCCTAACGGGCTCTTTTTCGGCGACTTGCGTTGCCATTTCAGTCTCCTTTGACCGCGCAACTGCGCCGTGGGCCGCAGCAATTCAAGAAGCGGAACCCGGTTATGGTCAGTAAAGTCACGGACAGCAGCGCATTTCGCGTGACCTTAGGGCCCTGCACCAACCTAAACGGCCCGGAGGCAACGCGGCTGGTCATGCCCATGGCGCAAGCCTATCCGGCACGTGTCTCTGTAGGACAGGAGATTTCCATGGACGGGCCCGAAGGCTGGACGAACGAAGACAAGGCGCTGGCTCGCACCTTCACGTTCAAGGATTTCAGCGAGGCGTTCGCGTTCCTGACGCGGGTCGCGATGCATGCGGAGAAAATGGACCACCACCCCGAATTCACGAGCGTGTGGAACCGCGTCGATTTCAGACTGACCAGTCACGATGCGGGCGGGGTGACCGACCGCGACGTTGAGCTGGCCGAGGCCATCAACCGGATTGCGGCTGAAGCCCAATGAAAAGGGCGGCCCGGGATCGTCCCGGACCGCCCTTTCTGGACACGAACCCGTCGTTTAGGCGATCTGCGCGAGCGTCGGATTGCGACGACGGCGCATGGTCATCCCGATTCCGCCGAAACCGAGCAGCATCAGCGCCCAGGTCGCCGGTTCCGGAACCGCCGGTGCATAGGTTAGGCCCTGCAGCGTCGAACCATCGATCACGCCGAAGGTGCCGAGGCCGAAGGTGGTGGCGCTGGTCCGGTAGACTACGGTTTCGCTATTTTCCGTCCCGGACAGCGGATTGGCGCCGAAGTTCGCGCTCAGTACGTTGCCGTCACTGGTCCGTGAGAAGGTGGTGACCGGCGTACCATTGTTGGCCGCCACGAAGATGCCGCCAGCGTCCGGATCGGTCAGCGCCGTGAAGACATCGACCACAAAATTGCCGTAGTTGGCAACCGTGAACGACTGGATGGGATTATCGGAAACCGATCCCGCACCAGTCCGAAGGACCTGGAAATAGAAATCAAGCGTTCCCAACGTGTTCCTGTAGACCGCCTGGTTGAACGTCCCCGAGAATGTGAAGGCCGTCCCCGTGAAACTCTGGCTCGCAAGGAGCGTGCCCTGCGTCCCGATCGGCATGCCGGAAGGTGCAACGCCCGTCGCAGACGCGACCAAGACAGTCGCATTCGCCCCCGAAGCAAAGGACAGCGCCGTTGCCGCCGCCAAACCCAAAACTAATTTACGCATTTATGTTCTCCCGCCGTTTAAATCGCCCCTTCGGCAAATCAATCGCGCGCCTTGGCGAATCGATTAACGATGGTTTAACACGAATGCCTTACCTGCGTTAAGAGAAAATCAACTTGCGCAATCCCGCCACGGGACCGGTTGGGGCAAGTCTTTGAATTCGGCGTAAAAATGCGAACGCATACAGTCCCACGCCCTTAAGAATGACCTCCGCTAAATCCTGGACAGCCATTGATCGTTCATCCCCGATCTGAGATGAGATGCCGGCAATGAACAGTTTGTTCGCCTTTGCAGCACAAACGGCCGCCCCTTCGACGGCGCCGGCCGGTTATTATTATCCGCGGGAGGCTGGAACGGTCTGACGCGCCCATAGCGACAGTTCGACAGCCTCCGACCCGCCAGCGCCAAGCTCGGCGGGTTTTTTGTTGCCCGTTGAAAGGACATTCGAATGCTTCAGGAGACCATGACGAAGGATCGGCCGGCCGCGCGCGCTGGCAGGACTATGTCGTCCCGCAATGCTGGGACGCGTTCAGCGCCGAAGACCATGCGGTGTGGGACCTGCTGTTCGCGCGCCAGGTCGACTTGCTGGGCGCGCGGGTGGTCTCGCCGTTCCTCGACGGGATCGACCTGCTGCGGCTGTCGCACCCGGGCGTCCCCGAGCTGAGCGAGCTGAACGCGATCCTGGAGCCTCGGACCGGCTGGCGCACGGTCGCGGTGCCCGGCCTCGTGCCCGACGACATCTTCTTCGCGATGTTGAGCGAGCGCGTCTTCCCGGTCGGCAATTTCATCCGCACGCGCGACCAGCTCGATTATCTCGAGGCGCCGGACTGCTTTCATGATCTCTTCGGGCACATCCCGATGCTCGCCCACCACGATTTTGCCGAAATGGCCGAGCATATCGGCCGGCTTGGCAGCGCGGCCATCGCCGCCGGCGAAGGGGAGCGCGCCGCGCGCCTCTACTGGCACAGCGTGGAATTCTCGCTGGCGAGCGAGGCATGGTGAGCTGAAGATCCTGGGCGCCGGCCTCGCGTCGAGCTTCGGGGAAGTCCCACTTCAGCCTGGAGAGCGAAGCAGTCGAACGGCTGCCCTTCTCGGTCGAGCGGGCGGTCGCCACGCCCTATAAGCACGATGCGTTTCAGCCGCGCTATCTGGTGTCGCGCTCGCTCGACCAGACGATCGCGGACGTGCTCGCGCTGACGCCGGAACGGCTGCTTGTCGCTCTAACCCGTCGCCCGGCGCGTTGGTCGTTAGCGAGACGGCAGCACCGAGTTGAGATAGACCGCTTCGAGCGCGACTCGCTGCGCATCCTCTTCGGGAACGATGCCGGCGGCGTGGCCGCCTTCGATCGCTTCGTCATAGTAGAAAGGATCGCCGAACGCTTCGAGCCGCGCGGCGAGCTTGCGGGCGTGGCCGGGATGGACGCGGTCGTCGCGGGTCGAAGTGTAGATGAACGGCACCGGATATTTCATGCCGCGCTTGAGGTTCTGGTAGGGCGAATATTTGCTGATGAACGCCCAGTCGGCGGGCACATCGGGATTGCCATATTCGCCTATCCACGACGCGCCCGCGAGCAGGTGCGAATAGCGCTTCATGTCGACCAGCGGCGAGCCGATGATCGCCGCGCCGAACAAGTCGGGACGCTGGTGATCGCGACGCTGGCCATCAGGCCGCCGTTGGAGCGGCCCGAGACCGCGAGGCGCCCCTTCTGCGTGATGCCGCGGGCGACCAGGTCCTGACCGACCGCATAGAGATCGTCGATAGGCTTTCTGCCGTTTCTCGCGGAGCACCGATTTGTGCCAGCGCGGGCCCATATTCGCCGCCGCCGCGGATGTTGGCGAGGACGTAGGCATTGCCCTGCTGGACCCAGAACAGAGCGAGCGGGCCCGAGCGATAGGGCTCGTGGACGAGATAGCTCGGCGTCTGCGCAAGCTCGAAACCGCCATAAGCGTGCATCAGCACCGGCACCGGGCCTTTCACGTCCTTTCGATGGACCAGGAAGTAAGGAATTCTGGTGCCGTCGGGCGACGTCGCGAACTGCTGCTCGACGACCATCCCTGACGCGTCGAATTGCGCCGGCAGGGCCTGGATCGGCGCCGCCGAACCCGAGGCATCGACGCGGAACAGGGTCGGCGGGGTCAGCATGCCCTCGACTGTGGCGAAGGCGATGTCCGAGTTGGACGCGGTCGCGTTGAGGTGGACGGTGGACTTGTCGGGAAGGGCAACGGGGGTGCCGCTCCACTTGCCGCGGGCGCGCGGGTCAAGGCGATGAGGCGACCCGAGACGTCGTCGAGGATCTTGACCCACAGCCGCGACTGGCTCGCCGACACATCCTCGACCGCCTGGTGCGCGTTGGGAATGAACACGGTCTCGATCGCGAGCGGTTTGCCGGCGAGTACATCGGGGATGGAATAAGCGACCAGCGCGCCGGCGGGGCGGCCTTGCCACGGACTCTTGAGCGCCGCGATCACCCGGCCGTCGAGCACGTCCTGGATGTCGGCGTCGTCCGGAAGCGGTGATGGGATCAGGCGCCCGTCCGACGCGATGTGGCTGACCTTGTGATGGTAGAAATCGACGCGCGCGGGTGACGATCGGCCAGGTCCGCGCGCCGTCGACCAGGGTCGAGGCGTTGACCTGGACATCGCTCTTGATGCCCTCCGACAGCTTGGCGGCTGACCGAGCGGCGTGCCGCGCTGCCAGCGCTTCACGATCCGCGCGTAGCCCGAATCGGTGAGCGTCCCCGGACCGTAATCGGTGGCGACGAAGAGAGCGTCGGGGCCGGCCCAGGCAACGTCGGTCTTGGCGTTCGGCAGGGCGAAGCCGCCGGGAATGAAGGCGGCCTTGTCGAGGTCGAACTCGCGCACTTCGATCGCGTCGCCGCCGCCGTTCGACAAGCTGACCATGCAGTCGACGTAAGCGGGGCGAGGCAGGCCGCGCCCTTGAACACCCATTGCTTGCCGTCGGCCTTGCTCATCGCATCGATGTCGATAAGCGTCCGCCACTCCGGCTTGCCGGCGGCGAAAGCGGCGAGCGGCGAAACACGCCAGATGCCGCGCGGATGCTGCTCGTCCTGCCAGTAGTTGAGGACCTTGTCGCCGAGGATGCGGTCGGGTTCGGCGATCTTCTGGTTGGTCGACAGGAGGGCGAGCGCCCTGGCGCGATAGCCGGCAAAGCCGGGCATCGCTTCCAGCTTCGCGCGGCTCGCCGCGTTCCAGCCCTTCACCTTGGCCAGCGCGCGGGCGCCGTCGACCTGCTCGAGGTAGAGATTGGGATCGGCAGGTGGCGCGGCCGACCGTGCGGCAACGCTTGCGGCCGCGAAAGAGGCCGCGATCAACAAGTTTCCAGCGCCTGCCGATCCTGAATCCCTCCCGTGAGCGTTCACCGCTATCGCGCCTCGCAATGACAGTCGAGCGCGCTATAGCGCGGCAATGGCCGATCGAGCCCGCCTCCGCGCGAATATCGGACCGGACACGATCCGCGCACGCTGCGCGACGCGCTGGGCTGCTTCGCGACGGGCGTGACGGTGGTGACCTGCGTAGGCTCGGTGGCGCGCCGGCGCGGGTTGACAGTCAACAGCTTCACCTCGGTGTCGCTTGACCCGCCGCTGCTGCTGGTCTGCCTCGCCAAGTCGGCGGCCAGTGCCTCGGCGCTGATCGAGGCAACGCATTTCGCGGTGAACGTGCTGCAGACCCGGCAGCAGCCGGCATCGATCCGCTTTTCGACGCGCGACGAGGACCGCTTCGGGACGACGCCCTGGACGTGCGGCGAGGCGGGCGCGCCGATCCTCGCAGGATTCGCTCGGCGTGTTCGAGTGCGAGCGCCACGCGCTGCATGACGGCGGCGATCATCACCTCCTGATCGGCAAGGTCGATCAAGGCGAGCTTCGATGCGAGCCTCGATCCTTTGCTCTATTTCCGCGGCCGCTACCGCCGGTTGCACTTCGACTAGCTTGCGCTAGGCAGCCGACATGCTGGGACTGAATTTCGTCAAGGCCAACCGCGCGGCGGTCGAGCGCGCCATCCGCGACAAGGGGGTGGACGTCGATCTCGATGCTTTGCTCGCGCTGGATTCGGAAACGCGAGAGACCAAGACCGAAATCGACCGGCTGAGAGCCGAGCGCAATGCGGTCAGCGCGCGGTTCAAGGATGCCGCACCCGCGCAAAAGGCCGAGCTCGGCCGACAGGCGAAGGAAGCGGGCGCGCGGGCGTCAGCGCTGGAAGCCGGGCTTGCCAGCAAGGAAGCCGAGCTCAAGGCGCTTCAGCTCAAGCTCCCGGGCATTCCCTACGAAGGTGCGCCTGTAGGGCCCGGACGAAAGCTACAACCAGATCATCCGCACGGTCGGCGAGGTGCCGAAGTTCGGCTTCGAGCCGCTCGACCACGTCGCGCTGATCGAGAAGAACCATTGGGGCGACCTGAGCCGGGTGACGCAGGTGTCCGGATCGCGGACCTATTGCCTGAAGGGTGGGCTGGCGCTGCTTGAAACCAAGCTGATGGGTGGGCGCTGGGCAAGATCGCCGAGGCCGGGTTCACGCCGATCACCGTGCCGGCCATCGCGCGCGAGCAGGCGTTCCTCAACCAGGGCCAGTTCCCCGGGCATCGCGACGAAACGTACGAGCTGCCGAACGATGACTTGTGGCTGGCGGGCACCGCCGAAGTGGTGCTGACGTCGCTCCATTCGGGCGAGATCATCGACGCCGACAAGCTGCCCGTGCTTTACGCGGCTACTCGCCCTGCTTCCGGCGCGAGGCAGGGAGCGCGGGCAAGGATGTGCGCGGGCTGCTCCGGGTCCACCAGTTCTTGAAGGTCGAGCAATATGTGATCTGCGAGGCCGACGATGCCCAGTCGGCGGAGTGGCATGCGCGGCTGCTCGCACTGGCCGAGAACCTGCTGAGCGACCTCGAAATCCCCTATCAGGTGATCGAGACGTCGACCGGCGACATGGGCCTCGGCAAATATCGCATGAACGACATCGAGAGCTGGGTGCCATCGCTCGGCAAATATCGCGAGACGCACAGCTGCTCCACTCTGCACGACTGGCAGGCCCGCCGGGCGAACATTCGTTATCGCGGCAGCGACGGCAAGGTGCGGTTCGCGCACACGCTCAACAATACCGCCTGGCCTCCCCACGGATCCTCGTTCCGCTGCTCGAAAATCACCAGACGGCGGACGGCCGAGTGAAGTTGCCCAAGGCGATGCAGACGCTGATGGGGCGCGATTTCCTCTGAGGCCGCAGTCGGGACGGTGACGACCGGCCGCCGTCCGTTCGGCGGCGCCTGAGCGAAGCGGCGTCGCTGCTGCCCGCGCCTGCTGGCGAGCATTCGGTCGACCTCGACGCTCGGGCCCGAAGACGGCCCGCCGGCCTGGTCCTCCCCGGCTTCTTGGCCATGACCGGACCACGATGACGCTTCGCAGAGCGCTGGCCGATGCGGGATGGCGAGTTCCCCGTGGGATATTGGCCTTAACCGGGGCGCCTATCCCGACGTCGCTCGACGGCATTCGCGGCAACGGTTGGATGTGATCCACGACGACCGGCCGATCCTGCTGGTCGGCTGGAGCCTTGGCGGCGTCTATTGCTCGCGAGCTGGCGCGCGACGTGCCGCAGATGGTGCGCGCGGTGGTGACGCTGGGCTCGCCGTTCTCCGGCGATCCGCACATAACAATGTCTGGCGGCTTGTACGAATGGATCGCCAGGCATCAGGTCGACGCGCCGCCGGTAAACGCCATTCCGCCAAGCCGCCGGTGCCGACAATTGCCATCTGGTCGAGGAAGGACGGGTCGATCGCGCGGCGCGCCGCCCGCGGTCTCGACGGACGAGCGCGATGCGGAAGTCGAGCTCGGCTGCGGCCACATGGCATTCGGCGTTTCGCGCCGGCGCCGGCGAGCGGATAGCCCGGGAAATTGATCGGTTCCTGAAAAAGCACAGCTGACCGGCGGCATTGTTCCGGCGGTGGAAAGACTTCATGTTGCGGTCATGAAGTGGGAACGATCGCCCTGGCAGCCGCCGCCGACCGGCAGAGGCGGCTTCGGCCCGATGACATCGCGCCGTCGCCGTGGCAACGGGTGCGCGAGATCGCCTGGCATCTTCCGCGCGTCCTTGCCGGGCTTGGGCCGCTCGGCCCGCGCGGGCCCGAGGACGGGCCGCCGGTGCTTGTCATTCCCGGTTTCCTCGCCAGCGATCGGACGACGATGGACGTCCGCCGAGCGCTCGCCCGCGCGGGCTGGCGCGCTTATCCGTGGCTGCTTGGGCTCAATATTGGCGCCAAGGCCGATACGCTGGACCAACTCGCGAAACGGCTCGGCGAAATCGACGACGGGCGCAAGGTGCTGCTGGTCGGCTGGAGCCTTGGCGGGATGTTCGCGCGGCAGCTGGCGCATCGCTGCCCCGGCCGGTTGCGCGCGGTGATCACGCTCTGCTCGCCTTTCTCGGGCGATCTCAAGACCAACACCAACGTGCGCGAACTTTACGAGCGGATCGCGGGCCACGACGTCAACCAGCCGCCCTTCGCGCGCATCGCGGGAAAAGCCGCCGGTGCCGACGCTGGCCTTATGGTCGCGCCGGGACGGGATCGTCGCGCCGAGCGCCGCGCGCGGTCGCGCCGACGAGCGCGACAACGCGGTCGAAATCGATACCATCATATCGGCTGCGGTGCTGTCGCCCGGTGCTGAGCCAGATCGCCACGGAGATCGAACGTTCCTGACCGAAGCCGAAGGCGGGCCTCCGGCTGCACCCGATGGCTGGCAAAGCCGAGGCCCGAGGCAGGCTCAAGCGCCTGAATACCCGCGCGAGTCGCGCCATTCGACTCTCACCGTCGAGTCGCGGGAATAAGAACAAAAGTAGAACAGAAACACTGTGAGTCGTGTGGCAAGAGGCTTGTCCCTGGTCGCCGGCGGAGCTGTCTCCGACCGCTCCGGGCCGGCTGATTCCTCCCTGGCAATTGCGGGAGGAACTGGCGTTTGCCTGCGCCGTCCAGCCCCACCCTTTCCGAACTGTTCGCCGTCCATCCCCGCGATGGCGGCTGGGTTGGATTCCTGCTGGCGCAACTCAGCGGCGACAAACCATTGCTGTGGATCCAGGACCGGATGGCGATCCGCGAAACCGGCCGGGTCCATCCACCCGGGCTGCCGGGCCAGAACCTCATCCATGTCGAGACGCGCGATGCCCGCGACGCGCTGTGGGCGATGGAGGAGGGCGTAAGATGCGCCTGCCTGTCGGCCGTGATCGGCGAATTGTGGGGCGACCCGCGCGCGCTCGACTTCACCGCGACCCGGCGGCTGGCAGTCGCGGCGGAGCGGAGCGGCACGCCGTGCTGGCTGGTGCGGCTGAACGGGACCGCCAACCTCAGCGGCGCGCGGATGCGCTGGCGGCTGGCGAGCGCCCCGGCGCTGGCAAACGAGCTCGATCCGCGCGCACCGGGGCTGGCGGCCTGGGACGCCGAGCTGTTCCGCGCACGTGGGCATCCGCCAGGCCAGTGGTCGATCGCGCATGAGACGGATCGCTTCCATCTGGTTGCCGGCGCTGGCGATCGAGCGCTGGGCGAGGTCGAGCGACTCAGCGCCTGACGCGCCGGTCGCCCTGACTGTCGAGGGAACCCACGGGCCGATCATCCATGCCGTCACCAAGGCCGCGGCCGGGCGCGGGGCACGATCCGGGGCGCGGCTGACCGACGCCCGGGCACTCGACCCGGCGCTGGTCGCGATGCCGGCCGATCCGGTTGGCGACGCGGAATTGGTCGCGAAGCTTGCACGCTGGTCGGGCCGCTGGTCGCCACTGGTCGAGGTGGATGGCGATGGCCTCCGGCTCGAGGTCACGGGGTGAGCACTTATTCGGCGGCGAGCGCGGGCTGGTGCGCGATATCCGCCGGCGGTTTGAGCGGATCGGGCTGACGACGCGGATCGCGATTGCACCCACGGCAGCGGCGGCGTGGGCGCTGGCGCGATTCTCTCCCCTCACCAGCCGCTCGAGCTTGAGTGGCGCTCGACTGTTCGCCGTCGCCCCTCTCCCTCGTGGGGAGAGGGATTTGGCGGCCGCTCCCCCCGTCGCCGCATTGCGGCTCGACGCCGATACCCTGCGCACGCTCGAGCGGCTGGGGCTGAAAACGGTCGGGGCGCTGCTCGAAGTCCCGCGCCTCGCGCTGGCACGGCGGTTTCGCGGTGCTGAGGACGTCGTCGACGCGCTCGACCGGGCGCTGGGCCGCAAACCCGAGCCATTGACGGCTGCGCCCGTTGAACAGCCGCCGCGGGCGCTGCTCAAGCTTGAAGAGCCCGCAACCCATCCCGAGGCGGCGAGCCAGGCGCTCGACCGGCTGGTGCCGATGCTTGTGCGGCTGCTTGGAGCACGCCGGCTTGGCGCTCGGCGGTTGTCGCTGACCGGTTTCCGGGTCGATGGCAGCGTTGGCGTCGCGTCGGTGGCGACGTCGATCCCGAGCCGCGAGCCGAAGCATTTGCAGCGCTTGCTCGCCGACAAAACCGCGGCGCTGGATCCGGAATTCGGCTTCGACGCGTTCGCGCTCACCGCCGACTGGACCGAGGATCTCGGCGCGGCGCAGGACAGCCTGGTCGAGGAGCCGTCGGGCGAACGAGAGCTGGCGCGCCTGGTCGACCGGCTGACGGTAAAGCTCGGCCCGCGCGCGGTGCGGCGGCCACAAGCGGTGGAAAGCCATTTGCCGGAACGGGCGAGCGGATGGGTGGGAGCTATCTCTCTAGCCCCTCCCCCCTCCGCGGGGGAGGGGTTGGAGAGAGGGGAAGAAGCGTCGTTCACTCCCTCTCCCTTCCGCCGCTTCGCGGCTCCCTCCCTCCCCCGCAGCGGGGGGAGGGGCTTGCGAAGCGCCCCCAGCGCCTGCTCGACCGGCCGGAGGCGATCGACGTCATTTATGCGACGCCCGAAGGCATGCCCCGGCGGTTCATGTGGCGTCGTGCCGTCCATGACATTGCGCGGGTGGAAGGACCGGAACGGATCGCGCCGGAATGGTGGCGCCAGCCGTCCTCGGCGCGGCTGCGCGATTATTACCGGGTCGAGGATGCCGCCGGCCGCCGCTACTGGATCTACCGCGAAGGCCTGATCGGCGACGGCCGTGGCGGGCTGCCCGCCTGGTTCATCCACGGACTATTTGGCTGATGCCCGAGCGGCCCGGCTTCTCCCGGCTCAAGCTGGTGCGGACGAGCAATACCCCGCCAGTCGCGGCGGCGCCCTCGCCGTTCGTCGAGCTTGGCGTCAGTTCGCCTTTCTCCTTCCTGCGCGGTGCATCCGACGCGATCGAGCTGGTCAGGGCGGCTCTGCCGCTTGGCTATGACGCCATCGGCATCGCCGACCGCAACACGCTGGCCGGCGTGGTGCGGATGCATAGCGCCTGCACCGGGGTGGGCCTGAAGCCGTTGATCGGTTGCCGGCTCGATCTCACGGATGCGCCATCACTGCTTGCCTACCCCATTGACCGCGACGGCTACGGCCGCCTGTCGCGGCTGCTCAGCCTCGGCAAGATGCGGGCCGAAAAGGGCGAGTGCGAGCTGTCCTTGCAGGATGTCGCGGACCATGCTGGCGGCATCGCCTTCATCGCTTGGCCGTCCGACGATCTCGCTGATTTCGAACGGGAATTGCCACGCCTTCGAGACGCCTTGACGTCACTTCGCCATGTGGCCGCATCGTGGTTGTATCGTGGCGGCGACAGTGCGCGGATCGAGCGGCTCGACCGGATCGCGAAGGCCAACGGCTGCACCATCCTCGCCACCAACGACGTTCATTATCATGCGCCCGACCGGCGGCCGCTGCAGGACGTCGTCACCTGCATCCGCGAGAAAGTGACCATCGCCAACGCCGGTTTTTTGCTCAATCCCAATGCCGAGCGGCACCTCAAATCGCCGGCCGAAATGATGCGGCTGTTCGCGCGCTGGCCGCACGCGATCGCCGCGACCCGGGAGTTTGCCGATGCGCTCCATTTCAACCTCGAGGAGCTGCGCTACGAATATCCGAGGGAAACCGTGCCGGATGGACGAACGCCGCAAGAGCATCTCGAGCATCTGACCTGGGAAGGGGCGAAGCGCTTCTGGCCCGGCGGCGTGCCCGAAAAGGTGCTGACGCAGCTCAACTATGAGCTGCCGCTGATCGAGAAGCTCGACTTTGCGCGTTATTTCCTGACGGTCCATGACATCGTCGATTTCGCACGCTCGCTCGATCCGCCGATCCTGTGCCAGGGGCGCGGGTCGGCGGCGAACAGCGCGGTCTGCTTCTGCCTCGGCATCACGGCGGTCGACCCATCGGTGAACGAGCTGTTATTCGAACGCTTCATTTCCGAGGAGCGCAAGGAGCCGCCGGACATCGACGTCGACTTCGAGCATGAGCGGCGCGAGGAAGTGATCCAGCACATCTACGCGAAATATGGTCGCGATCGTGCCGGCATCGCCGCGACCATCATCCATTACCGGCCGCGCTCCGCAATCCGCGAGGTCGGCAAGGTAATGGGGCTTAGCGAGGACGTCACCGCCGCGCTCGCCTCGACCGTGTGGGGCAGCATGGAGCCCGAGCTGGAGGATGCGCGCGCCGATGACGCCGGGCTCGACCTCACCGACCCGCATCTTCGGCGGACGATGAAGCTCGCCGAGCAATTGATCGGCATGCCGCGTCATTTGTCGCAGCACGTCGGCGGCTTCATCCTGACCGAGCGGCCGCTGACCGAGACGGTGCCGATCGGCAATGGCGCGATGGACGACCGCACCTTCATCGAATGGGACAAGGACGACATCGAGGAGTTCGGAATCCTCAAGATCGACGTGCTCGCGCTCGGCATGCTGACCTGCATCCGCAAATGCTTCGACCTCATCGAACAACATCATGGCGAGCGGTGGGAGCTGGCGACGGTCCCGCAGGAGGTGGGGCAAGTCTACGACATGCTGTGCAAGGGGGATTCGCTCGGCGTGTTCCAGGTCGAAAGCCGGGCGCAGATGAACATGCTGCCGCGGCTGAAGCCGCGAACCTTCTACGACCTGGTGATCGAAGTCGCGATCGTCCGGCCCGGGCCAATCCAGGGCGACATGGTCCACCCGTTCCTGAAACGGCGATCGGGCAAGGAACCGGTGACCTTCCCCTGCCCCGATCCCGAGCACGGCCCGCCAGACGAGCTCGAACGGATTCTCGGCCGGACGATGGGCGTGCCGATCTTCCAGGAGCAGGCGATGAAGATCGCGCTCGATGCGGCCAAATTCTCGTCCCAGGAAGCAAACCAGTTGCGCAAGGCGATGGCGACCTTCCGCTCGCGCGGAAACATCGACGAGCTTCAGGACAAGATGGTCGGGCGAATGGTCGGGCGCGGCTATGATCCGGAATTTGCCCAGCGCTGCTTCGACCAAATCAAGGGCTTCGGCGAATATGGCTTCCCCGAAAGCCACGCGGCGAGCTTCGCCCACCTCGTCTACGTGTCGAGCTGGATCAAATGGAAATATCCGGCGGCCTTCGCCTGCGGCCTGCTCAATAGCCAGCCGATGGGTTTTTACGCGCCCGCGCAGATTGTCCGCGACGCACGCGAGCACGGGGTCGAGGTGCGCTCGGTGGATGTCAATGAGAGCGATTGGGATTGTACGCTGGAGGCCGCTGCCCAATCCCAACGCGCTCACATTGAGCCTGCCGAAATGCGAGCGCAGCGCGAAGCGCTAACCCTTCGACAAGCTCAGGGTGAGCGCAATTTGGCGTTGAGACTTGGCTTGCGTCAGGTCGAGGGGTTGCGCAGCAGCGATGTCGGGCGCCTGGTCGCGGTTCGCCCTTATCGCACCGTCGAAGAGCTGCGCATTCGCGGCAAGGTACCGGTGCATGCGATCCAGCGATTGGCCGCGGCGGACGCGTTTCGGTCGATGGGCCTCGACCGGCGCGCGGCGCTGTGGGATTCGCGCGCGCTTCGCCAAACGCCCGATTTGCCGTTGTTCGCTTATGCCGAAACCCGCGACGAAGGCTCGGAAAGCGAGCCTGCCCGGTTGCCGACGATGCCCTTGGCCGAGCATGTGGTGAACGATTACCAGACCGTGCGGCTGTCGCTGAAAGCGCACCCGATGCATTTCCTTCGCGAACGTTATGCGGCGCAAAAGTTCATCCCCGCCGATCAGCTCGCCACCCGCCGCGATGGCGGGCGCGTGTCGATGGCTGGCCTCGTGCTGATCCGCCAGCGGCCAGGGAGCGCCAAAGGCGTCTGCTTCATCACGCTGGAGGACGAGACCGGAATCGCCAACCTCGTCGTCTGGCCGGACGTGTTCGACGAGCAGCGCAAGATCGTCATGGGTGCGCGGCTGATGGCGGTTCAGGGGATCATCCAGAACGATGCCGAGGATGGCGTGATCCACGTGGTGGCGCGAAGGCTGGAGGACCATACGTCCATGCTCAGCCATTTGAGCGATCAGCTGATGCCCTCGACCCTCAACCATGGCGACGGTGCCGGAAGCTGGCGGCCGCCCGCACGGGCTCCACCCTCGCGATGTCGACATCATCCCGAAAAGCCGCGACTTTCATTAAGCTGACACCGGCCCGTAACCCCTCGCCCGCCAAGAACGGCCGGATGACGAAAATCGCCCCGACCATGCGCCACGGTTGGCCGAAACGGTTCATCCACGGGCAATCCTACGGGCCGATTCTTGCCGCAAACCGTGGCTATGAGCGTGACCATGACCAAGTTTCTGACCAAGCCTGCACTGGTTCTAATCGCGTTCGCTGCGCCGGCGACGGCGTCGGCACAACCGACGCTCGAGGGCCGCTGGGCGAACCCGCACCACAGCGTCGTCGTCAAGGTCGGACGCTGTGGGGATGCTTATTGCGGCACCGTCAGCTGGGCCAACGCCAACAATCGCCAGAAGGGAACGACACCCGGCACGCGCGTACTTTATGGCCTGCGCCCCGCGGGCGACGGCACCTACCGGGGCAGCATCTACGAGCCGAAGCGCGAGATGCGCGGGTCGGCGACGGTCCGCCAGGTCGGCGAGGACATGATGGTGGTGAGGGGCTGCGCGATGCTCGGGCTCATCTGCAAGGAACAGCGTTGGACGCGGGTCGGCTAGTCACAGCCCTCCTGGCGGTCAGCATCGCCGCCGCGCCTTCAGCCGCCCAGCCCAGCCCGTTCGAAGGGCAGTGGGAAAATCCCAAGCACAACATGATGGTGCGGGTCAGCCGCTGCGGCGAGGATTATTGCGCGGTCGTGATCAAGGCGTCCGAAAAGGCGCAGGCCAATGCGCGCAAGGGCGGCACCATGCACTTCATCGGCACCGAGATCCTGCGGGTTCGCCCGGCCTCGGGCGGGATGTTCAAGGGCAAGGCCTTCGATCCCGAAACCAACATGCACGTCGACGCGACCGTCCGGATCATTGGGCCGGGCATTATGGACATGAAGGGCTGCGCCTTCTTCGGCCTGGTCTGCGAGCAGCAACGCTGGACCAAGCTCAGCTGAGGCCGATGCCCTCGGCGCCGATCTCGCCGCCTAGCACGGCGCCCTGAAGCGCGGACATTTCGTCCGCCCAATAGCGGTCGGCGGTGAATTCCGGGGAATGCGCGCGAATCTTGGCGTGGATCGCCTGCAGCTTCGCCGACGTTTGGAGCGGCGCATGATAATCGATGCCCTCGGCCGCGGCCATCAGCTCGACCGCAATGACTCCCGCAGCATTTTGCGCGATCTGGGCCGCCTTGCGCGCCGCGATCGGCGCCATCGACACATGATCTTCCTGCCCGGCCGAGGTCGGGATCGAATCAACGCTGGCGGGGAAGGCGGAGGCTCTTGTTTTCGCTGACCAGGGCGGCGGCTGTGACCTGCGGAATCATCAGGCCTGAATTGACCCCCGGAATCCCTGGTCAGGAACGCCGGCAGGCCACTCATCTTCGGATCCACTAAAACGCTGACGCGCCGCTCCGAGATCGAGCCGACCTCGCACAAGGCGATGGCGATGGTGTCGGCGGCGAAGGCGACCGGTTGCGCATGGAAATTGCCGCCGGAAATCGCGCTGTCCTCATCCGCGAAGACAATCGGATTGTCGGTAACGGCGGCCGCTTCGATCGTCAGCGTGCGCGCGGCATTCTGAAGCAAATCGAGCGACGCGCCCATCACCTGCGGCTGGCAGCGGAAGCTGTAGGGATCCTGCACCCGGCTGCACGCGACATGACTGGTGAGGATGTCGCTGCCCTCCAGCAGGTCGGCGATCGCCGCCGCAACCCTGATTTGGCCTGGTTGACCGCGAAGTGCGGAGACGCGCGGGTCGAATGGCTTTGACGAACCCTTCAGTGCATCGACCGACATGGCGCCGGCGGCGATCGCCGCGGCGAACACGCGCTCGCCCTGGAATAGCGCATCGAGCGCCAGCGCGGTGCTCGCCTGCGTCCCGTTGATGAGGGCGAGGCCTTCCTTCGGTCCCAGTTGAAGCGGCTCCAGTCCCATGCGCTCGAGCGCGGTGGCGGCGCTCATGACCTCGCCGGCAAGATCGATGCGGCCATAACCCATCAGCGCCGCAATCAAATGCGCAAGCGGAGCGAGGTCGCCCGATGCCCCGACGCTGCCCTGCGAGGGGATCAGCGGCATGGCGTTGGCGTCCAGGAGACGTTGCAACGCCTCGATCACCAACGGCCGAACGCCCGAGTAACCACGGCCAAGGCCGAGAAGCTTCAGGACGATCATCAACCGCGTAACTTGGCGCGGCAGCGGCGCTCCGAGCCCGGCACTGTGCGACAGGATGAGGTTGGTCTGGAGCTCGGCCAGGCGGTCAGTCGGGATGCGGGTGTTGGCGAGCAGGCCGAAGCCGGTGTTGACCCCGTACACGGTCTCGCCGCCGGCAACGATGCGGTCGACGGAAGCGGCGGAAGCAGTGATGCGCTTCATTGAGGCATCGTCGAGGCGAGCAGGCGCGCCGGACCACAGCTGCCGGAGCGTGGCGAGGTCGATACTTTCGGGATTCAGCTTCATCACTTTCGTCATTCCCGCGAAAGCGGGAACCTAGCAAAGAAAAAATCTGGATCCCCGCTTTCGCGGGGACGACGAATTAGCGAATCATCGGCAAATCCAGCCCTTGCTCGCGCGCGCAATCGATCGCGATTTCGTAACCGGCGTCGGCGTGGCGCATGACGCCGGCGGCGGGATCGTTCCAGAGCACCCGCGCCAACCGCCTGGCGGCGTCATCGGTGCCGTCGGCGACGATCACCATGCCGCTATGCTGCGAATAGCCCATGCCGACGCCGCCGCCATGGTGGAGCGAGACCCAGGTCGCGCCGCTCGCGGTGTTGAGCAAGGCGTTGAGCAGTGGCCAATCGCTGATGACATCGCTGCCGTCCTTCATGCTTTCGGTCTCGCGATTCGGAGAGGCGACGCTGCCGCTGTCGAGATGGTCGCGGCCGATGACGATCGGCGCCGAGACTTCGCCGCTGCGGACCATCTCGTTGAAGGCCAGGCCGAGGCGCTGGCGCTGGCCGAGGCCGACCCAGCAGATGCGCGCCGGAAGTCCCTGGAAGGCGATTCGCTCGCGCGCCATGTCGAGCCAGCGATGGAGGTGCGGATCGTCGGGGATCAGCTCCTTCACGCGCGCATCGGTGCGGTAAATGTCCTCGGGGTCGCCGGAGAGGGCAACCCAGCGAAACGGGCCGATACCGCGACAAAAGAGCGGGCGAACATAAGCGGGGACGAAACCAGGGAAATCGAACGCATTGGCGACGCCATCGTCAAAGGCTTCCTGGCGGATGTTGTTGCCGTAATCGAAAGTCGGCACGCCCATTTCGCGAAACACGAGCATGGCCTCGACGTGGCGAGCCATCGAATGACGCGCGGCCTCGACGACGGCGGCGGGGTCGCGCTCGCGCATTTCCTGCCATTTCGCGACACTCCAGCCGGCGGGGCAATAGCCGTTGGCGGGATCGTGCGCGGAGGTCTGGTCGGTGAGCGCATCCGGCCGGATACCGCGCTTCAGCATCTCCGGCAGTATTTCGGCGGCATTGCCAAGCAGGCCGACGCTGGTCGGTTCGCTGGCGGCGCGGATGATCTCTAGCGCTTCGTCGATGCTGGCCGCGCGGCGGTCGAGATAGCGGGTCTCCAGCCTCTTTTCGATGCGGCTGTCCTGGACCTCGATGGCGATGCAGTGAGCACCGGCCATCACCGCCGCGAGCGGTTGCGCGCCGCCCATTCCGCCAAGGCCGGCCGTCAGGATCCAGCGGCCCTTGAGGTCGCCGCCATAATGCTGGCGACCCATTTCGGCGAAGGTCTCGTATGTGCCTTGGACGATGCCTTGCGTACCGATGTAGATCCAGCTGCCGGCGGTCATCTGGCCGTACATCATGAGCCCCTTGCGATCGAGCTCGTTGAAGCAGTCCCAGGTCGCCCATTTGGGCACGAGGTTGGAGTTGGCGATGAGCACGCGGGGGGCGTCCTGGTGGGTGCGGAAGACGCCGACCGGCTTGCCCGACTGGACCAGCAGGGTCTGGTCTTCGTCCAGGCGTTCGAGCGTCTCGACGATCTTGTCGAAACATTCCCAGTTGCGCGCCGCGCGACCGATCCCGCCATAGACGACGAGGTTCTGCGGATCCTCGGCAACCTCGTCGTCGAGATTGTTCATCAGCATCCGCACCGCGGCCTCGGTGCTCCACTGCTTCGCCTTGATCTCGCTGCCCCGGCGGGCGCGGATGTGCCGGCTGTTGTCGCGTCGGTCGGTCATGCACCGGCCGTCTAGCGCCTTGCGCTTCGCGACCCAAGCGGGCGCCAGCTGTCGATCCATACGAGGAGGAAGCCCGCAAGCAGGAATGCCATCGCGATCCCGCCGGCGTTGATCAGGGTCTGCGGCCAGCCGAGCTTGCCGACGTCCATGAACGGGTAAGGATAGCGGTCGCCCGCCTGGCCTCGCGCGATTGCGTAGAGCGAAATAAAGCAACGGGTAGGTTGCCCACCAAAGGGCGCGCTCGATTTCAGCCGCGCACGCGGCGCGAAGAACAGCCACCACAAGGTCATCGCCACCGGAGAAACCTTGTGCAGCAGGGTATCGGCCAGCAGGGCGCCGCCGCTCAATTCGACCAGACCCCGAAGCAATGTCATGTACACGATGCCGACGAGCAGGATCGAGATCGTCGCCCCGCCAAGCACGAACGGCGGCAGTCGCTTACCCATGACCTCAAACGTCATCGCCACCGCGACGATGAGATTGGTGATGACGGTAAAGAAACGCAGCAGCACCCAGAGCGTCGCGATGACGTGATGCTGATTGGCGAAGGTCGCACTGAATTGGATCGCGAGACCCGACCAGCAGATGATCGCGACCAGCGCGGCCGTCGCGCTACGCATCCTGTCCTCCGAAGATGCGGCGTTCCGGGCCCGGCAACCCGACCCAATAGCCGAGCTCGGACAGGTTCTCGATTTGCCAGACGCACAAATCCGCCTGCTTGCCGGGGGCGACGCTGCCAACTGAATGCGCCAGCCCGAGCGCCCGCGCCGCATTGACGGTCATGCCTTGGATGGCCTCCTCGGGCGTCAGGCCGAACAGGGTGCACGCCATGTTCATTGCCAGCGTCGGTGATAGCAGCGGCGAGGTACCCGGGTTGCAGTCGGTGGCGATGGCGATCGGCACCTTGTGCTTGCGCAGCAGCGCGACGGGGGGCTTGCGTGTTTCCTGCAGCGCATAAAAAGCGCCGGGCAGCAGCACGGCGACGGTACCCGCGGCGGCCATCGCCTTGGCGCCGGTGTCGTCGAGATGCTCGAGATGATCCGCCGACAGCGCGCGATATTGTGCCGCAAGCGCCGCGCCGCCCTGGTTCGACAATTGCTCCGCGTGAAGGCGGACGCGAAGGCCGTGGTGAGCGGCGGCCTTGAAAGACTCGCTCGACCTCTTCGGACGTGAAGGCGATGGTTTCGCAGAATGCGTCGACGCTGATCGCGAGGCCCTGCTCGGCGGCGGCGGGGATCAGCTTGTCCACGATCTCGCTGACATAATGGGCGCGGCGATCGCGCTGCTCGGCCGGGAGCGCGTGAAGCGCAAGCAAGGTCGGAACGATGCGGACGGCCTCATCTTCGCCGAGTTCTGCGGCGATCCCGAGCAGCCGCAGCTCGCTCGACGGATCGAGGCCGTAGCCGGACTTGATCTCGACGGTCGTGCAGCCGCCGCGCATCAACGCATGAAGGCGCCGGCGGCTCTGCTCGATCAATTCATCGTCGGACGCCGCCGCGGTGTGCTTGACCGTGGAAGCGATTCCGCCACCGGCGGCCGCAATCTCCTCATAGGTTGCGCCGGCGCGACGCATCGCGTGCTCGTCGGCGCGGGTGCCGCCGAAGACGAGATGGGTGTGGCAGTCGATCAGGCCCGGCGTGACCCAGGCGCCGCCGAGCGCGACCACTTCCTTCGCGCGAAAACCGGCAAGCTCGGTGCGCTTGCCGACACGAACGATATTGCCGTCCTGGATGCCGATCGCACCATTTTCGATGATCCCGAGCGGATTGCCCGGCTTCTCCTCGAGCGTTGCGATCCTGCAGTCGACGAGCAGCCGGTCCCACATGTCCGTCGCCTTAGGCGAGGCGAGTTGCTACGGTCAAAGCGATGGCGGGCTGGCCCAACCTTTCAGACCTGATCGTTGGAACCGGGACGTTGGCGCCGGTCGGCCTTGTCGGAGCGCCGTTGGCGGCCGGATCGGTAACCCCGGGGCAATGCGACCTGGCCCCGCCGCTACTCCGCCAGACCCTGCGCCGGATCGGCCGCTATGATGTCGAGACGCGGCGCGAGTTAAGCACGAAAATCGCCGATCGCGGGGATGTGGAGATTGCCGGCCTTTCCATCGAGGAAGCGACCGGCCCGATTAGCGAGGCGGTGCGAGTCAGCAGCGCGCTTCATCAACTGACGCTGCTGGTCGGCGGCAACAACGCGGTGACTCGGTCGGCCGTCCGCGGGCTTGGCCTTCCGCTGGAAAAGGTCGGGCTGATCACGCTCGATGCGCACCTCGACATGCGTGACACCAACGAAGGCCTGAGCAACGGCAATCCGGTTCGCGCCCTGATCGAGGACGGCCTGCCCGGTTCGAACATCGCGCAGGTCGGCCTCGCGAGCTTCGCGAACAGCCGCAAGATGCATGAGGATGCCATCGCCGCCGGCAATCTGGTCGTGACCATCGGCGAAGTCCGGCGCCTCGGGATCGCGCTCGCCATCGACCGCGCCCTCGACCACATCGGCCACTGCGAAGCGATCGTCGTCGATTGCGACATCGATGTCATCGACCGCTCGCAATTTCCGGCCGCCCCCGGTGGTCGTCCGGGCGGGATGGCCGCGCACGATTTCTTCGCGGGCGTCCGCCGCCTCGCCGCCGACCATCGGGTCCGCCTGATCGACCTGACCGAATGGGACCCGCCGCTCGATCCGAGCGACCTCAGCGCGCTGACCGCGGCGCGCTGGGTGGCCGAGTGCGTGGCCGGCTTCGAGCTGCGCTAGGAGCGCTTGGCCTTGGCGTCGTCGAGCGCCACGACAATGACCTTGCCGTCGATCTTGCGAACCTTCTCCCAGGGTATCCGCCGCCCGCTCGTCTTGGCCGTCAGCCGCTCGATGAAGCCGCCCGGGCCGCAGTCGAGCGCGGTGATGCGGCCCTCTGCGGCGCGAATCTCGTGCACCCGGCCGAGCTTCTCGCCGTCCTCGGTGACGATGCGCGCGTCGCGCAGGGCGGAAAGTCGGATCACATCGCCCCCGCATGTGGAATCCAGCCGCGCACGCCGGTCTTCCGTGGCGCTCAAGCGGACGGTCTCGGCCGCGCAGTTGAGCTTGACCGCGCTGGTGATGGAATCGATGTTCGCCACCGGAACGCGGGCAATGCGGTCACCGGCGATCTTGCGCACCAGCCAGTAAGCCCAGCGCGGCAGCCGGGGGTCGTAGGCGCCCGGCCCAACCAGCAGCGCCTTGAGCCGGGTTTCCCGGCCGGCACTTCCGTCGAACTCGATATCGTCGACGATCCCGCACCAGCGGCCGTCCTTGTCGACGATCGGCAGGTCGATCAGCTGGGCAACCAGCTTCAGCGGATCGGTCACTTTCATCCCTGGCCCCCGGACGTCAGCAAATAGAGGGGAATCGCGGCGAGCGCGGCGGCGGTGACGATCGCGAAATAGATCCAGCCCAATCCCTTCGCGAGCCACTTGTTCGCGTGGGCGCCCATGTAGCTCTTGTCCCCCGCCAGCAGCATCAGCGGCAAATAGGTCAGCGGCAGCACGATGATGGAAAACAGCACGGCATATTCGACGAGACTCATGACATCGACTCCGGTCAGGACGATGAGCAAAGCCAGCAGGAACAGCCCAATCCACGCGAGCGTGAAGCGCGGGGCTTCCCAGGGTTTTTTGTGCCGGCCCCATTCCCAGCCAAAGAATTGCGCGACTGCATAGGCGTTGGCCATGCAGGTTTCGACCGCTGCGCCGGCGACCGCGAAGAGCATCCCGAGCAGCGCGAGCAGCAAGCCAGTGCGGCCCAGGGGGATGGCCGCCTCCATCGCCGACGTGCCGGGAATTTGGGGGCCGACGTTGGCGGGCCCGAACAGCTGGGCAGAACTCGCGAGGATGGTGATGGCGAGTAGCGAGCCCAGGGCAAATCCGATCGTCGTCGTGGTGCGATTGGTCAGGATGTCCTTGGGACCCCATTGCTCCTCGATCCCGCCCGACGAGTAGAAATAGGCTTCATAGGGAAACATGACGGCCGACAGGATGGCCACGCCGAAATAGGAAAACTGCAGCAACTGCTTGGTGGGCAGGCCCGTCGGGACTTGGGGCACAAACCCTCCGGCGAGCTTGTCCCATGGTGGGTGGATCGCCACCAAGGCCACCGCGAAGACGAGCATGAGGAGGCCCAGCAGCCCGTAGGTCCGCTCGATCCATTTGAACGGCAGGACCCACATCGAGGCCATCAGCACGACGACGCTCGCCGCCGCCATCAGCAGGTAGGGAACGCCCGTCAGATAGTGGAGGATGAGGCCCATTCCGCCAACTTCGGCAGCGCAAGTGATCAGCGTGCTGAGCAGGGACGCGAACAGGGTCACGAGCCCAAGGCCCAGTCCAAGCCGATGCCGCATCAAGCTGAACACCGGCTGTTTGGCGATTGCGGCGACACGGCCGCTCATCTCGCCGAAGACCATCATCCCGACGGTCGAAAAGGCAAACACCCAGATCAGCGCATAGCCGAAGATCGATCCCGCCTGCGCGGCGAACACCAGCTCGCTGATGTCGACGAACCCGCCGACCGCGGTCATGATTCCGAGCGTCAGCTCAAGCGGATTCAAGATGATCCTCGATCTGCTTGAGGCGATCGACATGAGTGCGAAGCCGGGCCGGCGGAGCATCGGCCGGCAAGGCCAGCAATGCCGCGATCTCGCTGGCATAATCGCTCCCCGGATCGGTCAGCGTCGATTGCGTCGTCGCCAGCTGCTCGCGAACCGCCTGATGCATGGTGTCGACATAAGTCGATGTGAGCCGGCCTTTTTCGGCCTGGTCGTTGACGAGGGCCCATTCCGCCGCGAGCGAGCGCGCTTCGCCGATTGCCGGGAGATCGGCTTCCGGTCCTTTGGAGCATCCGGCGAGCAACAGTGCGAGGAGCAAGGTCCGGTGCATGGGGGCACAACCGCGCTTGCGACCGAGCGTTCCGGTCACGCGACCGGCAGCGACGCGATGCTCCGTCCCTTGGCCGACAAGGTGCGGAACGTGATCGAGAACGAAGCCGTTCACCCGCTACGATTCATGCTCCCAATCGTGCCTCGCTTCGCCGGAAAGCAAATATGCGGAGCGCGGCGCGAGGCTGAGGTTCACGCGCCGGAAGCCGGCATCCGACCGTTCGCGAAAGCGGAGGACGGCCGGCGTTCCAAGGAGAATCCGACGACGTCTTCGAAGACGTCGCGGTCGCGGTGCCAGCCGATGCCCGCGCCGGGATCGTACCGTGCGAGCAGGGCGTGACAAAATCCCCGGTGGTTGGCCCGCCAACCTCCCCGCGCAATCGCGCAGGATGAGCCAATCCGGAATGGGCTCCGCGGGCGCAAAGCTCGAATTATCGAAGTCGTAGCGCCAGCCGAAGGTCCTGGTCTTGCGATTGCCGACCCAGCCCTGGAACTTGAACGGCGACAGGTCGATCGTCCCCAGCCGGTTGACGAGGTCGGCTTCCTCAGCGGCGGTGACGACATTCTCCTGGTAGCGAAGCCCCTCGATGAGCGGCGCGTCGAACAGCAGGTTCACGGTTCAAACAGGCGCTTGAGCTCGGACGGCTTCAGCGCCGGCGCGAGCTGTTCGAAGGTGCATTGCTTGGGCGCCTTGTCGGGCCGCCGGCGGACCAGGCCGGTGCCGTGGCGGAAGCGGCGTCCAGTGACCTGGTCGTATCGGACCTCCACCACCAAAACCGGCTTCAACGGCTCCCAGACCATCGACCGGGCATTGTTCCAGCGGCTTGGGCCGCCTGGCGCATTGCCGGTGATCCCGGTGGCTCGATCAAGGCCTCGAGCTTCCCGGTCAGCGCCGGCCGTTCGACGGCCGGCATGGCGGACGTGAAACCGACGTGATCGAGCAGGCCCTCGGCGTCGTAAAGACCGAGCAGCAGAGAACCGACCTCCCGTTTCTTTTCGGCATAGCGAAACCCGCCCACGACACAGTCGGCCGTCCGCCGCTGCTTGACCTTGATCATCGCCCGCTCGCCCGAGCGGTATTCCAGATCGACGCGCTTCGCGATGACGCCGTCAAGGGCGCCGCCGCTTCGCTCGAGCCAGGTCAAAGCGGTCGAGCGATCCTCGGTCATCGGTGATAGCTGCAGACCGGAAACCGCATATTTGCGGTAGAATTGTTCGAGCGCTTGTCGCCGCACCCGCTGCGTTTCACCCGTCAGCACCGTGCCATCATCTTCGAGCAGGTCGAAGACCATCAGTTGCGCCGGGGTCTGGGCCGACAGCTTTCAGAACGCGGCTCTCGGCGGGGTGAAAGCGAAGCTGCAAGGCGTCGAACGACAGCTCGTCCCGACGGGAATGATCAGCTCGCCATCGATCAGGAAATGCCTGGCCTTCATGGCGCGCAGCATGTCGACGACCTCCGGAAAGTAACGTGCGAGCGGCTTGCCGGACTTGGATGTCAGCGTGATTT
>CAVVKB010000002.1:0-47109 GCA_963748685.1 uncultured Pseudomonadota bacterium | reverse complement strand
GCCCTCGACATTCATCATGTAGGAGCCGAGCGCGGCGCGCTTGATGTGCACCTTCATGCCGGGCGCCGGGTCCATGACGAACGTCTTGAACTCGAGCTGCTGCCAGCGGCCGCCCTCGGTCAGATTGTAGATCGGCTTGCTGTCGGGCCCGTAGGATAGCGACTTGATCGTCGTGTCGAGGGTCGTGACATCATTCCCGCTGTCGCCGAGCACGCTGAGGTTGGGCAGCGTCAAGCCGAACAGCGAGCGCTTGGCCTGGCGGATCTGCTGGCGGTCCATGACCACCAGGTCGCCGCGTGCGTTGGCGGTGGACACGGTGGTCACCTCGCGGTCGTAACAGGCGAGCCGCAGCATATTGTCGGTGACCTGCTGGCAGGCGACCAGCCGCGCGAAATCGGGCGGTGGTGGCTGGTTCTTCGGCCCCTTGTCCTTGGCCAAAGCGGGCGAAGCCGCGCTGATCGCCAGCATTGCGAGCATTGAGATTTTGCTTCGTCCGTGCATTTGTCGACCCCGCCCAAATCCGATCGAAGAAGCTTTGCGGCAGGCGTTTCGCGCACGCAAGCCGTCCTCCTCCTCTGTGACCTTTTTGCTACATCGCGGCGCTAACTTACATCGCCGAACGGCTCCGTGCATTGCCTGAGCGTAACGGCTGACTTAGACCGGAGAGTGGAGCACAGTTTCAATCGAAGGGGACTATTCATGAATCTCAGCACTCGTCAGCGCCTTTTGGCGTCGACCCTGTTGTTTGGTGCGGTTGCCGTACCAGCACCGGCGTGGGCACAGCAGGCCGGCACTGTAAAAGAGCCGCCCGCGAACCAGACCGCGCCCGTCACGTCGCAACCCGACGCCAATGCCGGCACCCAGGATCCGGGCTCGAGCGGTCAGTCGACCGGCCAGGCCGTTCCGGCGCCGCAGGACATCATCATCACCGGTTCGCGCATTCCGCGTCCCGATCTGACCTCGTCGAGCCCGCTCTCCGTCGTCAAGAGCGAAGAATTCCAGCTGTCGGGCGCGACCAACGTCGAGCAGGTCATCAACACCCTGCCGCAGGTTATTCCGGGCGCGACCGCCTTCTCGAACAACCCGGGCGGCGGTGTTGCGACCCTCAACCTGCGTGGCCTCGGCTCGCAGCGTAACCTCGTGCTGGTCAATGGCCGTCGTTACATCTTCTTCGATAGCTCGCAGCGCACCGACTTGAACACGATCCCGTCGTTCCTGATCGACAGCGTCGACGTCGTGACCGGCGGTGCTTCGGCCGTGTACGGTTCGGACGCCCTCGCCGGCGTGACGAACTTCCACCTGCGCACCGACCTCAAGGGCGCGCTCGCGGGCGGCAGCTATTCGATCACGCAGCGCGGCGATGGCCCTCGCTACGACATCTATGGCGCGCTCGGCACGCAGTTCGCTGACGGCCGCGGCTCGCTGACGGTCTATGGCGAATATTTCAATCGCGGCGACATCTTCCAGAACGCCCGCGGCTTCTCGCGCTTCACCCTCGGCGACAACGCGACGCTGACCGGGTTCGTGCCGTCTGGATCGACGAACGTCCCGCAGGGCCGATTTACGGCTCCCGCAACGGTTAGTGTTGATCCCGATGGTGCTGGGCCGCTGACTGCCACGTCATTCCCGATCGCGGGCGGTACGGTCTTCAACGCCACCAACCTCGGCGCCGCGTTCAATACACCGGGCGTCGGAACTGCCTTCGCGGACCCGGCGGATCGTTTCAACTTCGCGCCGTCCAACTATTTGATGGTCCCGCAAAAGCGTTGGAGCCTCGGCGGTTACGGCGAATATGAAGTGATCGACGGCCACCACCTCTACACCGAGGTGTCGTTCGTGAATAACCGCGTCGACAATCAGCTTGGCAGCAACGCCGGTCACGCAGAATGTCAATGTCCCGCTTGCGGCCTTCTGTACCGCAACGCCGACGCAGCCGGCGCGGATCAGTGCTCCGACTTGCGCCACGTTGACGACGATTTCCGCCAACCAGCTGGCTGCGATTGCTTTTGCGACTGCTAACGGCCGGCCACTTCCGTTCGGCTCGGTTTCAGCGGGCACGGGTACGGTCCCGGCTCTGAGTGCGGGCCAGTCCGGCTGACGGCGAACTATCGCTTCACGCAGGTCAATAACCGCATCAACCACGATGACCGGAACGCCTTCCGTGTCGTCGCCGGTATGCGCGGCGAGATCACGTCCGACTGGAACTATGACGTTTACTACGCTTATGCGCGCACCAAGAACGCGCAGGTCCAGCTGGGCAACACCTCGCGCTCGGCCTTCGCGGCGAATGTCCAGAACGGCACCTGCAACATCTTCGGCGCCAATCAGCTGAGCCAGGATTGCATCGACGCGACGTCGATCCTTGCCCAGAACCAGGAAGAATCGGCGCTCCAGGTTGCCCAGGGCAGTGTCTCGGGCCACCTCTTCACCAGCCCCTGGGCTCATGAAGCGGTCGGTCTCGCGGTCGGTGTCGAATGGCGCAAGATGGCGGCGGCGTTCATCCCCGACACGTCCTTGTCGTCGGGTGACGTGGTCGGTTTCAACGCCGGCGATGCGACTGCCGGCATTATAACGTCAAGGAAGTGTTCGGCGAACTTCGCCTGCCAATCATCGAAGACAATTTCATCAACCGGTTCGAACTCAACGGCGCGTTCCGTTACTCGGATTATTCGCTCGACGCAGTCGGCGGCGTGTGGACCTACTCGGCGGGCGCAGAGCTGCAGCCGATCAAGGACATCCTGCTTCGCGGCCAGTATCAGCGCGCGATCCGGGCACCGAACGTTGGCGAGCTGTTCGGCGGTAACTCTGTCGGCTTCCCGGCCGCGACCGATCCTTGCGCCACTGCGGCTGCTGTGACGAACGCGACGCTCAACGCGGCGTGTATCGCAAGCGGCGTTCCGTCGACGTCGGTCGGCACCGCGGCTTTGCAGCCGAATGCGCAGATTGAAGGCACCTTCGGTGGCAACCCGAACCTGCAGGAAGAAATTGGCGATACCTATACCGCCGGCATCGTCCTGCGGCCGCGGTTCATCCCACGCCTCAACCTTGCGGTCGACTGGTACGACATCAAGGTCAAGGGCGCGATCTCGGCGGCCGGCGGCGGCGTTCAGGGCATCCTGAACAGCTGCTTCCCGAACTCCGGACCGTCGTCCTTGTGCCAGCTCGTCAATCGCGACTCGTCGGGTATCCTGTCGGGCGGTGACTTCGTCGTTACGGCGGCCAACGCCAACCTGTCGTCGCTCCGTACCAAGGGTGTCGATTTCCAGGTGGACTATAGCCTGCCGATGACCTTCGGCCTCTTCGGGTCCGCGGTCGAAGCTCAGCTTCTTCTTCCTCGGCAACTACCAGTACAAGAACAACTTCCTGCCGTTCCAAGGCGCTGATCTCATCGAGTGCGCCGGCTTCTTCGGTACGAGTTGCGGTCAGCCGACGCCGAAGTGGAAGTGGACGAGCCGCGTTTCCTGGCTCGATGGCCCGCTGACGACCTCGCTGCGTTGGCGCCATGTCGGCGCGACGAGCGACGATCAGCCGGATCACCGACTTCACGGTCGAAAGGATCAAGCAGTACAACGTGTTCGATCTGTCGATGGCGCTCAATGTCACCGACAACGCGACCATGACGTTCGGCATCAACAACCTGTTCGACAAGAAGCCGCCGATCATCGGCTCTTCGCAGTCGGAGCAGGCCAATACCTTCCCGAGCACGTTCGACGTGCTGGGTCGGGACTTCTTCTTCTCGGTTCAGTTCAAGCTCTAGGCTTAAACCGGATCGAGAAAATGGGGCGGTGGACTTCGGTCCGCCGCCCTTTTTTTGTGCTTCAGGAAACTGGGCGATAAGACGGTTAGCCGGCGACCGCCCAGGGGTCTTGCCGCGCCGCACGGATCCAGCGCGTCGCCAGCCATTTGACCCCGGAAGTCACCGGCCGGCCAGCGTGGCGCAAGCGGGAGTCGGGAACGCCGGCCTCGTCCGCGTTGCGGAACAGGAGAGCGTCTCCAGGCGCGCCTCGAAAGCTGATGCCCAGCAGGTCGAATACGGTTTCGCCCCCCTCGTAAGCCTCGTTGAGATAGGTGAGGATCGTCCACGTCCGCTGGTTGGCGGCGCCTGGAATGGCATCAAAGTGGGGACGAAACTCCTGCCCCGGCACGTAACGCAGCACTTGCAGCGGCTCGCCGCACTCCAGCGTCGTCTTCGTGATATTAGCAAAGCGCGCATTGAGCATCCGAACCACCGGGTCTTCAGTCGGCGGGTCAAAGCTCATGCCGAACGACGTCCGGGTCGGATGGGGCATGTGCCCACCGGTGCTCGGATCGACCACAAACGAGGGCCGAAGCTCCGGCTGCGCGCGGTCAATCAGATAATCGCATTCCTCCCGGCGGAGCATGGCCCGGTAGACGCGAATATCGGGGTCGAGCGATAATAGCTCGGCAGCTGGCAGTGCTGCCGTCCCGCTTCGAACAAGTTTCAGTTGTCGGGCGGCAAGCGGGTCGGAGCCCTCAATCGTCTCCAGCAACTGGAGCGCTGCATCATAGTCTGGCTCGATCCCAGTGCCGTTGGACATGAGATTGGCCTTGAGGTGCACGGCGTCGGAACTTCCCGAAGCGACCGCGCGGTCCAGCAACCGATGCGCCTCGGAAAAATCCCGCTTCCCGTTGAGGCCATACAACCGCCAGTTCGCGACCGCGAATTGAGCGACCGCATCACCCGCTTCCGCAGCTCCAAGCACGAGGTCGACAGCGGCACGCTGCTGGCCGCTCGCCGCCAGTCGCTGGGCCTCGTCGAGGATGTCCATGCGTTCTGGCCTATCCAACCCGCGCCGACCGCCGGCTGTCCAGATGAACGTCGATCGCGACCGTCATCCGCTTGCCGCCGGCAAAGGCGCGCGTGCCGTGGTAGAGCGTGCTCGGAAACAGGGCGCAGCGGCCGGGCAACGGCTCGATCGCGCAAATCGGCGGCAAGTCGAGGCGCAGGTCGGGCGGTGGCCGGCCAAGCTCCAGCCAGCCGGCCTGGGCATCGTCCGATTGTGCCGGCGGCACGGTGAAATAAGCGGCGGACGAGACGATTCCGAGCGGATGGATGTGCTCGGTGTGGCGCCCGCCCGTGAAGGCCCGGATCGACCAGCTTCCGGCGAATCGCCACGGATCGTCGCGGTGACGCAGCAGCGGGTGCGTTTCATCGCGCGGCGGCAGGACCGATCGATATTCCTCGATTGCCCGCGCAAAACTGTCCTCGAGCATCCGAATCTCGGGTTCGTGCCGGTCGAACAGTCCGCCGCGCGTCTGGCTGCCGTCCCGTACCGATTGGCCGACGGGCATCGAGCTCGCCTCGTGCAGCCGGTCGAGCAGCGCGACGATCGCCCCGAATTGCGCGCCATCGAGGTCGAGCTGCATCGGGCGCACCAGCCCGTCCTGCCCGTGCAACCACTCATGCCGACCATCGCCCAACAACCGCCAGGCAATGTCGCGCAGGGCCCAGGCCGAAATATTCTCGGGTTGCGCGGCGATGGCCCGGGCGGTCAGATTCTCCGCGAGAGCAGGATCGCCGGTCCGCAACCGATGCCGCGCTTCCTGGACATCGCGGTCCGGGCCGTTGGCGGAAAGCGTTGCAAAGAGGGCCTCGGCGCGCTCGTCGTCGCCAGCTTCCCCGGCGTGCACTGCCTCCAGCAGCGCGAAGTCCGGCGATTCGCCGGGTCTGCGCCGCGCGCTTGCCGCAACCTCGGCGGCCTTCTCGAACTGGTCGACGCCTGCGAGCAAGCCGCACCAGCTCCGATAGAGTTCCGGTGACGGCCGCTCCGTAGCCACAGCTGCATAGTGCCCGGTGAACTCATCCTGCTCGCCCGCCGACCAGCGCAGCTGCGCGAGCCATTCGAGCGCCGGTAGCCAGCGCCGGCGCATTCGTCACCAGCTCCTCGGCGATCTGCCGCGCTTCGGCTAATTCGCCGGCAGCCTCGATCGCCTGGCCGAGCCCCAGCAGCACCGTCGGTTCGCTACCCGCAACGGCCTGCGCATCCCGATAATGCGGACGCGCATCAAGGCCCGTCTCGAGCGCAAGCCGCGCGCGCCCTTCGGCGGCGCGCGGGTTGGACGGGTCGAGTCCGCCACGCCCGGTCGTAGCTCGCCAATGATTCGCGCTTCATCCCCGCGGCTCGCTCCGCATTCCCCCGAACCGACCAGTATCGCGCATTGCTGGCGGCCGATTGCTCGCGCGACACAAGTACGTCGATCGCCTCGCCCGTCTCGCCGGCATTGGTCAGCAGAATGGCGAGGTTGATCGCCGGCTCGATCGCATCGGGATCGGCGGCCGCGGCTTGCTTGAACATGGCGATTGCCCGCGCCGGATCACCGCTGTTCGACCAATAGGCCCCAGCGCTGTTGAGGATCGAGACGTTCTTGGGTGCGGCCCTGACCGCCTGCTCGAACAAGCTCCCCGCCCGCGCACCGTCACCCGGCCGCGGCCGCGGCGACCGCCTGATCGCGCAGTGCTTCGCCGCTGCCCCCATCACCGGTCGCGGAACCAGCCGGTGATCGCGAACCGTCCGACCGGCGCGAACGGGGGGACGAAGCTGACGGCGTGCGCGCGCGGCACTCTGAACATATTGAGCGCATTGAAGCGCGGCCGGTAGCCGGCGACGATGTCGCCGTCGTCATCGAAGAAGTTGAGGTAGCCGCCCCAGTCCGGCTTCCACTCCTTCGCGAAGTTCATGACATAAGCGACGCTCCAGCCCTCGGCGACATGGCTGTCGATGTGACGGCCGAGGAAATGGCCCGGCGCGAACAGCGTCGCCTGAGCATCGGCTTTCACCAGCTCGGGAATAGCGGTGACCTCGCGAACGAACCCCATGAAATCGGGCGCATTGATATATTCGAGCAGCAGGTCGTGCGGGCTGCCCTCGTTCCATTTGCCGACATAGGCGTCGACCATCGGGTAGCGCGCGAACTGAACCGCATAATGACCGCTCGCCGCCGCGCCGTAGGTCGCCGAGGCAGCGTCGCGCTGCGCCGTCGGCGATTGCCGCAATGCCGCCGCTTCAATGGCTTGCGGGGGCTGCTGATCGCCGGCCTGCCACGCTAGCCCCCACGGGGTCGCGGCGCTGAGAATGCGATGGATTTCCTCCGCCGTCTCGTCGGTCAGGAAATCGCGAACCTGCACGCGTCCCTCGCCGGCGAACGAATTCGCGAGCGCGCCTCGGTCGAGTGCCGGATTGAGGGTGAAGAGCTCGCGACCCATGAATTTTCTCGTGGCGGCGCTTGCCGCTATTTGCCCGGCAGGGTTACGAAGTTCGCGCGCGCGCGACAAGCGCTTGACCCAGGGGAGCCCATGTTCACCACTCTGCCGCCCGACCGGCTGAACGCGCTGGCACAAACTTATGCTCGCGACGGCATGGTCCGGATCGCCGGCGTACTTGCCGATCATTCTGCGGCCGAACTGCAAGCCGGCATGCGCGAGCGCGAGGATTGGCTTCAGGTCTTCAACAGCGGCGATCAATTGTTCGAGCTTGATCGCAAACTGCGTTCGGCCCTGCCGTCAGACAAGCAGTCCGAGCTGGACAATGCGATTTACGCGGGCGCCCGGTCCGGCTTCCAGTACCGCTACGAAAGCATCCGAATCCCCGATTCCGAAAGCGCCCGCCGCGCCAGCGCCGACCCGCTCGTGGCCGTCGCTGGCGAATTGTCGGGCGCGCCGATGCTGGACGCCCTCAAACAGATAACCGGCGCACAGGACATCCAATATGCGGATGCGCAGGGCACGGCTTATTCGCCCGGCGATTTCCTGACCGGGCACGACGATTCGTTCGAAGGGCAAGAATAGACGCGCCGCTTACGTCCTGAGCCTGACGCCGGTGTGGCGCCTGGAATGGGGCGGCCTCCTCATGATGCACGGAGGCGATGGCGAGTTCCGGCGCAGGGCCACATGCCGCTGATGAACATGCTGACTGTCTTCCGCGTCGGCCAGATGCACAGCGTTAGCGAAGTCACCAAAGCCGCGGCATATCGTCGCTATTCGATCACCGGCTGGCTCCGCGCCGAGCCGCAACCCGAGTGACGGTCGAAAATTCAATGGCGCGGGCTCTGACTGACCCGTCCTGCCTCCTTCATGACCTCGATCCTGACCGGCGCTGCGCGATCTTCAGGCCGACAACGGAACAGGCCGTGCGTCAGGCAGCTTTTCTCGACGGCCGAACCGACATCTGGGCCGGTTCCCCGACCGAGCTTCCGTTCGAACGGGCGACGGATACCGCGCCGGCGCGCGAGCAGCCGCGATACCTGTTCCATATGTCCTTTTGCGGATCGACTTTGCTCGCACGCTTGCTGGACAGGCCGGGCAAGTCACTGACGCTTCGCGAACCGGACATATTGGTGAAGCTCGCCGACTGGCGAACGGCGCTTGGCAGGGCAGGGGAGCGCAGTGCCGATTTCCAGGTGATGCTTGGTTTTGCCGAGGCGATGCTGTTTCGGCGGTGGCAGGCCGCAGAGCCGGTTACCGTCAAGCCGTCGAGCTGGGCCAACAACCTCATCGACGACCTGGTTGGCGAGAGTTCGCGCGCCGTCTTCATCACCATCGAGCGCGAGCCGCTTTGCGGTCGCGGTCCTTCGAGGGGGCCATGACCGCCTGGCCTTCACCGCGCGCCTCGCTGCCCACCTCGCGGGGACTGTTGGCGAAGGCGATGAGTGGCTCAGCATGGCGGTGGAATTGGTCGACGATCCGGTCGGCAAGGCGATCCGCCTGTCGTTGGTTGCGCATCAGATCCAGCGGCGTCTGTTCGCTCGGGCAATCGGAAGAGCTCACGCGGCGGAAATCGGCTTCGAAATGATCGAGTCGGATCCTGCCCAAGCCGCGTTGCAATCCGCCAGGCTGCTGGGCCTCGCGCTGGAACCATCGGACATTGATGCGAATGTCGCGCGCTGGACAGCGGCCCACGCCAAGGGTCAGGTTGAATATTCCGCGGTCCAGCGAGAAGTCGAGAACTCGGAGGTTCGCAAATTTCACAGGCCGAGGATCGACGAGGCCCTGGACTGGGCTCGCACCGCCTTCGGCGCTTAGGCAGCCACCACATCGAATGCCGCCGTCAGCCGCTCTCCCGCGCTGAACGGCCTGGTGGAATGGAACATGTAGCTCGGAAAGAGGGCGAGGCGGCCGGGCCGCGGCTCAACCGACTCGATGAACTGGACCGGTAGCTCGAGGTCCGGCGGCGGAGCGCCAATTTCCAACCAGCCTTCGCCCGACGTGGAGCTCTCTGGAACCACCACATAGGCCGCGGACGAGATAATGCCCTCCGGGTGGAAGTGCGGAATGTGGAATCCACCATCCGTCAACCGGATCGACCACGAGCCTTCGATGATCGGTTTCCGGCCCCGATGGCGAAGCAGGGGATGCGCTGCGTCCGCATCTGGCAATTGCAACCAGTAACGATCGACCGCCTCCCGGATTTTGGTTGCGAGCAGCGCGATCTCCGGCTCCTCGCGCTCGAACAGCCGGCCGCGCGATTGCGTGCCTCCGCGCAGTGACTGATGAAGCGGGCGGACGCGGGTTCGATGAAGCGCGCGCAGCCGCTCGGCGACCTGATCGAGTTCTGCCGGGCTGAGGTCCAGGTCGAGGATCCGGATCAAGCCCGGCTGTTGATTCAGCCATTGTGCTCGCGGGTCGCCGGTCAGTCGCCAGGCGAGGCTGGTCATCGCCCAGGCCGCGATATCCCACGGCGATTCCTGACGCGCTTCGTCCAGCAATTTCGATGCCTGATCGAATTGATGGGCGCGGAGCGCGTGCCGCGCCTCGCTGAGATGCCGCCCCGGCAGGCCGGCCGGTAGCTCGGCGAACAATTCGTCCGCGCGTTCCAGGTCACCCGCCTCCGACACCAGAAAGGCTTGCAACAGGCGCAGCCGAGTGTCGCCGTCGGTCGCCCGCACGCCTTCGCTCGCCGCCTGGGCGGCGGCGGCGGGAAGGTCCGCGCCCGCTAGCGTTGTCGCCAGCACGCTCCACATTGGTCCGTTGGCCGGCTCCGCCGACAGCGCAGCCTCAAGGTCGCGAATGAAGTCTTCGTCCTTGCCGGCTTCCCACCGCATCCGGGCGAGCGTCGCCTGGCCTTCGATCCACGACGGATTGGCGCGAACGGCCTCCTCAAGCGTCGTCGCCGCTTCATCCCCACGCCCTTCCCCTTCCAAGGCTTCGGCGAGGCCGATGATCAGCTCGCCGCTATTCGGGTAGCTGACCAGCGCTTTGCGGTACCAGCCGCTCGCCGCGTCCTCATCGCGGTCAGCGGCGATCTGCGCCCGGCCGTGCAGCGCCATCGATGCTTGCGGATCGAGCTGCAGCGCTCGCTCGAATGCCTGACCTGCCTCGCGAAGCCCGCCCAATGCGCGCAGGATCACTCCGTGCGTGCTGTGTAGGCGCGGTTCCGCGGGCAATGTTCGCAGCAGGGATTCGGCCTCTGCAAGAGCTTCGTCGACGCGGCCGAGCGCGGTTAGGGCGAGCAGGCGATTGAAGCGAATGTCGATCGCCTCGGGCGCCTGAGCGAGCGCGCGGTCGTAAAGCTCGAGCGATTGGTCGACCTGACCGAGCGCTTCGCCGGAAATTGCCGAAGTTCATCAGCAACTGGGGATTGGCCGGGTGCCAGGTTCAGCGCCGCCTCGAACGCCGCCTCGGCCGCCGTCGCGTTGCCGGCGCTCTTTTCGACCAGCGCCGTGAGGTGGAAAAAGCGGCGCTATCGCCGTCCGCCTGGTGAGCGCGTCCCAACGCCGAGCGGGCATTGTCGGGCCGGCCGGCCGCAAGCTCGCGCTCGGCCTCCTGCAGCAAGATTTCGGCCGCCCTCATCGCCGCCGAATGGGCGAGGGGAGAGAGCTTGTCCAGCGAACGCGGCGTGCCGCGTTCAGGCTGCCGCCCGCTCTTCTCCGGCCGGCGTCAGCACCAGCGCCGCCGTCGCCTTCGTCGACCCGCACCGCTCGATCCGTCCGCGATCTCGCCGGCGAGGATTTTGTCGGCGAGCGGGTCCTGCAGATATTTCTGCACCGCGCGCTTCAGCGGCCGCGCGCCATAGACCGGATCGTAGCCGACCCGGCCGAGCCAGGCGCGGGCGGCGTCGGTCAGCTCGAGCCTGATCTTGCGGTCCTCGAGCAGCTTCTGCAGCCGCGCGACCTGGATATCGACGATCGGCCCCATGTGCCCGGCGCTCAGCCGATGGAACAGGATGATCTCGTCGAGCCGGTTGAGGAACTCCGGCCGGAAATGGCGCGCGGACCACCTCCATCACCTGCGGCTCGACCTTCTCGACCGTCTCGTCCTCGCCCAGCTGCGCGAGATATTGCGAGCCGAGGTTCGAGGTCAGGATGATGATCGTGTTGGTGAAGTCGACCGTGCGGCCCTGGCCGTCGGTCAGGCGGCCGTCGTCGAGCACCTGGAGCAGCACGTTGAAGACGTCGCCGTGCGCCTTCTCGACCTCGTCGAACAGCACCACCTGGTAGGGCCGGCGCCGCACCGCCTCGGTCAGCACGCCGCCTTCCTCATAGCCGACATAGCCCGGCGGCGCGCCGATCAGCCGCGCGACCGCGTGCTTCTCCATGAACTCGCTCATGTCGATGCGGACCATCGCGGTCGGATCGTCGAACAGGAATTCGGCGAGCGCCTTGGTCAGCTCGGTCTTGCCGACGCCGGTCGGGCCGAGGAACAGGAACGAGCCCAGCGGCCGGTTCGGATCCTGCAGGCCGGCGCGGGCGCGGCGGACCGCCGCCGACACCGCCTTCACCGCATCCTCCTGGCCGATCACGCGCGCGCCGATCGATCGCTTCCATCTGCAGCAATTTCTCGCGCTCGCCTTCCATCATCCGCTCGACCGGAATCCCGGTCCAGCGGCTGACCACGCCGGCGATGTCCTGGTCGGTCACTTCCTCGCGCAGCATCGCGCCCTTCGACTGCGGCCTGCGCATCGGCGAGCTGCTTCTCGAGGCTCGGGGATGCGGCCGTATTGAAGCTCGCCGGCCTTGGCGAGGTCGCCGCTCGCGCTGCGCCTGCTCGAGCTCGAGCCGCGCGGCATCGAGCTGCTCCTTGATCTTGGCCTCGCCGGCGATCTTTTCCTTCTCGGCCTGCCAGCGCGGGTCAGCTCGGCCGACTGCTGCTCGAGGTTGGCGAGCTCTTCCTCGAGCTTCGCCAGCCGGTCCTTCGACGCTTTGTCCTGCTCCTTCTTCAGCGCCTCGCGCTCGATCTTGAGCTGGATGATGCGCCGGTCGAGATTCTCGATCTCCTCGGGCTTGGATTCGACCTCCATCCGGATCCGGCTCGCCGCCTCGTCCATCAGGTCGATCGCCTTGTCGGGCAGGAAGCGGTCGGTGATGTAGCGGTTGCCGAGCGTCGCCGCGGCGACGATCGCCGCATCGGTGATGCGGACGCCGTGGTGAAGCTCGTATTTCTCCTTGAGCCCGCGCAGGATCGAGATGGTGTCGGGCACGCTCGGCTCGCCGACGAACACCGGCTGGAAGCGCCGCTCGAGCGCGGCATCCTTCTCGATATATTTGCGATATTCATCGAGCGTCGTCGCGCCGATGCAGTGCAGCTCGCCGCGGGCAAGCGCCGGCTTCAGCAGATTGCCGGCGTCCATCGCGCCTTCGGCCTTGCCGGCGCCGACCAGCGTGTGCATCTCGTCGATGAACAGGATGATGTCGCCCTCGGCCTGGCGCACCTCGTCGAGCACGCCCTTCAGCCGCTCCTCGAACTCGCCGCGATATTTCGCGCCGGCGATCAGCGAGCCCATGTCGAGCGACAGCAGGCGCTTGTCCTTGATGCCGTCGGGCACGTCGCCGTTGGTGATGCGCAGCGCGAGGCCCTTCGGCGATCGCGGTCTTGCCGACGCCGGGCTCGCCGATCAGCACCGGATTGTTCTTGGTCCGGCGGGCCAGCACCTGGATGGTGCGGCGGATTTCCTCGTCGCGGCCGATGACCGGGTCGAGCTTGCCGTCGCGCGCCGCCTCGGTCAGGTCGCGCGCATATTTCTTCAGCGCGTCGTAGCGATCCTCGGATGCCTGCGTGTCGGCGGTGCGGCCGCCGCGCAGCTGCTCGATCGCGGCGTTGAGATTTTGCGGCGTGAGGCCCGCCTTGGCGAGCGCGTCGCCGACGTCGGTGCCCTTGGCCAGCGCCATCGCCAGCAGGATGCGTTCGACCGTGACGTAGCTGTCGCCGGATTTCTTCGCGACCTACTCGGCCTGGTCGAGGATTCGGATCGCGTCGCCGTCGATCGCCGGCGCCTGGGTGGCGCCGCTGCCGGTTACCGTTGGGATCTTCGCGACCAGCGCATCGGCTTCGCGCTTCGCCGCCTTCGCATCGCCGCCAGCGGCATCGATCAGCCCCGCCGCCATGCCCTGCTCGTCATCGAGCAAGGCCTTGAGCAAATGCGCGGGCGCGATGCGCTGGTGATGCTCGCGAACCGCAATCGTCTGCGCCGCCTGGAGGAAGCCGCGCGCGCGGTCGGTCAGCTTTTCAAAATCCATTCAATCGTTACCCTCATTCTCCGGGGTCGATATGGTGTTGCACATTGGCAACACAAGGGGTTGTTAGGCGGCTGGCCTCGTTTCGGTCTTGGGCGGCGCGGCCTGTGCAGGTGGTCGGGCTTGCCGGTGCGGGAGCCGGCGGCGTCGCCGCCGGAATCGGCTGGCCAATCGACGCCGCGTCCTCCGGATGGACGATCGGCGGGCATTGCGCGGCGACGGCGGGGTCCATGTTCCAGCGCCGGTACTTCGTGCTGTCGATGTGAAAGCGCATGAAGGCATAGAAGCCGAGTCCCGCATGATAGGCCTCGCCGTGCGCCGAATGATCGCCGCACAATGTCCGCATCATCGCTTCGCGGGTGATCGGCCGCAGCGGCACCATGTCGATCGCCGAATAGAGCTTGTGCGCACTTTCCGGTGCGCCGCCCGCGCAGACGTTGAGTGCCGGGTTGCGATAGACCGACACCGGTTCGACCGGGCCCAGCGCCGGGATCACATAGTCGTGGATATACCGCAGCGTGTCGACGATATGCGGCCATTCCTCGGTCGGTGGGATTTCGAACGGCTGCGCGCCGCAGGCTTGCCAGCTGGTCGCGGTCCGGAACAGTTGCCAGGTCGGCACAACCCCGCCGACCTGCGCGCCGACCAGATAATCGTTGAAGGCCTTGACCTGCTGCGCCCGTGAAGGCGTCGACAGGTACCAGCTTCGGTAGCCCGGCTCGTCCTGGCCTGCGGTGATGTAGGCCGCGGCAGGATTGGCGGGATCAATAACAACCGGCGCCGGCGCCGGAGCGACCTGGGCATGAACCGGCAAGGCAAGGAGGAGCGGGGCGAGAGCCAGTGCGCGCATGCCCGGACCATAGCCGCCACCCGGCGCTTGAAAAGCGCTGATCGCCGGACGACATCGATATTATGAGCCAGCCCATCGACGTCGATCTTCCGCACAACCTCGGCAAGGACGAGGCGCGGCGCCGCATCGCCAACAACATCCACAAGCTCAAGGAACATATTCCCGGCGGCGCGCAGGTGCAGTCTGGCTGGTCCGGCGACCAGCTCAACCTCGACATTGCGGCGATGGGGCAGAATGTCGCGGCGACGATCGACGTCTTGGACACCAAGGTCCACCTCCAGGTGCTGCTCCCGGGCATGCTCGGCATGTTCGCCGGAATCATCCAGGCCGCGCTTCAGAAGAAGGGCGACGTCCTGCTGGAGGATCACAGCCGCTAAGTTCCTCCCTGCCAGCAAAGCTGGTGGGGAGGGGGACCGCCGAAGGCGGTGGAGGGGCCCCTCCCGTCAGCGCTTTGCGCTGCCACCTCCCCATTGCTACGCAACAGGGAGGAGGAGAGTGCATGCGGCATTTCGCGGTGGTCGGTTCTGGTCCGGCGGGCTTCTATACGGCCGAGGCGCTGGAGAAGGCATACGGCGACGCTGAGGGTCTGGGGCCCGCATCGACATCCTCGACCGGTATCCCGTTCCCTACGGCCTGATCCGCTTCGGCGTCGCCCCCGATCACCAGTCGCTGAAGGCCGTCAGCAAGCGCTACGACAAGGTCGTCGAGACCGGCGGGGTCGATTTCATCGGCAACGTGACGATCGGCCGCGACGTGTCGGTCGCCGAGCTACTTGAACTGTACGATGCCGTCATCCTCGCAACCGGCGCGCCGCATGACCGCAAGCTCGGCATTCCCGGCGAGGATTTGCCCGGCGTCTTCGGCTCGGCGGAATTCGTTGGCTGGTACAACGGTCATCCCGATTTCGCCGATCTCGATCCGCCGCTCGATGGCGCCGGTGCGGCGGTCATCGGCAACGGCAATGTCGCGCTCGATTGCGCGCGCATCCTGTCCAAGACCCGCGCCGAGTTTGAAGGTTCGGACATCGTCGGCCACGCGCTCGACGCGCTCGATGCGTCGGCGGTCCGCACCATCACCATCCTCGGCCGCCGCGGACCCCATCAGATCGCAATGACGCCCAAGGAGCTTGGCGAGCTCGGCCATCTCGACGCGACGTTGCCGGTCGTCGATCTGAACGACTTTCCCCCGCGCGACGCCGACGACGCACTGGAGCCCGGCCAGCGCAAGTCGGTGACGATCCTGCGCGACTTTGCCGAGCTGCGTGCCAACAAGCCCAGGACGATGATCTTCGATTTCTTCGCCCGGCCGATCGCGATTGAAGGCGACGGCAAAGCCGAGAAATGATCGTCGAGCGCACCGAGCTCGACGAGAAGGGCGGGGCGCACGGCACCGGCGAAACCTACGACGTGCCCGCCACGCTGGTGATCAGCTCGATCGGCTATTCGACGCCGCCGATGGAAGGCGTCGCTTACGATGAGCGCGGCGGCAAATTCCTCAATGACAGCGGGCGGATCGACGAGCGGCTCTACGCCGTCGGCTGGGCGCGGCGGGGACCGAGCGGGACGATCGGCACCAACCGCCCCGATGGCTACGAAGTCGCCGACCGCATAGCCGCGGCCATGCCATCGGGCACCGCCGGCGATCGCGCGGGCGCGGCAGGCTTGAAGCGTCTGCTCGAAACCCGCGGCGTGATGCCTACCGACTATGACGACTGGCGCAAGATCGAGCAGACCGAAACCGCCAATGCCCGCCCCGGCTCCCCGCGCGAGAAGTTCGTGCGCGCCGAGCATTGGTTGAAGACGATCGGCCGCTAGCAAATGCCCGGTTACCGCGATCCAGATATTGAAACGGACCCCGACGCGCTGGACAGGCCCGATAACTCGAGCGGCTACTGTTTTGGGCGCGTGCTTCTGGTGGTGCTGGCCCTGCTGATCTGCTTTTCGTCATCTTTTACATCGGGTGGGTAAGATCGGGATAAACGGGACGATCGATCTTGCGGCAGCATGAGCGCTTGCGCTCTCCGACCCGCGCCCCTATTCAGCCGCGGCCTTGGCTCCCGCCGCGACCCCTTGTCGCACCTGCGGGTTCCGGTCGGGGAGTAGCTCAGCCTGGTAGAGCACTGTCTTCGGGAGGCAGGGGCCGGAGGTTCGAATCCTCTCTCCCCGACCATTGATTTCGCCCAGTCTCCGGGGCGCTTAGGCGAGCGTCTCCGGGCCGATCTCCGAGATGTTGCTGTGCCCCGTGAGCGCCATGGCGACGCGCATCTCGGCATCGAGGAGCTTCAGCACATGGGCAACGCCCTCCTCGCCGCCCGCCGCGAGCGCATAGGCCCAGGCCCGTCCAAGCAGCACGAAGTCGGCGCCCAGAGCCAACATCCTCACGACGTCCAGCCCTGACCGGACGCCACCGTCGGCAAGGATCGGAAGCTTGCCGCCGATCGTGTCGGCAATGGCCGGCAGCGCCCGTGCGCTCGACAGCACGCCGTCGAGCTGACGACCGCCGTGGTTCGAAACCACAAGCGCGTCGGCGCCATTGGCGACGGCCTCCCGTGCATCAGCGGGATCGAGCACGCCTTTGATGATCAGCGGTCCTTGCCATTGCTTGCGAACCCACTCGACGTCCTTCCAACTCACCGACGCGTCGAAATTGGCGTGGATCCACGCCTGGAAGTCGGCCAGGGGCGCTCGCTCGCCGACGATGGGCGCCAGATTTCCGAAACTGATGGGCCGTCCCCTGATTCCGACATCCCACAACCACGCAGGCCGCGCGAGCAGCTGGCTCACCCGCTTCAGGCCACCGCCGGCGGCGCGCGCATCGCGATAGCGTGAGCCCGGAACCGGCAGATCGACCGTCAGCACCAGCGCCGCGCAGCCGACGTCGCGCGCGGTCGCGATCATGTCCGCGACGAACCCGCGGTCCTTGACGAAATAGAGCTGGAACCAGGGAACATGGCCGGAGGCGGCAACTTCGCGAAGCGAGCAGGCGCTTACGGTCGACAGAATTTGCCGGCACACCCGCCGCCGCCGCCGCACGCGCCGCCTGCACTTCCCCGCGCCGGGCATAGAGCCCGGCAAGCCCAACCGGGCCGAGGCCGACGGGCATCGCCCATTCCTGGCCCAGCAGGCTGGTTCGCAGATCGATCCGGGAGACATCGCGCAACACGCGCTGGCGGAGCGCAATCGCCTGCAAATCATCGACATTCCGCCGGAGCGTCACCTCGTCGTAGGAGCCGCCGTCGATATATTCATACAGGAAGAGCGGCAGCCGCGCCTTGGCTAGCGCGCGATAATCCCCAACCGATGCGGCCCGCTTCGCCAATTAGCTCGCGAAGCCCGGGTCGAGCCGATAGGCCTTGCGCTTGAGCGCCGGCCAGGCGAGCAGGTTCGCGGCCATCGGCAGTCCGATGGCGCCCTGCTGCGCGGTGATCTCGGGCGAGCCTTGCGGGGGGTTGCTGAGCTGATCGCCGGCCGACAGCGCCATGATCTGCGCCTGGCATGCCCGCTCGAGATAATAGAGTCGGATGAAGCATTCGCCGACATTCTTGCCGACGGCGAGCGTGCCGTGGTTGCGAAGGATCATCGCATTCTTCGTGCCGAGGTCAGCGACCAGCCGATCGCGCTCGCCAAGGTCGACCGCGACCCCCTCGTAATCGTGGAAGGCTACGTCGCCGCGGATCAGCATCGCCGTCTGGGTTAGCGGCAGCAGGCCGTCGTTATGCGCGGATACGGCCTGCCCGGCGGGCGTATGCAGGTGCATTACCGCATGCGCGTCGTCGCGCGCCATGTGGATCGCGGAATGGATGGTGAAGCCGGCGGGGTTGGTGACGAACGGCGTCGGCTCGACCGGGTTGCCCTGCACGTCGACCTTGACCAGCGACGAGGCGGTTACTTCCTCGAACATCAGGTTATAGGGATTGAGCAGGAAGTGGTGATCGGGTCCTGGAATCCGCGCCGACAAATGGGTGAAGATGAGGTCGTCCCATCCATAATGAGCGACCATCCGATACGCTACGGCAAGGTCGACGCGGATCGCCCATTCGTCCTCGCTGACCCGCTCCTTCATCGGCGGGATGTCGATGGAATCGAGCGGCTTGGCCTGGTTCATGCCCTGATTGATCGATTTCGACCCTGTTCATGCCGCTACCTCTTGCCGGTCGGGATGCGCCGCCGCGAATGCTTCCAGCTTGTTGGCATTCTCCTCGGCGCGCAGCAACGTCGGATATCCATCGAGCGGCACGTTGAACCGCCGCGCATTGTAGAGCTGGGGGATCAGGCAAACGTCGGCGCCGGTCGGCGCATTGCCGAACAGGAACGTGCCCGACTGAGGCGCCGCCATCGCCTCCAGTCCCGGCAGCCCTTCCTCGATCCAGTGCGCGTACCAGCGATCGACCTCCTTCTGCGAATGGCCAAGCTCGGTCTTGAGATATTTCAGTACTCGAAGATTATTCAGCGGATGGATGTCGCACGCGACAATCATCGCCATCGCCACCACATGCGCGCGCTCCGCCGCAGCAGCGGGGATCAGCGGTACATTGGGGTAGCGAAGGTCCAGGTAATTGATGATGGCCACGCTCTGCGTCAGCCGATGGCCATCGATCTCCAGCATCGGCACCAGCCCTTGCGGATTGAGCCGGCGGAATGCTTCGGATTTCTGCTCATCCTCGCGCAGGTCGACCTGGCGGCTTTCGTAATCGACGCCCTTCAGCTTCAGCGCAATTCGCACCCGGTAAGCGGCGGATGAACGCCAATATTCGTAGAAGACGGGCCGGCTCATGTCGCCTCGCCTACACTTCTGTCATGAACGGCGCTATGACCGCCGCGGGCACACGCACGGGGCGGCCGGCCGTTTTGTCGATGATCGCCCATTGCGTCCTGGCGCGAACGCAAACTTTCCCGTCGGCGCCGGTGAACTCCATCAACCGATCGAACCGCGCGCCTTGCGGCGCCTCGCCGACCCAGGTCCGAGCGACGATCGCATCGCCCTCGTGCGCCGCGCGCAGATAATCGATCTCGTGCCGCACCACGACCCAGAAGTAAGAATCCTTGTGGGCCGCGTCAGCGACCGCCTCCCAATGCGCCACCGCGACCTGCTGGATCCACTGCACCCACACCGCATTGTTGACGTGCCCCAGCTCGTCGATGTGCTCGGGCCCGGCGACGAGCCTCTGCTCGAACACCGACCGGTTCATTGCACCTGCGTCAGAATGAAGCCGTAGGTATCGGCCACTTCGTGGAGTTTTTCCCAGCGGCCCGACTTGCCGCCATGGCCCGCGCCCATGTTAATCTTGAGCAGCAGCAAATTCTGGTCGGTCTTGTTTGCCCGCAGCTTTGCGGCCCATTTGGCCGGCTCCCAATAGGTCACGCGCGGGTCGGTCAGGCCGCCGGTGATCAGCATTGGCGGATAATCCTGCGCCGTCACATTGTCGTACGGCGAGTAAGCGCGGATCGTGTGGAACGCCTGCTCGTCCTCGATCGGGTTGCCCCATTCGGGCCACTCGCCGGGCGTCAGCGGCAGCGTGTCGTCCAGCATGGTGTTGAGCACATCGACGAACGGAACGTCGGCCACTGCAGCGCCGAACAACTCCGGATCGGAATTGACCACCGCGCCCATCAGCTCGCCGCCGGCCGAGCCGCCGTTGATCGCGATCCGCCCGGCGCGCGTGAACTTGGCCGTCACCAGCCCCTTGGCGACATCGACGAAATCGTTGAACGTGTTCGTCCGCTTGTCGAGCTTGCCGTCGAGGAACCACTTGTAGCCGAGGTCGTCGCCGCCCCGGATGTGGGCGATCGCGCACGCCCAGCCGCGGTCGAGCAGGCTGATCCGGTTGGTGTTGAAGCTCGGCGGGATGGCGTGCCCGTAGGCACCATAGGCATAAAGGAACAGCTTGCCCGCGCCGTCCTTCTCGAAGCCCTTTTTGTAGACGATCGACACCGGCACCTTGGCCCCGTCGCGTGCGTCGACCAGCATCCGCTCGGTCGCATATTGGAGCGCCGTCATAGCCCGAGGCACCTCCTGGACCTTCAGCACCTCGAGCGCGCCGCTCTCCGGGTGATAATCGAAGACCGTCGTCGGCGTGACCATCGACGTATAGCCGACTCGATAGGCATCGGGCGCGAACTCGGGATTGCCGAGGAAGAAGGCGCTGTAGCTCGCCTCGGCGAACGGGATCCGCGTTTCCTCGCCGGCGTAGGTTCGAAGGACCAGCTGGTCGAGCCCGTCGAGCCGGCTGCTGATTGCGAGATGGTCACGATAGGCGGTCGCGCCGGTCAGATAGACTTGGGGCGACCCCGACACGACCGTTGTCCATTTTTCCGGATCGGCGAGATCGGCCGAAGCGATGCGGAAATTCACCTCCTCGTCGTTGGTGTAGATCCACAATTTCCCGTGCGCCGCGTCGCAATGATATTCGCGGTTGGCTTGCCGCCTGGAGATCAGCGTCAGCGGCTGCATCGGATCGGCCGCCGACACGAAGCGCACCTCGCTCGTCGCATTGTCGCCGGTCGAGATGAAGATCGTGCTCTTGTCGTGCGATTTGCCGACGCCGACGCTGAAACCCAGCTCCTCGGTCTCCTCGTAGAGTGTCACGTCTTGCTCGACCGGCGTCCCCAGCCGGTGGAAACGTGCCCGATAGCTGCGCCAATTGTCGTTTACCTCGGTGAAGGCGAGGCCCGTGCTGTCGCTCGTCCATACCGGCTGCCCGATCCCGACCTTGGTGACCGTCTCGACGTCAACGCCGGTCGCAAGGTCGCGCACCCGAAGCTCAAACCGCTCCGATCCATCATAATCCGCGAGCGTCGCCAGCAGTTTCCCGTCCGGGCTGACCTCGAGCGCGCCGAGCCGGAAATATTGCCGACCCTCGGCCTCGGTCGGTTCGTCGAGCAGCACCTCGTCAGCGCCGCCTTGCGCCGCCTTGCGATACCACGTTCGGTACTGCGCCCCAGGCTTGAACGCCCACCAATATAGATAGTCGCCATCGCGGATCGGGACCGAGCTTTCGTCCTCCTTGATCCGCCCCTTCATCTCGTCGAACAGCTGATCGATTAGTCCCTGATGCTTCGCCTTCCAGCCATCGAAATAGGCATTCTCGGCTTTCAAATAGGCGAGCACGTCCGGGTCATCGACCTCGGGATATTTCGGGTCGCGCAACCAATGCCACGGGTCCTCGATGGTGACGCCATGGCGTTCGTAGCTGTACGGGCGCTGTTCGGCGCGTGGAGGGGAGGCGAGGCTTGCAGGCGTGTCCATCCTGGAGCTCTTAGCGCGGCGGGCCAAGACGGGAAGGGGAGATGATAGTGCTGAGCGAGCACGACCTGGGTCGAATCTGGTTTGGCTGCGGAAATTTCGGCGGCATCGGCTCTTCGCCCAGCCTGCGCAGCGCCGGCGACGGCGAAGAGCAAGCGCTGCAGCTGCTCGACCACGCGCGGCGTGTCGGCCTTCGCCGGTTCGACACCGCCAACACCTATGGCGGCGGGGCAAGCGAAACCATCCTCGGCAAGTGGCTTCGTTCGCAGGGCGCGTCGTTCCGCCAGAGCGCGCAGATTGCAACCAAGGTGGGCAATCCCCACGGCTGCCCGGCCGGTGACACGCCGCTCAGTCGCTCGCAGGTCGCCTGGCATCTCGATCAGTCGCTAAGCCGCCTCGGAGTGGATCGGATCGACCTCTATTACATCCACGAGTTCGATCGGCTGACGCCGCTGGAAGAAACGCTAGCCGCGATGACCAGCGCTGTCGAAGCCGGCAAAATTGACCGCTTCGGCGTCTCCAATGCGTTGCTGTCCGACGTGAAGGCAATCAGGGAGCTGGCTGGCGCAACCCTCGCGGCGCGCTTCGAATATGTCCAAAACGAGTACAACCTGCTGGCCACCGCCGACGCGCAGGCACTGATCCCATACTGCGCCGAGCATGGGCTGCGCTATATCGGGTTCAGCCCGCTTGCAGGCGGATTGCTCACCGGCAAATACCGCTTGGGCCAGGAGCCGCCGCGCGGCACCCGCGTCGCGCACGCTAAGGAAATCTACAGCAGCTATCTGAACGAAGAGTCGTTCGCCGCGATCGAGCGGCTCAGGCGATCGGCCGAAGCGCGACAGGAGACGATGGCGGAAGCTGCCCTGCGCTTCGCGCTCGAGACGCCCGGGGTGGACGGGCTGATCGTCGCGCCGCGCCGGATCGAGCATTTCCGGGATTTAGGCCTGGAGCCGTAATGATTCCGCTCTTTGCTGGATGAGGCCCTATTCGGTCGGCAATGTCTGCTTTGGGTGGAAAGCGGACATAAAGAACAAGGATTTGCACTCTCCTGAGTGATCAGAATTGAACGCGGACATCCTTGACGCACGTTCCGCGATCTTGCCGTTCGGACCTGATGATGCGCTCCATCGCTTTCGACGTGGCGGCCCGGTCGACACCCAGGTGCAGCCCTTTGATTTGATCGATAATTAGGCTGCTAAGGCCCGCGATGACCGCATTCAGCGCGTCGAGCTGCCCGATCGTCCCAAGCGCATCAGCACGAGTGGAGTTGTCGAGACGCTGGTCCACGCTGAGGAAAGCGAGCTTCGTTTCGAGCGGAAGTTCTTCGTTTTGCAGATCGCGGATCGCCGTAACTTCACCGTAAACTGCACTGTAATCGGCGATTTCCTGGCGACTCATGTGGTTGAGCACCCCGGTCGATTTCGCAGTGTCCCAGGCATCTTGGGACCAGCCGCGCAAGGGCACCGAATACACCCGGCCCATCGCTCTGTTATCCCAGTGAGGGGACAGTTCCGCCCCTCGCGGAAGGGGCAACGGGTCTGCGGTCCATGTGCCGGTATTGCTGTTCAATCGGCTAGCCAGCTCGCCGATCCGGTCCCGCAGGCAATCTTCGACGGCGATGCGTTCAGCGCCCTGGTCGGCCGCTACCACAAGCTCGTTGGACAGTGCTTTGCGCGTACTGCGCAACTCCTCCTGCCACTGCCATCCCTCAACGATCTGGCTGAAGCTAAGCGCAATCAGGACGCCCAGTACGATGATGCCGACTTCGCCGGCGAACTCGCGCCAGCCGTGCAGCGGTTTGGGCAAATAGACACGCATCCGACTGCCCCCAATCTGAGCGGGAAGCTAACAGAAGGTCGAATGTCTGCAATGGGTCGAAAGCAGACATTGGCCTTTCCTACACGCTTCTTTCTGTGCTTGCGCTTTGCCCAGATCGCTCGACGGCTCGGAGCGAAGTGGAGGAAGTGGAAGGACCCCCGTTTTCAACCGCCCCCTCTCCGGCGACCTTTGTCACCCTCGGCCCTTTGACCGCGTGCACGCACGCGTAGGATCGCTGCAATCGCTGCGTTTCGAGGCCACGCCCTCTTTCAGAACATCGTCCCGTGCACTAGCTGACAGCCAAGGGAGCTAGCGCATGTCCACCTACGCCGATCGCCTCAACGCCCTTCGCGAGCAGCTCAAGGCCGAACGGCTCGACGGCTTCGTCGTGCCGCTGACCGACGAGCATATGAGCGAATATGTCGGCAGCTATGCGCAGCGGCTCGCCTGGCTGACCGGCTTCGAAGGCTCGGCCGGAGCCGCGGTGGTGCTGCCGGAGGAGGCGGCGATGTTCGTCGACGGGCGCTACACGCTGCAGGTTCGCCAGCAGGTCAGCGCCGATCAGTGGAGCTACCAGTCCGTGCCTGAAACGAGCACGACGCAATGGCTCGAAGAACATGCGCCGAAAGGCGCGCGGATCGGTTACGATCCTTGGCTGCACACGCGGGAGTGGGTGAAGAAGGCCAAGGAAGCGCTGGCGACGCGCGGCGCCGAGCTCGTCGCCGTCGACCGCAATCCGATCGACGAGATCTGGAAAGGCCGCCCCGAGGCCTCGAAGGCGCATCTCGTCGTCCAGTCCGAACAGCTGGCCGGCAAGTCAGCGGCCGAAAAGCGGACCGAGATTGGTGACTGGCTCGCCAAGCATCACGCGGATGCAGCGGTCCTGTCCGCGCTCGAACTCGATCGCCTGGGCCTTCAACATCCGCGGTGCCGACGTGACCCACACCCCGGTCGCGCTGGCCTACGCGCTGGTCCATGCCGACGGCACCGCCGATCTGTTCGTCGCGGGCGAGAAGATCGGGCCGGAGGTTCGTCAGCATCTCGGCAATGGCGTTCGCCTGCACGAGCGGGCGGCGTTCGAGGCTGCGCTGTCCGAGCTCAAGGGCAAGACCGTGGTGGTCGATCCGGAGCGCGCCGTCGCCGCCATCTTCGAGGCCCTGGACAAGGCCGGCGCCAAGGTCCTGGCGCTGCGCGACCCCACCATCCTGCCCAAGGCGATCAAGAACGAGGCCGAGATCGCCGGCCAGAAGTCGGCCCAGACCCGCGACGGCGCGGCCATCGCCAAATTCCTTCACTGGATCGACGAGGAAGCGCCCAAGGGCGACATCGACGAGCTCAAGGCCTCCGACCATCTCGAGGCGCTGCGCCGCGCGAATGACGAGCTGCGCGACCTCTCCTTCGACAGCATTTCAGGCGCTGGCCCGAACGGCGCCATCGTCCACTATCGCTCGAGCGAAAAGACCAACCGCAAGCTGGAGCCTGGAACGCTCTACCTGATCAATTCCGGCGGCCAATATGTCGATGGCACCACCGACATCACCCGCACCGTTCCGATCGGCGAGCCGACGGCCGAGATGCGCGACCGCTTCACCCGCGTGCTCAAGGGCCACATCGCGATCGCCACGGCCGTCTTCCCGAAGGGCACCCGCGGCAGTCAGCTCGACAGCTTCGCCCGTCGTCCATTGTGGGAAGCCGGGCTCGATTACGCCCACGGCACGGGGCACGGCGTCGGCAGCTTCCTCTCCGTGCACGAAGGCCCGCAGCGCATTTCGCCGGTCGGCAGCGCTCAGAGCGGTGGCGACGAGCCGCTGCAGGTCGGCATGATCCTTTCCAACGAGCCCGGCTATTACAAGACCGGCGAATACGGCATCCGGATCGAAAATCTCGTCCTCGTCGTCGCGCGCGAGATCGAAGGCGCGGAGAAGGAGATGCTCGGGTTCGAAACGCTGACCTTCGCGCCGATCGACCGGCGGCTGGTCGATGTCGACATGCTCGAATCCGAGGAGCTGACCTGGCTCAATTGCTACCACGCCCACGTGCTGGCGAAGATCGGCCCGACACTCTCCGGCGCCGACCTCGACTGGCTCCAGCAAGCCTGCGCGCCGATCGACAATTAGCCGTCATCTCCGCGAAAGCGGGGATCCACCTGTCCTGACGTTGCGGGAAGAAAAGCCGGTTCCCGGATCAAGTCCGGGATGACGAACAGGCCTTTTGACGAGCGGCCTTCGTTCCCGTAATGTTCTCCACCCGACTCGGCAGGAGGCAAGAGATGATCGGCTATGTGACGCTCGGCACGAACGACCGCGACAAATCCACGAAATTCTACGACGCCTTGTGTGGTGAGCTGGGTGTTGGCCGGATGATGGAGAACGAACAGTTCATCGCCTGGGGCAAACCGGGCGGCGGCGCCGGCATCGGCCTCACCAAGCCGTTCGACGGCCAGGCGGCGACGGTCGGCAATGGCGTGATGGTGGCCTTGCAGGCGAAAGACGAGGATGCAGGTGCAGCGGCTCTATGATATTGCACTGGCCAATGGCGGGACCGACGAGGGCGCGCCGGGCGACCGCGGCGGCGGCTTCTACGCGGGCTACTTCCGCGATCCCGACGGCAATAAGCTCAATGCGTTCATGATGAAGGACGAGGGCTAGGGATCGATCCGTCCCGTTCCGCGACACATGACGCCAAGGTCATGTCGCATTAATTGGCCGTTTAATCTATTGTGGTGTAAAGGAAATCACGGAGACGATTCGTGACTGAAGCCTTGCTGTTCGCCCTTGCCATCATCCTGCTCGGAGTCGTGATCTGGCTCGGGGACGCGGTCGCCGGCGGCATCGAAAGCGCGCTCGGCGAAAAGCCGCTGCGGGATCGCGACGCTTAAAGCCGGCGCGGCCGTTGAATTCCCGGAGGCCGGAAATGGTGCTGCCGGTGAGGATTGAACTCACGACCTCAGCCTTACCAAGGATGCGCTCTACCACTGAGCTACGGCAGCACGTTGTCCGGAAGGGCGGGCCTATGGCGGCGGTCCCTGCGGGCGTCAACCCAGCTTGCGGGCGCGACGCGCGGGAGGCATGTGGCGCAGATGGACTCCAGGGACAAGGCGGAGCGGCTGGCGGCGGCGCTGCGCGAAAATCTGCGACGGCGGAAGGCTCAGGCGCGAAGCCAGTCTGGACCGCAAAGCAAGGATGACGCTAACCGCGACGAATGAGGTTTTTCTCGGACAACGCCGCGCCCGCTCACCCCAAAGTGATCGAAGCGATCACGGCCGCCAACCGGCTCGACACCGCCTATGACGGTGACGAGTGGAGCGCTCGGCTCGACGGGGCTTTTTCCGCGCTGTTCGAAACCGCGGTACGCGCCTTTTGGGTGACTACAGGCACTGCGGCGAACTGCCTCGCTTTGGCCGCTCTCTGCCCCCCCTATCGCTCGATCCTGTGCCACCGAGATGCTCATATCGAGGTCGACGAAGCCGGCGCTCCGGCCTTCTTCTCGGGCGGCGCCAAGCTGACCTTGCTCGACGGTGAGGGCGCCAAGGTCACGCCCGACATCGTCAACGCCGCCTGCAACCGCATCCGCGACGACGTGCACCAGGTCCAGCCGGGTGCGCTGTCGATCACCAACGCGACCGAATACGGGCTCGTGTACCGGGCCGCCGAAGTCGCGGCACTGGGCGAAGCCGCAAAGGCGCGCGGCCTCGCTTTCCATATGGACGGTGCCCGGCTCGCCAATGCGCTCGCAAGCAGCGGCGAAAACATTGCCGATGTCACGTGGCGGGCAGGGGTGGACGCCTTGTCGTTGGGCTTCGTCAAGAATGGCGGCTTGAACGCAGAGGCCTTGATCCTCTTCAGAACCGAGCTAGCCGACGAAATCTCGGTGCGCCGCAAGCGAGCGGGTCATCTGCTGTCCAAGGGACGATTTCTAGCCGCGCAAATCCTCGCCATGCTGGAGGATGATTTATGGCTGGCGAACGCGCGCGCCGCCAACGCCGCTGCGCGGATGATCGCCGGCGCCACACCGCCGGATCGGCTCGTCTATCCGGTCGAAGCCAACGAGATATTCCTCCGCGTAAGCGTCGACGAAGCCGAGCGCCTTCGGAACCGGGGATTCGATTTCTACGACTGGGGCCCGGGCGAGATTCGGCTGGTCACCAGCTGGGACCAATCGGGCGAGGCGCTCGACCAGCTCGCCGCGGCAATTGCCGCTCTCTAGGCCCGCCGCATAAGCGCGGCTTATCGACATCGATCGGTCTTTTATTGGAGATGAACGCGCCTGACCGGCAACCTTCGGCGAACATGCCCCGTGATTTCCAAGAGGGTCGGCTTCATCGGAAGCCTGACGATGCTGACCGGCTGCGGTCGATCGTCATTCCCTTTGTCATCTTCACCGCCATCTGGGGCTCGACCTGGATCGTCATCCGCAGCCAGCTCGGGACGGTGCCCCCGCAATGGTCGGTAACCTATCGCTTCGTCATCGCTGCCGTGGCCATGGCGACGGTCGCGCGCTGGAGCCGCCAGAGCCTGAACGTCGGCCGCCAAGGCTTTCTCGCCGCCGTCTTCCTCGGATTCACGCAGTTCTGCATCAATTTCAACGCGGTCTACCTCGCCGAACGCCATATCACATCCGGGGTTGTGGCGACGGTCTTCGCGCTTCTCCTCATTCCCGCGAGCCTGATGGGCTGGGCACTGCTTGGGCACCGGCCAACTCGGCGCTTCGCCTGGAGCTCGCTGGTGGCTGTCGGCGGCATTGTTCTTCTTTTTCTGCACGAGGCTCGTGAACATCCGGCCGACAGCCGCCAGATCGCGGTGGGAATCGGCCTGACGCTCGTTGGGATGCTGGGCGCCGCCATCGCCAATGTCGTTCAGGCGCGGCCCGAGATCCGCCGTTTCCCGCTATTCGCGATGCTCGCCTGGTCGATGGGGGCGGGGGCGATTATCGACGGTGTGATTGCGTTCGCCATGACAGGGCCGCCAGTGTTCGACCCAAGGCCCACCTATTGGCTCGGCGTGCTCTATCTCGCGCTGTTCGCGTCAGTACTGACCTTCAGCCTCTATTATCCGGTCGTACGCCGCATCGGTCCGGCGAAAGCGTCCTATTCCAGCGTCATTGTGCCGATCATCGCGATGGGCTTTTCGACCTGGCTCGAAAATTATCGCTGGACGGGGCTGACGGTGGCGGGAGCATTGCTTGCGCTCGGCGGCATGGCGGCCGCGCTTCGTCGCGACCGTACGGAGGTTCCGGCTCCAGACGCGGCGTGATGCGTTACCCGCTTCATGCCATCGACCGTCATTCGCCGCTTCGTTTACGACGAGATGGAGGAGAATCTCTGGGTCGAATTCACGACAGGGCGCCGTTACGTCTATCTTGGTGTGCCGCACGAGGTTGCTGACACCTTCCGGAGCGCGTTCTCGAAGGGCGTCTATTTTAACACGCGCATCCGCGACCGCTTTCCTTATCGGGAAATCGTCCATGAGGACGCCGCAACGCAATCTTAAGCGGGCGGCGCGACAATCGTTCGATGTTCCCGATTCGCATGAGCTCGGTATTCAAGAACCGCTGGATGGCCCTCCTATGGGCAGCGGGAATTATTTGGTTCGCCTATGATTTCGCGGGCTCGTCGGCAGCGGAAGATAATTCGACGGCCAATGCCGAGCAGGTCAGCAACGTCTTCTGACAACTAATTCCAGTCGATCCGTTCGATGTGCCAACGGCGCTGTGCCGCAGTTGAACCTGGTACATCGTTGACCCGGCGCAGAATAACGTCGGCAGCACGGCGATAGCTCGTTCCGCCGGCATCGACGCCATAAAAGACCACCGGGACCGTGACGTAGGACGACCCGGCGGCTCCCTCCATATTTCCGGGCTTGCCGATCTCGAGATGATTTTCGCTGTTGGCGCGAAGCTTGGAGCTGAAGCTGGCCGCGCTTGCCTGGTCACCCCAATAAGCCGCAGCGTCCGCGAAATGCTTCTGTTCGATGAGCGCGGCATAATGCTGGACGACCTGACCAGCGGCTTCCGCGCTCTTGGGATCGATCGTCCCCCTCGGCTCCTCGAGCGGCCTGCGGTCGTCCGGCAGCGACGGGGCGGGCACGCGAGATGCCGGAGCCGGCGGTGCGGCCCGCGGCGGAGAGACGGGCGCGCTCGCCGGCGGCGATGCAGCTTGATTATCATTGATGCCGCTCTGCTGTGGCTGATCGCATGCGCACAGAAGCAGCAGCGAAACCAGGATTGGACTCGACTTCATCACGCCTCCCGCTTCGGAACCGCGCTGGCGACGGTTCGTTCGTTTCGCAGCTATAACAGCGAGAACAGGGAGAGTTTCCATGGTCGACAACGGCGAACGCGAACATACGACGATTGTCGAAACCGGTGGCGGCGGCGGTGGCGGCGGCGTGCTCGCCGTGGTTCTGCTGATCATCGTCGTGCTGGTGCTTTTGTACATCTTCCGGGCTGATCTCGGCTTCGGCGGCAAGACCACGAATATCAACGTGCCCGACAAGATCGACGTCAACGTCAATCACTGATCAAAGAGGATCAGTTTGGTCCGGCAGGTTGCGAGTCCCTGTCCGGACAGGCGGGCGCGGTTCCCATCGGGAGCCGCGTCCGTTTGCTTGCTGACGAATGAGTGAGTAATTCCGCGCCCATGACGGAGGCGCTCAACTATCTCACGGGTTTTGGCGGACACGTCGAAACGGAAGCGGTTGCTGGGGCTCTGCCCAAAGGGCGCAACTCGCCGCAACGGCCGGCCTTCGGGCTCTACACCGAGCAATTATCGGGGAGCAGCTTTACTTCGCCGCGTTCGGAGAACCGGCGCTCCTGGCTCTACCGGATGCGGCCGACCGCCGATCATCGGCCTTTTGTCCGTTACGATGGCGCGCCGTTGTTCGCGCCCGGAACGGTCAAGCAGCCGCTCGCGCCGAACCGATTGCGTTGGGACCCGCCGGCCGACCTGCCGGCCGGCAAGGACTTCGTCGACGGAATGGTGACCATGCTCGCCAACCGCGATCCCGCCGATCTCGAAGGCGTAGCGCTGCATCTGTATCGCGCTGACCGCTCCATGGAGCGGCGAGTCTTCGTCGACGCCGATGGCGAGCTGCTAATCATCCCGCAGAGCGGCGCGCTCCGACTCTGCAGCGAGCTCGGCCGGCTGGACGTGCCGCCGGGGTCCATCGCGGTCGTCCCGCGCGGGATTAAGTTCCGCGTCGACGTGGAGGGCGAAAGCCGCGGTTATGTGGCGGAGAACCACGGTGCGCCGCTGCGCCTTCCCGACCTTGGCCCGATCGGATCGAACGGGCTCGCCAATCCGCGCGATTTCGAGACGTCCGTTGCCTGGTTCGAAGATGTGGATGAGGAAACGGAGGTCGTCCAGAAATCGCTCGGCTCACTGTGGACGACGACGCTCGATCATTCGCCGCTCGACATTGTCGCCTGGCACGGCAATCTCGCGCCCTACCGTTACGATCTGTCGCGCTTCAACGTGATCGGCTCAATCAGCTTCGACCATCCGGACCCGTCTATCTTCACGGTTCTCACCTCGCCGAGCGACGTACCTGGCCGAGCCAACGCCGACTTCGTCATCTTCCCCCCGCGCTGGCAGGTGGCGGAGGACACGTTCCGCCCGCCGTGGTTCCATCGCAACGTGATGAGCGAAGCGATGGGCCTCATTTCACGGCGCCTATGACGCCAAGGCCGACGGGTTCGCGCCGGGCGGGCTGTCGTCACACAATTTGATGAGCGGGCATGGACCGGACGTGGACAGCTGGCGAAAGGCCAGCGAGGCGGAGCTTAAACCGGTGAAGATCGACGGGACCATGGCCTTCATGGTCGAGACATGCTGGCCTTATCGCCCGACGCAATGGGCGCTTGAGCGCGCGCAGCCTGACTACGACCAGGCGTGGGCGGGCTTCCCCAAGGCGAAATTGCCGTGATCGATTCGACCACCGACCCCAAGCTCAAAAGCTGGTGCGAGAGTGCTCAGGGGAGCGATTTCCCGATCCAGAACCTGCCGCTCGGCATCTTTTCGGTGGGCGAGCGGCGCCGCCGGGCGGGCGTCGCAATCGGCGATTATGTTCTCGACCTGACGGGCATTGCCGACCTGCTCGAGGAGGATTGGCGCGAGGATCTGGCGCAGCCCGTGCTCAACGGCTGGCTTGCCCGCGGGCACCAGGCCCAGCGAGCCCTCCGCAAACGGCTGGTCGAGCTGCTCAGCGACGAGCGTTATCGTGACGATGTCGAAGCCCAGTTGGTCGGTCAGTCCGAGGTGCGGCTGCACGTTCCCTGCCTCGTCGGCGACTATACCGATTTCTACGTCGGCATTCATCACGCGACCAATGTTGGCAAGCAGTTCCGGCCCGACAATCCGCTGCTTCCCGAACTACAAATATGTTCCGATCGGCTACCACGGCCGGGCGAGTTCGGTCCGGGCGTCGGGCGAGCCGGTGATCCGCCCCAACGGCCAGCGCAAGGCGCCGGACGCGCAAGCACCCGAATATGGCCCGAGCGAACGCCTCGATTATGAGCTTGAGCTCGGGATCTGGGTCGGCGAGGGCAATGAATTGGGCCAGCCGATCCCGATCGGCGAAGCGCCGGAGCATATCGCCGGCTATTGCCTGCTCAACGACTGGTCGGCGCGCGATCTGCAGGCTTGGGAGTATCAGCCGCTCGGCCCGTTTCTGGCCAAGAATTTCCTGACCAGCGTCAGTCCCTGGCTCGTCAGCCCGCTGGCTCTGGCGCGGTTTCGGAAGCCGATGCCGCCGCGGCCGGCAGGCGATCCGGAACCGCTTGGCTATCTCGACGATCCCGCCGATCGGCAAAAGGGCGGATTGGGGATCGAGCTCGAGGTTACGCTGACGACCGCGAAGATGCGCGATACCGGCGTCGCGCCGCACATCCTCTCGCGCGGCTCCGCCAACGCGGCGATGTACTGGAGCGCGGCGCAAATCATCGCTCACCACAGCAGCAATGGCTGCAACCTGCAGCCGGGCGACCTCATCGGGACCGGCACGCTTTCGACCGATAGCGCTGGCGGCCTCGGCTCGCTGCTCGAAATCAGCCATGGCGGCAAGCAACCCGTGCAACTCGCCAACGGCGAGCGGCGGACGTTCCTCGACGACGGCGATGAGATTGTGCTCAAGGCCTGGTGCGAGAGTGACGCCGGTTTCCGCGTTGGTTTTGGCGAGTGCGTCGGGCGCGTCGTGGGCTCCGCCGGCTAGACATGCTGTTCCACCAGCTGTTTGAGCCAGCGTCGTCCGCCTACACATACCTCCTCGGATGCGAGGAAACCGGGACAGCCGCGCTGATCGACCCGGTGCTTGAGACGGTGGAGCGGGATCTGGCTATCCTGCGCGACCTTGGCCTGACGCTCGCGCTGACGCTGGAAACGCACATTCATGCGGATCACATCACGGGCGCGGGACGGCTGAGGGCGCTGACCGGCTCGAAGGCCGGCTTCCCGGCGCCAAGCGCGGCCGAATTCGTCGACTTCACGATCAGCGAGGGTGAAGCTGTCAGGATCGGCGGCATTGAGTTGCGGCCGCTGTACACCCCCGGGCATACTGACGATCACCACGCCTATCTGATCGAAAACGCCGGCGAGGCACGGATTTTCACCGGTGATGCCCTTCTCATCGAGGGCTGCGGGCGGACGGACTTTCAGAACGGCGATGCCACCGTCCTCTACCGCTCGGTGCACGACAAGATTTTCGGATTGCCCGACGAAACGCTCGTCTATCCCGCGCATGACTACAATCAGCGGCAAGTGAGCAGTGTCGGACAGGAGAAAGCTCGCAACCCCCGTCTCGGCGGCGGGAAGACGATCGAGGAGTTCGTCGCCATCATGTCGGGCCTCAATCTGCCGCGCCCGAAAAAAATGGATGTCGCCGTGCCTGCCAATCGTCAGTGCGGCGGCTGTGCGCAGCCGGAGGTTGGCCTAAGCTTGTAGCGCCGAGCGCACGGCGTCGGCACGCTTCTGATAATCTTCGGCCATGGCAAGGTGCCGCTGACGCGCGGTCTCGGTCAGCGCCCGCACCGCCGCCAGCTTTTCACGCGCGGCCTGCCGGTTGAAAAAATGAACGTTCGCGAACACTCGCGATCTCCCTTTGCTCCCACCAACGGAAGAAAAACGCGGATCGGCATTGCATGCAAGCTTTATTGCCTGTTGAGCTTGAGTTGGAAAACCGCTGGTAAATGAAAGGCTTAAGCGCGGTCATTCCTCGGTTCGAATGAGTACGGTTTCGCCGATCAGAAGGAACAGGAAGAATGGCGCCCAGGCGGCCAGAAGCGGCGGGTAGGTCCCGGCATTGCCCATTGCCAGGCTGAAACTGTCGACGACGAAGTAAGTGAAGCCGAGCGCCATGCCGACGACGGCGCGAACCATCACCTGTCCCGACCGGGCGAGCCCAAATGCGGCAATGGCGGCGAGCAGCGGCATCAGCACCGTCGACAGCGGCTGGGTGATTTTGTGCGCAAGCCCGGCGCGGGCCTCATCGGCCGGGCGACCCGCCGCTTCGAGCTCCGCGACGCGCTTTTTCAATGTCCAGTAGCTGAGCTCGGTGGGATCTACCTTCGCGAGCGTAAGCTGGTTCCTTGTGACTCCGGCCATCCCGCGCAGTGTCGGGACCCGGCGAATCACGTTCATGTTCGCATCGTAAATGCGGACGTCCTGAAGCAGCCAATCGCCACTCGCGGGCTGCGGAAATGCGCGGGCGGCGTGAATTTCGCGCTGCAGCTCGCTTCCGCTGCGATCGTAGATGGCGACGTTCTGCGCTCGAAACGGCTTGCCCCCGACGATGCCGGCGCGGATGAAATCGTCGCCATTCAGAATCCACACGTCGCTGAGGATTCCACTGGCGCGCGGCACCGGCTTGTAGTCGTTGTCGCTCCACGCGGTCACGGCGCGTGTCGAATTGACCACGACGCCCTCATTGAACGCGAACAGGCCCGCGGCGATGCCAATGCTGACGACGACCAGCGGGGCAAGGATCTGATGAGCGGACAGACCTGCCGCCTTCATGGCGACCACCTCGCTATTCTGATTCAAGCCGACGAACGCAATCAGGGCGCCGAGCAGGACTGAAAAGGGCAAGAAACGGGAGATCAGCATGGGAATCCGCAAGCCGACATAGCGCCAGAGATCGGCATCGCTGCTGCCGGGAATGGCGAGGATCTTGCCTGATTCCCCGAGCAGATCGAGCGTCATCAGGATCAGCACGAGCGCGAACAACACTGCGATGCTGCGCGTCAGGAACAGCTTCGCCATGTAAAAGGCGAGCCGCCGCGAGGGGAAGAAGCCGAGGTTGATCATGCTTCCCTCGTCTTGGGCAGCATCGCCCGAACGCGCTTGCTGATTGCTGCGAAGAACCATTCCAACGCGCCGATCGGCTGTCCGCCAGGCTTGTGGGCGAGGACGTGGTACATCCAGTAGATCATTGCCGCGAAGATCACGAGCGGGAGCCACAGGCCGAACGTGGGATCGAGCCGCCCGCTGGCGGCCGAAGCTTCCGCATATTGATTGATCTTGTGATAGGCGACGACGATCAGGATCGAGACGAAAATACCGAGCCCCGACGTGCTACGTTTTGGCGGGATTGCGAGCGCGATGGCCAGTAACGGCAGCATCAACATCATTACCACTTCAACCATCCGGAAATTGAAGTGCGCTTCCGCTCCGATCCTCGCCTCGTGGGTCGGAGCGCCGCCGCCGTAGCCCATTCGCCAAAGCTCGTGCAGGTAAAGCTCGTCGGCCTCACCCACGGCGCGCCGGCGGAATTGGTCGATCGCAGGCAGGCTGACGGGAAGGTCGTAGCTGTCGAACGACAGGGTCCGGGGAGTCGCGAACTTCGGGCTTTCCTGAACGAGGCGTCCTTTGGTGAGCCGGAACAGGATCTTGTCGGGATCGTCGGTCGCGAGGAAGCGGCCATGCTCGGCGGTCGCCGCCACCGTCATGCCCTTAGCGTCTTCGCTCTGGACGAAGATGCCCTGTAATTGGGTGCCCTTGTTCTCGCTGCGATCGATGCGCAGTGTCAAATGCTTGCCGAGCCGGTTGAATTCCCCAACCTTGATCGCCGCGCCTAGCGCGCCCGATTTCAAATCGAACTGCAGCCCCTTGTAGCGGTAATGCGTATAGGGCTCGAGATAGCCCACGATGAACAGGTTGATGATCGCCAGCGGGATTGCGTAGGCATAAGGAATCCGCAGCAACCGGCCATAGCCGACGCCGATTCCGCGCAGCGCATCCAGTTCCGATGACAAGGCGAGCTTGCGAAACGCGAGCAGGATTCCGAGCATCACGCCGATCGGGATGCCCAGCGAGAGATATTCGGGCAGCAGGTTGGCGAGCATTCGCCACACGACGCTGACCGGGCCGCCGGCATCGACGACATATTGGAAAAGCCGAAGCATCTTGTCGAGGATCAGCAACATCGCGGCCAGCACCAGAGAGCCGAACAAGGGCGCGGCAATGGAGCGGGCAAGGTAGCGATCGATGAGGCCGAGTTGCGGCAAATTTGGTCGTCCCAGCACCATCATTTGGCCGCAAACGCAGCCGAGATTCCATCACGGATGGATGTGCCCGCTTCGCGAGCCCAGCCGTCCTGCAGGCCCCTATAGCGAAACGGTGCGCGGATACATGTCGAAAGTGGAGCGTCAGCACGATGCTTCTGCCGGTCACGGGCAGGCCGACGGGGCGTGCGCGCGAAAGGCGCGGCCGAGAATCGCACTCCTGTCCAATCCGAAGTCGACCGGCAACGTCGCGCAGCTTCCGCGCATTCGCGAATATTGCGCCGAGCATCCCGACCTCTTCCATTATGAAGTCGAGCACGCGAACCAGATCGGCGAGGCAATGAAGTCGATCGCGCGGGTCCGGCCGAAGGTGCTGGTCATCAATGGCGGCGACGGCACCGTCCAGGCTGCGCTGACCGAACTCTACAACGGCGGTCATTTTGGCGATGGCGCACCGCCGGTTGCTGTGCTTCCAAGTGGCAAGACCAACCTCATCGCCCTCGATCTCGGTGCGCGCGGTGATCCGATCGAGACGCTCGAGCGGCTGCTGCATCTGGCGAGGAACGAGAATCTGGCGGACTACACGGTCGCCCGCGAGCTCATTGCGCTTCGGCAGGGCGAGAACGGGGATCGCCCGGTCATTGGCATGTTCCTCGGCGGCGCGGGCCTTGCGGACACCATGCTCTACTGCCGGGACAAGATTTATCCGCTCGGCCTGCCCAATGGGCTGGCTCATGTGATCACCGCGATCGCCTTCCTGATGAAGGTTTTCCTGGGGATCAAAGGCGACTTCCTTCCGCGCGACGCCGAGCCGCTCCAACTGTCGGTCCGGGAGAAAGAAGGCAAGCTAACCGGCCGATTCTCGCTGCTGGCGGTCACCACATTGGAGAAGATGTTGCTCACCAGCCCGTTCAAGGGGCAGCGGCCAGGGTCGCTCAAGCTGCTGGCCATCGAACAGGGGCCCTCGTCGATGCTGAGCGCCATCGCTGCGCATTTCGCGGGCAAACTCGGCCGGTCCGACGTGCGCGGCGTTCATTTCGAAGAGGCCGACGAGATCATCATCGAAGGCGAGAATTCCGACCTGATCCTGGACGGAGAGACGTTTCGCGCCGAACTTGGCAGCCCCATCAACCTACGACCGGCGCAGCCATTGTCGTTCGTCAAGCTGGCGGCTTAAGCACCCGCAAGTGCCTGACCTGCGCGAGCTCGTCGCCGAGGAATTGTCCCTGCCGGTCGACCCGCGCGTGGCCGGATTTGCCCGCGCGATCGCGGCAAAGCATGGAGCGGCGTCACGCGCGGTGCTGTTCTACGGGTCCTGCCTGCGCGAGAAGCAGCTCGACGGGCTGATGCTCGATTTCTACCTGATCGTCTCCGATTATCGCTCGGCGTATGCGAAGCGATGGCTGGCGGCGGCCAACCGGCTGATTCCACCCAACGTCTTTTACTTCGAGCATGACGGCCTCGTCGCCAAATATGCGGTCTTGAGCGACGCGGATTTCGCGCACGAGTGCTCGCCCGAAGCATGGACGGTGTCGACCGCGGCGCGCTTCGCTCAGCCATCGCGATTGGTTTGGACGGCGGATCAGGACGCGATTGATCGAATCATCCATATTGTAAGCCAAGCCACGCCGACCTTGCTCGGCTGGACGCTTTCGATGACCCCAAATCATCGTTCCGCCCTCGATTTGTGGAAGCGCGCATTCCAGCTGACCTTCGGGGCCGAGCTGCGAGCCGAACGGGGCGATCGTTCAGCCAAAATCGTTGATTTCAGACCCTCCGCGCTACGAGCGGTTCGCCGAACGTCAGTGGGCTGGTGGTCGACAATTTGGGCAAGAGCGGAGCGCGGTGGTGGCGAGGCAAACAGCGCCACGGGAAGCGTTATTCGATCGCCCGCCTGGCCAAGGCGAGCCTGACCTTCGCAGGCGGCGCCGATTATATTGCGTGGAAGATCAACCGCCACGCCGGCACCAGGATCGAGCTCAAGCCTTGGCAACGCCGCCATCCGATCCTGGCTGGGCTTAGCCTTTTGCCCCGGCTGCTGAGGAGCGGGGCGGTTCGCTAGTCCGCGCCAGGGCCGCGGCAACCGCGCTCGCCAGCGCACCGACGGTGAAGGGCTTCCGAAGCAATTCGTGACCGCGCAGGTCGTCGGTTTCGCCTTCACCGACATAGCCCGTCACGAACAGCACCGCGAAGTCGTGCGGGCTCGTATTCTTGAGGTGACGGATCAATTCCGGCCCGCTCATTTCCGGCATGATCACATCGGTGATGACGAGGTCGAACATCCGCGCGTTGAAGATGTCGATCGCTTCCGCGCCGCTGGCGCAGGCGATCGGGTCATAATCCAGGTCTTCGAGCGCGCCGACAGTCGCGGTCCGCACCCGCGGGTCATCCTCGACAAGAAGAATCCGAGCGCCCGCGACGTGCAGGTCGGCGGTCTCGGTCCATTGCGCCGCCGGGTGAAGCCGGACCGGCGCTGCTGCCTCGGTCCGGGGCAGGTAGATGGAAACGCTCGTTCCGCGTCCGACCTGGCTGTCGATCCCGACCTCGCCGCCCATTTTATGGGCAAAGCCGAAAATCTGGCTGAGGCCGAGCCCGGTGCCCTTGCCGACCGGCTTGGTCGTGAAGAATGGTTCGAACGCGCGCTCGAGCACGTCGGGCGGCATGCCGCACCCGGTATCGGTCACGCTCACCTTCACATATTCGCCGGCGCGGACATCCCCGACCTGATTGGCCGCGAGCGTGGCATTGGCGGTGGCGATCCGCATCTGTCCCTCGCCATCCATGGCATCGCGCGCATTGACGGCCAGATTGACGATCGCGTTTTCGAGTTGGTGTGGATCGACATAGGTCGGCCATGCGTCGGAGGAGGCATCGATCTCGATCCTGATTCGCTCGCCAAGCGTGCGATCAAGCAGGTCCGACATGCCGCGAATGAGCGCGGCCGGCTCGACTCGTTCAGGCAGCAGCGGCTCGGACCGGGCGAAGGAGAGCAGGCGTCGCGTCAGGGCTGCTGCCCGAGTTGCGCCTTCCATCGCATTGTTGAGGTGCATCATGACTTCGCGGCGCGGACCATTCAGGCGCCGAAGCGCGAGATCGATACCGCCGACCACCACCGCCAGCATGTTATTGAAGTCGTGCGCGATGCCGCCGGTCAATTGACCGACCGCCTCCATCTTTTGAACCTGGCGGAGCTGCGCCTCGGCCGCCTCGCGCTCGGCAGCCTCGGCCTTCAACGCCTGGTTGGCTTCCCACAGCTCCTGGGTTCGCGAGCGAACCGCCTGATCGAGCTGCTCGGCTCGTTCGGCCTCGGTTTCGACCCGCCGCAGAGCGGCGGCATTCTGGCGAAGGGCCTGGACGGCGATGACGCCGAGGAAGATGGCGCCAATGCCGACGAGGACGCCGAGCCAGCTCAGGTAATTGGTCAGCTGGTCGGCCTGGGCGGCGAACACCTGACTCTGCTGGATCCGGCTGGCCTGGGATTGCCGTTCGGCGCGAATGATCTCTTCGAGCGCATCGTCGAGCCTGGTTCCAGTTCCCGATTTGGCCGAGGCATAAAAATAGCTGATGCCAGTGTCGCCTTGTTGCGCAAGCGCGGCGCGCGCCGCGAGCGCAAGCTCGTCACCGTGCCTCTGGTAAAGTTGTTGGACTTTCTCGACTCGCCGCCTCTGCTCGGCGTTGTTGCGTTCCAGTGCTTTCAGCTGCTCAATCTGGAACCCGGCCAATTGCCAGGCGCTGGCATAGATATTCCCGCTCCCCTTCACGTCCTCGTCGAGCGTGAAGCGCGCCAGCGCCGCGTCGGCCTTCGATACATTGGCGCTGACATTGCGGACCATCAATGCGACCTGATTGGCCTGGCGCTCGGCGTTCAGGGCCTTTTCGCGGGCGTCGTTGGCGAATTTTACCGCGAAAACCAGCATGACGAGAAAAAGGGCCGCAACAAGACCGGCCGCCGCGGCACCGCCACGTCGCCAGTCAAACCGGACGTCCTCCCCGTCGTCCATCATGCGTGCAATGTAGTCCTGTTAACTTTTTGGCGAAACCCGATTGTCGCGTTGGTTCCGCAGCATTTCCTCAGTTGATGCAACCTGTTGCACGGCCCGCCGCAGCGAACATGCCGAGAATTTCACCGACCTGCTCTTCGCTGTGGAGCGCGCAGAGCGAGCAGCGAAGCAACGTCATATTGGCGGGCGTGGCGGGCGGGCGCGCCAGGTTCACGTATAGCCCCTCGTTGAGCAACGCTTCCCACATGGCGGCGCCCTTCTCGAGGTCGGGCATGATGACGGCGATGATCGCCGACTGCGGTTCGTCGGTACCGAGCGTGAAGCCGAGTTGGCGAAGCCCGGCGTGAAGGCGCTTCGAATTCTCCCACAGGTGGGCCCGCTTGTCGGCGCCCCCCATGAGTTTGCGGATCGAGGTCGCGGCGGTAGCGACGACCGATGGCGGAAGCGACGCGGTGAAGACGTAAGGACGGCAGACGAGCCGAAGAATTTCTCGAACTTCGGATGGTTCGAGACGCAGAAACCACCGACGGTCCCGACCGACTTGGAAAAGGTGCCGATGATGAAGTCGACATCGTCGATGATGCCCTGAGCCTCGGCGACGCCGCGGCCATGCTCGCCGATGAATCCCATCGAATGGGCTTCGTCCACCAGCACCATCGCGCCATTTGCCTTGGAGACCGCGACCATCTCCCTGAGCGGTGCGATGTCACCGAGCATCGAATAGACACCTTCGAGGATGACGAGCTTGCCGGCACCATCCGGAATCCGCTTCAGGCGCTTTTCCAGAGCCTCGATGTCATTGTGGCGGAAGGGCACGATCTGGGCATTGCCGAGCGCGCAGCCGTCGTAGATCGAGGCGTGGCTGTCGATGTCGAGGACGATATAATCTTCTTTGCCGGCGATGGTCGAGATGACGCCGAGGTTCGCCTGGTAGCCGGTCGAAAACACCATGGCGTGATCCATGGCGTAAAATTCCTTGAGCGCCTCTTCGACGTCGCGATGGCCGCCGTAGGTGCCGTTGAGGACGCGGCTACCGGTCGTCCCCGATCCGAACTCGTCGAGCGCTTTCTTGCCCGCGGCAATGACGTCGGAATCGAATGTCATTCCCATATAATTGTAGGTGCCAAGAAGGATCGTCCGCTTGCCGTTGCAGATGGCGACGGTGGGGCTTTCGACCTGCTCCATGACCAGGTTGAAGGGATCGGTCATACCGCCCTGGAGCAAGGTGGCGCGCTGCTCGATGAGCGGATCGAACTTCGAAAAGAGGTCGATCACGCCTTGAGCTTTTCCAGCGCATCGACCAGCTGACCGACGGTTTCGATCTCGGCCTGCATGTTCATCGAGATGAGGACGTCGAACTCGTCCTCGACGTTCGCGACAAAATCGAGGACCGTCAGGCTGTCCCATTCGAGATCCTGGGCGAAGCGCGTCGCTTCGTCGACCGCGACGCCCTTCTTGTTGAAGGACTCAATCAACTCGAGGACTTTGGCGAGGGTTTGCTGGCGATCTGGCATGGCGGCTCGTTAATGCTGAGGGTCCGCTTAAGCAACGCAATGGGGCGCGATTGCGGCGGTTTTGGGCGCGCCCTGGATAGGCATCGCTTCACGATTGGCCACGACGCCCATATGGGCAGTTCATGCACAGTTCGTTTGATTCTCCCGATGTTCCAGCGGCGGCAGGGTCCAGCGCATCCGGCTCATCGACGCTGGCGGCGAAGACCTACACGAACCCGATTTTTGACGAGGATTTCCCGGATCCAGCCGTGATCCAGGCGCCCGACGGCTATTATTATGCCTATGCCACGCAAACCCTCCGCGACGGCCGCTGGATCAACATCCAGGTCGCGCGGTCGAGCGATCTCGTTGAGTGGCAGGATCTTGGCGACGCGATGCCCGAGAAGCCCGTCTGGGCGGCGCAGACTCAGGACTTCTGGGCCCCTTACGTGCTCTACGATGGCGCGCGTTACGTCATGTATTATTCGGCGACGCCCGACGTTTGCCACGAGCCGGAGCGGGGCCATTGCCTTGCGGTGGCCACCGCGACGTCGCCGGCCGGACCCTTCGTGGATATGGGCCTGCCGCTGCTCCTCGGCATGGGCTTTGAATATATCGATCCGATGGCCTTTGACGACCCGGTCACCGGCAAAAGATTGCTCTACTGGGGCTCGGGCTTTCAGCCGATCAAGGTCCAGGAGCTGGCCGAGGATCGCATTTCGTTCGCGCACGGGAGCATGCCCATCGACCTGGTTTGGCCAAACCCCGTCGAGGGGGCGTTCCCAAGACTGGTCGAGGCCGCCTGGGCCATCCATCACGACGAATTTTATTATCTGTTCTATTCGGGCGACAATTGTTGCGGACCCGATGCCCACTATGGAGTCATGGTCGCGCGATCCCGCAGCGCCATGGGCCCGTTCGAGACGCTGGAGCAGGCCAGGGGCGTCCCGCATAGCCTCATGTTGTTCAAGAGCGAACGCTGGCTTGCGCCGGGCCACAATTCCATCGTCACAGATAAGGCGGGCGACACATGGATCGTCTATCACGCGATCGACGTGAAGAAGCCGCGCCAGCGCCAACAGGACGAAATCAATAGCCGCCGCATCCTGCTGATCGACCGTATCCATTGGAAGGACGGCTGGCCTTATGTCGGAACGCCGTCGGACGGCCCGCAACCGGTGCCAGTCGTCTAGCACCTTCCCACCGCCGTGATTGGAGGCTGCTTGGCGCGCAGGGCTTCGAACAAGGATCGCTGCGCCTCCATCTCGACAAAGAGGCGCTCGTCGACGTGGCGTGTTCCTTCCCCGGTGATCGTGGACAGCAAACCCGCCTCCGCATGGCGCGAATTGTCCCATCCCGGATAGGCTGTGATCGGGTACCAGCAGATGCCGCGGACATCGACACCGCGGCCCATCGCCTCGCGCACCTTGTTGCCCACGTAGTGGAACCAGGACGCCCGGGCTGAGCCCTCCGCGCCGGTTTCCGAGAGAAAGACGGGCTTTTGGTAGCGCTCGGCAACTTCGACCAGCATATCGGCGAGCGGCCGATATTCGTGATGCCCCATCGGAATGGTTGGGCCCTGGCGATACCATTGATTGTGCGGGTAATAATTGAGGCCGATCACGTCGACCAGCGAAGGGTTCCCGCCGAGCTCCGGTCGCGATCGGCCGATGATCCAGTCATATGCCTCGAACTGGCCCTGCCGCACGCTCTCGGCAGCTCGTTTCTCGATCCGCCGATCGTCGCGCGGCGCAATATGCACGAGCGGCTCCGCCCAGCAGACCGTCGCGCTCGGCCATTCGCTGCGGATGGCGCTCGCGGACTTGATTGCTGCCTTGACCAGTTGCGCTTTGAAGCCACCGGTCTCCGTCGAGGCTGTGCCCGGAAAATATTCTTCCTCGACTGCCCAAGAGAGGAAGGAAATTTCATTGAGCGGACAGACCGCCGGGCGCCGCATCGGTCACGGAGCGGCGAGCGTCGAGCGCCGCGAGCGCGAAATCGCCGAACCGATCGGGGAAATCGGTCCCGGCCTGGTCGATGTGGTCAGGACAGCCATAGTGAAACAGATCCCAGATGATCTGCAGGTCCAGCCGCTCGGCCGCCTCAAGCGCCGGCATCCAGCTCGACCAATCATATTTCCCCGGTACCTTCTCGATCAGATGCCAGCGAAGCCCATCGCGCAGCGTGCCGAAGCCGAGGTCGCGGCATTGCCGGTAGTCCTGCTCGACATGCTTGTCGTGGCCGGTGGCTCGGATCAGATCGAGCCGCACGCCATCCCGCCGGCGGTGGGACGAGCATTCAAAGCCCGCCTGAAAGAAGCTGTTGAAATTTTCAGTCATTTGTTGAAGCCCGGTGAGGCCATTGGGCCTGCTTCCTGCGCCATTTCAACCGATGACGGGCAGCAGCGTTCCGGATGAAACATGATGAGGGCCCTACAACCAGCGCTGGGAACGGTACCAGGCGGCGGTCTCCTTGAGGCCTTCGTCGGTTTTGACGCGGGGCTGCCAGAGCTCCGGCGGGGGTGCTCTTTTTGGTTCCACCACCCAATTGCGGTGGGAGAAATAGGCCGCGCGGTCGACGGTGAGCTTGGCTTTCTCGCCGCGGAAAAGCTGGTCCGCGCGCGCCGCGATGCGAAGAAGCACACCGGGGGATGAAATCACGGCGGCTTTGGTGCCGACAGCCGAAGCGAGCGATCGGGCGAAGTCGCGGCGAGTCCAGCCGCCGCGCTTGCCGTCGTCCGGCTCGATGAGGATATTCGATGGCGCCCCGGGTTCGGCAAGTGCGAGGAGCAGTCGGGCAAGATCATCGGCATGGATGATGGAAACGCGGCCCTTGGGCGGCATCAGCATCAGGCCCAGCTTGGCCATCCTGAATAGTTCGAGCGTCTCGCGGTCGCCGGGTCCATAAACCGCTGGCGGGCGGACGATTGCCCAATCGAGGCCCGAGCTGTGCACCAGCGCCTCCGCTTTCGCCTTCGACGCGCCATAGAGCGACAGCTTCGGTTCCCGCGCGGCCAGCGACGATACATGGACAAAGCGGTGCACGCCGCCGGCTGTCGCGGCTGCCAGCATCGCGAGCGTGCCATCGACGTTGCCCTGCTGAAACGCCGCCGCCTTTGAGGCGCTGATCGTGCCGGCGATATGGATCACGGCATCGGCATCGTTCACCAATCGCTCGAGGGAATCCCGGCTGGACAAGTCGCCTTCGACCCATTCGACGCCATCGCGATCTGGCTGCGGGCGCCGGGTCAGTGCCTTCATCCGATGGCCCGATGCCAGCGCGACCTCGATCAGGTGCGATCCGACGAAGCCGGTACCGCCGGTGACCGCAAGCATCATAGGGGCGACCACGACCTCTCATCGCGTTCCGGGGCAACACTTGGCTCTTCGAGAGACTGTGCCAGCCGCTCGATGATGGCGTCGAGCAGCGGTTCGAGCCCTTCCTCGAGAGGCGCGCTGATTACAAAGACCCGAGCCCCGCTCGCTTTTTCGAGCGCCTTGACCGCTTTCGAACGAGCCTTGTCGTCGAGCAGGTCGGCCTTGGTCAGCCCGATCAGCTCCTGCTTCTCCTGCAGGCCGGCACCGTAGCTGTCGAGCTCATCGCGGACGACCCGCCAATCGTCGACCGGATGTTTCGACGAGCCGTCAACGAGATGGAGCAGCACGCGCGTCCGCTCGACATGGCCGAGGAAACGGTCGCCGATTCCGGCGCCCTCCGCCGCGCCTTCGATCAAGCCAGGAATGTCGGCGACGACGAATTCGCGTCCCTTGTGCCGAACCACTCCCAGCTGCGGTCGCAACGTCGTAAACGGATAATCGCCGACTTTCGCCGCGGCATTGCTGACCGAATTCAGGAACGTCGACTTGCCGGCATTGGGAAGTCCGACGAGGCCGACGTCGGCGAGCAGCTTGAGCCTCAGCCAGACCCACATCTCCTCGCCCGCGATGCCGGTCTGGTGCTGGCGCGGCGCCCGATTGGTCGAGGTCTTGTAACTGGCGTTGCCGCGACCGCCCATGCCGCCCTCCAGGAAGGTGAGCCGCTGGCCTTCTTTCGTCAGGTCGGCGAGCAAGGTGCGGTTCTCGTCGTCAGCGAGGATTTGAGTGCCGATCGGCACTTTGACGACGAGATCGTCGCCACCGGCGCCGGTGCGGTTCGAACCGGCGCCGCCTTTGCCGCGCGGCGCGCGGAAGTGCTGGGTGTAGCGAAAGTCGATCAGCGTGTTGAGGCCCGCCACTGCCTCGAACACAATGTCGCCGCCTTTCCCGCCGGCGCCCCCGTCCGGGCCGCCGTATTCGATATACTTTTCGCGCCGGAAGCTGACGGCGCCGGGGCCGCCCGCGCCCGAACGAATGAAGATCTTGGCCTGCTCGAGAAAATGCATCGCGGGCGACTTTGGGGATGGCGGCGCGGAGGGGAACCTTAGATGCCGCTCACCGAGTCTCGGCACCGTCGGGGTCACGGAAGCGGGCGATGCGCGTGCCGTGCATGTCGCTCGGCGGGCTGGTGAAGATCAGGCCCTCGGCCTGGCCGGCGGCATGGAAATTGTCGATATCCGCCGTGCCGAGGCCGAGCTGGACGCTAACCCGCGCCGGGATTCCTCCCTCTGAGGAGGATGCAAGGAGCTTGGTCTCGCCGTGTCGAGCCGCTCCAATAGGGGGATTGAAAGACGAGGTCCAAACCGAGCGTGTCGCGGTAGAAAAGCGATGGCGGCGACCCATGTCGCATGACAAATTTGATTGCATAGTTAAGGCGCATGGGTTCCTCCGGTCAGGAAGCGGAGACGTTTGATCCCCAAAATCAGCCGGCCGCCCGGACCGGTTCGGATTGGGGATGATGCGGCACCAGTATCAGGGTTCGTCCTTCGACGCGCCAGGAATTCGAGCTTCGAGAGGAAGTTCATGCCCAGCACATCGAGTTCGCCGAGGCCCGGCGCGGTGACGATCCGCAGGTTCCGAGCGACGATGTTGCCCATCCGAGCTGGTCGATTTCGCCGGTCTGCGCCGCGGCGGCACCGTTGGCGGTCCGAAGCACGACAGGTGTAACTGCCAGCGCCGACGTCGATCCCTAGCTCGTTTCGCCCTCTCCCTCCCGAAAGCGCGGTGACCGTCGCGCCGCTGTCGATCAGCATCCGCTTTTTGATTCTTGTTTATCGACGCGAGGACCACAGAAATGGCCATCGCCGGACATCCGTAGACGCGCAACTCCTTTCCGGCGACGCGTTGGTTGTCCAGGCCCAGCTTGCCGGTCAGTCTTGAGAGTTCCGGTTGAGGGCCTTGCCGGAGAAGGATGAAGAAGAGGAAGGCGAGCAGGCCCAGCGAGAAGGCGAAGCGGACGACCCTGCCGACGACTGGGACGCGCTGAAGAGCAGCACTACGATGAGGGCCGCGCCGACCGCGTAAATCGCAAGATGTTGCCATTCGGGCACGGCATTGGGCATTGATATGGCGGCTCCGGCTCTGCTTCTGATGTCGCTTGCGAGATTCCGTTTGATCCGCTTCAAGCCGAAAACGGTTTCAGAGGGCGAAACGCTAGGCACTTGAGGTGCTTAGGAGCGTTTCTAAACTCATATTAGGCTGCGGAGCATGACATGCAGGATCGAATTGTGGCTGTCGGCCTGCTGACGTGGTGGGACGGCGGCCTTGCCGGGCTCCCCACCTCTCCACCGGGGCGTGGCCCGTCGAAGAAGCGCCTTCCTCTTCAACGAGCTTCTGCGAGCCATCGACCAGGCGGACCAGCGGCTACA
>CAVVKB010000001.1:0-16193 GCA_963748685.1 uncultured Pseudomonadota bacterium | reverse complement strand
TAACCGTCCGATGGGCCGTAATGACCGCTCCTAGCTCAACCGGATAGAGCGCCGGGCTTCGAACCCGGAGGTTGGGGGTTCGAGTCCCTCGGAGCGGGCCATGGCGCACTTCCGTTCGTCCTGAGCGAAGTCGAAGGTCGCGGGAACGAGGTCGATGCAGATCTGAGTCTTGCACGGCCGCCGCGTGAACGCCCTTCGACCTGGCTCAGGACGAACGAGGGTTAGTGGACTGCAGGTTGCGCATTGTGCTCCCATTCCTATCTTTCGCCCATGCCGGCAACTGAGCTCACCACGGACGTCGCGCTCGGCGTCGCCATTCCTTCGCGTCATGCGCGGGGGCGGATCGCGCGGCTGGGGCCGGTGATCGATACGATCCTCGCCAACCACGGCTATCCGCCGGTGATCGAGAAGCTGCTGGCCGAGGCGCTGACGCTGACCGCGCTGCTGGGGTCGCTGCTCAAGGAGCCGCAAGGGCAGCTGACGCTGCAGGCGCAGACCAAGGGCGGGATAGTCGACCTGATGGTGTGCGATTATCTCGGCGGCGAGCTGCGCGGCTATGTCCGCCACGATGCCGACCGCGCGGCGCAGGCATCCGACGCGCCGGGCCTGAAGGAGCTGTTCGGCGAAGGCTATCTGGCGATCACCTTCGATCAGCCGGCAGCGGACGAGCGCTATCAGGGCATCGTGCCGCTGGAGGGCAGGAACCTTGGGGAAGCGGCGCAGAGCTATTTCGCGCAATCGGAGCAGATCCCGAGCCTGGTCCGGTTGGCGGCGGACAAACGGGGCGAGCGTTGGACTGCGGGCGGTCTGCTGCTCCAGCATTTGCCGGAGGGCGAGGAGGGGCGCGAGCGGCTGCACACGCGGCTCGACCATCCCGACTGGCCGCATATCGCGATCCTTGGCGGATCGGCGAAGGCCGAAGAGCTGACCGACTCGGCGCTGCCGCTCGACACCTGATCTGGCGCCTGTTCCACGAAGAGGATGAAGTGCGCACGCTCGCCGCGATCCCGCTTCGCCGGGGGTGCCGCTGCGACCCCGATTATGTCCGCTCGGTGATCGCCCGCTTTCCGGCCGACGAGCGCGACGCGATGGTCGGCGAGGACGGCATGATCACCGTGGATTGCGCATTCTGCTCGTCGAGCTTCGCGATCGAGCCGGCCGAACTGACCTGACGGGAAAGTGACCGCCGTTTGTCATTCACGCCTGTTAACCGGCCTGTGGTAAGGGCGACTCATGGTCGGCAAGGCGACTCTATTTCTGCCCATCGGCATGCGCTGGCGGCGGCGGTCGTGCTGATCGGCGCGCAGCCGCTTGCCGACGCTTGGCGAGGCCCAGCCGGGCCTGTGGGAAATCAGCGGCACGCCGGGTGCGAGCAGCGCCGGTTCGTCAATGCGTGGCCGATATCATGGCGCTCGCCCGGTTCGAACATCGGGCGAGGCCGTGCACCGCGCGGGTGCTGAAGAATGCTGGCAGCGCGGCTTCGATCGAATATAGCTGCGCCGGCGCGGGCTTCGGGCACAGCGATATCCAGGTGATCACGCCGCGGTCGCTAAGGATCGGCACGCAAGGCATCTCCGACGGGCTGCCGTTCAATTATGTGCTGCAGGCGCGGCGCATCGGCGATTGTCCGAAAACGGTTCCCCGCCTCGCGTCATTAAGGCCCGGTTTAGCCATTCCAGTGTAAGCCGGGGTTGTGCCGGATTCGGCACGCTTTCCTCCCAATCGGGCAGCGATGCCCGATCACTGGGGCCGCCTGTTTCGCGACGGGCGGCCCTTCTTTTGTCCACTCTTTGCTTGTCGTGGGCCAGCGTCCTAAGGGCGCGCCGTGGTTTACCTCGTCATCAAGGCCCTCTTGTCGGGCGCCATCGTCGCCGCCGTGTCGGAGATCGCGCGCCGTTATCCCACTTGGGGCGGGCTGGTCGCATCGCTGCCGCTGACCTCGCTGCTGGCAATGGTCTGGCTCTATCGGGATAGCAGCGGGGACTCGGGGAAGGTCGCGGAGTTGTCGGTCAGTACCTTCTGGTTCTTCCTGCCGTCGGTTCCCTTGTTTCTCGTGCTGCCGGCGTTGCTTCGCGCGCATGTCGGATTCTGGCCGAGCCTCGCGATTTGCATCCTCGGGACCCTGGCCCTGTACGCCGCGTGGTTCTGGGCAGCGCCGAGGCTCGGGATCAAACTGTGAAGCAGGCCGTCGTCCTCCTCTCCGGCGGGCTCGATTCCATGGTCTGTGCGGCCCTTGCCCGCGAACAGGGCTTTGGGGTCGTGGCGCTGACCGTCGATTACAATCAGCGCCATCGGATCGAGCTGGAAGCGGCGCGCGAGGATCGCCGCGCAGCTGGCCGACCGGCATGTCGTCCTTCCACTCGACTTGCGGGCGTTCGGCGGATCGGCGCTGACCAGCGATATCGAGGTTCCGAAGGACGGCGTGGGCACTGGAGCAACGGGGCATTCCGGTCACCTACGTTCCCGCGCGCAACATGATTTTCCTGAGCCTTGCGCTGGGGCTGGCGGAGGCCAGCGACGCGCGTGACCTGTTCATTGGAGTCAACGCGCTCGATTATTCTGGCTATCCGGACTGCCGGCCCGAGTTCATCGACGGTTTCGAGATCTCTCGAACCTGGCGACCAAGGCGGGAGTCGAAGGCGATCGCTTCACGATCCATGCGCCGCTGCAGCATCTAACGAAGGCGGACATTGCACGGGAAGCCGACCGGCTCGGTCTCGACGCGGCGATGAGCCACAGCTGCTACGATCCGGAAGGCGACGGCCGGCATTGCGGACGGTGCGACGCGTGCCGCCTTCGCGCCAGGGGCTTTGCCGAGGCCGGATTGTCCGATCCGACGAGCTACGCGTGAGCTACGCCCTCAAGGAATGCTTCCTGACGCTGCAGGGCGAGGGCGTGCAGGCGGGGAGCCGCGCGGTGTTCCTGCGCTTCGCCGGCTGCAACCTGTGGTCCGGGCGCGAGCAGGATCGCGCCACCGCTCAATGCGGTTTCTGCGACACGGACTTCGTCGGCACCGACGGCGAGGGCGGCGGCAAGTTTTCCAGCGCGGAGTTGCTGGCCGATCATGTCGAACTGCTGTGGGGCGACCGGAGGGAGCGAGCGGCTGGTGGTGATCACGGGCGGCGAGCCGATGCTTCAGCTTGATGGCAGCCTGGTCGAAGCGCTTCATCGGCGCGATTTCCGAGTCGCGGTGGAAACGAACGGGACGCTGCCGGCGGTAGCGGGCCTGGACTGGCTATGCGTCAGTCCCAAGGCGGGTACCGAGGTGGTTCAGCGCGAGGGCAACGAGCTGAAACTCGTGTGGCCGCAGCAGGGCATCGATCCCGCCGAACTCGAGCGCTGGAGCTTCGATCATTTCCTCGTCCAGCCGGTGGACTGTGGGGAACGCGACCAGGCGTTGGCCGCGGCGATTGGCCTGGTGATGGAGCGGCCGCAATGGCGGCTGACTCTGCAGGCGCATAAAGTCGTCGGCCTGCCCTGAGTTACTCGGCGTTCGACGCGCTATTGGCGGTCGAATTCGAGGACTCGCCGCGATCGGTGGTGGAGGGTTTGGCCTCAGGACGCGTCGCGCCGGTCGATTTGGCTGGCGATTCGCCGCTAGCCGGCGCCGCGCCATTGTCCTCGACCCCGCCGTAATTGACGTCGACGTCGGCCGCCATGTTGGCAGCGTCACCGGTGACCGCGTCGATGGCGGTCACGTCGTTAGACACGATGTCCTGCGCGGTCAGGTCGTCGCCGGCGTTCTGAACGGTGTTGGCCTGGTCGTTCTTTCCGCACGCCGAAAGCAGCACCAAGGCGGACAGGAGAAGCGTGAAACGCATCGGGAAACTCCGTTGGTCAGCGGCCAAAAAAAGAGGCTGCCGGCATAACCGGCAGCCCCTTAAAAAGCCAACGCCTCCCGAAGGAGGCGTCGACGACGATTACATCGCGTTGTTGGTGGTCGTCGTCGTCGTATTGGTCGTCGTCGTCGCGTTCATGTCCATGCCGTTCATGTCCGTAGCGTTCATGTCGGTGGCGTTCATGTCCGTCGTCGTCGTCGTCGTGTTCATGTCCGTCGTCATCATATTCTCGTCGACGTTCATGGTGTTGTTGGCGTTATCGTTGCTGCTGCAAGCCGCAACCGCCAGGGCCGCACCGGCGACCAGGATAAGAGCACGCATTCAAGACTCCCTATTTATTGCGATCTGAGAGCGGTTCCCCGTCCCGCAAATCGCGCGGACAATAGTCTGAAGGGGGACGCTCCATCAAGACTTTTTACACGCCTTACACAAAGCGTTGAGAAATGACGGAAAACTCGCCTTCAAGGCGTCATCAACCCTTGTCAGCGCCGTTTGTTTCCCAATCTGCGCCAGGCTGGTGACTCCAAATTCGGCAATCCCGCACGGCACGATCCCGTTGAAATGCGCAAGGTCGGGCGCGACGTTGAGCGAGAAACCGTGCAGGGTGACCCAGCGTTTCACGCGGACTCCGAGAGCGCCGATCTTGGCCTCATCCGCACCTTCACCGACCCAGATTCCGATCCGCCCTGGTGCGCGATGGGCGGCGACCCCGAATTGACCAGTGTCTCGATCATCCAGCCCTCCAGCGCGTGAACGAAGCAGCGGATGTCCTTCCCGCGCTTGTCGAGGTCGAGCATCACGTAGCCGACCCGCTGGCCCGGGCCGTGGTAGGTGTAGCGGCCGCCGCGGCCGGCATCGTAGACCGGCAAATCCAGCGGGTTGAGCAGCTCGGCGGGATCGGCGCTGGTGCCGGCGGTAAACAGCGGAGGATGTTCGAGCAGCCAGATGCACTCGGGACCCGTGCCGGCGCGGATCGCCGCGACGCGCTGCTCCATGAAGCGCAGCGCGTCGTCATAGCCGATCGGCGCGTGGCTGACTTTCCATTCGATGCCGGGTGGGATGTGGTTCACTCGAACAAGGAAATGGCGAGCGCGGAGCGCAAGGGCAAGCGTTGCGCAGTTGAAGCGCTGTCCGCTAACAAGGCGAAACGGAGGGATTCTATGGGTCGGTTGTCACTTTCGAGGGCGTGGGAGGAAACCGCTGCGATCCTCGTCAGGGAAGGCGGCCTGTTGGCAGCGGTCGCGCTCGCTCTGATCGTCCTGCCACAGCTTCTGCTCGCGGTCGTCGGGATCCCGATGGGGAATGACGCGAGCTTCCTCGGGCGCCTGGTTTACATTGCGGCGGCCTTGCTTGGCTTCGTCGCACAGATCGCCGTCAACCGGTTGGCCATCGGTCCCCCGGTTACCGTCCGGGACGCCATCGCCCAGGGTTTCGTGCGCCTCGCGCCTGTCTTCGCGGTCCTGATCATGCTCATCGTGGGGCTGGTGCTGATCACCATCGTGGTGGTCATGATATTGGGCGCGGCCGGGCTGATGGCGCTTCCCTCGGCCGGTCAGACGCCGTCGCCCTCGCTTCTTTTGGTCCTCGTGATTGCGACCGCCCTGCTGTTCGCGATCTTTCAGCTCATCTTCCCGCTCGCGGCGGTCGAGACCGGCAACCCCCTTCGGCTCATCGCCAGAAGCTGGCAATTGGGACGGAGCCAATATCTGCGGCTTCTCGCCTTTCTGATCGTCGTGTTCTTCGGCATCGCGCTGCTTGCGTTCGCCGGTCAGTACGGCGCCGGCAGTGTCGTCGTCCTGCTATTCGGGCAACCCAATCCGGGAAGTTTCTCGGCGCTGATCCTCGGCCTGATTCTCGGCCTCATCCAGGCGCTCTTCACGGTCACGACGGCGGTGATGCTGGCGAGGATTTACGTGCAGCTAGCCGGCCGGGACGCTCACGCGAGCGTGCCCAGCAGCGGCACCTGAGGGGCGCAATCTGTCGGCAGGATGCCGAGCGAACGAGGATCGGGGAAGCGCTCGATCGCGCGTTTGCAAGGGGTGAAGCCGGCGCGGCGATAGGCCGACAACGCAGCCGGATGATCGAGCGAGCAGGTATGGACATGGACTCGATCGATTCCCTCGCGCCAGGCGCGGCTTACCGCTTCGGCGAGCAGCCAGCGGCCGTGGCCCCGGCCTGACAAAGCCGCGATCAGACCGACGAAGGCCAGTTCGCATTGGCCTGGTTCTCGAAAATCGAGTTCCAGCATGCCGACCTTGCGGCCGTCGGCGTCTTCGACGGCAAACAGCTCGATGCTCGCGTCGCTGGATGACCTGCGCCAGCTTAACATCATCCATGATGAGGCGCGAGAACCACAGCCACGGAGCGCCGACGAGTTGAAAGAGGCCGCGGTAGGCGTCGGGCGAGGGCCACTCGATCCTCTGCAGGCGCAGGTCCGAGCAAGGAACCGTGATTGCCGGCCGCTCCGTCATTTCAAGGAAAGTGACGACCGCCGCCAGCTCATTGGCGGCGAGCGGGTCATAACTCACGTCCATTTCGCCAGCGGCGGCAGGCTCATCAGGATGGCGTCGATGTTGCCGCCGGTCTTGAGCCCGAACAAAGTGCCGCGGTCGTAGAGCAGGTTGAACTCGACGTAGCGGCCCCGGAAGGTGAGTAGGCGATCGACATCCTCCTCGCTGAAGGGCGTGTTCATCCGCTTCCTCACGAGCATCGGGAAGATGTCCAGGAAAGCTTCGCCGACGTCGCGGGTGAAGGCGAAATGCTCGTCGAAATGATCTTCGAGGCGGTCGTAGAAAATGCCGCCGACGCCGCGCGCGACGCCGCGGTGGGGAAGCCAGAAATATTCGTCGGCCCACTTCGAAAAGCGCGGATAGAAGGTCGGGTCGTGGGCCGCGCAGGCGGCGCGAAGGCGCGCGTGGAAGGCCTCGGTATCCTCGTCGTACGGGATCGCCGGATTGAGGTCGGCGCCGCCGCCGAACCAGCGCCTGGTCGTCGTCAGGAAGCGCGTGTTCATGTGCACCGCCGGCACGTGCGGATTGGCCATGTGCGCGACGAGGCTGATCCCGGTGGCGAAGAAGCGCGGGTCTTCCTCGGCGCCGGGGATGCCCTTGGCGAATTCGGGGCTGAAGGCTCCGCCCACCGTCGAGACGTTTACCCCGACCTTCTCGAACACCTTGCCCGTCATCTGGCCGCGCACGCCCCCGCCGCCTGGATCGCCGCTCGCATCGGTGCGATCCCATGGCGTGTAGGCGAAGGATGCACCGGAACCGGCCTCGCGCTCGATTTCCTCGAAGGCGGCGCAAATGCGGTCGCGCAGGGATTCGAACCAGTCGCGGGCCGCTTGTTGCTGATCGTCGAGGGGAAGCATCGTCGGGCCTCATTGCGGGCAGTGCGCGGGTGACGCAAGCGCTCCCGGCATTGCGCGATTGTAATTCCGCCGAAGGCGCGAGTTCACGGCCAATGCTGCAAGAGTGCGACGACAGGGAACGAGCAGTCGGCGCAAACGCGTGTCGGCCGAGTTCAGGGCGCGAATCGCCATGAAGATGTTCATCGCGGCCGCCGCACTCAGCACAGCGGCCGGTGCGACCCAGCCGCGCCGTGGAGTGCGCGAATCTCGGGCAACAGCTGCCCGAACTCACGCGCGAGCAGACCCGCAATCGCGCGGATGAGCTGTTCCAGATCGTTTCGACCTCAATCACGATGGCTACGTCACTCGCGGTGAAGCGCGGGCTCTCGGCAGAAAATTGCTCCGGCTGCGCGCGGCTACCGGGCGAGACGTCGCGCCGGAATTGGCGGACATACGTTGCGCTTCCTCGAGCACCGGTTCACCGGCCTTGGGGAAGTAACGAAGCCGCAGTTCGAGCAAGCCCTCGCTGGCGCATTTCGACGAGATGGACCTCAATCACGACGGCACACTCACCGCTGCCGAGCGCCAGCAGGCCCGCGCGCAACGTCCGGCTCAGTAAACCCGGCGCTGCGCGTTTACGAGCATCCGCAGCAGCATGGCGATGGGGCGGGGAACGCCGACCTTGCCCTCGAGCCACAGGCTGACCGCCGAACGCGACACGCCGATCGCCTGGGCGAGGTCGTTCTGGGTGCGGTAACCGAGGCTGCGCATCGCCGATCGCAGCTCCTCGGGCGCCATCGAGGCGAGGCGCTCGTCCATTTTTCCCTCAAACGGCATCTGGCCCTCGATCCCCGGTGCGGATTCGGATCGCCTGCTCGACGTCGATGACGAAAATCTTGCCGTCGCCGATGCGGCCGGTCCGCGCGGCATTCTCGATCGCCTCGACGACATTGTCCGCAAGGCTGTCCTCGACCACCACCTCGATCTTCACCTTGGGCAGGAAGTCGATCACATATTCGGCGCCGCGATAGAGCTCGGTGTGGCCCTTCTGGCGGCCGAAGCCCTTGACCTCGGTCACGGTGATTCCCGACACCCCGACCTCGTGCAGCGCATCCTTCACGTCGTCGAGCTTGAAGGGCTTGATGATCGCTTCGATCTTCTTCACGCGGAAGCCTCCAGCCGAGCGGCTAGGACGCTAATGCCCAATCGCCGCCGCATTTGGAAGGCAGGGGCGCGCCCAACATGAAAGCCATCATTCTTTCCGCCGGGCAGGGCTCGCGACTTGGCCATCTGGTCGACGAACGGCCGAAATGCCTGATCGACTTCAACGGCCGCACGCCTGCTCGACCGCCAGCTCGATACGCTCGAGGCCAATGGAGTCGAGGAAGCGGTGGTGGTCACCGGTTTCCATGACGACCTGGTCGAGGAGGCGATCGCGCGGCGCGAGCGGCGGGCCGAAGGTGCGGACCGATCTTCAACCCCTTCTACAAGGTCGCCGACAATACCGGCTCGCTGTACATGGCGCGCGAGGAGCTGACCGGCGACTGCCTGGTGTGGAACGGCGACACGCTGGTTTCGCAAGCGCTGATGAAGAGGGTCGTGGCGAACGACCGCAGCGGGCATCTGCGTCACCATCGACCGCAAGCCGGCTTATGACGACGACGACATGAAGGTGATCGCCGAGCGACGACGGCCGGCTGCGGGCGATCGGCAAGCGGATCAGCGAGGGCGTGAACGCCGAATCGATCGGCCTGCTGGCCTTCCGCGCGGGGGCGCCGAGCAGTTCCGCGACGCGATCGAGCGGGCCATGCGGACGAGCGAAGGCACGACCATCTGGTATCTGCGGGTGATCCACCACCTCGCACAAAATGGCGATGTGTGGACTTTCGACATCGAGGGCGAAGAATGGGGCGAGGTCGACTTCCCGCCCGACGTCGACGCGGCGAGGGTGCTGACGGCGCGCTGGGACGCGGAATTAAGCTGAAGGCGGAGAAACCGCGCGACGATGTCCCGAGCCAGCCGCGCCGGTCGCAGGCTCGACGCGTCGAGGCAGCACCAGCTGCTCTTGATTTCGCTCAGGACTTCCTCGCCGCGGCGGACGACGGTGGTGAACATCGCCCGGGCGCCCTCGACCCTTTCGGCGATCACCTCGGCGACGACATTGTCCTGAAGGAAAGTCGGGCGGAGGTAGGTGATCTCATGCTTGAGCGCGACCCACAGGTGCTTGGCGACCGCGTCCGGCGGGGCCACGCTGCTCCAATAGTCGACGACTGCCTCCTGCACCCACTTCAGGTACACGGCATTGTTGACATGACCCATGTGGTCGATGTCGGCGGGTTCGATCGCGACAGGGTGGCGGAAGATGCTCATCGGTAGGTAATCAGACTCTCATTTGCTTACAGAGCTGTCAATAAGTGCGGTAAACGGTTCGGCGCCAAGGAAATTCACACCAACGATTCGTTCCTTGCCAGCCAGGCCGTCGCGAGGAAGTTAGGCGTATGGCGGCTTGTCGCGGCCCGCCGGGCTCTTCGTAAAAATCTCGCAGCCGGTGTCGGTGATGCCGATCGAATGCTCGAACTGCGCGGACAGCGAGCGGTCGCGGGTGACGGCGGTCCAGCCGTCGTCGAGCACTTTCACGTCGGGACGGCCGATGTTGATCATCGGCTCGACGGTGAAGATCATGCCCGGCTTGAGCTCGGGGCCGGTGCCGGGGCGGCCGGCATGGACGACCTCGGGGCTGTCGTGGAACACGCGGCCGACGCCGTGGCCGCAGAAATCGCGGACGACGCTGTAGCGCTGCGCCTCGGCATGGCGCTGGATGGCGTTGGCGATGTCGCCGAGGTATTGCCGGGCTTCGCCTGCTCGAGGCCGAGCATCAGGCATTCGTAGGTGACATCGACGAGCTTGCGCGCCTTCAGCGGGACGTCGCCGACGAGGTACATGCGGCTCGAGTCGCCATGCCAGCCGTCGAGGATCGGGGTGACGTCGATGTTGATGATGTCGCCGTCCTTGAGCGCCTTGTCGCTCGGGATGCCGTGGCAGACGACATGGTTGATCGAGATGCAGCAGCTTTTGGTGTAGCCGCGATAGCCGAGCGTCGCCGGCAGCGCGCCGGCGTCCATCGTCATGCGATAGACGATGTCGTCGAGTTCCTGCGTGGTCACGCCGGGGACGACATGCGGCGCCAGCGCGTCGAGGATTTCGGCGGCGAGGCGGCCGGCGCGGCGCATGCCGGCGAACCCCTCGGGCCCGTGGAGCTTGATGACGCCGTTGCGGGCTTCGACCCGATCGTCGGCGGAGACGGTGATGTACTCAGTCATACGCCCCTAATAGGCGCGCGCGGTGCAATTTGCACCCCGCGACGGATCAGCTCAGAATTTGCTCCGGATCGACGAGCCGAATGTCCTGCATCATATTCAGATAGGCGTCGAGATAGCCCTTGTGGGTGGCGCCGATGATCGAGAGGATTCGCGCCTGCGGATCCTTCTGGAGCGTTGACCGGATGTTGGCGGCGATGCGGAGATTCCGGGTCTCCCACCATGCGACATATCGGCGACCGTATAGTTGATCGATGGGGTAAGAGACAGTGCGGCCCATATCGGACGCGACGGTCTCGCGCTGACTTTGGGTTTGTTCAGCAGGCGGTAGAGCGCGAGCACGTCAGCGCCGGAATGAAGGTTCTGTTCGAGCCGGTCATCTTCATCGCGGCTGGGGGCCGGCTTGAATTCCAGGCGGCCTGAACGGCATTGCCGTAGGCCTTCCCTTCGGGACTGTTGTTGTCGAGCCCGTGTCGGCGGTGTGGTCGTCGACGGCGTAGACGCGATCGAGGCAGTTGTGCCGCCAGTGCGGCGGCGATGGTGTAATTCTCGTTGAGCGGCTTGCCCTTGCGAAGGACGATGTCGACCATCTCCGGATTGACAACTGGATTTGTAAATGAAATTCCGACAGGTGCATTGCTTCTTATTTCCGACCAGCCAATGATTTCTTCAGGTGTGAAAACAGAAGTCAGCGATGGCACCTTATAACAAAAAAATTTGTGGAGCAGCATTTGAAAATCGGTGTAGATTCTTTAAAGGAGTTGATTAATCATGGACTTACAGTAAAGCATTTGAAGTTTTGAATTAAACTTTCAGCATTTAGTTCTGATGACTTTTGAAGAAATAATAAGAGATTTAAAAAACAAAAGCTTTCGTCCCATCTATTTTTTGCACGGAGATGAGCCTTATTATATTGATGCCGTTTCTGATTTTATTGAGAAGAATGTGCTTGATGACATGGAAAAAGAATTTAATCAGACTGTAATTTACGGCCGTGACTGTGATACCTTAAGTGTGGTCAGCACCGCAAAGCGTTACCCGATGATGTCCAATTACCAGGTGGTTATCGTTAAAGAAGCACAAGACATAAAAAATCTGTTAGGAAAATCCGAGGGAGATTCGGAAAGAAGATGTAGAAAGAAATCCTTTCTGGAATTATTTACAAAATCCTCAAAAATCAACCCTGTTAGTTTTTTGTTACAAGTATAAAACAGTTGATAAGAGAATCACGCTGCCGGCTGCACCGAGCCCCCGCCCAAGAAGTCGGACGGCTGCACACTCACTGGCTACAAGTGCGGCTGCAAATAGCCTGGCCTCGGCACACTGGAGTTCCCCCGGTCCCATTGACACGCGGTTAGGCCGCTTCGGCGATGTTCGCTTCGACCTCGGCGGGGGTCTTGTAGTCGAGATACGAGTGCAGGCGCTGTAGAAAACCTCGATGTACTCGAAGAGTTCCTTCCGCAGCTCGAGCCAAGGTCCGCTCTCTTGTCCGACTCTCCGGCGGTGTCCTCGTGGCCAATTCTGCGGAGCCACGCCTTACAGTCGGGAGTCGTCGTGGTGAACATGGTTCCCACAGTGCGGCTTCACGCGGCCGATAGACCGGACCGTCGATGCCCGGTCTAAGTGATTGAGAGATTGCCAGCTGCAGGGCTGCGCGAGCTTTTCAGTCGCCAACACCCCGTTCACGAGCGCTAGGATTCCGCGAGTGAGCTGAGATGGACGATCCGCGACCCCCTCTCGTTCATCGCCCGGAAGCTCCAGGAGCTTAGCGCGGCGAAGCCCAAGCGCTTTCCACCGCGGACAGGCTGGCTGGCGTCGAGCGCATCGAGACCTTGGAGCGACAGCACAACGTCCGGCTACCGGCCGACTATCGCGCGTTCTTGGTGACCATCGCCGATGGCGGACCGGCGCCCGACTGGGGGGTACTGAGGGAGGTCCTGCTTTCCGTTGAGGACGCATTCGGCGGAGCCGATGAGGTTCTGGGCGCTTCGTGTCCCCTGATTGAGAACTCCGACTATTGGGAGATTCTGGTGACAGGACAAGCACGCGTTTCGTGGAGTATTGCCGATCACAGGGCCCGACCCACCCGAGGACGTTGGATACCTCGGGCTCGTCGTTGCAGGTCCGAGCTACGGACGGCTGATTCGAGACTCGCTCGACGCACGCCGCTTTCTTTCCGGGACGGGATTCTTGCACTGGTACGAACGCTGGCTCGACACCGAGCTGGGACGGCCGCCCCTGCCCCCGTCGGAAGAATCGCTCCTCCCTGTAGGCGCAGCGCACTTGTACGAGCCGGATTGGTACGGCGGGTCGAAGCGCTCCGGGAGGCCGCTGACCTCTCGGTTCGCTCGGCTCCCTTTCTTCGCGCCTGCTTCGCGGACGGCGCGAGCGGGTGAAGGCCGCGGCCCGGTCGTCGATTGAGACTCTGCTGGTCCGGCGCCTCGGCCTTGCGCATGACTCGCGCTTCGAGCCGATTCTTGCGGCAGCTGACATACAGCTCGAGGACCTTTTCGCGCTCGCCGTGCAAGAGGAAGGAAGCGTCTCGTTTCAGCGCTCGCTCGCCGCCGTGCTCTCTCGCGAGACCGACCCCCAGCGCTTCCTCGCGATCGCCGCCGCACCAGGCCTTCTCGCGAAATGATGGCCGAAAGTCCCTTGAGCCTGGTTCGGAAAACGTCAGCCTGCGAAGGGAGGCTGCCTTTGCCCTCAGCACCGTCGCGCCGCCAGCCGACGCAAGCATGTTCGCCCGACTCTTGGCGGACCCAGACGAGCGCGTGCGTCTCCACGCGGAGCACGCGCTTTCGAGGTGGCGCAGCCTGCGCGAGGCTCCCGACGCAGCCGCTCCGTACAGGCGATGATTGTCGCGCTCGACGTAGACTACCGAGCGACCGTCACATGCGCCGCGTTCGTCTGTTTCGACGACTGGGGTGATACCCGCGCGACGCGCGAGGGCACCGCCACCTACGCCCCGGCGTCAAGGCCGTACGAATCGGGCCAGTTCTTCCGGCGCGAGCTGGGATACCTTATCACCACGCTGCGTGACGCCGTCGCCTCGTCCAGCCGTCGCTGATTGTGATTGACGGGTACACCTGGCTTGCCGAGGGGCGACCGGGGCTTGGAGCGCACCTCTACGAGCACCTCGGGCTAACACTCCCTGTTGTTGGCATCGCGAAGCGGCCGTTTCGTGACAACACGATTGCGATTGCCGTCTTCCGAGGGACGAGCAAGCAGCCTCTCTACGTGACCGCTGCCGGCGTTGATGCGCCGGCCATCGCGGCGGAGGTGTCACGAATGGCCGGCGCGCACAGGTTTCCACTTCTCTTGCAGCGCGTGGATTGACTCGCTCGCGCTCACGTCGAGCCGTGACGCTCGCGGGCACCGTCCATTAGCAGCAATCAGCGTCGATAAACTGAAACCTGCCAGCTCACCATCGAACGAACCGGGAACTCTCGTCTGGATTGGGCGACCACTTGCGCCGAACCGTCGACGTCGCAGGACGATGATGTGGCCACTGTGGTGGCCGCATGACGGTACGCGCGGTCGTCACGGACCCCGCATCGATTGCCAAGCTGGTATGCGCCCTCCGTCGTCCACGAGCCCCTCCGGCCGCCGCCTGAGCCCTAGCCCGGCCCCGCGCGATCCGTCGCGCCGGGGCGAGCTCTGTCGCATCGAGTGCGAATCGTGACCCGCTCGTCTCGCGTTTGCGCGGAATGTCGCGCTACCTCGCCCCGTCCACTGCCCCGCTGCCCCGGTCCTCAGCCAAGGTCCGCTATCGTGTCCTACTCGCAAGACCTTCCCGGACGGCGAGCGCTACCTCCGCATCCTGCCGACGACCTCTGCGGGCGCGACGTCGTGCTCCTCGGCGGCACGCCGACCGACGCCGACTGGCTCGAGGTCTACGACCTCGGCTGCGCGCATCGCGCGCGGCGGCGCGCGTTCGCTCTCGATCGTGATGCCGTACTTCGGCTACTCGACGATGGAGCGCGCGGTGAAGCCCGGCGAGGTCGTCATCGCGAAGACGCGCGCGCGGCTCCTCTCGGCGATCCCGGCGCCGAGGCGGGCACGCGATTGTCCTCTTCGACCTCCACACCGACGGCATCGAGTTCTACTCTCGACGACCGTCACGTCACGCGCCACGTCTACGGCGCGCCGCATCATCACGCAGAAGATCCGCGAGCGCATGGGCGAGCAGCCCTTCGTGCTCGGCGCGACGCGACGCCGGCCGCGCGAAGTGGGTGCAGAGCCTCGCGCGCGATCTCGGCGTCGAGCCGGCGTTCGTCTACAAGCAACGGAACGACGGTGGCATTGCGCGCCTTGGTATGGAACGTCCTCGTCACGTGGGGCGTCGTTGCAACCTACTTCGCTTCGAGGCTCTCGAGGTACGCGATGACCTTCTTCTCGGGCAGTCGCCTGCTGCGCGCCATCTCGAGTGGCGTTTGCCCTTCGCCGCTCCCGCCCAAAGATTATGCTTCTTGGTCGATTTTCCGCTTTCGGTCAGCACCGGCGTCGACCAGTGCGTAGGATTTCCACCTTCTTTGAGCGAAAGCGCGGCGTAGTGGAGAGCGGTCATCCCGTATTCGCTGGCGAAGTTCACGCTCGCTCCACGGGCGTGTTAACGACCTTCGTGCTGCGGCTTGACATCGCCTTGATGAGCGGAGCTTGACCTTGAAGTGGTGATCATCTTGCTCCACGCCGGCGACGGAGGCGACTTGCCGGCGACGACGGTTTAGCCGGCCCCGGCGTCCGCCGTCGACTCTTGAACGGTACCGCCTTGCCCTCTGACCCGCTCTGGAGCTTAGCCGTTAACGTGCAAGCGCGATCGACCAGGCTAGCTGAGCGGTTGGGCGTGAAGGGCGGCGCGGAGCACGAATGTGCCGTGACGCGAGGGATGTGAGTGCACGTGGACGCACCGTCCACGGAGTGGGCGTGGGAGGGAAGCAGCCGCCCTTGGTTTTTTACCGATCATCACCGTCTACATCAGCCGGAATTGTTGCAAGGCGGCAGCCCGAGGCAGGCCCGTCCAGCTGCCACTCTTTGTCGGCTTCTTTGCTGATTTGGCTATCACGTCTTGTTCCAGTTTCAGCGTGCGTGTGACCTGCTCGTCGATGCCGACGCGCTATGCCCTTATCGATGCCCGCGAACGGGCCGTGCGCTACGGCGTGAGCGCATCGTGCACGTCGAGTTATGAACTGGATGTTAAATGTGCCAGGTCATGCGATGCTGGAGGGGGTGGACGGATGCGCCGTCGTCGTTGCGCATCAATCTTCTGGACCTGGTCGCCTGGTTCTCGCCGTCGCTCAGGACGCTGTGATTAGAATATCCACCATTGTGACCTGGAATGGATTGCCTCGTTGGTCTCGCGTGCGTCTCCTCGGGATGCGTGTCGGAAGTGGACAGCCGACGAGCCAGCATCCGAAGATCACGTCAGCAGGACGATCGTCTTGATTACATCGAATACTCTAGCTTCGTGCCGGCTTTACGGTTGTCATCCTGCTCGACAGCCAGGCTACCACTCATCGAGATCGCCAGCAGCAGGAATAAATTGTGCGTCGTGTGGGCAGCTGCGCCTTCAGCCATACGCCGTCCTGCTCGCCACGCGACGCCTGCCACCATCGCGAGCCATACGAGCACCTTGTTGTGAAGCAGCGACCACTATTTGTTATATATGCAACGACGAGACACTGCAAAAAAAAA